>NZ_CP065053.1:1858101-2477468 GCF_015689335.1 Massilia antarctica | reverse complement strand
GCCTTGCCGCCGCCGGCGACGTAGTTACCGGTGGCGAAGTCGAGGCGCTGGATCTCCTTGCCGACTTTTTTGTAGAAACCGGCGCCGGCTTTCTGGCCGAGCGCACCCGCGGCGACCAGCTTGGCCAGCACTTCGGGGGTTTTGTAGACGGCGAAGAAGGGATCGTCGGCCAGGTTGTCCTGCATGGTCTTGATCACATGGCCCATCGTGTCCAAGCCGACCACGTCGGCGGTACGGAAGGTGCCCGACTTGGCGCGACCGAGCTTGGCACCGGTCAGGTCGTCGACCACGTCCACGGTCAGGCCGAATTGTTCGGCTTCGTGGATGATCGCCAGCATGCCGAAGATACCGACACGGTTGGCGATGAAGTTCGGGGTGTCCTTGGCGCGCACGACGCCCTTGCCCAGGGTAGTGGTCAGGAAGCCTTCGAGCTGGTCGACGATTTCAGGCTTGGTCGACTCGGTCGGGATGATTTCGACCAGGTGCATGTAGCGCGGCGGATTGAAGAAGTGAACGCCGCAGAAGCGCGCTTTCAGTTCGGCGTCGAAGCCGTCGGCCAAGGTGGTGATCGACAGGCCCGAGGTGTTCGAGGCGAAGATCGCGTTTGGCGCGATGTGCGGAGCGACTTTTTTATACAGGTCGTGCTTCCAGTCCATGCGTTCGGCGATCGCTTCGATGATCAGGTCGCAGCCGGCCAGCAGGTCGAGGTTGTCTTCGTAGTTGGCGATTTCGATCAGCGCTGCGTCGTCCTTGTTACCGAGTGGCGCAGGGCTGAGTTTTTTCAGGTTGTCGATGGCGCGCTGGACGATGGCATTTTTGCTGTTGCCGCCCGAGACATGCTCGGGCTTTGCCGGCAGGTCGAACAGGACGACCGGTACCTTGGCGTTGACGCAGTGGGCAGCGATCTGCGCACCCATCACGCCGGCGCCGAGCACGGCGACTTTTTTAACGATGAAATTGGTCATGGCTTTCCTTTGATTTTCAGGTTTGCTGCTTCGTCGTTCCCGTCACCTCGCGCCGCCTGCATCCGTCGCCCCCGCGAAGGCGGAGGCCCAAGTTCGTCGATACGCTGCGAACTTGGGTTCCCGCCTGCGCGGGAACGACGGTGCGGGTGCCGCTGGCCGCCGGGAGCACTCAGCTTATTAGAACAAGTCGGCGTCGAGCGCCATCAGGTTGGCCGAGCCGGAACGCGCCTGGCGGATCAGCATTGCCGTTTCAGGCTGCAGACGGGCGAAGTAAAAACGCGCGGTCGCCAGTTTGGCTTTGTAGAAGTTGTCGCCCGAGTCTTCCTTGGCCAGCGCGATCTTCGCCATCTGCGCGAAGAAATAGCTGTAGATCAGGTGACCGACAACGCGCAGGTAAGGAACCGCCGCCGCGCCCACTTCATCCGGATTCTGGAACGCCTTCATGCCGATTTCCATGGTCAGCTTGGTGACCTTGTCGCCCAGGTCGCCCAGCGGCGTGATGAACTCCGACAGTGCTTCGTCGGTGCCGTTTTCTTCGACGAAGTTCTTGATCTTCTCGCCGAACTTGCGCAGCTTGGCGCCGTTGTCCATCAGGACTTTGCGGCCCAGCAGGTCGAGCGACTGGATCGTGTTGGTGCCTTCGTAAATCAGGTTGATGCGCGCGTCGCGCACATACTGCTCCATGCCCCACTCGGAGATGTAACCGTGGCCGCCGAAGACCTGCATCGCTTCCGAGGTCGCGATCCAGCCGTTGTCGGTGATGAAGGCCTTGATCACTGGCGTGAGCAGCGCGACTTCGTCGGCGGCGTCCTTGCGCACTTCTTCGTCGGGGTGATGCAGTTCGCGGTCGATCTGCAGCGCGGCGTACGAGGTGAAAGCGCGCGCGCCTTCGGCGTAGGCCTTGGCGGTGAGCAGCATGCGGCGCACGTCGGCGTGCACGATGATCGGGTCGGCTTGTTTTTCAGGAGCTTTGACACCCGACAGGCTGCGCATCTGGATGCGGTCTTTCGCGTACACCAGCGCGTTCTGGTACGCCACTTCGGTCAGGCCGAGCGACTGCATGCCCACACCAAGGCGGGCCGCGTTCATGAACACGAACATGGCATTCAAGCCCTTGTTCGGCTGGCCGATGATCCAGCCTTTTGCGCCGTCCAGGTTCATCTGGCAGGTCGAGTTACCGTGGATGCCCATTTTTTCTTCGATCGCGCCGCAGAAAATCGGATTGCGCTCGCCCAGGGTGCCGTCCGCGTTCGGCAGGAACTTCGGTACCAAGAACAGCGAAATGCCTTTCGAGCCTTCCGGTGCGTCCGGCACCCTTGCCAGCACCAGGTGCAGGATGTTTTCGGCGACGTCATGTTCGCCGGCCGAGATGAAGATCTTCGAGCCGGTGATCAGCCACGAACCGTCGTCCTGCGGCAGCGCTTTCGAACGCAGCATGCCCAGGTCGGTGCCGCAGTGCGATTCGGTCAGGCACATGGTGCCGGTCCATTCGCCCGAGACCAGTTTCGGCAGGTAGGTTTTTTTCTGTTCGTCGGTGCCGTGCTCCAGCAGGCACTCGTAGGCGCCGTGCGACAGGCCAGGGTACATCGACCAGGCCTGGTTGGAGGAGTTGAGCATTTCGTAGAACGAGTTGTTCAGCACGACCGGCAAGCCCTGGCCGCCGTATTCCGGGTCGCACGCGAGCGCAGCCCAGCCGCCTTCGACGTACTGCTTGTAGGCTTCCTTGAAGCCTTTTGGCGTGGTCACCGACTTGGTCGCCGCATCATAGTGGCAGCCTTCGCGGTCGCCCGAGTGGTTCAGCGGGAACAGCACGTCCTGCGTGAACTTGGCACCCTCTTCCAGCACCTGGTTGATGATGTCGGCGTCGACATCTTCGAATTTCGGCAACTGCTTCAATTCGTCGGATACATTGAGGAACTCGTGCAGCACGAACTGCATATCCCGAATTGGCGCGACGTATTGACCCATGATTTTCTCCTGACGAACGTATGGTTGGTGACCAGGCCAGCGACGTGCTGGACCCGGCAAGGTGATGACTCGATTGCTTGATTCGCTTACTGCGCTTGATTCGCTTGATTCTTGGATGGATTCTGGTAATTCATGATCAGGCGCTCGAAGCCGCTGCGCGCGCGATCGACGCTGCCCGGCCGACGCAGGAAACGCGCATCGTGGTGCAGCGCCAGGATCAGGCCATACATCTCGTAGACCATCTGGCTGGCGTCGGTATCCGCCTTGAGGTCGCCGCACTCGATGGTCTGCTCCACACATCTTAGCAGCGCTCCCTGCCACGCACGCACCATCGACACCAGTTCTTCGCGGATCGGGCCCGGGCGGTCATCGTACTCGACGGCGCCACTGATATAGATGCAGCCGGACGCGATTTCGACGCTCACGCGCTTGATCCAGCGGGCATACATGGCTTTCAGGCGCGACAGGCCGCGGGCTTCCTTGACGCTCGGGAAAAACACTTCCTGCTCGAAACGGTGGTGGTAGAGCTTGAGCACTTCCATCTGCAAGTCTTCGCGCGAACCGAAGTGCGCGAATACCCCCGACTTGCTCATGTTCATCTTGTCCGCGAGCAAACCGATCGTCAGCCCTTCGAGACCGTCGCGGCTGGCGAGGTCGAGCGCGACGTCCAGAATGGCTGCCCGCGTGAGCTCGCCCTTGCGCATGAATTTGACTGAAGTGTTAATAGATGGTCCCGTTGGTAGTTGAAAATGCGACCCGTTGAATATAAATCCGAACGCTCGTACTATTATCCACTACAAGGCAAATGTCAAACGGGAACTTAGAGGTGGGAGTCTATTGCTGCAATGCAGCAATAATGGTGTTTTGTACGGTTCCTGGCGCGCCAAAGCGGCGCTTGGCGGGAAGTGGCTTCGCCGATGGCGGGACCGGCGCGCTCACCATGGCGAGTGGCTTACTCGCCCGCCTTGCTGATCGCACGCCGGTCGCGCTTGGTCGGGCGACCCTTGATGGTGGTTCCCGGCTCGCGGTACAGCTTGCGCGCTTCCAGCTCATTTTCGCGCTTGCTGACGCTCTCTTGCGTCTCCTCGTACAAGGTGCGCGCCACCGGTGCCCCGCCGCGCACGTCGGAAATGCCCAACACGCGCACTTCCCACGTCTCGGCGCCGTTATCGATGCTCAGCTTGTCGTCCAGCTTGACCGCGCGCGCCGGCTTGATGCGCTCGCCGTCGAGGCGCACCTTGCCCGTATCGACCGCATCCGTCGCCAGGGAACGCGTCTTGAAAAAGCGCGCCGCCCATAACCATTTGTCTATTCGTACATTGTCCATCAGGCATATCCTATAGCGAAAATCCGCATCGCCATTTTATAGAAAAAATACGCCACCTCGTAACCGCAGCGTCGTACCCATCCCACGTGTTCAAAATCTTCCCGGCAAATCATGACGCCGTCGGCAATTCCGCCCCGGATGTGGTCGCGCATGGTGCGGGCGAATTCATGGTCTTTGACGACCACATTGGCTTCCTGGTTCAAAAACAGCGACAAGCCGTCGCAATTGCTCGACCCCACCGTCGACCAGTCGTCGTCGACCACCGCCACCTTGGCGTGCAGCTGGGTCTTGCGGTATTCGTAGACCTCGACCCCGCTGTCGAGCAGTTTCGGGTAGAACGAGCGCGCCACCATGTCCTGCAGCTTGATTTCGCCCACGCCGATGAGCAGCTTCACCTCGACCCCGCGCTCGGCCGCGATCGCCAGCGCCTTGCGGAATTTGTGTCCGGGAGCAAAGTAGGGATTGACCAGAAGCACGCTTTTCTTGGCGTGGCCGATCGCGTGCAGGTAGGCGCGCTGGATCGTATGGCGGTTGCGCAAGCTGTCGCGCACCACGAAGGCGGCCTGCATCGGCTTGTCGCCCTCCTGCGCCTGGTCCTTGCGCATTTCGCGGAACAGGCCGATCCGTTTCATCAGCCCCAGATGGCCCACGCGCGCCCATTGCGCCTGCATTTCGTGGTGAATGGCGGCCACCAGCGGGCCGCGCACCTGCACCGCAAAGTCCCAGCGCGGCGCCGGCAGGCGTTTGCCCGGGTCGTAATCGCAATACCAGTCGTCGTTGACGTTGATGCCGCCGACGAAGGCCACGGCGCGGTCGACCACGACGATCTTGCGGTGGGTGCGTGCCACGCCGCGCTTGAACCAGGCGTTGAAGGCGCGAAAACGCACGTTGGCGGCCGCGAAGGCGACGCCCAGGGCGGTCGAGCGTGCGTGTCCGGTGCCCCACCAGTCGGTGACCACGCGCACCTTGACCCCGCGCTGGCCCGCGCGGCACAGGGCGTCCGCCACGGAACGGCCGGTGTCGTCGTCCGCAAAGATATACGTTTCGAAATAAATATCGTACTGAGCGCCGTCGATGGCCGCGATCAATGCAGGGAAAAATGCCAGTCCGGTTTCAAGCAGGGCAATATCGTTATGGGCGGTGTATTGGACCGAGCGCATAGTGCTTCATGGTTGGTTGCAGAGCCTCAGGCCAGCTTGAGGTTGGCCACGATCGGGGCGTGGTCGGACAATTTGGCCCATAAGGTCCCATGCAAGACCTCGGCCGTGTCGACCTTGAAACCGCGCACATAAATGCGGTCGAGGCGGAAAAAAGGCAGTGCCGCGGGGAAGGTGCGCGCCGGGGTCACCGGCTTTTCGCGGCCCGAAAAGCTGCGCACCAGGTCGCCCAGGCGCGAGCGCGCACCGAGCTCGTCGAACACTTCCACCACGCCCAGTTCCTTGCGCAGCTTGTCGCTGAGGTTGTTGCGCCAGTCGTTGAAGTCGCCCGCGATGATGACCGGCTCGCCATTCGCCGCCGATGCGTTCACGCAATCGATCAACGCCTGCGTCTGGCGTCCGCGTCCCGATTCGAACAGGCCCAGGTGGACTACGTAGCAGTGCACCTGGCATTTGGGCGTGTCGAGGATGCAGTGGAGAATGCCGCGCTGCTCGTATGCATGGTCGGACACGTCATGGTTGTGCGTGCCGCCGATGGGATAGGCCGACAGCAATGCATTGCCGTGGTGCCCGTGATCGTAGACCGCGTTCATGCCGTAGGCGGAATGATGCGAGTCGCCTGCGAAATACTCGTGCTGGGCACGCTCGGGCCAGTGGCGATGGCCACGGCTCTCATCGCCGAACTTCGCCGAGTTGTGGTCGTGCTTGCCCTGCACTTCCTGCAGGAACACGACGTCGGCGTCGAATTGGGCGATAGCCTTTTTCAGGGCCAGCACGCGTGGTGTGCTCCGGATGGAGGACACGCCTTTGTGGATATTATAAGTAGCGACACGAATCTTCATGGGAACATTCTAACCCCATCAGTGGATGTTCTTCAGAAGGAACTCTATCGTGCGCACTTCTGCCCGCCCGGAGCGGATCGGCGCCAGGTGACCGGGCAGCGTGCACGCCGGCGCCGGATATGCTGAACGACTGCGTGAACTCAGTCGGAAACGCGATGTCCAATCAGTTCCAGGCATGGGTGTTGTTCAGCGGGATGAACTCGGCACTGATGCCAGCCACACCCGCCCTAGTGTGAAGCGAAGGGCGTGTTGAAATTTCGTAAATATAAATACTATCGCAAATTCACATGTCGGGAGGCAGCGATGAACCATGTCAGACCACTCGCGCTGGCCCTGCTGGTGGCCGTGTCGCAGGCGTCGGCGCAAGACGTTCTACTGGCGGGCAAGGCGCAGCGGGTCGTCTTGCTGGCGTATGGCGCCGAAGGATGTCCGGATCCATGCGAAGCGCGCAAACCGCAATCCGACGCAAGCCAATGGGTTTGCATTAACAACGGCGGCGGCTGCGAGAGCATGGAAGTGAAAGTGGAGCAGGTTTTTTGGGGAGATGCCGGCGGTACGACAAGGGTGTTCAAACAAGGCATCGGCGAATGGGGGCCGCGTTTCACGGATTGGCGCGGGCAGGTCGTTGTCAATCAGGAAGGCGGCAGTATTTCCTGGTCGCCCGCCCATGTCCGCGCCGGCAAAATCCACATCGAGTCAAAGAAGCTGCGCAGCGTTCGGAACATTAAAACAAGCGATCTGGACCCGGACGAAGATGACTTGGTAGCGCTGGACTCATTGCTTAAGCGCGTACGCCAATCCACCGAAGGCCAACAAGCCCCAAACGTCGGCGGGCGGAAGTAACGCTATTTGCCTGGACATCGCGGCGGGCGCCCTGACGTGCCGTCATGCCGCAGTGCACTTACTTGTTCAGCACACGCGCAAGAACGCTCTGCTCCAGCGCGGCAAAGGCCGCCGTGCCGCGCCGGCCGGCGCGCGGCAAGTCCACGTGCAGGTCCAGGGAGATGCGGCCATCCTCGACCAGCAGCACGCGGTCGGCCAGGGCCAGCGCTTCCTGCACATCGTGCGTGACCAGCACGGCGGTAAAGCCGCGCGCCAGCCATAGCGATTCGATCAGCTGCTGCATCTCGATGCGGGTCAGCGCATCGAGCGCGCTCAGCGGTTCGTCGAGCAGCAATAGTTGCGGCTCGTGCACGAGCGCGCGCGCCAGTGCCACGCGCTGACGCTGCCCGCCGGACAATTCGGTCGGCCAGTCGCCAGCCCGCCCGGCCAGGCCGACCGTCTCCAATGCGGCGGCCGCGCGCGCGCGCGACCCCGGCAGACCGAGCGCCACGTTCTCCAGCACGCTCTTCCACGGCAACAGGCGCGCTTCCTGGAACATGATGCGCACGTCCGGATTGCGCAAGCCGTCGCCGATGCGGATCTGCCCGGCATCCAGTGTTTCAAGTTGCGCGATGGTACGCAGCAAGGTGCTCTTGCCGCAACCGCTGCGCCCGATCACGGCCACGAACTCGCCGGACGGAAGGTCCAGGTCAATTCCTCCCAGCACTTCGCGTCCGGCATAGCTTTTCGCAACGCCGCGCAGCGACACAGCAACGCCATGCTGCCCCAGCGCGATGGCCGCCCCGACGGTACTTTCCTCGATACGATTGATTTGCATGCAGTTTCCCATCAGCGGTACGCCGGATTCCAGCGCAAGAAATGCTTTTCCATCACACGCGACAACAGATCGGCGGCCTTGCCCAGCAGGGCGTACAGCAAAATTCCAACCAGCACGACATCGGTCTGCAGGAATTCGCGGGCATTCATGGTCATGTAGCCGATGCCGGCTTGGGCGGAAATGGTTTCCGCCACGATCAGCAGCACCCACACCAGCCCCAGCGAAAAGCGCACGCCCACCAGGATCGCCGGCAGGGCCGCCGGCAAGATCACATCGCGGTACAGCGGCCAGCCAGACAAGCCATAGCTGCGCGCCATCTCGATCAACCCCTGGTCGGCCGAGCGGATGCCGTGAAAGGTATTCATATACACCGGGAAAAACACGCCGATGGCCAGCAGGAACAGCTTGGCCGTCTCATCGATGCCGAACCACAAAATGACCAGCGGAATCAACGCGAGCGCCGGGATGTTGCGGATCATTTGCAGGCTGGTATCGAGCAAGGTTTCGGCGCGCTTGACGCTACCGTTCAGCAATCCAAGCAGCAAGCCCAGCCCGGCGCCGATGGCAAAGCCGGTGGCCGCGCGCCACAGGCTGGTGCGCAGGTGATGCCACAGCTCGCCCGACGCGGCCAGGGTCCAGAACGCCTTGGCCACGGCCCACGGTTCCGGCAGGATGCGGCTCGACAGCAAGCCGGCCTGCGCCGCCACCTGCCACGCCAGGATCAGGGTCACCGGCAACGCCCACGGAGCCAGTGCCGATGGCCGCAGTGGGGCGGAAGCGCGCAAGGCAGCGCCGCGCGTATTCATCTCAGGCCGCCTTCTTCGGCAAAATATCGCTGGCCATCATCTCGCCGAACGGCCCGGTGATCGATTGCTCGCCAGCCTGCTTGCCCTTGCCCAGCAGCGGGAACACCAGTTCGGCGAAGCGGTACGATTCTTCCAGGTGCGGATAACCGGACAGGATGAAGGTCTCGATGCCCAGGTCCGCATATTCGCGCATGCGCGCGGCCACCGTTTCGGCGTCGCCCACCAGCGCGGTGCCGGCACCGCCGCGCACCAGGCCCACGCCGGCCCACAGATTGGGCGACACTTCCAGCTGGTCGCGCCGGCCGCCGTGCAGGGCCGCCATGCGGCGCTGGCCCACCGAATCCATCCTGGCGAAGGCTGCCTGCGCCTTGGCGATGATATCGTCATCGAGATGGCTGATTAATTCGTCGGCCGCGCGCCACGCCGCCTCGTTTGTTTCGCGCACGATCACGTGCAGGCGAATCCCGAAGCGCAAAGTGCGTCCATGTTTGGCGGCGCGCGCGCGGATATCGGCCAGTTTTTCGGCCACCGCGGCCGGCGGCTCGCCCCAGGTCAGGTACACATCCATCTGCTCGGCCGCCAGTTCGTGCGCGGACTCGGACGAGCCGCCAAAGTACAGCGGCGGATACGGTTTTTGCACCGGCGGGTACAAGGTCCTCGCGCCCTTGACCTGCAAGTGCTTGCCCTCGAAATCGTAGCCGGCCGCACCGCCCTCGCCCGCCATCGTGGCGCGCCAGATGCGGAAAAATTCATCCGAAATTTCGTAGCGCTTGCCGTGGTCGGCGAACAGGCCGTCCGCTTCCAGTTCGCCCTGGTCTCCGCCCGTCACCACATTGATCAGCAGGCGCCCGTTCGACAAGCGGTCGAAGGTCGACGCCATGCGCACCGCCAGGCCCGGCGTCGACAGGCCGGGACGGATCGCCACCAGGAACTTGAGCTTCTGCGTGACGGCCATCAGCGACGAGGCCACCACCCAGGCGTCCTCGCAGGAACGCCCGGTTGGCAGAAGGACGCCGTCGTAGCCGAGGGTATCGGCTGCAACGGCAACCTGGCGCAGATAGTCGGCATCGACACTGCGCGCACCCTTGCTGGTACCAAGATAGCGGCTATCGCCATGGGTGGGGATAAACCAGAACACATTCAAGGACATGACAAAACTCCTGTGTATTTAATCTCGTGCTACAGCTTGAAAGCCAGCTGCGCATCCTTGACGGCAATCGGCTTCGGAATCAGTTTGAGGCTGGTAAAGACGTCGGCGATCTTCTGCTGCTCGCGAATGACTTCCGGCGTCACCGGCCTGACGCCATACGAATAGCGCTGCGCCGCCAGTTCCAGGATGCTGTTCTCCAGGCCCGTCTGCGCGGCCAGGATGGCGGTGACCTCCTTGATGTTCTGGCGTCCCCACTCGTCGACCTTGGCCAGTTCATCGATGACGATGCGGATGATCTCCGGCTGCGCTTCGGCATACGGGCGCGCCGCCAGGTAGAACTGATGGTTCGACACCAGCCCCTTGCCATCGGCCAGCACGCGGGCGCCGAGCTGCTTTTCGGCGGCCGCCAGGAACGGGTCCCAGATCACCCACGCATCGACGGCGCCGCGTTCGAACGAGGCGCGCGCATCGGCCGGCGGCAGGAACACGGTCTGCACATCCTTGTATTCGATGCCGGCCTTTTCCAGCGCCCGCACCAGCAGGTAATGCACGTTCGAGCCTTTGTTCAGGGCGATCTTCTTGCCTTTCAAATCGGCCACCGTGCGGATCGCCGAACCCTTGGGCACGACAATCGCTTCCGAGCTTGGGGACGGCGGCTCATTACCCACGTAGACCAGATTGGCCCCGGCGGCCTGCGCGAAGATCGGCGGCGCCTCGCCCACCGTGCCGAAGTCGATGCTGCCGACATTGAGCCCTTCCAGCAGCACCGGGCCGGCCGGAAATTCGGTCCACTTGACCGTCACCCCCTTGGCAGCCAGCCGCTTTTCCAGGGCGCCGCGCCCTTTGAGGAGCGTCAAGGTGCCGTATTTCTGATAGCCGATGCGCACTTCCTTTGCACCCTGCGCCCTGGCCGCGCCGGGCAAGGCGCCAGCAACGGCGGCGGCGAACATCATTCCCAGGGTGCGGCGGCGCGCGCTGCGTTTGTCCAGATGCGAAGTCATGGTGGGGTCTTTCTGCATGGTGCGGTGTGTTGAAAGAGTCAGGCGGCGAGGGAATGCCGGGCGTGGCGCGGCTGCAGGTGGCGCTGCGGCAGTGCGAACAACTCCGACGAGAGCTGCTCGACGCCGCGCGCCATGCGCGCCGCAATCGGAGGATCGAGCGTGAGGCCGGTGGCGGCGTTCCAGCGCAGCTGGTCGGACGTGGCGTAAATCCCGGGCAGGATGAAGCGCGCCGAGAGCGACGCCAGCACCGGCCGCAGCGCGTAATCGAGCACCAGCATGTGCGACTGGCTGCCGCCGGTGGCCAGCGGCAGCACCAGCTTGCCGTCCAGGCCATCTTGCGGCAGCAGGTCGAGGAAGGCTTTCAGGATGCCCGTGTACGACGCCTTGTACACCGGCGTGGCGATGACGATGGCGTCGGCATCGAGCAGCAGCGCCGTGGCCCGCACGATGGCCGGGTCGTCGAAATTCGCGTGCAGCAGCGCCTGCGCCGGCAGGTCGCGCACCTGCAGGGTATGGCAGCGGTGGCCGTGCAGGGCGAGTTTGTCGCCCACATGCTGCAACAGCCTCGCGCCGCTCGACGATACCGACGGGCTCCCGCCCAGCAAAAGTACGCTCATGATTTTTCCGATCCGGTGTGAGGTCAAACAAGGCAATGGTCACAGGCTACGGCGCACACAAACAAATCGGAACGAATGCTTTTGCGCTTCGATATGCGCTTTTCGTTCCATCGGTTTTCGCATAAGGAAGGGCGGATATCTTCGTTCACGGCGCGCCATGGGCGGTGCAATACTGGCCCCCTCGACTGTCCTTCAAGGCTTGTTCCATCATGTCAGCCACCCTGCTCCGCCCCGTTCCCGATATTCCCGCCGCCGATCCGCTGGGCGCTGCCAGCGCCCTCGCCGAGCGCCTCGCCCTCACTGCGGTGCAGCGCGACCGCGACGGCGGCCACGCGGCCGAGGAGCGCGAATGGATCCGCGCATCGGGCTTGCTGACCTTGTCGATTCCCACCGAATTCGGCGGCCAGGGTGCCTCCTGGCCTGTGGTGTACGAGGCGATCCGCATCCTGGCGCGCGCCGACAGCGCGCTGGCCCACGTGTTCGGCTTCCATCACCTGCAACTGGCCGGCATTCGCCTGTACGGCAGCGCGCAGCAGCAGCGCCACCTGCTCACCGCCACTGTCGAACAAGGTCTGTTCTGGGGCAACGCCTTGAATCCCCTCGACCAGCGCACTACCGCGCAGCCCGGCGCCGACGGCTTCACCCTCAATGGCGTCAAAAGCTTTTCATCGGGCTCGGTGGGCTCCGACTGGCTGACCGTATCGGCCTGGGACGCCGCCGCCGGCGAAGCACTGATCGGCGTGGTGCCGACCGCGCAGCCAGGCGTGCGGGTGCAGGCCGACTGGGATGCCTTCGGCCAGAAGCAGACCGACAGCGGCAACGTCCACTTCGATCAGGTGCACCTGCCGGCGCAATACGTGCTGCAGGCGCCCGGCCAAACGCCTGCCGCGCAGGCTACCCTGCGCTCGCAGGTGGCACAGCTGATCATGGCCAATCTGTATCTGGGCATCGCGGAAGGCGCATTCGACGCCGCCCGCGCCTACACGCGCGAGCAATCGCGCCCCTGGTTCGCATCCGGCGTGGACGCCGCCACCGACGACCCATTCATCCAGCACCGCTACGGCGAACTGTGGCTGCTGCTGCGCCCTGCCCAGGTGCTGGCCGACCACGCGGCCTACGAACTTGATTACGCCTTCAACAAGGGCGCCTTGCTCACGGCGCGCGAACGCGGCGAAGTGGCGGTGTCAGTGGCCGAGGCCAAAGCCCTGTCGCACCGCGCCGGCATTGAAATCAGCAGCCAGATGTTCGAGCTGACCGGTGCGCGCGCCACCTCGGCCAAATTCGGCTACGACCGCTTCTGGCGCAACGTGCGCGTGCACACCCTGCATGACCCGATCGACTACAAGCTGCGCGACCTCGGACGCTACGTCCTCGACGGCAGCGTCCCCGAACCGACCGCCTATTCCTGACACCATGAGCACTCACACCACCCATAGCGAACCGCTGATCCGCATCGACGACGCCAGTAAATCCTTCGCCCTGCCGCGCGGCGGCCAGTTCGACGCCGTCAAGAACGTCAGCCTCACCGTCGACAAGGGCGATGTGTTTGGCCTGATCGGAAAAAGCGGCGCCGGTAAATCGACCCTGCTGCGCCTGATTAACCTGCTCGAACGCCCGGATCGCGGCACCATCACCGTGGCCGGCCGCGAACTGACCTCCCTGGGCAAGCGCGAACTGCGCGACGCGCGCCAGAACATCGGCATGATTTTCCAGCAATTCAACCTGCTGCAAAACGCCACCGTGTACGAGAACGCCGCCTTCCCGCTGCGCATCCACGGCAACCTGAACGCGCCGCGCCTGGCCGCCCGCGTGCTCGAATGCCTGGAACTGGTGGGCCTGGCCGACAAGGCCGAGAACTATCCGGCCCAACTGTCCGGCGGCCAGAAACAGCGCGCAGCCATCGCCCGCGCGCTGGCCAGCCGGCCCGACGTGCTGCTGTGCGACGAACCCACGTCCGCGCTGGACGCCGAAACCACGCGCTCCCTGCTCGACACCCTGCGCGACATCAACCTGCGCCTGGGCGTGACCATCGTTATCGTCAGCCACGAGCTGTCGGTGCTGGGCGCCATCTGCAACCGGGTCGCGGTCGTCGAAGACGGCGCCCTGGCCGAACAGTTCGCGCTGGCCGATACCAGCAGCGCGCGCATCACCGCACTGGGACGCGAACTGGCTTACTACGGCAGCGAAGGTTTCGCCGCCACCGCATGGAAGGGCGTTGAACATGTTTGAAAATATCATCACCTTGCTGCCCGAACTGTGGGTAGCGCTCGGCCAGACCATGACCATGCTGGCGATCGGCCTGACTGCCGCCGTGGTGCTGGGCGGCCCGCTCGGCATCGTGCTGTTCCTGGTGGCCGACGGCCAGTCGCTGCAAAACCGTTCGCTCGCGCTGGTGCTGGGCTGGATCGTCAACACCGTGCGCTCCTTCCCCTTCATCATTTTGCTGGTGGCGCTGGTGCCGTTCACGCGCCTGATCGCCGGCACCTCGATCGGGCCGCTGGCGGCCGCCGTGCCGCTCTCGTTCGCGGCCATTCCCTACTTTGCGCGGCTGGTGGAACAAAACCTGCGCGACGTGCCGCGCGGCGTGATCGAAGCGGCCCACGCCATGGGCGCCTCCGAGTTCCAGATCGTCACCCGCGTGCTGCTGGTGGAAGCCCGCTCCGGCCTGGTACTGGCGTTGACGGTACTGTCGATCAGCTTCCTGTCGTATTCGGCGGTGGCCGGCGTGGTGGGCGGCGGCGGCATCGGCGACCTGGCCATCCGCTACGGCTACTACCGCTTCCAGACCGACATCATGCTCATCACCGTCGCCATCCTGGTGGTGCTGGTGCAGACCATCCAGTTCACCGGCACCCGCATCGCGCGCCGCATCGACCAGCGCTAATCGCTCATTCACTTCATTCAAAGGACCTTATGTTCATCGCACGCCGCACTATTCTTGCCGCCATCACCGGCCTGGCCATCGCCTCTGTCGCAAGTGCCGCCAAAGACACGAAAGAAATCGTCATAGGCACCAGCGCCGGGCCGTACGCCGACCAGATCAAGCTGGGGATCAAGCCGATTCTGGAAAAGCAGGGCTACAAGGTCAAGATCATCGAATTCAACGACTATATCCAGCCCAACTTCGCGCTGGCCGAAGGTTCGCTCGACGCCAACGTGTTCCAGCACATCGTCTACCTGAACAAATTCGCGACCGAGCACAAACTGGCGCTGACCGACCTGGTGACGATTCCGACCGCGCCAATTGCCATCTACAGCAAGAAGCACAAGGCGCTGAGCGAAGTGCAGGATGGCAGCACCGTGGCGCTGCCGAACGATCCCACCAACCAGGCGCGCGCGCTGGTGCTGCTCGATCAACTGGGCTGGATCAAGCTGCGCGAGAAGTTCGATCCGGTGCGCGCGTCCGAGAAGGACATCGCCAGCTACCAGAAGAAAATCAAACTGGTGCCGCTGGAAGCTGCCCAGCTTCCGCGCTCGCTGCAGGATACCGACTACTCCTTCGTCAACGGGAACTACGCGCTGGCGTCTGGCCTGAAACTGACCGAAGCGCTGATCACCGAAAAGATCTCACCCAACTACATCAACCTGGTGGCGGTGCGCACCGCCGACAAGCAGAAGCAGTTTGCGAAAGATATCGCGGCGGCTTACCGCTCGCCCGAGTTCCTGGCGGTGACCAACAAGCATTTCGCCGGCTATGCCAAGACCGACTATCAACTGGCCCTGCAAGCCGCGGCCAAATAGCGTCATGGCCAAACCCATACGTTTCAACGCGTTCCAGATGAACACCGTGGGCCACCAGTCACCCGGACTGTGGACCCACCCGCGCGACAACAGCCACCGCTACCTTGACGCCGACTACTGGATCGAACTGGCGCAACTGCTCGAAGCGGGCCGCTTCGACGCCATTTTCCTGGCCGATGTGCTGGGCGTGTACGACGTGTACCAGGGCAGTCATGACGCCGCGCTGCGCCACGCGGTGCAGGCGCCGCTGAACGATCCGCTGGCACTGGTGCCGCTGATCGCGGGCGCCACGCGCCACCTTGGCATCGGCGTCACCGCCGCGCTGACATACGAACATCCGTACACGTTCGCGCGGCGCATGTCCACCCTCGATCACCTGACCAAAGGGCGCATCGGCTGGAACATCGTCACCGGGTACCTCGACAGCGCGGCACGCAACCTGGGCCTGCAAAAGCAGCTCGCCCACGACGAGCGCTACGACCTGGCCGACGAATACCTCGACGTCGTCTACAAGCTGTGGGAGAAAAGCTGGGAAGACGACGCCGTGGTGCGCGACAAGGCGCGCGGCGTGTATGCCGATCCGGCCAAGGTCCATCCGATCAACCATGAAGGCCGCCACTACAAGGTGCCCGGCATCCACCTGTGCGAACCGTCGCCGCAGCGCACGCCCTTCCTGTACCAGGCCGGCGCCTCGCCGCGCGGCGTGGCATTCGCGGCACGCCATGCGGAAGCGACCTTTGTCAGCGGCCCGAGCGTCCACGTGGTCAAGCGCTACGTGGACGATACGCGCGCCGCCGTGCGCGCCGCCAGGCGCGATGGCGACGCCCTGCTGGTCTATGCGCAGGCGCTGATCATCACCGCGCCAACGTCGGAAGAAGCGCACGCCAAATACGAGGACTACCAGCGCCATGTCGACATCGACGCCGCCCTGGCCCTGCTTTCCGGCTGGACTGGTGTCGACTTCAGCCGCATTCCGCTCGACACGACGATCGACTATATCGAAACCGACGCCGGCCGCTCCGCCCTGGCCTCGCTCAGCGCGGCCGATCCGTCGCGCACGTGGACGGTGCGCGAAGCGGCCCGCTTCATCGGCCTGGGAGGTCGCGGCCCGATCCTGGTCGGCTCGCCGTCCGAGGTAGCCGACCAGCTCGAGAGCTGGATGGAACAGACCGGCGTCGACGGCTTCAACCTGGCCTTTGCCATTGCCCACGACACCATGCGCGACGTGGTCGAACTGATCGTGCCGGAGCTGCAGCGGCGCGGCCGCTACCGCCACGACAGCGCCGGCGCCGGCGGCACCCTGCGCCATCAACTGACCGGCAAGGGTTCGCGCCTGGCGGCCAGCCACCACGGCCGCCAGGTCCGTATCGATCCGCCGCGGCAGCCGGCGGCGTGACCGGCCGCGCACCCGCTCTAGTCGCTGCGCATCTGCGCCTGCGACACGGTGCTGCCCGGCGCCACGCTGTCGGTCAGCCACACATTGCCGCCGATGGTCGAGCCGGCGCCGATGGTGATCCGGCCCAGGATGGTCGCTCCCGCATAGATCACCACGTCGTCCTCGACGATCGGATGGCGCGCCACGCCCTTGATCAGGGTCCCGTTTTCGTCGGCCGGAAAGCGCTTGGCGCCCAGGGTCACGGCCTGGTACAGGCGCACGCGCTGGCCGATGATGGCCGTCTCGCCAATGACCACGCCGGTGCCGTGGTCGATGAAGAAGCTGGCGCCGATGCGCGCGCCCGGATGAATATCGATCCCGGTCAGCGAGTGGCCGATGTCCGACACCAAACGCGCCAGGAACGGCACGCCCAGCTGGTGCAGGCAGTGCGCGAAGCGGTAATACAGGATGGCGATGGTGCCGGGGTAGCACAGCATGATCTCGGCCACCGAGGTAGCGGCCGGGTCGCCCGCCAGCGCGGCCTGCACGTCGGAGACCAGCAACGCGCGGATGCCCGGCAGGGCGGCGGCGAAGTCGCGCGTGATCGCGGCCGCTTTGTGCGCCAGTTCTTCCTCGCCGGCGTCGTCCGGCTGGGCCGAAAACAGCAGACCGCGGCGCACTTGTTCGACCAGCCGGTTCAGGGTGGTGGTGAGGGTGTCGCCGACAAAATAATCGATGCTTTCGTCGGTCAGGTTGGGGCGCCCGTAATGCGTCGGAAACAGCGCCGCCGACAGGCCGTTCACGATCACGGTAAGCGCTTCTCGCGAAGGCAGCTCGCGCACACGCCCGTGGTGGCGGATGTTATGCGTGGCTTCGCGCGAGAGGCGCAATTGCTCGATCACGGGACCCAGGTTCCAATGCGGCGCCCGCGCGCCGGTCGCTTCGGGGATATCGTTTTTCATACGCCGAGCCTAGCGCACACTGGACTGCCGCGAAACGAATGATTTCGTACTTGCTTATGCAAATGGTCGCGCTTGCGGGAGTGCGGTGCACGAATGGTCGCACGTATCTATTTTTCTCAAATTTAAAGTCTTAGATTATTACTGAAATGATATTATTTCCCTAATTGCACAACGCAAGCATGATAGTAAGAGTCATTAAACATCATGCTGCCCTTCGCGGGCCGCCCCTTGCGACCGCCATTCTGAAATTATCGGCAAACACAGCCCGCCGACCTGCCGCACGGCACCGGCGGAGACACGCTCAGCGGTAATGCCACCGATGACGTATTGAATGGCCTTGCCGGCAACGATTCCCACGGCGGAGGCGGTAACAATGTCTACCTGTCCGGTCGTGGCGACGGCCGTGACATGTGCCATGACGGATGTGCGTCCACTTGCCGAGGTCAACACCCTGCATCTCAAGCCTGGCGTATTACCATCGGACCTGGCCTTCGACATGAGCATCACTACCATGTTCATCAACATCATCGGCACCTCCGACCAGTTCCGGGCCGAAGGTTTCGCGTAGGAAATTAACACTACCAACAGCGCCAATCCGATTCCACAGATCATCTTCGCCGACAGCACGACCATCTTGGTAAGCCCAGTCGCCCGCTCGCCCGCTCGACGCGGCTAAATTGCGCAAAGATAAAGATTTTTTAGGCGATATGTTTCCTTAGTGGTACTATCCATTAAGCAACATTCCATCGCTAAAACGCTTATCCAGACATGATCAGCAACACCGTTGTGGCGCCGCCGTTGCAACAAACTCAACCCTTTACACCAAAAATTTCAATGCAAAAAAATACCTTCGATCTAATTCCTTCCGCTATCGCCAGCGCCTACGTGGGCACTGCGGGCAATGACACCCTCACGGGCGGCGACACGGATGATCTCCTGCAAGGTCAGGCCGGCGCCGACAAACTGAACGGCATGGGCGGCAACGACACCCTCGATGGCGGCACGGGCAACGACTTCATGGATGGCGGCCTGGGCAGCGATACCTACCTGTTCGGGCGCGGCGACGGCCGCGATATCGTCTTTGGCACGGGGGTGCGCCCGGTCGGCGAAATCAATACGCTGCGTTTCAAGACCGGCGTGCTGCCCGCCGACCTCGGCTTCGACATGACCGGCACCTCCTTGCTCATCAACATCAACGGCACCACCGACCAGTTCCGGGTTGACGGTTTCCTGTACGGCGACAGCACCACCAACACCGCCAATCCGCTCCAGCAGATCGCCTTTGCCGACGGCACCACCTGGAATCTGGCCGCCATCACCGCCGCCCTGTACGCCGGCACCGCTGGTGCCGATACACGCAGCGGCACCTACCTGGACGACAAAATCAGCGGCCTGGCCGGTAACGACACGCTCAGCGGAAAAGCGGGCAACGATCTCCTTAACGGCGGCAGCGGCGACGACTGGCTCAGCGGCGACGCCGGCAACGACACCCTCGACGGCGGTACCGGTAACGACACGCTCAATGGTGGTGCGGGCAGCGACACCTATTTGTTCGGCAAAGGCGATGGGCAGGACGTCATTTCCTCCGACCCTGCTGCGCAAGCGGGAACGTTCGACACGCTCGCCTTCAAGGCCGGGGTGCTGCCGGGCGATCTGATCCTCACGGCCGACGGCGGAACACTCGTCGTCAACATCAATGGAAGTAGCGACCAGATGAGGATAAGCGGTCTCGCGCCCCAACATATCGCCAATGCCCAGACCAGCCAGCTGCAGCGCTTCCTCTTTGCCGACGGCAGCAGCTGGAACCTGACGGACATTAATGCCAAACTCTACGCAGGAACGAGCGGGAACGATACACTCGACGGCACTGGTGGCAATGACCATCTCTACGGCCAAGGGGGGGCTGATTCGCTCAACGGCTGGGACGGCAACGACACACTGGAGGGTGGCGCCGACGCAGATTATATCTTTGGCGGTTACGGCGACGATACCTATGTATACGGGCCCGGCGATGGCAACGATACCCTCAATTTCATCCGTAGCGAAACGAACAATGGCTTCAATACGCTGCAATTCAAAGCCGGCATTCTTCCCGCCGATATTCAACTGTTGAGTTCGAAAACCACCCTGCTAATCAGATTCCTCAACGCGGATGGGCAAATTCATGTTTCCACCTTTCTGGAAGATGGTACGACAGCCAATCCCGCCAATACCTTGCAACGCATCACCTTCGCCGACGGCACCAGCTGGGACCTTCCGGCGATTGAAGCCAAGTTGTTCAAGGGAACGGAGATTGCGGAGACGATAGGGGGCAGCAACGCCGACAACAACATTACCGGCCGCGGTGGCAACGACACGCTCGATGGCGCGGCCGGCAACGATACGCTCGATGGTGGCACGGGAACGGATGTGCTTATTGGCGGTTCGGGCAATGATACCTATGTATTCGGAAAGGGCGACGGTCAGGACACGATCACGGCCGTCGAAGCCGACAAGCTCCCTGGGACGGTTGATACGCTGCAGTTCAAAGCCGGCATCGCGGGCAGCGATCTGCAGCTCAGCGCAGTTGGTAGCTCCCTGCTGATCAAGATCGCGGGCGCGAGCGACCAGATCACCGTCAACGGCTTCATTTCGCAAGAGTCGCCGACCCAGTTCAATCCGCTGCAGCAGATCCGCTTTGCCGATGGCGTCACGTGGGATCTGAAGAAAATTCAAGCCGAGCTGCTCATCGACACCACCGCGGCACCGGTCAGCGCGGCATGGCTGGATGCGGGAGCCCACCAGCCGGACGTCATACTGATCGGCGAGACCCCGGCGATGATGTAGCAGGCGGGCGGCACCCTGGTGCCGCTCAGCCCAATCTGCGCGGAAGCTGCAAGATCGCTTCCGCGTTCGATGAAGAAAAGCAGCGGTCGGCCGCCTCCACGTGCGGCAGCCAGACGTGCCGCAAGTGCTCGCGCGCGCTCAAGACGATGGGCGTGTCGCGCGGCACGCACACGCTGAACACATGTTCGGTGTTGTGGGTCACCCCCGGCGCGTAGCGGTGGCGCCAGACCGGGTAAATCTCATAGATATTCGACAGCTGCCAGTCGCGCAGCGCGATGCGGACGCCATCGGCCACGATGCCGGTTTCCTCGAACAGTTCACGCGCGGCGGTGTCGAGCAAGGGTTCGTCAAGCGTGTCGAGCGAGCCGGTGACCGACTGCCAGAATCCCGGCTTGTCGGCGCGCTCGATGAGCAGCACCTCCAGCGCGGGCGTGTGGATGACGACGAGGACGGATTCCGGAATTTTAGCGGGCATGAATCATTGATCAAGATCGTGGCCAGGGCCGCGGACGAAAAAAAAGCACGGCGAACCGTGCTTTTCAGTTTAAACGATCTTCGGTTCGGCGTTGCGCAAGCGGATGTGCAGTTCGCGCAACTGCTTCTCGTCGACTTCGGACGGTGCATTGGTCAGCAGGCACTGGGCACGCTGGGTTTTCGGGAAGGCGATCACGTCGCGGATCGAGTCCGAGCCGGTCATCATCGTCACGATGCGGTCCAGGCCGAAGGCCAGGCCACCATGCGGCGGCGCGCCGTATTGCAGCGCGTCGAGCAGGAAGCCGAATTTCAGCTGCGCTTCTTCGGCATCGATCTTCAGTGCGCGGAACACCTTGCTCTGCACTTCTTCGCGGTGGATACGGATCGAACCGCCACCCAGTTCCCAGCCGTTCAAGACCATGTCGTAAGCCTTGGCGATACACGCGCCAGGGTTGGTCTCCAACATGTCTTCATGGCCGTCTTTCGGGGCCGTGAACGGATGGTGGGTCGCGGTCCAGCGGTCCGACTCTTCGTCGTAGTCGAACATCGGGAAGTCGACCACCCACAGCGGGCGCCAAGCGTCGTCGAACAGGCCGGCCTTCTTGCCGAAGTCCGAATGGCCGATCTTCACGCGCAGTGCGCCGATGGCGTCGTTGACGACTTTGGCCTTGTCGGCACCGAAGAAAATCAGGTCGCCGTCTTGCGCGCCGGTTTTTTCGAGAATGGCGGCCAGCGCGGTATCGTGCAGTGATTTGACGATCGGCGACTGCAGGCCTTCACGGCCCTTGGCTTTTTCGTTGACCTTGATGTAAGCGAGGCCCTTGGCGCCGTAGATGCGCACGAACTGGTCGTAAGCGTCAATTTCGGAACGCGGCATGCTGGCGCCCTGCGGCACGCGCAGGCCCACGATGCGTCCGCCGACCATATTGGCGGGGGCGGCGAAGACCTTGAATTCGACATCCTTGACGTCATCGGTCAGGTCGGTGAACTCCAGCTTGACGCGCATGTCCGGCTTGTCAGAACCGTACATGCCCATCGCAGTGGCAAAATCCATCACCGGGAACGGGTTAGGCAGGTCGATGTCGAGCGTGTTCTTGAAGACGATGCGGATCATGTCTTCGAACAGATCGCGGATTTCCTGTTCGGTCAGGAACGAGGTTTCGCAATCGATCTGGGTGAATTCAGGCTGGCGGTCGGCGCGCAAGTCTTCGTCGCGGAAGCACTTGGTGATCTGGTAGTAACGGTCGAAGTTGGCGACCATCAGCAGCTGCTTGAACAGCTGCGGCGACTGCGGCAGCGCGAAGAAACTGCCGGCGTTGACACGCGACGGCACCAGGTAGTCGCGCGCGCCTTCCGGGGTCGACTTGGTCAGCATCGGCGTTTCGATATCGATGAAGCCGAGGTTGTCGAGGTACTTGCGCACTTCCATCGTCACCTTGTAGCGCAGGCGCAGGTTGTTCTGCATTTGCGGACGGCGCAGGTCGAGCACGCGGTGCGTCAGGCGGGTCGTTTCCGACAGGTTGTCGTCGTCCAGCTGGAACGGCACCGGCACCGAGGCGTTGAGCACTTCGACGGCGCTGGCGACGATCTCGATCTTGCCCGACTTGAGGTTGTTGTTGACCGTGTTGCCGATACGCGCGGTGACCACACCGGTCACGCGCAGGCAGTATTCGTTACGCACCGCTTCGGCGACCTTGAACATCTCCGCCTGCTCCGGATTGCAGACCACCTGCACCAGGCCTTCGCGGTCGCGCAGGTCGATGAAAATCAGCGAGCCGTGGTCGCGGCGGCGGTGTACCCAGCCGCACAGGCTGACGGTTTGGCCCAGCAATTCTTCAGTGACAAGGCCGCAGTAGTTTGTACGCATGGAGGACATATTGTTTTCAGTCTAGGTTGGTTATTCAACGGGCGCGGAAACAAGCGCCGCACTCTCTTTGGTTGGCAAATGCTCGGGGGCGACCACGCCCATCGAGACGATGTATTTGAGGGCCGCGTCGACACTCATGTCGAGTTCGATGACCTTGCTGCGTTCGAGCATCAGGAAAAAGCCCGAGGTCGGGTTCGGCGTGGTCGGCACGTACACGCTGACGTAGTCGCCCACCAGGTGGTTCTTGACGTCGCCGCCCGGCACCCCGGTCAGGAAACCGATGGTCCAGCTGTCCGCGTGCGGATACGGCAGCAGCACGGCCTTGCGGAAGGCGTTGCCGGACGAGGAAAACAAGGTGTCCGACACTTGCTTGACGCTGCCGTAGAGCGAACTGACCACGGGAATGCGGTGCAGCAGGCGTTCCCACAGGCGCACCAGGTAGTTGCCGACCAGGTTGTTGGCCAGCAAGCCGGTCAGGAACACGATGGCGATGGTCAGGATCGTGCCCAGGCCCGGAATGTCGCGTCCGAACAGGGCCGCCGGACGCCAGTTGACCGGCACCAGCAGCAAGGACTGGTCCATGGTGCTGATGACCAGGTTCAGGACCCACAGGGTGATGGCCAGCGGGACCAGGACCAGCAATCCGGTGATGAAATATTTACGCATTCGGCTCTCGGTGATTGGCGGGACGCCGCGGCGTCCCTTGGCTCAGGGCGTGCCGCTGCCAGGCGTGGACGCCGGCTTGGCTGGCGCCGCCGGCGCGGAAGCGTCGGCGGCAGGCGTCGCGGCGGCGGCCGGGGCCGCGGCTGTGCCACCCTCGGCCGGACCCTTGGCGGTACCCGTGGATGGGGCGGTGCCGCCGCGGAAATCGGTGGCATACCAGCCGGTTCCCTTGAGCTGGAAACCAGCGGCGGTTAATTGCTTCTTGAAAGAAGGCTTGCCGCAGGACACGCAGACCGTCAACACCGGGTCGGAGATCTTCTGCAATACATCCTTGGCAAAACCGCATTCATCGCAGCGGTAGGCGTAAATCGGCATTGAATACTCCGCAAAAATCGTCAAAACCCTGAATTATAAGCTTTTTTCAAAGGCACAAGCATAAATGACCAGCCGCGAGGATGGTAAGATGCGTGCCTGCTGCGCGGCATGCGCCGGGCTAACTTGAAAAAGGAAATTGAACGATGTTGATAAAGTCTCGTGTTCTGTTCATCAGCGCCGCCTCGGCGCTGGCACTGGCCGCCTGCGGCCCAAAAGACGCTGCCAAGGCAGCGACACCGGCGTCCGCCTCGACTCCTGTCGCCAAGGATGGCGTGGCAGCAACCGTCAACGGCACCCCGATTTCGACCGCCACGGTCGACATGATGGTCAAGGAGCGTACCGCCCAGGGCCAGCCGGACAGCCCGGAGCTGCGCAAGGCCATCATCGACAACCTGGCGATGCAAACCCTGGTGGCCAATGAAGGCGTCAAGAAGGGCCTGGACAAGAGCGACGACGTCAAGCGCCAGATGGACCTGATCAAGCAATCGATGACGGCCAATGCCTACATCCAGGAGTACATCAAAGCCAATCCGGTGACCGACGTCATGGTCAAGGCTGAATACGACAAGATGGTCGGCACGGCCGGCGGCACCGAATTCAAGGCGCGCCACATCCTGGTCAAGGATGAAGCCGAAGCGAAAAGCATCATCGCCAAGCTGAAAAAGGATCCGAAAGCCTTCGCCAGCCTGGCGAAGGAAAAATCGAACGATCCCGGCTCGAAAGTCAACGGCGGCGACCTGGGCTGGTTCAATCCGGCCAGCATGGTGCCCGAGTTCGGCGCGGCCGTGGCCAAGCTGGAAAAAGGCAAGTTCACCGACGAGCCGGTCAAGTCGCAGTTCGGCTACCACGTGATCATGCTGGAAGATTCGCGTCCGATCACGCCGCCGCCGTTCGAGCAGCTCAAGGACCAGCTCAAGCAGCAAGTCCAGCGCACCAACATGAAAGCCTATCTGGACAAGCTGAAAGCCGACGCCAAGATCGTCTACACCAGCCCTATGGCAGGCCCTGCGCCAGCCCCTGCGGCACCGGGCGCGATGGCACCAGCGGCCGGCGATGGCCACGATCACGGCGCAGCGCCAGCGGCAGCCACCCCGGCAGCATCGAAGTAAGCGGCTGCGGCCAATGTCGCGGCGGTGGCCTGGCCCCGCCGCGGCGCACATGAGGCCGTTCCCTCAGCGGGAACGGCTCAGCTGCGCTGCCACACCATCCAGCGCTCCTTGCCGGCAAACACGGCAATCGAATCTTCCACGGCAGCATCCTCCACGCAGCGAAACGCAGGCGTGAGCAAAGCATCGAGTTGGTCCCGCGCGATCCCGAACGGCGGCCCCTTGGGCGCATCGTCAAAAAAGAAAAATCCCGCCAGCAGCGCTCCCGGCGCCAGCAGGTCGGCCCAGCGCGCCGCCACTTGCGGCCACATGGCGCGCGGCAAGGCGCACAGGAAAGCGCGCTCGTACATCAATTCGACCGGCAGCGTAGGCGCAAACGCAAAAAAATCAGCCTCGCGCACCCGCTCGCTCCATGGCCCCACCGCCGCGCGGGCAGCGGCCACGGCGGCCGGCGAAAAATCGATGGCGGTGGCATCCCACCCGGCGTCGGACAGGTAGGCCAGTTCGTAGGCCGCGCCGCAGCCGGGAATCAGGGTGCGCAGCGGGCGCCCGCTGCGGCTGACGAAATCGCGCAGCGCCGCCGGCACGCCGCCCCGGTCCCAGGGCGTGAAACCGCGCGCGAAGCGCTCATCCCAGAAGGCGGGCGATTGCGGGTCGCGGCTGGCGAAGTCGGCCATGCTCAGAACAGGTGCGACCAGCGCCCGTAAGCCAGCAGCACCACCGCGGCGCTCACGGCCAGCGCGCCGCAAGCGAGCGCCAGCGAGATCAGGCGGTTGGTGCGCCGCTGCTCGATCACCAGGATCTTGAGCAAGTCATGGTTGATGGTGGCCGGCTCGGACGCTTGCAGCAGCGCCCTGTGTACCAGGCGCGGCAGTTGCGGAATGATGTGGGTGTAGCGCGGCGCTTCGGCCTTGAGGCGTTCGAACATGCCGCGCACGCCGACCTGTTCGCCCATCCAGCGCTCCAGGTAGGGCTTGGCGGTTTTCCACAGGTCCAGGTCGGGGTCGAGCTGGCGCCCCAGGCCTTCGATGTTGAGCAGGGTCTTTTGCAACAGCACCAGTTGCGGCTGGACTTCGACATTGAAACGGCGCGAAGTCTGGAACAGGCGCAGCAGGATCTGGCCGAAGGAAATATCCTTGAGCGGACGGTCGAAGATCGGTTCGCAGCAGGCGCGCACGGCCGATTCGAGCTCGTCGACCCGGGTTTCGCGCGGGGCCCAGCCCGATTCGATGTGGGCTTCGGCCACGCGCTTGTAGTCGCGCCGGAAAAAGGCCAGGAAGTTCTGCGACAGGTAATCCTTGTCGAAGTCGTTCAGGGTGCCGACGATGCCGAAGTCGAGCGCAATATAGCGGCCGAAGGTTTCCGGCGCGACAGACACCAGGATATTCCCGGGGTGCATGTCCGCGTGGAAAAATCCATCGCGGAATACCTGTGTGAAGAAAATCTCGACCCCATCGCTGGACAGCTTTTTCAAGTCCACGCCCTCGGCCGCCAGGCGGTCGATCTGCGAGACCGGGATGCCATGCATGCGTTCCATCACGATTACGCTACTGGCGCAGTAATCCCAGTACATCTCGGGCACCATCAGCAGGTTGGAGCCGGCGAAGTTGCGGCGCAGCTGGCTGGCGTTGGCGGCCTCGCGCATCAGGTCGAGCTCGTCGTGCAGGTATTTGTCGAACTCGGCGACGACTTCCTTCGGTTTCAAACGCTTGCTGTCGGCCCAGATGCGCCCGATCCACTCGGCGGCGATGTGCATCAGCGCCACGTCTTCATCGATCGATTTTTTCATGCCGGGACGCAGCACCTTGACGGCGACTTCCTTGCCATCTTTCAAGACTGCGAAGTGCACCTGGGCAATCGATGCCGACGCCACCGGGGTGCGCTCGAAGCTGGCGAACAGTTCGTCCGGATGGGCGCGCAAGGAGCGCGTGATCTGGGCAATCGCCAGTTCGGAGCTGAACGGCGGGACCCGGTCCTGCAAGTGGGTCAGCTCGTCGGCGATGTCGAACGGCATCAGGTCGCGCCGGGTCGACAGCACCTGGCCGAACTTGACGAAGATCGGTCCCAGTTCTTCCAGTGCCATGCGCAGGCGTACGCCGCGCGGAGCGGAAATATCGCGCCAGAAGATCACAGTATCGATCAGCTTAGCCGTGCGCGGCACCTTCAGGCCGGAGATGGCGATTTCGTCGAGGCCGTACTTGACCGCGACCCGGAGAATTTTAAGCAGGCGCAGGAATTTCAATAGCATTAAAGATCCAGTTTCTGTTGCCCGGCAGCATTGAGCGTGTCCGGTGCGGCGCCAGCGGGCGCCAGCTTGTGTTCGAGCCGGGCGAGGCGCTTGGCGGTGCGTTCGACATCGTCGCGCAGGCGGCTCACTTCGGCGCCGAAGTCCTCGACGGCGGAGGGGCGCACCAGCAGCGGCTGCTCTTCGAGGAAGAATTCGGCCAGGTTTTCCGTCACCTTGCCATGCAAGGCGCGCGCCCCGTCGACCACGCTCCTGGCGCCGCCCACCAGGCGGGTAGCGGCGATCGGGCCGAGCAGGCGTTCGAGGTCGTGCTCGGCTTCCCAGCGCAAGCCCTTGCTCAACTGCGAAATCGTGTTGGCGAACTCGGCATCGCCCTCGATCTTGACGTAGGAAAAGGCGCGCTCGCGGTTCTGGGCGATCAGCGGCAGGTCGGCCAGCTTGATCCGGATGGTGACATTGGCGCCCTCTTCCGCATTATCGGCCGGGCTGGCCTCGACCATGCCGTCGCGGGTCACGCGCAGGCGCAGCGCGATGCCGCTGGCATCGATGCAGGCCACTTTGCCGCCGTGCAAGGCCAGCGCATCCCTGGCCCAGGCTTCCTGCGCCAGCAAGTGATTGATTGCGGCAATGGCGGGCGCCATCAGCGCGGAGTGGGGAGAAAACGAGTTCGGTGGTGACATGTGGGCACGCTTAAAGAACAAAACCGCCCGTGGGGCAGGGCGGTTTTGATCTTACCAGTTTGCCGGGCACTTTTCCGGCGACACTGTTACTTTGAGAAAGAATAATCAGGAAAGCTGGCCGATGCCGGCCAGCTTCCAGTCGCCGCCGCCTTTGAGCGGCCTGGACATATTCCACACCTCGGCCAGCGGCTCGGGAGCGGCGCCCGGCGCGGTGCGGATCTGGCCGCTGAAGCGCACCGTGGCCAAAAAGACGTCGCCGACCGTCTCCACACCCAGCAGTTCGGACTCGATTGCCACTACCTCGGTCACGCTGGCGCCGGGGGCCTGCATTTGCGGCTGCAATTCGGCGAAGACCTGGGGCGTGGTGAACTGGCGCAGGTCGCTGGCGTCGGCCTTGTCCCAGGTCTTTTGCATGCGGATGAAGGTGGCCTTGGCCTGGCGCAGGAAGGCGGTGTTGTCGAAACCGGGCGGAAAGGCGGGCTTGGTGCTGACCGGGGCTGGCGCCGGTTTGGCCGCCGCATCGCGGCGCCGGATGATGCGAAAGCCAAAGAATCCAGCCAGGCCGAACACCATGACCGCGCCGCCGATGAGCACCTGGGGCGGGTATTCCGATGTGGTGGCAGCGGCCGGGGCCTGCTGCGCACTGGCCACGCCGGCCAGCGCCGACATGGCAAAGAACACGCTTGCTACAAATTTTTTCATCGTACGCTTCCTAGAACTTGATACCGGTGTGCAGTGCCGCCACGCCGGCCGTCAAATTGAAATACTGGACCCGCTCCAGGCCGGCCGTCTCCATCATGGTCTTGAGGGTTTCCTGGTCCGGATGCATGCGGATCGACTCGGCCAGGTAGCGGTAGCTGTCGGAATCGCCGGCGATTTTCTGGCCCAGCCACGGCAGCACCGAGAAGGAATACACGTCGTAGGGCTTTTGCAGGGGCGCGGCGACCTTGGAAAATTCCAGCACCAGCAGCTTGCCGCCCGGTTTCAGGACGCGCCGCATTTCCGCCAGCGCCTGGTCCTTGTGGGTCATGTTGCGCAGGCCGAAGGCCACGCTGACCCGGTCGAAGTAATTGTCGGGGAAGGGCAGCTTTTCAGCGTCGCACAGCAGGGTCGGCGTGATCAGGCCCTTGTTGAGCAAGCGGTCGCGGCCGACGCGCAGCATCGATTCGTTGATGTCGGTGAGCCAGACTTCGCCGGTCTTGCCGGCCTGTTTGGCGAAGGCCTTGGCCAGGTCGCCCGTGCCGCCGGCGATGTCGAGCACCTTGAAGCCGGGGCGCACGCCGGCGTTGGCGATAGTAAAAGTCTTCCACAGCCGGTGCAGGCCGCCCGACATCAGGTCGTTCATCACATCGTACTTGGATGCGACCGAATGGAACACCTTGGCCACTTCGTGGACCTTGTCGTCCTCGGAGACCGTTTTGTAACCGAAATGTGTGCTGTTTGTCATAGTAGGGCTGCCGTTTGTCTGCGTGCATTATACAAGCGCGCCACGGCAGCGGCACGCTAGGCGACGCGCCACCTTGCCGCAAGCAGCGCGAGCAGCCCCCGGCGCCCTACTGGCTCCAGGCGCGCGAGCGTTCCACCGCGCGCCGCCACTCGTCCATCCGCTGCGCACGCTCATCGACCGACATGGCGGGCTCGAAGCGGCGTTCCATCTGCCACTGGGCCGCGATTTCCTCCTGCGAGGCCCAGAAGCCCACCGCCAGCCCGGCCAGGAAGGCCGCGCCCAGGGCCGTGGTTTCGGTCACCACCGGACGCACCACCGGCACGCCGAGAATATCGGCCTGGAACTGCATCAGCAGGTTGTTACGGGCGGCGCCGCCATCGACCCGCAGCTGGGTCAGCGGCATGGCGGCGTCGGCCTGCATGGCGACGAGCACGTCGGCACTTTGCAGGGCGATGCTCTCCAGGGTGGCGCGCGCGATGTGCGACTTGTTGGTGCCGCGCGTCATGCCGACCATGGTGCCGCGCGCGTAGGCGTCCCAGTGCGGCGCGCCCAGGCCGGCAAAGGCGGGCACGAACAGCACGCCGCCATTGTCGGGCACGGCCAGCGCAAGTTCTTCGACCTCGGCCGCGTGCTTGATGATGCCCAGGCCGTCGCGCAGCCACTGAATGGCGGCGCCGGCCATGAACACGCTGCCTTCGAGCAGGTAATCGGTGCCTTTGGGCAGGGTCCAGCCAATCGTGCTGATCAGCTTATTCTTCGACATCGTGGCCGTTTGGCCGGTGTGCATCAGCATGAAGCAGCCGGTGCCGTAGGTATTCTTGGCCATGCCGGGGCTGTGGCAAGCCTGGCCGAAGGTGGCCGCCTGCTGGTCGCCGGCGATGCCCGCGATCGGCAGCGCCACGCCGAACAATTGCGGATCGGTGTGGGCGGCCACGCCGCTGCTGGCCACGACCGTGGGCAGCAGGCCGGGGGGAATGTCGAGCAGGGCCAGCAATTCATCGTCCCAGCGCGCCGTGTGGATGTTGAACATCAGGGTACGGGCGGCGTTGCTGGGGTCGGTGAGGTGCTTGCCGCTCATTTTGAAGATGAGCCAGCTGTCGACCGTGCCGAAGGCCAGTTCGCCCCGCGCGGCACGCGCGCGCGCGCCGGGGACGTTATCGAGCAGCCATTTCAGCTTGGGGCCGGAGAAATAGGCGTCCAGCACCAGGCCGGTTTTTTGCTGGAACAGGTCTTCGTGGCCGTCGGCGCGCAGGGCTTCGCAACAGGGCGTGCTGCGGCGGTCCTGCCAGACGATGGCGGGGGCGACCGGTTCGCCGGTGGCGCGGTCCCACAGGACGGTGGTTTCGCGCTGGTTGGCGATGCCGATGGCGGCGATGTCGCTGGCCGCCACGTGATTGGTGCGCAGGACCTCGTCGATGACGGCGCGCTGCGACTGCCAGATTTCATTGGCGTCGTGTTCGACCCAGCCGGGCTGGGGGAAGAACTGGCGGAACTCCTGTTGCGCCGCGCCGTGAATGTGACCGGCGCGGTCGAACAGGATCGCGCGCGAACTGGTGGTGCCCTGGTCGATGGCGAGAATGAATTTGGTCATGCTGGGTCGCGGTGATGAGATAGGTAAAACATGAGATACCTACGTCATCCCCGCGAAGGCGGGGATCCAAGTTCTACGCTCAGTTGCTACGGAGCGAACTTGGGTCCCCGCCTGCGCGGGGACGACGCGGTGGAGGCTTAACGCGCCCGCCCTTCCTTCCATGCCTTGAGCAAGACATCATACGCAATCGTCTCGCCCTTCGGCTTCTCGTTGGCCAGCTTCTTCCACGGCGCGGCCTTGTCGGTCAGATACGTGGCCGGGTCGACCTTGGGATTCAACTTCGGTGCGCAATTCTGCATGCCGGCGCGCTGCAAACGCCCCATCACGCCATCCATTTCCTCGGCCAGGTTATCCATCGCCGCCTGCGGGGTCTTCTCGCCGCTCACCGCCGTGGCCACGTTCTTCCACCACAGCTGCGCCATCTTCGGATAATCGGCCACGTTGTTGCCGGTCGGGGTCCACGCCACCCGCGCCGGGCTGCGGTAGAACTCGATCAGGCCGCCGTATTTATCCGCGTTCTTGGTGAAATAATCGTGCTTGATGTCCGATTCGCGAATAAAGGTCAGTCCCGTGATCGACTTCTTGAGCGACACGGTCTTGGACGTGACGAACTGCGCATACAGCCAGGCCGCCGCGCGCCGGTCCGGCGGGGTCGACTTGAAGAAGGTCCACGAGCCCACGTCCTGGTAACCGTTCTGCATGCCCTCTTTCCAGTACGGGCCGTGCGGCGACGGCGCCATGCGCCATTTCGGCTTGCCGTCCGCCTGCACCACCGGCAGGCCCGGTTTCATCATCGATGCGGTGAACGCCGTGTACCAGAAAATCTGCTGCGCCACTTCACCCTGCGCCGGCACCGGTCCCGATTCCGAGAACGTCATGCCGCCCGCCTGCGGCGGCGCGTACTTCTTCATCCAGTCGACGTACTTGGTCAACGCGAACACCGCCGCCGGCGAATTGGTCGCCCCGCCGCGCGACACCGACGCACCGACCGGCGTGCACTTGTCGGCAGCGACGCGGATGCCCCACTCGTCCACCGGCAGGCCGTTCGGAAGGCCCTTGTCGGCGGCGCCAGCCATCGACAGCCAGGCGTCGGTGAAACGCCAGCCGAGCGACGGATCCTTTTTGCCGTAATCCATATGGCCGAACACCTTCTTGCCGTCGATGTTCTTCACGTCATTGGTGAAGAAATCGGCGATGTCTTCATACGCCGACCAGTTCTGCGGCACGCCCAGCTCATAGCCGTACTTGGCCTTGAACTTGTCCTTGAGGTCCTTGCGCGCGAACCAGTCGGCGCGGAACCAGTACAGATTGGCGAACTGCTGGTCGGGCAGCTGATACAGCTTGCCGTCCGGCGCCGTGGTGAAGCTGGTGCCGATGAAGTCTTTCAGGTCCAGGCCCGGATTGGTGAAGGCCTTGCCTTCGCCCGCCATGTAGTCCGACAGCGGCATGATCGCGCCATAGCGGTAGTGGGTGCCGATCAGGTCCGAATCCGAGACCCAGCCGTCATAAATGCTTTTCCCGGACTGCATGGACGTTTGCAGCTTCTCGACCACGTCGCCTTCCTGGATGATGTCGTGCTTGACCTTGATGCCGGTGATTTCCTCGAAGGCCTTGGCCAGCACCTTCGATTCATAGACGTGGGTATCGATGGTCTCGGAAACCACGCTGATTTCCTTGATGCCCTTGGCCTTGAGTTTGGCGGCGGCGTCGATGAACCACTTCATTTCATCCATCTGCTGCTGCTTCGACAAGGTAGACGGCTGGAATTCCTGGCCAATCCATTTTTCGGCTTCCTTGGTGTCAGCCCAAGCGCTCGCCGTGGCCAGCAACGCAGCCGCCATCAATGTCATTTTCAATTTCATGTCTCCGCCTTTTTTATGTACATCGTTAAGAAAGTACCCCACCATGCACCGGTGTCCGGTTCAACCCCAGCGCATCACAATCAACAGCACCACAAATCCGATCGCCGCACCAAACCCCTGATGCAGCTCGCTCAGGCCCGCCCACGCGAGGTTAACATATGCGGCGGTGAGCAAGCCAATAAACAGGCGGTCGCCGCGCGTGGTCGACATCGGCAAAAAGCCGCGCCGCTCGATCGACGGCGAACGGATCTGCCAGATCGTCATCCCCGCCAGCATCAGGCCGATGCAGGAAAAGAAAATGGCCACCGGCGCGGTCCACGCCATCCATGAAAACAGATTTCCCATGTCACACCCTCCCCATCGCAAAGCCCTTGGCAATATGATTGCGGACGAACCAGATCACCAGCGCGCCCGGCACGATGGTCAGCACGCCCGCCGCGGCCAGCACACCCCAGTCCATGCCGCCGGCCGACACCGTGCGCGTCATGATGGCGGTGATCGGCTTGGCGTCGACCGAGGTCAAGGTACGCGCCAGCAGCAGCTCGACCCAGCTGAACATGAAGCAGAAAAACGCCGTCACGCCCACACCAGATTTGATCAGCGGCAGGAAGATCTTGAAGAAGAAGCGCGGAAAGCTGTAGCCGTCGATGTACGCGGTTTCGTCGATTTCCTTGGGAATGCCGGACATGAAGCCTTCCAGGATCCAGACCGCCAGCGGCACGTTGAACAGCATGTGCACCAGCGCCACGGCCAGGTGGGTATCCATCAGGCCGACCGTCGAATAGAGCTGGAAGAACGGCAGCAGGAACACCGCCGGTGGCGTCATGCGGTTGGTCAGCAGCCAGAAAAACAGGTGCTTGTCGCCGATGAAGGAGTAGCGCGAAAACGCATACGCGGCCGGCAGCGCCACCGATACCGACATCACCATGTTCATCATCACGTAGATCATCGAGTTGATGTAGCCGCTGTACCACGACGGATCGGTGAAGATGGTGCGGTAGTTCGCCAGGGTGAATTCGCGCGGGAACAAGGTGAGCGCGCCGGTGATTTCTTCATTGGTCTTGAACGACATGTTCAACATCCAGTAAATCGGCAGCATCGCCAGCACCAGATAGAACACCAGCAGCGGTGTGGAGATGCGCTTCATTTGGACTCTCCCGTACCGAGACGTTGCATCCAGCTATACAGCACGAAGCAGAACAGCAGGATGATGAGGAAATAGATCAGCGAAAAAGCAGCCGCCGGACCCAGGTCGAACTGGCCCACGGCCTTCTGCGTCAGGTACTGCGACAAAAATGTGGTGGCGTTGCCAGGCCCGCCGCCGGTCAGCACGAACGGTTCGGTGTAGATCATGAAGCTGTCCATGAAGCGCAGCAGCACGCCGATCATCAGCACATTGCGCATCTTGGGCAGCTCGATGAAGCGGAACACCGCGAAACGCGAGGCGCCGTCGATGCGCGCCGCCTGATAGTAAGCGTCGGGAATCGAGCGCAGGCCGGCGTACGCCAGCAGCACCACCAGCGGGGTCCAGTGCCACACGTCCATCACCAGCACGGTGACCCAGGCGTCGACCACGCTGCCGGTGTAGTTGTAGCTGATGCCCATGCGGTTGATGGTGTTGCCCATCAGGCCGATGTCATCGCGGCCGAAAATCTGCCAGATGGTGCCGACCACGTTCCAGGGAATCAGCAGCGGCAGCGCGATCAGCACCAGCGCGAGCGAAGCGCGCCAGCCGCTGGCCGGCATGGTCAGGGCGATCAGGATGCCGAGCGGGAGCTGGATCAGCAGCACCGCCATCGAAAAGCCCAGCTGGCGCACCAGCGCGCCATGCAGTTCGCTGTCGCGCATGATCATCTTGAACCATTCGGTGCCGACGAAAACGCTGTTGGTGGGACTGAGAATATCCTGCACCGAGTAGTTCACGATCGTCATCAGCGGCAGCACGGCCGAAAAGGCCACGCAGATGATCACCGGGAGGACCAGCAGCCAGGCGCGGTTGTTATAGGTTTTCATGTCAGGCCACCCGCTTGTCGTTGACGTAATAAAGAGTGCGCTCGGGCGGAAATCGCAGCCAGACCGCTTGCCCGGCAGCCGCCGGAGCGCTGCGCAGCTTGGCGGTGACGGTATGCGCGCCCACCGTAAAGTCGGCCATGAAGTGGGTTCCCATGTTGCGCACGCTCGCCACCGTGGCAGCCACCGTGTCGGCGCCCTGCGCACTGGCGCATTCGACGAACTCGGGACGGATGCCGATGGTGATGCCGGCAGCTCCCGCCAATGCGCTTTGCGCCGCCGGCGGCAGCGCGATGCCGTCCGCGCCAAGGTAGGCGCGGCCGTCGCGCACCGGGCAGGCCAGCAGGTTCATGCCGGGGTTGCCGATGAAGTAGCCCACGAAGGTGTGCGCCGGCTCTTCGAACAGCTCTTGCGCGCTGCCGGTCTGCACCACTTCGCCCTGGGTCATCACGACCACCTTGTCGGCGAAGGTCAGCGCTTCGACCTGGTCGTGCGTGACGTAGATCAGCGAGAGTTTGAGTTCGTGGTGGATTTCCTTGAGTTTGCGGCGCAGCAGCCATTTCAGGTGCGGGTCGATCACCGTGAGCGGTTCGTCGAACAGCACCGCGGCCACGTCCGGCCGCACCAGGCCACGGCCCAGCGAGATTTTTTGCTTGGCGTCGACCGCCAGGCCGCTGGCGCGCTGTTTCAGGTCGCTGGACAGTTCCAGCATGGAGGCGATATGTTCGACCCGCTTGCGCGTTTCGCTTTCCTTCCAGCCGCGGTTACGCAGCGGGAAGGCGAGGTTGTCGAACACCGTCATGGTGTCGTAGATGACCGGGAACTGGAACACCTGCGCGATGTTGCGCGCTTCCGGCGGCAGGTCGGTGACGTCCTTGCCATCGAAAATCACCCTTCCGTGCGAGGGACGCACCAGGCCCGAGATAATGTTCAGCAAGGTGGTCTTGCCGCAGCCGGAAGGGCCGAGCAGCGCGTAGGCGCCGCCATCGTCCCAGGTCAGGTTCATGGGGCGCAGTGCGTAATCTTCAGGCACCTGCGGGTTCGGTTTGTAGGCATGCGCCAGGTCGGGCAGTTCGATGCGGGCCATGCTTACACTCCGTTCTCAATCTGCGGCGGCGCAAACAGCAAGGCGCCGCCGGGTGCGAACACGAACAATTCGTCCGGACGCAGGTATACCGTGCACGGCACGCCAAGGTCTAGGTTATGCACGCCGGTCAGTTGCGCCACCAGCCCGATCGCGCCGCGCTGCAAATGCACATAGGTTTCCGAGCCGCTGATCTCGGCCAGTTCCACCTTGGCGTCGATCGGAAAATCGTCCGCGTGCAGGGGCGCCAGGCGCAGGCTGTGGGCGCGCAGGCCGAGCGTTACGTCTCCATGCTGCGCGGCCTGGCGGCGCTGGGCGTCGTTCAGCGGGATCGCCAGATCCGGCGCCACCCTGGCCATGCCATCGGCGCCGACCGTGGCTGGAATCAGGTTGATCGGCGGGTCGCTGAAGGTGCGCGCGCTCTGGACCGAGTTGGGGGCGTTGAAAACGTCGAGGGTCGCACCATGCTGCAGCAGGCGTCCTTCGTGCAGCAGCACCGTGTGGCCGCCCAATTGCAAGGCTTCGAGCGGCTCGGTGGTGGCGTAGACGACGGTGGTCTTCCCTTCCGCGAACAGGGCACCGAGCTCCTTGCGCAATTCCTCGCGCAGCTTGTAGTCGAGGTTCACCAGCGGCTCGTCGAGCAGCAGCAGGGCCGACTCCTTGATCAGCGCGCGCGCCAGCGCGGTGCGCTGCTGCTGGCCGCCCGACAGCTGCGCCGGCAGCTTGTTCAGGTGCGCCGAAATATGCAGGCGTTCGGCCATGCGTTCCACCCGGGTGCGGATTTCGGCTTCGGGCACGCGCTTGATGCGCAGGGGCGACGCGATGTTGTCGAACACCGTGAACGATGGATAGTTGATGAACTGCTGGTACACCATCGCCAGGTCGCGCTGGCGTACGGGCAGGCCTGTGACGTCCTTGCCGCCGGCGATCACCTTGCCGTGCGTGGGCCGGTCCAGGCCCGCCATGACCCGCATCAGCGAGGTCTTGCCGGCCTGCGTGGTGCCCAGCAGGACGTTGATGGTACCGGGTACCAGTTCGAGCGACATCGGGTACAGGTGATCCTGCGCCCCGTACTTCGTGCTCACGTTTTCCAATGCCAGCTGCATCTCGTCTCCTGTATTTTTCTTGTCTTGCTACCGCATCCCTGTGGCGGGATTTGCTTCTGATTTGCTTCTATTACTTGCGAAATTCGGTGATCCAGGCATCGACCGCCACGCCTGCATCGGCTGGCAAATGCAAGCCCAGCTTGGAGCGGCGCCACAGCATGTCGGTCGCCGTGGTGGCCCATTCATGATCGATCCAGTAGACCGCTTCGGCTTCGTACAGGCCGGGTACAATCTCGGCGCCCATGGCGGCGACGCTGGTGCGCTGGTCGATGATCAGGTGAATGCGGGTGCCGTAGGCGCGCGCGTAGCGAGCCACCAGCGCCGCCGGCAGCCACGCATACTGCTTTTGCAGGCCAGCGACAAAACCGTCGAATTCGAGCACGCTGCGGTTGTCCGATACCGGGCCGTGCACGTCGCCGCCGGGCAGGCAGGCGTTGACGGTCCAGGCGCCGTGCGTGTTCCCCAGCACCGGTGCGATCAGGTCGACGGCTTGCTCGGCCAGTTTGCGGAAGGTGGTGATCTTGCCGCCGAAAATGGACAGCATTGGCGCGCCCTGCGTATCAAGCTCGAAGGTGTAGTCGCGCGTGACGTCGGAGGCGTCGCTGGACTCGTCGTCGAGCAGCGGACGTACGCCGGAGTAGCTCCACACCACATCGGCCGGCGTGATCGGGTTGGTGAAATAGCGGCTCGCCAGCGCGCACAGGTAGTCGATTTCTGCCTGGTCGATGGCGACCTTGTCGGCGTCGCCATGGTATTCGAGGTCGGTGGTGCCGATCAGGGTGAAGTCCTGCTCGTACGGAATGGCGAACACCACGCGCCCGTCCGGATGCTGGAAGATGTAAGCGTAGGGATGTTCGAACAGGCGCCGCACCACGATATGGCTGCCTTTGATCAGGCGCACCGATTTGTCGGCCGGCCCGGGATTGGTCCCCTGCAGGAAGCGCGACGCCCACGGACCGGCGGCGTTGACGATGCAGCGCGCGCTCACGTCGATGGCTTGTCCGTCGGCGCGGCGCAGGCGCGCTTCCCAGCGCTCGCCCTCGCGCCGTGCCGATTCGCAGGCGGTGCGGGTGAACACGCACGCGCCCTTGGCGGCGGCGTCGATCGCGTTGAGCACCACCAGGCGCGCATCGTCGACCCAGCCGTCGGAATACACGAAGCCGCGGGTAAAGGTCGATTTGAGGGGCGCGCCGGCCGCATGGCGGCGCAGGTCGATCCCTTCGGACCCCGGCAGCAGCTCGCGCCGCGCCAGGTGATCGTACAGGAACAGGCCGGCGCGGATCATCCAGGCCGGGCGCTGGCCCTTGTCGACCGGGGTGACGAAGCGCATCGGCCACATGATGTGGGGAGCGGCGCGCAGCAGCACTTCGCGCTCGATCAGCGCCTTGCGCACCAGGCCGAATTCGTACTGCTCCAGATAACGCAGGCCGCCGTGAATCAGCTTGGTCGCGGCCGACGAGGTGTGCGATGCCAGGTCGTCCTTTTCGCACAAGACCACGGACATGCCGCGCCCCGCCGCGTCACGGGCAATGCCGGCGCCATTCACGCCGCCGCCGACCACCAGTACATCACACGCGATATTGCCCGCCTTGTTCATGCGCTCTCGCTTCAAAAGGGGAATCTGGGTACACTGCAAAGGTGAACAATAAGACAAAAACGAAAAAAATGAAACAAAAATTTATCTGTTTGTTTTCGTTTTATTTCGTTTGTGATAAATTTGGCGCTTTGACAGGAGCCCCACGATGACGCTCAACCCACGCCAGCGGCGCATTCTCGACGCAGTGCGCCAGCAGGTGACGGTGTCGCTGGAGGCACTCGCGCAGCAGCTTGAAGTGACGCCGCAGACCGTGCGGCGCGACGTCAAGCTGATGGAAGAAGCGGGCCTGCTGGCGCGCTACCACGGCGGCGTGGGCTTGCCGTCCTCGGTCCAGAACATCGATTACAGCGACCGCCAGGTGCTCAACGTGGACGCCAAGCGCCGCATCGCCAGCGCGGTGGCGGCGCAGGTGCCGTCGCACTGTTCGCTGTTGATCAATATCGGCACCACCACCGAGGAAGTGGCGCGCGCGCTGGTGCACCACCAGGGACTGCATGTGGTGACCAACAACCTCAATGTGGCGACGATTCTGTGCGACAGCCCCGGATGCGAAGTGATCCTGGCCGGCGGCGTGGTGCGCGGGCGCGACCGCGGCATCGTGGGCGAAACGACCATCGATTTCATCCGCCAGTTCAAGGTCGATATCGGCATCATCGGCATTTCGAGCATCGAGCCCGATGGCACCCTGCGCGACTTCGACCCGCGCGAAGTGAAGGTGGCGCAGGCCATCATCGAGCAGTCGCGCGCAGTGTGGCTGGTGGCCGACCACGACAAATTCGGGCGCCAGGCGCTGATGCGCATGGCCCACGCCTCGCAGATCGACGTGCTGTTCACCGACGCCAAACCGCCCGAGGCGCTGGCCCGGGTGTTGCGCGAGGCCAAGGTGAATGTTGTAATTGCGCAATAATTGACGTGAGCACTGGGCCGCTGGCGGTTTTTGGGGGATGATTGATGTTACCCTGTCTCCCCCTATTTTGTTAGCGAATGAGCATGTCGACTTTTCTGATGATTCTTGCCGTGCTTGTGATTGTGGCCGGCGCCGTGGCGGCCGGTTACTTCTACTTGCAGCGCACTCAGGTCACCAGGCTGGCGGGCGATTTCAAGCTGTACGCACCGTACCTGGTCGAGCAAACCGCGCGCGTGCGCCTGCGCGTGCAGCCGCTGGGACGTGAATATATCGGCGAGGAAGACGCCGATGCCTACGCCGAGATGAAAAAACTGTGGTCGGGGATGACCAACCACCGCATGAAACTGATCGGCACCTTCGCGTCCGACGAAGACCAGCGGGTGTACATCATCGGCCAGCACCCGGACAGCAAGATCGTCGGCCTGGTGGGCCTGCAGCGCGGCATGCGCCCGTTCGTCGAATTCATGAAGCTCTCGGGCAGCGGCACGGTGGGGGTGCTGAGCGGCGCTCCCGGCGCGCGCGCCTTGCGCCTTCCCACCTTGACGGTGGAACCCAACAACAAGGCCTCTTGGCGTTCGGCGGTCGCAGCGTTTGCCGCCACGCCGGAAGGGCGGCCCCTCGATGTGAACAACCTGATCGTGCTGTTTGAACGGGTGCATGCGGCGCGCATGGATCATCAGCTGGCTGCCGCCCCGACCCTGCCCCAGATCAAGTCGCACGCGGCCGCCATGGGCGCCGCCGACACCCTGCACGGGCACCAGCTCGAAAATGCGCTGGAGATGAACCATGTCGCCTGGATCGAAGCGGTGCAGGTCGCGCTGCTCGATAACACCAAGCGCAAGCTCAAGCTGACGGTCGAGACCTGGGCGCGTCTGGAATCGCAACTGATCGTCATCCACGCCGGCATGAATGTGGACGATGTCATCGCCAAGCTGGCGGAGTATCCGATGGTCGATGCGCTTGGCGTCCAGCTCAAGGCGCAGGAACTGGGGCCGCTGGAGATTTTCAGCCAGATCAACGACCGCCTGGCGACAGCCGAACGGCGCCGCCTGGTGGTCGAACTGAGTTCGCCGGTGGCCGCCGCGATCTACGCGCGCGCCGGTGCGATGCAGTCGGCCGGCGTGTCGCCGCAGGCGCTGGCGGCGTAAGCGCTTGATCGCCCGTCACTCAACCTGTAAAGAATTTTGAATGACCTTGAACGACATCAAAACCGATCTCACCACGCTTTTTTCAGATGAGCGGGTCGCTGCGGACTTTTATGCATTTGCGGAAGACGACGGGATCGTAAGAGGCGACCACATTCGCTGCGAGGTGAGTGGACAGGATTTCTTTTTTCCCGTACCCACCGAGATCACGGTTCTAACGAGAGTCTGTCAATTCAACCATTATTGTGAATCGACAGAAGCGCGCATTGTGGTGGCAGTCGGCGGTGTCGTTGACGAGCGATGCGGAATTGTCACCCCACGCTATTTCTTCGCCAAGCTTTTCTACAATGAGGACTGCGAAGTCTACAGTGTTGACATCGACACGAGCGAAGCGCGTCTCTGATTCCACGGCCGGCAGGCATCTCACCGGCTACGATAGCCGCCGATGACTGCGCGGGGTCGCTTTTTCAAGCGACTGAGTCCGAAATGTAATGGTGTCAGCCATACAATTGGCGGCGCGACCTCGATTGAAAATCAGTGCTTGTGGCCGCAGCCCTTGGCCGCCGTCGGCACGCCCGGCAGCTCGGCGCCCGGCTCGCGGCCGGCGTCGCCCTCGAAACCGGCGGCGTGCAGGCGCGCCATGTAGTCGGCCCACAAGGCGGCTTGCTCGCTACCGAGCTTGTACAGGTAATCCCACGAGAACAAACCGGTGTTGTGGCCGTCCGAGAAGGTCGGCTGCACCGCGTAGTTACCAACGGGTTCGAGCGCCGTGACGCCGACATCGCGCTTGCCCAGCTGGAGCACTTCCTGCCCCTGCCCGTGGCCGCGCACTTCGGCCGATGGCGAGTACACGCGCAGCAGCTCGAACGGAATCGAAAAACTGCTGCCGTCGTCGAATGCGATATCGAGCACGCGGGACTTCTGGTGGACGGTCAGTGCGGTTGGGTTCATGCTGGTTTTTCCATGCGGCGGACAATATCGGCCGCCAGTTTCGGCAGGCGCGCGCGGCGCTCCGCCAGGGTCGATTCGTCGGTCGCGCGCACCGCCACCGTCCACACGGGATTGGGAAAGTGCGCGTCGTCGGCGTAGCGGGGAATGACGTGCCAGTGCAGGTGCGGCGTCATGTTGCCAAGGCTGGCGACATTGATCTTATCGGGCTTCATCACATCGCGCAGCGCCAGTTCCACATGCCACACCGCGTCGGTGAGCACCAGGCGGTCGCTCGGCGCCAGGTCGGTCATTTCCTTGACGTGATCGTTCCAGATCACACGGCAAAAGCCCGGATAGGCGGTGTCGTCGACCAGGATGACCGACAGCTTGTCGTTGCGCCAGACCGGTTCGACCGCCAGCTCACACAGTTCGCACGTCATACCAGTACCCTTTCGATGCCGCCGCTGTTGGCACGGGCCACGTATTCGGGCAGCCAGTTTTCGCCCAGCTTGTGGCGCGCGATTTCGATAACGATGTAGTCGGCGGTGGTGCCCGCATCGTCGTTGTAGCGCGACAGGCCTTGCAGGCACGATGGGCAGCTGGTCAGGATCTTGACGTCGCCGCTGAAGCCATCGGCACGCAGCTTGTCGGCGCCCTTCTCCATCTCGTCTTCCTTGCGGAAGCGCACCTGCGTGGCGATGTCGGGACGCGACACCCCGAAAGTACCGGACTCGCCGCAGCAGCGGTCGTTCTTCTCGATCTTCACGTTGTCCACCGTCGACACCAGCGCATTGACGGTCTTGACCGAATCCTGCAGCTTCATCGGATTGTGGCAAGGCTCGTGGTACATGTAGCGGGTGCCGCTGACGCCTTCGAGCTTCACGCCTTTTTCGAGCAGGTACTCGTGGATGTCCATGATGCGGCAACCGGGGAAGATCTTGTCGAACTCGTAGGTCGCCAGCTGGTCGTAGCAGGTACCGCACGACACCAGCACGGTCTTGATGTCGAGGTAGTTGAGCGTATTGGCCATGCGGTGGAACAGCACGCGGTTATCCGTCATCATCTTGTCGGCCTTGTCGTACTGGCCGGCGCCGCGCTGCGGATAGCCGCAGCACAGGTAACCCGGCGGCAGCACTGTCTGCACGCCGACTTCCCACAGCATCGCCTGCGTGGCCAGGCCCACCTGCGAGAACAATCGCTCCGACCCGCAGCCCGGGAAGTAGAACACGGCTTCGGTATCGGCCGTGGTCACCTTGGGGTTGCGGATGATCGGGATGATCTTGTCGTCTTCGATGTCGAGCAGCGCGCGCGCGGTCTTCTTGGGCAGGTTGCCCGGCATTTTCTTGTTGATGAAGTGGATCACCTGCTCGCGCACCGGCGCCTTGCCGGTGGTCGGCAGCGGTGCGCGGGTCTGCTTCTTGGCGAATTTTTTCAGCACGTTGTGCCCGAAGCGCTGCGCCTTGAAGCCCCAGCCAGCCATCACCTGGCGCGTGGCGTTGATGGTCACCGGGTCGGTCGCGTTCAGGAAGAACATCGCCGCCGCATTGGCCGGCCTGAAGGTCTTCTTGTCCATCTTGCGCAGCAGGTTACGCATGTTCATCGACACGTCGCCGAAGTCGATGTTGACCGGGCATGGCGTGACGCATTTGTGGCACACGGTGCAGTGGTCGGCCACGTCTTCGAATTCTTCCCAGTGCTTGATCGAGACGCCGCGGCGGGTCTGTTCTTCGTACAGGAACGCTTCGATCAGCGACGACGTCGCCAGGATCTTGTCGCGCGGCGAATACAGCAGGTTCGCGCGCGGAACGTGAGTGGTGCACACCGGTTTGCATTTACCGCAGCGCAGGCAATCCTTGATGCTGTTGGCGATCTCGCCGATATCGCTCTGCTGCATGATCAGCGATTCGTGGCCCATCAGGCCGAACGACGGCGTGTAGGCGTTGCGCAGGTCAGCCCCGAACTCGGGCAGGTTAAGCAGCTTGCCCTTGTTGAAGCGCCCTTCCGGATCGATGCGCAGCTTGTAGTCGCGGAATTCGCCGATTTCTTCTTCGGTCAAAAATTCGAGCTTGGTGATGCCGATGCCATGCTCGCCCGAGATCACGCCGTCGAGCGAACGCGCCAGCTTCATGATGCGGCCCACGGCTTCGTGCGCATCCTGCAGCATGGCGTAGTCGTCGGAATTGACCGGCAGGTTGGTGTGCACATTGCCGTCGCCGGCGTGCATGTGCAGCGCCACGAACACGCGCGAACGCAGCACCTTCTGGTGGATCGCGCTCGATTCGTCGAGAATGAGCTTGTAGGCGGCGCCGTTGAAGATCTGGCGCAGCTGCGCGCGGATCTCCTGCTTCCATGAGACGCGCACGGTGCGGTCCTGGACCACGTCGAACAGGGTGGCGCCGGGCTGCTGCGCCAGGCGTTCGTCGAACACGACGTCGAGGCGGTCCAAGCCGATGGCGCGCAAGGCGTCGCGCGCGCCTGCCAGCGGCTGGTCGAGTTCGGCCAGCAGCCAGGTCCAGCGCGCGTGCACGGCGTCGAGCAGTTCGCTCGCTTGCTGCACGCGGTCGCCCAGCATTTCTTCGTCGCCGATCGATTCGCCCGAGGCGTCGTCGCTTTTACCGACCGGCAGATTGCCGGCCGCGAAAAACGCGCGCAGTGCGTCGGTCAGCTGCAGCTTGTTCTTGATCGACAGCTCGATGTTGATACGCTCGATGCCATCGGTGTATTCGCCCATGCGATTGAGCGGAATGACCACGTCTTCGTTGATCTTGAAGGCGTTGGTGTGGCGCGCAATGGCCGCGGTGCGGGCGCGGTCGAGCCAGAACTTCTTGCGCGCTTCCGGGCTGACGGCCACGAAGCCTTCGCCCACACGGGTGTTCGCGATGCGCACCACTTCCGAGGCGGCTTGCGCCACCGCGTTCTCGTCGTCGCCGACGATGTCGCCGAACAGCGCCATTTTCGGCAGCACGCCGCGTTTCGATTTGGTGGCGTAGCCGACCGCGCGCAGATAGCGCTCATCGAGGTGTTCCAGGCCGGCCAGGCGAATGGTCGCGAAAGCGGGGCCGCCCTTGGCCGGCAGGCCGTCGAGGTAATCCTTGATTTCGACGATCGATGGAATCGCGTCGCGCGCCTGGCCGAAGAATTCGAGGCAGACGGTGCGCGCGTACTTCGGCATCTTGTGCAGGATCCAGCGCGCCGACGTGATCAGGCCATCGCAGCCTTCTTTCTGGATGCCCGGCAGGCCGGCCAGGAATTTGTCGGTGACGTCCTTGCCCAGGCCTTCCTTGCGGAAGCGCCGGCCTTCGATGACCAGCATCTCGGTCTTGAAGGGCGCGTCTTTCGCCTCGCCGCGCGCATTCGGATGGGTCCATTCGAGCTTGAAGGTGGCGGTCGGCGCGTCGTGGATCTTCGACAGATTGTGGCCGATGCGGGTCACTTCGAGCCAGTCGCCGTTCGGGTCGACCATCTTCCACGACGCCAGGTTGTCGAGCGCGGTGCCCCACAACACGGCCTTCTTGCCGCCGGCATTCATGGCGACGTTGCCGCCGATGCAGGAGGCCTCGGCCGACGTCGGGTCGACCGCGAACACGAAGCCGGCCTTTTCGGCGGCGTCGGAAACGCGCTTGGTGACCACGCCGGCGCCCGAATGGATGGTCGCGTATTCATGGTCCACGCCGGGCAGCATGGTCATTTCGACCTCGCCCAGGGTGACCAGTTTTTCGGTGTTGATGACGGCCGACATGGGCGTGAGCGGAATGGCGCCGCCGGTGTAGCCGGTTCCTCCGCCGCGCGGAATGATGGTCAGTCCGAGTTCGATGCAGCCTTTTACCAGGCCCGCCATCTCGTCTTCGGTGTCGGGTGTGAGCACCACGAACGGATATTCGACGCGCCAGTCGGTGGCGTCGGTCACGTGGGCGACGCGCTTCATGCCGTCGAAGCAGATGTTGTGTTTCTCGGTGTAGCGGCCCAGCACCTTGGTGGTGCGCTTGCGCAGGTCCCAGGTCTGGCGGAACTCGTTGCCGAAGTCTTCGACCGCCTTGGACGCCGCCTTGAGCAGCTTTTCCACGTTGGCGCTGCGCGCCCGCGCGACTTCGCCGGCCGGGTCGTCGCCGCCCTCCGCGTCGACGCTGGTGCGGCGCTTGTCCACTTCGGCCAGGCGGTGATGCAGCGCGTCGATCAGTTCCTGGCGCCGCTTCGGGTTGTCCAGCATGTCGTCCTGGAGGTAGGGATTGCGCCGCACCACCCAGATATCGCCCAGCACCTCGTACAGCATGCGCGCCGAGCGCCCGGTCTGACGCGAGCCGCGCAATTCGTCGAGCAGCTCCCAGGATGACTCGCCCAGCAGACGAATCACGATTTCGCGGTCCGAAAACGAGGTGTAGTTATAAGGGATTTCGCGCAGGCGGGTGGCGGCGTGACCGTTTGGCGTTTCGGCCAGAAGTGCTTGGATTTGTGCGGGGGCGTTCATGTATTGGTGGACTATGTGGACTGACCCTAAGGGAGTTCATTCTAGCGTATTGCGCTGCACCACGCAGGAACAGCCTTCGCTTTTGCAAGGGCTAAAGGCGGAAAGGGCACAAACGAATCGGTGGCGATTTGAGAAATTGACAAGAATTTTTGGATTTAAAATCACTCTCTGCCGATCAAAATTCGGCCGAAGTCGCGTTTTCCGGAACGATATGCTGAATCAGCCATCGGATCAGCGCTCCCGCATGGCCGCACGCAGGGCCTCGACATAGCGTTCGCTCACGGCCACGAGGACACCCGAGCGCAGGGTCAGGCGCCACGCGCCGTCGCCCACCACCTCCAGATTGGCGGCCTGGCAGGTGCGCACCACGGCGCCGCGATGCACGCGGAGAAAACAGGCCGGATCGAGATGGGCCAGCAGGCGGCTGAGGGGCAAGCGGTACATGACCTTGCGCGCGCTCAGGTGCAGGCTGACATAATTACCGCAGGTTTCGATCCAGTCGACGTCGCCCAGCCGGATGCATTCGATGCGGCCGACCGAGCGCACGCTCACTTGCTGCCAGTAGCGCTCCGGCGTGCCGGGACCTTCGTCGCCGGCGTCGGCCCAGGCGCGCAACGCCGCGCCGTAGGCTGGCCGCTGACGCAGTTCCAGCATCGCTTCGGCGCGCGCCAGGGCCGCGGCCAGGCGCGCATCGTGGACGGGTTTGAGCAGGTAGTCGAGGGCGTGCACCTCGAACGCCTCCAGCGCAAAGGCGTTATGCGCGGTGACAAAAATGACCAGCGGCGGGTTGGCCAAGCCGGCCAAGGCGCGCGCCAGCACCAGGCCGGAGTCGCCCGGCATCTGGATATCGAGGAATACCACGTCGATATCCTGCGCGGCGATGCAGACCTGCGCCGCGGCCGCGCTGGGGCACTCGCCAACAACTTGCCAGCGCGCGTGGTCGGCCAGGGCGTAGCGCAGGTTGACCCGGCCCGGTTCCTCGTCGTCGACGATCAACGCGCGCACCATCATGTGTCGGGTGCATGCAGCGGCATGCGGATGTCGACCACGAAGCGGCCCTCGTCCAGGCCCGTTTGCAGTGAGGCGCTGTCGCCGTAGGCCAGTTGAAGGCGCGCGCGGACATGGCGCAGGCCCAGTCCGAGGCCGGGATTGGCCGAGCGGGCCTCGCCGGCCGGGTTGGATACGTGGACCGTCAGGCGGCCCGCGCCCGCGGCGAAGGCGACGCGGATATCGCTCGGGCGGTCGTGACAGTCCAGGTCATGGCGCAGCGCGTTTTCGATCAGCGGTTGCAGCAGCAGCGGCGGCATGTCGCCGTCCAGCACCGCCTCGCTGTCGCCTTCGATACTGATCCGCAGGCGCGCGCCGTAACGCAAGCGCTGCAAGGCCAGGTAGTCGTCGAGGAACTGGCGCTCTTCGCGCACGCCGACGTGATCGCGCGCGCTCGCTTCCAGCGCATAGCGCAGCAAGGCACTCAGGTGGTTGATGCCGTCCAGCGCCACCCGCTTGTCGTCCGAGCGCACCAGCGCGCTGATGGCGTTCAAGGCATTGAAAAGAAAATGCGGTTCCAGCTGGCCGCGCAGCGCCAGCAAGCGTTGCTGCTCCAGCTCCAGCCGAAGATTCAGATTGTCGCTCTGGGAGCGCATCCAGGCCTGCTCGCGCCGGCGGCCTTCGCGCCAGCTGCACGCGGCCACCACGGCCACGAACGTGAACGTCACCCACACCAGCGCCATGAACTGCCAGAATCGCGAGCGCGCCAGCGCGGCGTCGACAACCGGCGCAAGTCCAGACAGCGCACCCTCGTTGTATAGTTTGAGCATGCCGGCATTAAGCAGTTCGAGCGGCGTGAACACGGCCGCGGCCAGCAGGTAGGCGACAAGGATGCGCGGCACGCTGCCCAGCGCCGCCGGGCGGGCGGTAAAAAATGCGTAGCACGCGAAGCTCATCGACATCAGCAGCAGGTGCTCGCGCCACCAGAGCCAGAACAAATGCACGTAGGAGTGGCTGACGCCGCCGCGTTGCAAATTGTCGCTGTGGTTACCGACGGCGCCGATCGCACACAGCACCGTCCAGATCAACACAATCGTCAGGAGGGCCTTGGGCAGGCTGGTTTGCGGGGGCGGATTCTGTGCGGTGGTCATCGATGCAAAGTATACCAGCGCCACCGCGCCAATTTTCCGCCATGCTGCGGCCTTCGTCATCCAGTTCCGGCGACTCGTCACATACCGGTGTTGCGCGGGCGGGCGAGCGGACACAATCGGCGTCCCCGTCAACCACTCGATCGTTCATGAAATCCACTCTTGTCTTTTCCGCGCAAGCAATCGCCCTGCTATCTTCCTTCAGCCACGCCGCCCACGCCCAGGAGCCCAGTGGCACGATCCAGCGGGTCGAGGTGAGCGGCGCCGGCAGCGCCAATCTGCGGCGCGACGACACCGCCGCGCGCATCGTGGTCGGACGCGACGAGATCGTCCAATATGGCGACACGTCGCTCTCCGCGGTGCTCAGGCGCCAGCCCGGCGTGTCGCTGAGCGGCGGCGAGATCCGCATGCGCGGGCTGGGCGCCGGCTATACGCAGCTGCTGGTCAACGGCGATCCGGTGGCGGCTGGGTTTTCGATCGACAGCATCGCTCCGGCGATGATTGAACGGATCGACATTTTGCGCACCGCCACGGCGGAACTGGGTTCGCAGGCCATCGCCGGGACCATCAACGTGATTCTCAAGAAGGGCAACGCGCGCAAGCAGCGCGACGTGAAACTTGGCACGGGCCTGCTGCCGGGACGGGGCGACCCGTCGGCGTCGCTGCAATGGGGCGAGCATGCCGGCGACCTGGCGTATTCGCTGGCGGCCGAGATGACGCGCACGACCAGCGACAACAGCTATATGACGCTTGAAACGCTGGACGACGCCGGCGCAGCTCCGCTGGCGCGGCGCGAACTGCGCGAGTGGGCGTCGTTTCGCAGCACGCGCCTGAACCTGACCCCGCGCGTGAACTGGACCCTGGCCGACGGCGGCAGCCTGGCGTGGCAGACCTTCATCGATGTCTCGCGCAACGCCAACAACGGCAACGCGGTCGAAACCACCGTCTCCGGCGCCCCCACCGAGTATCCCATCAACGATTACGGCACCAGGGCGGAAACGGTATCGGCACGCAGCGACATCAGCCTGGCGCGCCAGGTCGGCGCCGACGGCAAGCTCACGGTCAAGGCGGGGCTCAATCGCAACAAGCGCGAATCGGATTATCTGTTCAGGGGCGCGGGCAAGACCGGTACCTTGGCGCGCAAGGTGCTCTCGGACGCGGTCGACAACAGCGCCGTCTTGAGCGGAAAATACCTGGCGCCGCTGATGCCGGGCCACGCCATGGGCATCGGCTGGGAAGGTGGGCGCACCGAGCGCACCGAATCACGGCGCCAGAACGACAGCGCCGCCGGCGGCCTGTTCCTGTCGCAGCTCGATGAGGACTACCGCGCGCTGGTCAGCCGCCTGGCGGTATTCGCACAGGATGAATGGACCGTATTGCCGCGCTTGCAAGCTTACCTCGGCCTGCGCTGGGAAGGGCTGCACACCTCGACCGAGGGACGCACCTTGGCGCAAGTGAGCAGCAAATCGTCCGTGTTCAGTCCCGTCACGCAGCTGCTGTGGAAGCTCGATGGCAAGGACCAGTTGCGCTTTTCGCTGTCGCGTACGTACAAGGCGCCGGCGGTGCGCAACCTGGTGCCGCGCCGGTACACGGTCAACAACGCCAACGGGCCGACCAATCCGGACGTGCGCGGCAACCCGGCGCTCAAGCCAGAACTGGCGTGGGGTGTCGACGCGGCTTACGAATCGTACTTCGGCAAGAACGGCGTGGCCAGCGTGTCGGCCTATGCGCGCCGGATCGATGCGGTGACGGTGCAAACCCTGTATCAGGAGAATGGCGCCTGGATCTCGACACCCTTCAACAACGGCAAGGCGAAAGTGGCGGGACTCGAATTCGACGCCCGCTTCGCGCTGCGCAGCGTGCTGCCGGCGGCGCCGGACATGGACCTGCGCGCCAACGCAGCGCGCAACTGGTCGCGCCTGGATGCTGTGCCGGGGCCGGACAACCGCCTGGGCGACCAGGCCCGCATCACGGCCAATATCGGCTTCGATGCGCGCATCGGGGCGCTGTACACGGTGGGGATGAACCTGAACCTGCAGTTTGGCGGGGCGACGCAAATGAGCCGCTACCTGCGCAGCGATACGGGTCCGGTACGCGTGCTCGATCTGTATGGCCTATGGAAGGCCGGGGCGACCACGCAGTTGCGCCTGTCGGTGGCGAATGCGCTGCACCGCGACCGGCGCAGCGGCAGTGCGTATGCCGATGCTGACGGCAGCAACACCCGCGCCGGGCGCGCATCGTCGGCGGCGGTGGTGCGCATTGTGCTGGAAACGAGCCTCTGACCCACCACATCGCTCCCACGCAGGCGGGAACGCATGCGTCCCCCCAAGTTCCAGAGCCGCCCGTAGCTGCGGTACGAACTTGGGTTCCCGCCTCTCCAGGAACTGGCCTTTGCTGCTAAGTTAAGCAGCTTTGCGACCACAGGCCTCAAAACCGTCGTTCCCGCGTAGACGAGAACCCATAGCACCTCAACTGAGCGAAGGTGCTATGGATTCCCGCCTGCGCGGGAAAGACGGAGCATAAGTTAGCGCCATTTGGAACTGGCCTCTGACTTTGCACAGTTCCAAGAGATTTGAGGAGTTTCCTTGAAACTGGAGGCTGCGCGGGAACGACGAAGCGCAGGGTATCGCTAAAAAAGCATGTGCCAGAAATTGGACAAGGTCTCGCCCAGCCCCTTCCAGAAACTGTCCGGCACATATAGCAGCCCGGTAGTCATGGTCAGGTAGCGCGCGAATTTGCCGACCGCCATATAGCCGATGCTAGGCCAGAACGGCAAATGCAGCCAGCCGCCCAGTGTGCACAGCGGATCGCCAATCCCGGGCACCCACGACAGCAGCATGGTCTTGGCGCCATAGCGCGCCAGCCAGGCGAACCAGCGCGACTTGCGCTCTTTCGCAAAAGCGACCTTGGCGCGGTAGCCGATGAAGTAGTCGAGCGCCCCGCCCAGGGTATTGCCCAGGGTCGCCACCAGAATCGCGGGCCAAAACATGGCTGGATTGGCCTTGATGACCGCAAACACGGCCGGCTCGGACCCGAGCGGCAGCAGTGTTGCGGAAATGAATGCTATCACGAAGACCGAGCTGAGCCCGACCGCGGGAGCGGCCACCACCTTGAGCAGCCAGAGGACAGCGGATTCGATCATGGACGCACTTTGATGGCTGCTGAAGCCGTCCATTATAATGAGGAAAAACTATTGCAACGACACGATACGCCGAGCCCGCCACCCGGAGCCGCGCATCGCACTGCAAGCCTCGGTCATCCACCGACAACACAGTCCAGCGTCAACAGCATCGCGTTCCGGATTTTCCGGCCCAGAATCACTTTGTTTGCAGACTATGACTATCGACTACCTCAAAAAAATCCTGACCGCCCGCGTCTATGACGTCGCCACCGAAACGCCGCTCGAATTGGCGCCGATCCTGTCGCAGCGCATGGAGAACCGCATTTACTTCAAGCGCGAAGACATGCAGAGCGTGTTCAGTTTCAAGCTGCGGGGCGCGTACAACAAGATGGCCAACCTGGCGCCGGCGCAGCTCAAGCGCGGCGTGATCTGCGCGTCGGCCGGCAATCACGCGCAAGGCGTGGCCATGTCCGCCGCCAAGATCGGCTGCCGCGCGGTGATCGTCATGCCGACCACCACGCCGAGCGTGAAGGTCGATGCGGTCAAGGCCTTCGGCGGCGCCAATGTGGAAGTGATTTTGCACGGCGACTCGTACACCGACGCCTATAACTTCGCGCTGACCTTGGAAAAAGAACAGAACCTCGCCTTTGTGCACCCGTTCGACGATCCGGACGTCATCGCCGGCCAGGGCACGGTGGGCATGGAGATCTTGCGCCAGCATTCGGGCCCGATCCATGCGATTTTTGTCGCCATTGGCGGCGGCGGCTTGATCGGCGGGGTGGCGGCGTACGTCAAGCAGATTCGCCCGGATATCAAGATCATCGGCGTGCAGTCGACCGATTCGGACGCGATGGCGCGCAGCCTGAAAGCTGGCCAGCGCGTGACCCTGCCCGATGTCGGCCTGTTCGCCGACGGCACCGCCGTGCGCCTGGTCGGCGAAGAGACCTTCCGCCTGGCGCAGCTGTACGTGGATGAGATCATCCTGGTCGATACCGATGCGATCTGCGCGGCGATCAAGGACGTGTTCCAGGACACGCGCTCGATTCTGGAACCCTCCGGCGCGCTGGCGGTGGCCGGCGCCAAGGCGTATGTCGAGCGTTCGGCGATGAGCAAGAACCCGGTGCGCGGCGAGACCCTGGTGGCGATCGCCTGCGGCGCCAACATGAACTTCGACCGCCTGCGTTTCGTGGCCGAGCGCGCGGAGCTGGGCGAAGCGCGCGAGGCGGTGTTCGCCGTGACCATTCCGGAGCAGCGCGGCAGCTTCAAGCGCTTTTGCGCGCTGATCGGGCCGCGCAATGTGACCGAGTTTAACTACCGGGTCAGCGATGCGGCCGAGGCGCACGTGTTCGTGGGCGTGCAGATTGCCAGCCGCGGCGAGTCCGGCGTGCTGGCGCGTACCTTCGAGCAGAACGACTTCAAGACGCTCGATTTGACGCACGATGAGCTGGCCAAGCTGCACATCCGCCATTTGGTGGGAGGCAAGAGTGCCTTGGCCCATGACGAGTTGCTGTATCGTTTCGAATTCCCCGAGCGTCCGGGCGCGTTGATGCGCTTCCTGGACAGCATGGCGCCGAACTGGAATATTTCGCTGTTCCATTACCGCAATCAAGGCGGCGATGTGGGACGGATTCTGGTGGGCCTGCAAGTGCCGGCCGAAGAAATGGAAGAGTTCCGCACCTTCCTCACCACGCTCGGATACCGCTATTGGGATGAGAGTGCCAATCCGGTGTATAAGATGTTTTTGGGGTGATGCACATACCCTCGCTGACCTGATCGCCGTCGCTCCCGCGCAGGCGGGAACGCATGCGTTCCCCCCAAGTTTGTCAAGCCGTCTGCAACCGCGCGACGTACTTGGGTCCCCGTCTTCACGGGGACGACGGTGGTTGAATTTAACTGAATCGATATGACCAACACCGCCGATCTATCCCCTCTGGGTAAAACCTCCGCCTATCAAACCCAATACGCGCCGGACTTGCTGTTCCCGATCCCGCGCCAGGGCAAGCGCGACGAACTCCAGCTCACCGGCACGCTGCCCTTCTTCGGCGTCGATATCTGGAACGCCTACGAAATCTCGTGGCTGAACATGCGCGGCAAACCCCAGGTGGCGATCGCCACGATCACGGTGCCGGCCGACTCGCCCAACATCGTCGAATCGAAATCGTTCAAGCTGTATCTGAATTCCTTCAACCAGACTCGCCTGTCCAGCAGCGACGCCTTGCTGGCCCTGCTGCACGAAGACCTGGCGGGCGGCTTCGGCGCCCCGGTCCACATCACCTTGATCGAACCGCACGCCTTCAATACCGTCAAAATGGGCGAACTCGATGGCTTGCTGCTGGACCGCCTCGACGTCGAAATCGACCAGTACTCGCCCTCGCCCGCCCTGCTCACGGCCGCCAGGGATGAGGCGCCGGTCGAGGAAAAACTCATCTCGCACCTGCTCAAATCGAACTGCCTGGTGACCGGTCAGCCGGACTGGGCCAGCGTGCAGATCCATTACGTCGGCCCCCAGATCGAACAGGAAGGCTTGCTGAAATACCTGATCGGCTTTCGCGAGCACAATGAATTCCATGAGCAATGTGTCGAACGCATTTTTACCGACATCCTGCGCCAGTGCGCACCGCAAAAACTGGCTGTATACGCGCGCTATACGCGCCGCGGCGGACTGGACATCAACCCATGGCGCAGCAACTTCAGCTCGGGCCGTCCGCCCAACTTGCGCACCGCCCGCCAGTGACCTTTGAGGCAGCGCAAGGGGACCGGTTTCCCCCTGCGCGCACGCTTGACGGCATTTCTACGCGGGAATACCTTGACCGGTAAGGGAACGAGTGTGCTTTTCGGGCGACAGATAAAAGCCACCAACTTTATAATAAAACAACAAGCGCGGACCTCCATGTCGCGCTGAAAAAACGGGCAGCGAGCACAGGAAAAATGGCGAACTGCGTTAAGCACCGGCATTTGTGTGCAAAATCCTCAATTTCATACTGGAAATTCAAATTTTCGAACACCCGGCCCGAGGCCCGTTTTAACAGCTTGTATGAATCGCTATTCATCTTGCGAAATGTCAATGCTGACTTGACATGGATCGACGACGAATTCCGATTACACGGCTGGAAAACAGGCCTATAATTCTGGCTCGCAAGCACCCTTGTGCATCGCACCAATACTCAGCGTTATGACAAACCTTAGCAAAATTTTATCGCTCGAGAACGTGTTGCTTGATCTCGAAGTGTCCAGCAAGAAGCGTGCTTTCGAGCAAGCGGGGCTGATCTTCGAGAACAACTGCGGAATTGCCCGCTCGACCGTTTCGGACAACCTGTTTGCGCGCGAGCGTCTCGGCTCGACCGGGCTCGGCCATGGCGTAGCGGTGCCGCACGGCCGCATCAAGGGCAGCAAGAGCCTCAAGGCGCCGCTGGCCGCCTTCGTGCGCCTGCTCGAACCGATTCCGTTCGAGTCGCCCGACGGCCAACCGGTCAACCTGCTGTTCTTCCTGCTCATTCCCGACCATGTGACCCAGCAACACCTTGAGATTTTGTCCGAGATCGCCGAGATGTTTTCCGACGACGGTTTCCGCACAGCCCTGGCGACCGATCCGGACCCGAAATCGGTTCACTCGCGCATCATCAATTGGCAACCAAGTCTGCAAGCACTGGGTTAAACTTCCTCGTGCCGGGCGCGTTGGCGCCCTCACTTTTCTGAAGACCCGTTCATGCTGCAAACTCCGCTGACCATCCAACGGCTGTACGACGACAATCGCGAAAGTCTGCAGCTGGGCTGGTTCGCCGGCTTTCCGGGCGGCGAACGCCTCATCTCGGGCGACGTTGCCTCCGCCGCCGACCAGGTGGGCCACCTGAACCTGATCCACCCGGGCCGCATCCAGGTATTCGGGCATCAGGAACTGACGTATTACCATCGCCTCAAATCCGGCTCGCGCAGCCACGTGATCGGCGAGCTCATTGCCGGCGGGCCGCCGGCGCTGATCATCGCGCAGGGACTCGACACGCCGCCCGATATCCTGGCCATCTGCGACGAGCAGAACATCCCCTTGTTTTCCACGCCGCTGCCGGCCGCGCAGGTGATCGATTTCCTGCGCGTGTACCTGTCCAAGAAGCTCGCGCAGCGCATCATCATGCATGGCGTGTTCATGGACGTGTTGGGCGTGGGCGTTTTGATTACCGGCGACTCCGGCCTGGGCAAGAGCGAGCTGGGACTGGAACTCATTTCGCGCAGCCACGGCCTGGTGGCCGACGATGCGGTGGAGTTCTCGCGCATCGCGCCGAACATGATCGAAGGACGCTGTCCGGCGCTGCTGCAAAACCTGCTGGAAGTGCGCGGCCTTGGGCTGCTGGATATCAAGGCGATCTTCGGCGAGACAGCCGTGCGGCGCAAGATGCGCCTCAAGCTGATCGTCCATCTGGTGCGCCGCAGCGCGCTCGAAGAGGAAGTCGAGCGCTTGCCGTTTTTGTTCCCGACCGAGGATGTATTGGGACTGCCGATTCGCAAAGTCGTGATTCCCGTCGCGGCCGGTCGCAACATCGCTGTATTGCTCGAAGCGGCGGTTCGAAATACGATTCTTCAGTTGCGCGGCATCGATACGTTACAGGAATTCATGGAACGTCAGCGTCAGGCGATGAGTTCAGACTAGGCCTGTTTACGGAGTGTGCCCTTGCAAGGGAATACCGTTCCACAGGCACGGAGCCATGCTCCGTGAAACCCCTGCTTCACCAGGCGATGAGTTCAGACCAGGCCTGTTTACGGAGTGTGCCCTTGCAAGGGCACACTCCGTAAACAGGCACGGAGCTACACCCTGTAACTTCCCTCCCCCCTCGTGATCTGAACTGACTACTCCTGCATGATGGACACCGCATTCGGATCGCGCTGATGGCCTTGCCGCTCCAATCCGCGAAACAGCATTCTGTTCCCGTGCATCGCCACGAGCTGCGGCTCAAAGAGCACCGGGATGATCGACTCCGGTCGCGCATCCGTCCCAACTGCGAACAACTTCAGTTCACGCCACGTCTCTACCGCGCACATCGTCAGATGGCCGGCAGCGCCAGGGTCCGCATATATGTCCCGGTCGGGCCGACGCGCCCCGCGAACTCGTAATCTTTTGACTATGCTGTACATTCATACAGTATAGCCCACGTATCTCGCCCTCGCATCTCAGGCTCGTGCGACATCACGCACAGGCAGAAGTTCGCCCGATTCTTTTGATCTGGAACACCCCCCATTTAGTTGGTTTTATTAGGATAAAAATCAGTGCTCGGAAAAGCTTTTATTGACTAAAAGCATAACGATCCGAATGGGAGTTGATATGAACAAGAAATTGACGTAAAAAATTTTTCTGCTTTATGGGTATTCGGACTGGCAAGCGCCGAAGCCTTCGCGAGCAGCCCTGTTGAAGCCAAAACACTAACCGTAACCAAGGCGGATGTATCGCCGGAACAAAAAGCAATCGATTCTACGATTGCTAAGCTAGCTATCCAGATGGCTCTACAAACAAAGCGTACGGTTGTAAACGGTAAAACTCAGTCTGAGACACGGCCGGACGGAACTGTTGGAACGTATCTCTACGACCGCAATGGTCGCCTCCAAGGAATCACGTATTCCGATGGCAGGGCAATCACGGCTATCTATGACGAAAATGGAAATATCCAATCGATCGTGGAAAACGGCACCGGCCGAAAAATTGTTTTTAAAAAAAAGACGCTCATTCCAAATGAAAAAGAAATCGCAGCCGCTTTCGCCATTGAGAAGGGGATATCAGTCCTTATCGACCGACAACATTCGAGCGAAGCCGATCCGATTTGCGAGGAGAAAAGTCCGATTCCCTGCATCGTTGAAGCGCCGGGAACTCGCGGCGGAGGCGACTGGCCTGTCGGCGGACCCCGTCGCATTCCAACGGGCGGCGGAGGAGGTGGTGGTGGTGGCGGTGGTGGCGGAAATGACGGTCCGCCCAAGTCCTATGAAGAGTGGTCCAAAAACCCGCCGAAGTGCGTAACGGATTTGTGCGTTCCCGCAGCACTTAAGCAAAACTGGATTTGCACCATTACAATGTTCAACCCAAAAAGCTTGGAAGAATGCTACCAAGAGGCAACCAAGTTTTACAAAAGATGCGCGGAGAGCTGCTATTCCGGTGATTGGAAGTGGGTTGACGGATACGGAAAAGATAAGTGGTTGAAAAATCACTCCTACGAAACTTACGATCATTAGTGCGGTCTAAATCGCTTTTGCGATACGGAGTTGCGTTATGGATCAACATTTGCAGATGGAAAAGTTAAGAGACACTTTTATGAGTGCATGCGACCTAATCGGGGAGGGCAATTATGAGGCGGCGTTGGAAGCACTAGTTTGGATTCATGACAATCCGATTCCAGATCTTCTGCCATCTGAGATGTTTAGGCGCATCTACGGTTTTCAAACGTGGGGGATTTTAGCTTCACGATACCCGGCAGCAAAGCAGAAAATGGAAGAGCTTCTGGCAAGAAAGATCGAGGCTGCTGAAAAGGGGGCGGCAAGCACATCAATTAGAGCCGATATTGGCAGAATGCGAGAAATTCTTGCATCGTACCTCTTTACTTCGCCCGAATAATATCCGCTTGCACCACCCCAAGGGCGGCAGATAAATTGGCCCAATGACGTTTCCGGTGAAACTTGACATCGGCTATGCTGTGAGTTTTTGCCGTCCCGGAATGCGGTCAAGGGCGGCGCGCGTTGTGCGCGTGCCGGCGTAGCGCACCCTTGACGGCATGTAGGGCGCATACGCTGGGCCATGGTCGTCGACGCGGCAGGCCGTGGCGATGACCATGGATAACAGGCGTGCCGGCGTATCCGGCTGGAGAAGGCAGTTTGAGTATTAGCATGGAAACCTTGTTCACCACCGCGCTGGGCTTGCAAGCTCCGTGGGAGGTGACTGAATTCAAGCTCGACACTGGGGCGCGACGGATCGATTTCGAAGTACGCTATCAAAGCGAGGAGATGGCCTGCCCCGTTTGCGAGACACCAGCACAGAAGATCCACAGCCGCATGCGGCGCAGCTGGCGACATCTCGATTTCTTCCAATATGAAGCTTGGGTGCACGCCGAAGTACCGCGCGTGCGCTGCCGCTCCTGCGGCAAGACCTCGCGCATTGAGGTGCCGTGGTCGCGACCTGGAAGTCATTTCACCTTGCTTTTCGAGGCGCTGGCCATGTCCTTGTGCCAGACGATGACGGTGGCCGAGACCGCCCGGCTGCTGCGTGTGACGGCGCATCGCCTGTGGCGCAGCGTCGGCCATTACGTCGCGGTGGCGCGCGGCAAGGACGACATGAGCGACGTGAAGCTCATCGGCATCGACGAGACCAGCCTTCGGCGCGGTCACCAGTATGTGACTGTTGTTCACGATCTGGACGCCAAGCGCCTGCTGTTCGCCACCGAAGGCCGCGGCCACGAGACGGTAGCCGCTTTCAAGGCCGATCTGATTGCCCATGGCGGGCAGGTGCAGGGAATCGCGCATGTCTGTATGGATATGAGCCAGGCCTACGTCAAGGGCGTCACCGAGCAATTGCCGCAGGCTCAGATCAGCTTCGACCGTTTCCACGTCATTGCCATGGCCAACGATGCCATGGACAAGGTCCGCAAGCTGGAAATGGCGGAACAGCCGCGTGTCGTTCGCAGCGCCTTGGGCATCGAACGCAAGACCGTCCGCGCATTGATGTGGGGAATGCGTCGCGACGCGCGTAGCTGGACGGCACGCCAGCGCGACACGATGTATCTCTTGCAGCGCTCCCGACTCAAGACTGCAAGGGCGTGGCGGCTGAAGGAAGCATTGCGGGACGCCTATCGGCAGGCCGTTACCGCCAACAACGCGGAGGTGGCGCAGTCAGCGCTGGAGAGTTGGATGTCGTGGGCTCGCCGGAGTCGACTCGAGCCGTTCAAGAAGCTGGCGTTGACGCTGCGCGAGCGACTGCCGGGCGTCGTGCGCGGCATGCTCGATGGCCGCAGTAACGCCTATGTCGAAGCGATGAACGGCATGCTTCAGCAATCCAAGCGTGCAGCGCGCGGTTTCCGCAGCGCCGCCAATTTCATTGCCATCGCCTATCTGCGCATGTCCAAGCTGACTCATTTGCCTGTCAATCCCTTGCAGACAGCAGGAAAAAGGTCTGTTTCAATTAGGCGATACCGCGACGGTCGTCAAGTTTCACCGAAAACGTCATAGAGCCGATAAATTCCATCCATCCTCTGCCGCCTGGATCATCTTGGTCCTGTCCTCCGGCTTCGTGTACATGAGCGTGGCGCCGTGCGCACCGCAGGTGCATTCCAACTTGACGATCTGGACCGCGTCGACGAAGCGCTCGGTCAACGTCGGCGTGGCGTCGCATCGGCGGGCGCGGAGGCTCATGCTGCAGCCAGCATTTCCGGCGTCACAGTGTTGCGCGCCACTATTGCCCGCAACCACATGGATGATGCCAGGTCGTGATTACCCTCCGCCATCAGTACGATCACCAGCTCATGCCCAGCCAGCGCGAAACTGCTTGGCGTTCCAGACCTGGGCCAAGGCATTCTCGTAGCGCTTGCCGTTCGCCGCTGCGAGATGCTGGGCTTGGGCGCCGCGCGCGTCGGCTGCGGCCTGGGTCGCTGCCAGCGCATTGACGGCGCGGTTCTTCTCACGGATCGCTGTTCAAACCAGGTCTGTTTACGCGGTAAGCCCTTGCAAGGACCCACCGTTTGGCAGGCACGGAGCGATGCTCCCTGAGCCCCCTGCGTCACCAGGCGATGAGCAGCGACTAAACCTAGCTGTATGCACAGGTAACGCCAAAGGCCGTTGTAAAACCCCTGTTGCCTGTTAAGAATCATGCATAGTGCCTAAGCAAACCCCACCCGCTTGGGGTATCATCGGGCCTATGCGCATCGTACTCATCACAGGTATTTCCGGATCGGGCAAATCGGTCGCCCTCAACGTCCTTGAAGATGCAGGCTACTACTGCGTCGACAACCTCCCGCCGGCCTTGTTACCGAGTCTGATCGACGCGCTGATCGCGGACGGCACCGCTTGCGCCGCCGTCGCGGTCGATGCGCGCAGCGCCCAGTCGCTGGTCGAACTACCCGCCAACATCCGCGTGCTCAAAGACCAGGGCCACGACATCAAGGTCATGTTCCTGACCTCGAACACGCACTCGCTGGTGGCGCGCTTTTCCGAAACGCGGCGCAGCCATCCGCTGTCGCACCAGCTGCGTCCCGACGAAAATCCCGCTTCGCGCCGCACCCTGATCGAATGCATCCTCGAAGAGCGCGAGCGCCTGTCCGCCATCGAGCAGCTTGGCCACGTGATCGACACGTCCGACCTGTCGGCCAACAAGCTGCGCGCATGGATCAAGGAACTGGTCGAGATCGAGCGTGCCCCGCTCACCCTCTTCTTCGAGTCGTTCGCGTTCAAACTGGGCGTGCCGCTCGACGCCGACTTCGTGTTCGACGTGCGCGCCCTGCCCAATCCCTACTACGACCTGACCTTGCGCCCCCTCACCGGCATGGATGCGCCGGTGATCGCCTTCCTCGACGCCCAGCCCAGCGCGGCCGAACTGCTGGAAGACATCCGCGCCTTCGTCGAGAAGTGGCTGCCGTCGTTCAAGACCGACAACCGCAGCTACCTGACCGTGGCGCTGGGCTGCACCGGCGGGCAGCATCGCTCGGTGTACATGGCCGAACGCCTCGCCGCCTACTTCAGCCCGACCGAACGGGTTGTGCTGAGGCACCGCGAGCAATCCTGATCCACCGGCTCATTTGGGCCGTTCAACATCGTGCTCCAACGTGATGCGCAACACCGCGCCTGGTGTCAGCTCGCGCCTGGTGGAGCGCATGTCGGCGGCGCTGCCATGGTCCGACTGCGACACGTTCGAACGCCGCAGCACATTCGTCAGTCCGACCCGCAAGCGCGTCGGCGTCCCCGCTCCCCACAAGGCATACATGTCCAGCAAGCGCGTGCCGCCGTTCCACTCGCTCCACACAGGCGAGTAGCGCGTCACGGCGCCGCGCGCGTACGTGAAGCTCGCTCCCACCGTCAGCGCGGCGCGTATATCGATGCCCAGGCTGGCGGTCAGCGGCGCCTGATCCGCCAGCCGGTTGTCCGGCCCCTGGACCTTGTCGATGCGCGACCAGTTGCGCGCCACGTTGCCGTTGAAGGCCGCACGCGTGAAACCGGGCAGCGGCAGCTTCGCTTCCAGCGCCACGCCGCGCGCGCTCGCCCTGCCCTGGTTGGCCGGCGTCGCTACCCAGTCCGCGCCATCCTGGAACAGCCGCGTGACCGTCACGTCGTCGATGCGGCGCGCGTAGGCGCTGGCGGCCAGCAAGCCATCCTTGCCGATCTGGCGGTCGTAGCCCACGTCGAGGCCCCAGGCTTTTTCGGGCCGCAGCGCGGGGTTGCCCTCGTTGTGCGGATTGGTGGCGCTGTTGTTATTGTCGACCGTGTAGCGGCGCGGGATCAGGCTACCCATGGTGGGCGCCTTGTAGGTACGGGCCAGTCCCGCGCGCAGCTGGTGGCCGGCGGCGGGCTTGTAGAGCGCCTGCAGCACCGGCGCGGGAATCACGCTGCGCTGGCGCACCGCCGCCATGCCGGCTTCGGCCACGGAAGTGCGCAAGGTTTCCCAGCGCAGGCCGGCCGAGAGCGACCACGCGGGGCTGATCTCCCAGCCATCCTGCGCGAACATGCCAAGCCGGTCGATGATGCCGTGATAGCGGTTGTCGGTGAGGAGCGGCGCCTCGTCGAACGTATCGTGTTCGCTGCCCACGCGGGTCTGGCTGCGCGTGGTGTGCGCGCCATCCCAGCCGGCCGCGAATGTGTGGCCGCCGCCCAAAGGCCGCGTCCAGCTGGCGCCCGCGTGGTAGCCGCCTTCGCGCAGGTCGGACGTGACCAGGTTGAGCGCGGGCGCGCGCCGCCCGTCGATCATGTCGCCGAACTCGAAATCGCTCTCGCGTCGGCTGCGGTGGATGCCGCCCCCGGCTGCGATGCGCGCGCCCTCGCCCAGGCTGCGCGTCCATTCCAGATCGGCGCGCAGCCAGATCGCCGCCATGTTATATATCGCGGCGCGCTGTGGATGCCGCGTCGGTGCGCCGGTCAGCGTGGTCTCGCTGGCCCAGGCGTCCGTCGCGCGCCGGCTGTTGCTGAGGAAGGCCTGCAAGCCGAGCGTATCGCCGTTGGCGAGCTTCCAGTTCGCGCGCGGGGTCAGGCTCAGAAGGCGCGTGGTGTTGTCTTCGTTCAGACGCGTGCTGCGGCGCAGGCCGGGCCCGGTCTCTTCTTCTCGCGATGGCGCGGGCACGGGCGAATACGACAGGCTCACCGGAACCGAATACGAAAACGCATCGTCCTTGCCGCCGAATTCTCCGCCCAGGCTGGGCGAGCGCCGGCCGTGCTGCGTGTCCAGTCCTGCCTTGACAGTGGCGCGCAGGCGCGTGCCCGACTTGCGCAGAACGATGTTGACGCTGCCGGCAATGGCCTGCATGCTCGTCGCCGCCGACGCCCCGCGCGCAATCTCGACCCGTTCAATCAGTTCCGGCGCCAGCGATTCGAGCGAAAAGCCGGCCGGCGCGGCCACGCCGTTGAGCAGCACCTGCGTATAGCCGTTGCCCAGGCCGCGCAGGCGGATATCGCTGGCGCGCCCGCCGCCATCGCCGATGGTGATGCCGGGCACGCGTTTGAGGGCGTCGCCGAGCGAGCGGTCGCCGTGGCGCATCAGCTCTTCGCGCCCCACCACCAGACTGGCTGCGGTTTCCTCGCTGCGCTGGTCGTAGCGCGCGCCGGCGATCTCGATTTTCGGAAGAACATCGGCGCCCAGCGCGGGTGAGGATAAAGCCAGCGCGCAGGCGCAGGCATACGGACGGATCTGCATAGGTTTCCTTGGATGGTGTGCAGGGACGAGCGCGGCCCCGCAGCGCTTGCGCCGCACGGGAAACCGCGCCTGACCGGGAAGTTGCTTAGAGTTTGGCGGGACGCTTGCGCAGCGCCTGCGAGGTGGCGTAGGCGTCGAGGGACGTCAACATCTGCTGCGGGTCGATGTGCTCGCCGTTGCGAAAGGCTTCCAGGTGCAGGTGGGGGCCGGTGACCTTGCCGGTTTCGCCGGCCAGGCCAATCATCTCGCCGGCGCGCACCATCTGGCCCGGCTGCACCGCGCGCACGCTCAGGTGAGCGTACAGCGACTGCACACCATTGGCATGCTCGATCAGGACCACATCGCCGTATTGCAGCCCGCCCTCGTACTGCGCAGTCGACGCGAGCACCGTGCCGCCGGCTGCCGCCAGCACGGGCGTGCCGGTGCGCGCGGCGAAGTCGATGCCGTGATGGCCGCCTTCCAGATTCTTGCGCGCGGCGCCGTAAAAGCTGGTGACGCGCACGCGCTCGACCGGCATCCGCCACTGCTGCGGGGCGCTCGCAGCGCTCGCCGATGCCAGGGGCGCCGCCGATTGCGGCGCGCGCCAGGCAAACGCCGGCTGCAGGAACAGGCTCGCGCCCAGCACCGACACCAGCGCGGCGGCCACCGCGGCCTTGCCCGGCAAGCCAGGCGCACGCAATCCCTGCTCGCGGATCAGGCCCACCCTGGCGCGCAGCGAAGCGGCGTTCCCGTGGCCGAAGGCGATGCTGGCGGCCGGCGCGGCAAAGCTATCCTGCTGCACCTTGAGCTGGGCCACCAGGGCGGCCGCATACTGCTTGCGCTGCTGCGCGGGGCGGCCAGCCAGCACGACGCGGTCGCATCCAAGCTCCTGGGCCCAGTTCAGGCGCCGGGTCAGCACCGCCAGCAGGGGATTGAACCAGAACAGCGTTTGCAGCAGCATGCCCGCGTGCAGCCACAAGGGATCGCGGCGCTGCCAGTGCGTCAGTTCGTGGGCGACGATCAGGCGCTGCTGCTCGTCGCTGAAGTCGCGCAGATGGCGCGGCAGCAGCAGGTGCGGCCGCGCGAGGCCGGTCAGCATGGGCGAGACGGCGGCATCGGTTTCGGACACGCGCAGGCCGCGCCGCAGCAGCGCAGCTACCGGCTCGGCGTCGAAGCCCGCGTGCTGCGCCAGTGCCGTGGCGTCGAGCGGACGCGCGCTGCCCAGCAAGGCGCGCAGGCCGCGCTGCGCATGCATCCAGCGCGCGCCGGAGGCCAGCAGGCCGGCCGCATACAGCGCCAGCCAGACTTGCGCGAGAAGTTCAAAGGCGTCCACCTCGTCGCCTGCGCCGTCCACGTCGTCCGCGCCGGAGTGGCGCGGCGGCGTCGGGACCGCAGCGACGGAACGCTCGATCTCGATGGCCGGCACCACGCTATAACTGGCGCTGTGCGGCAGCAGGGCGAGCACGAAGGCGCAAGCGATGGCCGCCTGCGACCAGAGCCACACCGAACGGTGCCTGGCCAGCACCGGCCACACGCGCGTCGCGAGCGAAAGCAGCGCCAGGATGATGGCGGCCGCAATGCCGCAGGTGATGCTCGCTTTAAGGAAGGGAAAGGCGATCTCGTTGAGCATGCTCACTCCTTCGCGTCCGGCCAGTCTTGCAGCATCTGTTCGAGTTCCGCGAGTTCCTGCTGGTCGACCAGTTTACTGCCGGTGAACATATTGACGGGCAGTGGCGCGTCGATCTCCATCACGCGGCGCCCGAAGTCGCGCGCAAAGGCGGCCAGGGTCGTCACCTTGTCGAGCTGGGCGCGGTAGACCTGCACCCCGTGCTGCGCGTGCTGCGACACCATTTGCTTGTCGAGCATGCGTTCGAGCGTCTTGCGCGTCGAGGAAAACGACCAGTCCAGTTCCGCGACGGCGCGCTCATGCAGCTCGCGCGCGCTCAGGGGCTGGTCCTTCCAGAGGACTTTGAGCAGGCTGAGTTCTGAAACCGAAGGAATGACCGACATGACGATGCTCCATTTGTGACTGATGGGGCAAGTATGCGACATTTGTCACATAAGGTCAAGCACCGTGCCGGCTCCGCGTCACCTCAATCCAGATGGCGCAGCGGATGCGCGGTGGCCGGCCACACCGGCGCGAAGAAGCGCTCGACCATCGGCGCGTCGACCTGATCGAGGCTGGCCGGGTTCCACTTGGGCGCATTGTCCTTGTCGATGACGAGCGCGCGCACGCCTTCGAGCACTTCGCCGTGTTCGAAATTGTGGCGCACCACGGTGCGTTCCATGCGCAGGCAATCGGCGACACCGAGCGATCCTCCGCGCAGCAGCAGTTCGCGCGTCACGCACATCATCAGCGGGGAACGCTGGCGCATCGCGGCCAGCGCCTTTTGCGCGAACTCGCCGTCGTCGCCTTCGAGCGAGGCCATGATCGCCGCGACCGAAGCGGCGCCGAAATGGCGGTCGATGCCATCGCGCTGCGCGGCCAGGGTCGATGCGCCCGCATCAGCGGAAAACGGCGCCGCAAACGCACCAATGGCCGCGCGCAGCTGCGAACCCGGGGTTGCCTCGATCAGTTCCTTGAGCGCGCCCATCTGCGCCTGCGGCACGAACAGGTCGGCCAGCCCGACGTACAGGGCGTCGGCCGCGCCGATGGTCAGGCCGGTCAGGCCCAGGTAATGCCCCAGCTGCCCCGGCGCGCGCGACAGAAAATAGCTGCCGCCCACATCCGGAAACAGGCCGATATTCACCTCGGGCATGGCCATCTTGGTTTTCTCGGTGACGATGCGGATGCGGCAGTCAGGCCCGCCCTGCGCAATGCCCATGCCGCCGCCCATCACCACGCCATCCATCAGCGCGATATACGGCTTCGGGTAAAAATGAATCAGGTGATTGAGCGCGTATTCTTCGGTGAAAAAATCTTCCAGCAGCGCGCTGCCGCCCATGGGGGTGGCATGGCCGCAATCGTGGAAAAAGCGGATATCGCCGCCCGCGCACAGCGCTTTCTCGCTGCTGCTGCCAATGACCACGGCGTCGATGGCGGCGTCGTTGCGCCATGCGCTCAACACCTCGGTCAAGTCGCGCACCATCGCCAGCGACAGCGAATTGAGGGCCTTGGGACGGTCGAGGGTAATCACGCCGGTACGGTTGGCAACGCGGGTGTGGACAAATTCGCTCATGGCTGGCTGATGGAAGAGGAAAAGAGCGCTATTTTATCGCGCATGGATGCAAAAAGGGCGCCACGCGGGCGCCCTTTGGCGAAAGGGACGGGGCCTGCTTATGCGGCCGACGGCGTCTCTTCTTCAGGCATCTCTTCAGGCAGGTGCTTGATGGCCTGGTGATTGTGGTCCTGGACCTTGTTTTTGTACTTCATGACCTGACGATCCAGTTTGTCGATCAGGGTATCGATGGCGGCGTAGAGATCGTGCGACAGGCTTTCCACATACACGGTTTTGCCCGACAGGCGCAGGTTGATCTCGGCCTTTTGACGTTTTTCTTTTTCCGTCAGATTGTCGACGGTGAGGATGACTGCGATATCGATCACTTGATCGAAATGGCGCCTTACGCGCTCAAGCTTGCTCTGTACGTATTCACGGATGGCTGGCGTTACTTCAAGATGATGTCCACTGATTGTGAGATTCATACACACACTCCTAATGATAATGGCACTTCTTGTTACTATCGGTTCTTACGCATGGCAGCGCAGAGGAACAGCGTTATTACCGCACGGACGATCGGAACCTGCACCGTCCGAAAATTGCCAATCGATTAATGGGTTTAATGGTTTCAACTCCTTCATTTTTTGTACCCGAGCAACTTTCTCTCGTGTAGAACCAAGTGTATCAGTTATTCGGCATAGCACAAGGTAAGCACAAAGACGCCAGGAATCAAGGGGAAATAGCCGATATATTCTCTGCGGTATATCCTCGCAATACCGGCGGGATCGAAAAGTAGCAGGCAGGTAGACCAATCTATATAAGACAAGGGACTTCCCCTACAATCGCTTCCCCCCGCCAATTTCCCCATGCCGATATGTTCAAGCGATTCGCCCTTCTCTCCCTGCCGCGCCTGGTGCTGGCCGGCGCCCTGTGCGCCAGCGCCCCGGCCTTCGCCGCCCTCAGTTTCGACCTGAGCGTCGCCACCAAATACAAGGTCGCCGCGCACGGCGACAACCCGCCGCCGGACGAAGTCAGGCAGTACAAGGTGGTACTGGGCGAACGCTATCTGTCGGTGAGCAGCGCGAGCGAATCGACGGTCTACGACCTGGCGACCCGGCGCCGCTACCAGATCGACCTGGCCAGCCGGCGTTATGTCGACTACTCGCTGTTCGACGAAGTCGGTTTTCGCGTGCAGGAACTGAAGAACCGGTCGGTGCTGAACAAGTCGCTGAGCGTGGCCAAGGTCGACCTGCCGGCCTTCGACCCGGTCTTCGACGAGCATCAGTTATCGGTCGCCTCGGCGGCGCGCAAGCTGTCCGAATCGACCGAGGCCGGCGCCACCGTGCTGGCGGTCGACGGCAATCCACTGGCCCACATCCCCGCCGGCGGCACCAAGGTCAGCGCCGCCGACGCGGCCATGTTCGAGCGCATGATGCGCTACCGTTTCGGCGGCCATCCGCTGGTGCTGGCGCGCCTCGCAAGCGAAAAGCGCGTGCCGGCCGGTTTCGTCATGTACCACAAGCAGATCGGCAACAGCCAGGCGCGCACCTATACGATCAGCGCGCTCAAGGAAAGCGCCCCGGCCAGCTACGACCTCAAGCCGTACCAGCCGCGCGCGGCAGCGGCGAACGAACTCGATCAGCTGCTCGACAAGGCACAGGCGAATGCGGCGCCGCCCGCAGCGGCAAGCAGGCAGGCGTTCGAGACCGGGATCGCGCAAGCGTTCGCCGACAAGCGCGCTTTGGACGCCATGCTCGGCATGTCCGAATGGTCGTTTGTCAGCGGCGAACCGATGAAAACGCCGACGCCGGAACAGAAGGTGCTGCTCAACGCCGACCCGCAAGTGCGCGCGTTTGCGGCGGCGATGCGGCCCAAGGGCAAGGCGGAGATGGAGGCGGCGGTCGCCAGACTGCAGGAACTGCGCAAGCTCACCACGCAAAAACAGCACATGCTGATGCTGTTCGAAGCCAATTGGCGCGCCAGGCTGGGCGACGTGCGCGGCGCGCTCCCGCTGTACGCCAGCGTGCTGCGCGCCAATCCGGCGCTGGCCGGAGCCTACAAGGATATGGGCGACGCGCTGCACCAGAACTACGACATGCCGCGCGCCTGGCGCAGCTGGGACGCGGGACGGCGCATGGCGCCCGGACTGGCCCTGTTCAAGGCGGTGAACCAGTACGAACAGCAGTTGCTGCGCGAGCACCCGGAATTTTTCTAGGCGCCGCGCGCAACTGGCCTTACAGGCACTTGCGCAGGGCGACCGGCGGAATCTTGAGCGCTTCGCGGTACTTGGCGACCGTGCGGCGCGCGATCACCATGCCCTGCTCGCCGAGGATGTCGGCGATCTTGCTGTCCGACAGAGGGCTCTTGGGGTCTTCGGCGCTGGTCAGCTGCACGATCAGCGCGCGGATCGCCGTCGACGACGCTTCGCCGCCCGCTTCGGTGGCCACGTGGCTGCCGAAAAAATACTTCAGCTCGAACATGCCGTGCGGCGTCATCATGTACTTTTGCGTGGTCACGCGCGAGATCGTACTTTCGTGCAGGCCGAGCGTGTCGGCGATTTCGCGCAGTACCAGCGGGCGCATCGCCACCGCGCCGTGCGAGAAGAAATTGCGCTGGCGTTCGACGATCGCTTCGGCCACCCGCAAGATGGTATCGAAGCGCTGGCGCATGTTCTTGATCAGCCACTTCGCTTCCTGCAGCTGCGCGCCCATCTGCCCTTCGCCCTTGCCCTGCTTGAGCAGCGCGGCATGACATCGTTATTGAGCATCACCGACCAGCCGTTTTTCGCCTTGCGCACGATCACGTCCGGCACCACGTAGTCCGACACGTCGGACGCGAACTCCGCGCCCGGATGCGGATTGCACTGGCGGATCACGGTCTGCGCCTCGCGCAAATCTTCATCGTCGCAGTCGAGCGCCTTTTTCAGCTTGTTGAATTCGCGCTGGGCGAACCAGGTCAGGTGGTTCTCGACAATCGTCAGCGCCATGCGCCGCGTCACCAGCGCCACGCAAGGCATGCGCCGGATCTGCAGCGCCAGGCATTCGGACGCATTGCGCGCACCCACGCCAACCGGGTCGAAACTTTGCAGCAGCGCCAGCGCGGTGCGCAATTCGTCAATGTCGATTTCCAGCTCGGGCGGCATGCGCTCGTGGATTTCTTCCAGGGTTTCGGTCAGGTAGCCGTTGTCGTCGATGGCGTCGACGATCAGTTCGACCAGCGCGCGGTCGCGCGCTTCCAGCACGGTCACGCGCATCTGCTCCATCAGGTGCTCGCGCAAGGTGGTGGCGGACGCTTCCAGCTGCGGGCGCGAATCCTCGTCGTCGGACGTCTTGGCGCGACCGAGGTCGCCCCATTCGCCATCGTTGTCGCTGCTGCTGGCCGGGCTGTCCGCCTCGCCGCCTTCGAAGCCTTCGCCTTCGGCCGGCGCGGGCGCGTCCTGCGCCCCCGGCTCGGGCGCCGCTTCGGTCGGCGTCGAGGTGCTGCTGATGGCGCCATCGCCGAGCAGGCGCACCGAATGATCGAGCGGGTCGTCCAGCCGTTCGAGCAGGGGATTGTCGCTTAACAGCTGTTCCAGTTCCTGGTGCAGTTCCAGGGTCGACAACTGCAGCAGCCGGATCGACTGCTGCAACTGCGGCGTGAGGGCGAGGTGCTGGGAGGTGCGTAGTTGAAGTGACTGTTTCATGCCTACATCCGGAAGTGTTCGCCCAGGTAGACCCGGCGCACGGATTCATCGGCGATGATGTCGTCGGGTCGGCCGGAGGCGAGCACCGCTCCCTGGTTGATGATGTAAGCGCGGTCGCAGATGCCCAAGGTTTCGCGCACGTTGTGGTCGGTGATCAGCACGCCGATGCCGCGCTGCTTGAGGAAGCGCACGATGCGCTGGATCTCGATGACGGCGATCGGATCGACCCCGGCGAACGGTTCGTCGAGCAGCACGAAGCGCGGATTGGTCGCCAGCGCGCGCGCGATCTCGACCCGGCGCCGCTCGCCGCCCGACAGCGACATGGCCTGGTTTTCGCGCAGCTTTTCAATTTGCAGGTCGGCCAGCAGGGTGTCCAGACGGTCGTTGATCTGGGCCTTGGTGAGCGGCTTGCCGTCGACCTTTTGCAGTTCCAGCACGGCGCGGATGTTTTCTTCCACCGTCAGCTTGCGGAACACCGACGCTTCCTGCGGCAGGTACGACAGGCCGAGCGTGGCGCGGCGGTGAATCGGCAGGCTCGAAATATCGACCCCGCTGATGTCGATCGTGCCCGCGTCCGACGGCACCAGCCCGACGATCATGTAGAACGAGGTGGTCTTGCCGGCGCCGTTGGGACCGAGCAGGCCGACCACTTCGCCGCAGTCGACCTGCAGCGACACGTCGCGCACCACCAGGCGCTTGCCATAGCTTTTCTGCAGGCCGCGCACGATCAAGGTGCTACCGCAATTCTTCGGTTCCATCATGGGTTTTCCGCCGCTGGCGTGCTCGCCGGTGCCGGTGTCGGTGCGGGAGTTCCCGGCGGCGTGGCCGGCGCTGCGCGCGGCTTGCGCGGAGCGATGACCATGGTGCCGCGGCCCTGGCCTGGCTTGTTTGTGCCGCTTGCATCGTTACGCGCGACGAACACTTCCTTGCGGCTGTCGTAGGAAATGAATTCGCTCTCGATTTCGTTGGTTGGCTTGTCGCCTTCCAGCTGGCGGATCCTGGCGCCCGAGAACAGCTTCATCAAGTCGTTGCGTTCATCGTATTCGATGCGCTGGGCCTGGCCTTCGATCCACAGGTCCGGACCACCGTCGCGTTTCTGGCGGAAGGTGGCGGCCTTGCCCGGGTTGGCGGTCAGTGTCACGAACATATCGCCTTCGGGCGTATTCTTGACGACGGCACGGTCGGACTTCAGGATCAGGGTGCCCTTGGTGACGACCACGTTCCCGGTGAATATGGTCACCTGGGTCACTTCATTGGTTTCAAGGGAATCGTAACCGATCACCGCCTGCTTGGCGGCATCGGCCTTTTCGGCGGACGCGGTTGCCGCGGCCAGTCCGAGCAGGGCGAAGGCTAGGAATTTTTTCATTGTGGTTTACCTGTGATGGGTGGCGCTGCGCGCGCCGCTTTCGGTGGATAGACGATCTGCCCGCGGCTGGCGAACCTGAGCTCGCGCGTCGCGTTGTTCGCCTCCATGCCGGTCCCGGTGATGGTGGCGGTGCCCAGGGTGACCTGGACCGGCTGGTCGGACGTCATGCGGTCTTCGTCGGTAAAAACGGTCAGCGCTTCGGTCTTGAGCCGCATGGCGCGGTTGCCGGGCGACTCAGGCCGCACCACGTTGACATCGCCGATCAAGTCCGCCTGGTTCTGGGCGTGGCGGATGCGCGCGCGCTGCGAGGTGATGGTGGTAATCGGTTGGCCGGGCGCGACGCCCTGCAGCACCGGCAGTTCCACGTCCGAGGTATCGTCGACCGGGCGGTGGGTGAGCTTGGCGCCGGAGACCAGGTAGCGCGGCTTGCCCTCTGGTGTCATGCGCACGAAGCTGAACTGCTCGACGATGTAGTCTGGTTCGTTCTTGAAGCTGTTCGGATCGACCGAGGTGTCGCCGTTTTGCGCCAGCTGGACCAGCCAGAAGGTGCCGAAGGCGAAGAAGGTCCCGACCACCATGATCGCGGTCAGGCGCCAGCGGTGTGCGGTGCGCTTATGCATGGTGGTCCCTTGTCGTTTGCATCAGGCGAAGTACGGCGCCAGGGCCGCCTCGTAGCTGCCCTGCGCGCGCATGACCATGTCGCACACTTCGCGCACGGCGCCGCGCCCGCCGCCGGCCTTGGTGACGTAATGGGCGCGGTATTGCACTTCCGGGTGGCCGGTTGGCACGGTGACGGCAAAGCCGACCTGCAGCAGCAGCGGCAGGTCGATCACGTCATCGCCGATGTAGCCGCACTGCGCGGCCGTGACGCCGGTCGCTTCGAGCAACTTGGCGAAGGCGATGCGTTTGTCGTGGATGCCTTGGTGGACATGCATGATGCCCAAATCGGCCGCGCGCCGCACCACGATCGGCGACTGGCGCGCGCTGATGATGGCGGTGGCCACGCCGCTTTTTTGCAGCAGCTGGATGCCCAGGCCGTCGAGCACATTGAAGGTCTTGGTCGCTTCGCCATCGGGGCCGTAGGTCAGGCTGCCGTCGGTGAGCACGCCGTCGACGTCGAAAATCATGACCTTGACGGCGGCGGCGCGGCGCAGGTGGTCGAGCTGGTAGGGAGAGCTAACGTCAGGCTGCGTCATCAGATCACCTTCGCGCGGGTCAGGTCATGGATATGCAGGGCGCCCACCAGTTTGCCGTCGGTATCGACCACCAGCATCTGGTTGATGCGGAATTCTTCCATGATGGCCACCGCATCGACCGCCAGCTGGTCGGGGCCGACGCGGCGCGGATCGGCGTGCATCACGTCGCGGATCGCGATCTTCGTGAAGTCCTGCACGCGCTCGATGAGGCGGCGCAGGTCGCCGTCGGTAAATACGCCGACCGGGCGCTGCGCCTCGTCGACGATGGCGGTCATGCCCATGCCCTTCTGGGTGATTTCGAGCAGGGCCGCCGACAGCGACACGTCAGCCGTCACCTTCGGCACCGCGTCGCCGCTGCGCATGACATCGCGCACGTGGGTCAGCAGGCGCCGGCCCAGCGCGCCGCCCGGATGCGAGCGGGCGAAGTCTTCTTCCTTGAAGCCGTGCGCGTCGAGCAGGGCCACGGCCAGCGCGTCGCCCAGGGCCAGGGTGACGGTAGTGCTGGCGGTTGGCGCCAGGTTGAGCGGGCAGGCTTCCTTGGCCACGGAAACGTCAAGGTGCACGTCGGCCAGCAGCGCCAGGCTAGATTGCGGGTTGCCGGTCATGGCGATCAGCGGCGCGCCCATGCGCTTGATGATCGGCAGGATCGCCATCAGTTCGGCCGTCTCGCCGGAGTTCGAGATGGCGATGAAGGCATCCTGCGCGGTGACCATGCCAAGGTCGCCGTGGGCCGCTTCGCCCGGGTGGACGAACATGGCCGGGGTGCCGGTCGAGGCCAGGGTGGCGGCGATCTTGCGCGCGATATGGCCCGACTTGCCCATGCCGGAGACAACCACCCGCCCGCCGCATTCCATCAACAGGCCCACGGCCTGGCCGACGCTGTCGTCGGTCACCAGGCGCGCGTGCAGGGCGCGGATGGCGTCCGCTTCGATTTCCAGCGTCTCGCGGGCCAGTTGCATGGCGCGTTGCGTGAGGTTTTTGTCAAAAGCTTTCAGCATTGTTTTTTCATGGGTTACACTCATGGCAGAAGTATAAACGAATTGCGAAAGCAAAAAACTTGCCAGACGCAGAAATCGTCTTTACCCCGTGTTTTCGCCCGGCCTTACCACTCCATTACACGGCAACGCATGTTTTCAGGACTAGAACTCACCCTCCTTCTGTTGGGCAGCGCCGTACTGGGCGTGGTCGCTTTCCGCATGATGCACCTGCCACCGATGCTCGGCTACCTGGCCGTCGGCATCCTGATTGGCCCGCACGCCCTGGGCCTGGCCGAAAACAGCAAGACCACCGAAACCCTGGCCGAATTCGGCGTTGTTTTCCTGATGTTTTCGATCGGGCTGGAATTCTCCCTGTCGCAGCTGATGGCGATGCGGCGCATCGTGTTCGGCCTTGGCATGGCCCAGGTGGTGCTGACCATCGTGGCCACCATGCTGTTCGGGTGGCTGCTCTCGACCCAGTTGCCGGCATCGCTGAAAATCACCTGGCAGGCGGCGTTCGCGCTGGGCGGCGCGCTGGCCATGTCGTCGACCGCGATCGTGGTCAAGATGCTCACCGAGCGGCTCGAACTCGAAAGCCAGCATGGCCGCAAGATCATCGGCATCCTGCTGTTCCAGGATCTGGCCGTGGTGCCGCTGCTGATCCTCATTCCCTCGCTCGGCAAGCCGCCCGAGGAACTGGCCGAAACCCTGGCCTGGGCCGGCCTGAAAGCGGTGATCGTGCTGGTGCTGCTGCTGTTCATCGGCCAGAAGGTCATGCGCACGTGGTTCACCATCGTCGTCAAGCGCCGCTCGCAGGAGCTGTTCATGCTCAACCTGCTGCTCATCACCCTGGGCGCGGCCTGGATCACCGAGCACGCCGGCCTGTCGCTGGCCCTGGGCGCGTTCGTGGCCGGCATGCTGATCTCCGAAACCCAGTACAAGCACCAGGTGGAAGAAGACATCAAGCCCTTCCGCGACGTGCTGCTCGGGCTGTTTTTCATCACCGTCGGCATGCTGCTTAATGTCGGCCTGGTGCTGGAGAACTGGTGGCTGGTGCTGCTCTTGCTGGTGCTGCCGGTGCTGCTCAAGTTCGCCCTGATCGCGGTGCTGGCCAAGCTGTTCGGCGCGTCCGACGGCGTGTCGATCCGCACCGGCCTGGCGCTGGCGCAGGCGGGCGAATTCGGCTTCGTGCTGCTCAACCTGACCTCGGGCGCGCATCTGATCGACGACTTCATCATCCAGCTGGTGCTCGCCTCGATGGTGCTGTCGATGCTGGTGGCGCCGTTCATCATCGCCAAATCGGACCAGATCGTGATGAAGGTCTCGTCCAACGAATGGATGATGCAGTCGCTCCAGCTCACGCAAATCGCCAGCCGCACCATGTCAACCCAGAAGCACGTGATCATCGCCGGCTTCGGGCGCAGCGGCCAGACCCTGGCGACCTTGCTGACCGAGGAAAAAGTGGCTTACCAGGCGCTCGACCTGGACCCGGAACGGGTGCAGGAAGCGCAGGCGGCGGGTGCGCATGTGTCGTACGGCGACGCCGCGCGCCGCGAAAGCCTGGTGGCGGCCGGTATTTACCGCGCCAGCGCGCTGGTGATCACGTACGCCAGCACGCCATCGGCGATCAAGGTGCTGCACCTGGTGCACGAACTGGCACCAACCTTGCCGGTGATCGTGCGCAGTTATGACGATACCGATCTCGATGTGCTGAAAAAAGCCGGCGCGGCGGAAGTGGTGCCGGAAGCGCTGGAGGGCAGCCTGATGCTCGCCTCGCACGCGCTGGTGATGATGGGCGTGCCGCTGCGGCGCGTGGTGCACCGGGTGCAAAGTGCGCGCGACGAGCGATACGCGTCGCTGCGCGGGTATTTTCATGGCACCGGCGACGCCAGCGACGATCCGGAGCACTTGTTCGTGCGCCTGCATTCGGTGACCTTGCGCGAAGATGCTGCCTCGGTCGGCAAGCGCATCGACCAGCTCGAGCTAAGCGAGCTGGGAGCGGATGTGACCACGGTGCGGCGCGGGAAAGAGCGGCTCGACGTGACGCCGCTGACGCAGCTGGAAGTGGGCGACGTGGTGGTGCTGCGCGGGTCGGCCGATGCGGTGAACCGGGCGGAGGAACGGTTGCTGCATTAGCCCCATCGAGCCGTCGTTCCGCCGCCACCTCCCCGTCGTTCCTGGCACTGCCAGAAACGACTTCCCGCGCAGGCGGGAACCCAAGTACGTGAATCAGAGACGAGATAACGCGAAGCTGCGAACTTGGGTTCCCGCCTGCGCGGGAACGACGGCAGGGGCTCGCGGGAACGACGGTGGGGGGCTCGCGGGAACGACGATTAAACGAACGACACCACCCGGTTGCGCCCACCCTCTTTCGCCTTGTACAGCGCCGTATCCGCATGCGCCACCAGTGCCTGGGCCACGCCCTCGATGGCGTGATCGCGCTCGAAGTCGTCGAGCGTCGCCACCCCGATCGACACCGACACCGCCAGCCGCTCCCCGCCCGACAAGGTGAACGGCGTGCCCGCGATGCTCTGCAAGATCCGCTGCGCCACCTGGGTCGCGCTGTCGAGATTGGCGTCGATCAGCAGCACCACGAATTCCTCACCGCCGAAGCGCCCCAGCGCGTCGGACAGGCGCAGCTCGGCCTTGATGCGCGCAGCCACCTCGCGCAGCACTTCATCGCCGCCCTGGTGCCCGCTGCTGTCGTTGACCTGCTTGAAATGGTCGATGTCGATGTACAAACACGAAATGCGGTACGCCTGGCGCCGCGCGCGGCCGATTTCCTCCAGCAGGCGGCGGTCGATATAGCGCCGGTTGTACACCCCGGTCAGCGAATCGGTCAGCCCGATATACTTGAGCATCTCGTTGCTGATCACGTTTTCGAGGCAGATCGCGATGATCGACGCCATGTGCTCGATGAAGTCGGTGGCCATGGCCGGGGTAAAACGCGTGGCATCCAGGCTGCCCAGATTCAGACTGCCGATCAGGCGCTTGTTGCGCAGCAGCGGCACCAGCGCGATGCTTTGCAGACCGGGCGGCTGGTTCGGGAACATCGGCTGGTGGCCGGCCGGGTGATAAGGCCCGAGCATCGGCTTGGGCGGCCCCGTGAACACCTCGCTGCGCGACGGCACGAAGCCCAGCGCCGCCGCCGAGTCCACGAAAATCATGTGCGGAAAATCGTTGAAGTCCACACCCAGCTTGTCCATCACGGTGCGGATGTCGGCATCTTCGTCGACCAGGCTCAGTGTCACGATATCGAGTCCGGCGATGGCCGGCAGGCTGCTGAAGATGGTGCCAATCAGCGCCTGGAAGCTGTCGGAACCGACGATTTCGAGGTCGAACGCCTGGTGCCGGCACATGATCTCGTGATTGCGCTCGGCCTGCTCCACCAGATAGTCCAGGCGCGCACGCAAGGATTCGTTTTCGGCTTCCACATCGCGCGCCGGAGCGCCGGGATCATGCATACGGTTCCCACCTTTTTCCTGTCGACCTCGACAATAGTGCCACCTTACGCGATCCGGCCCGCCTTGAAAACGAAAAATTCACCCGAATCGCATATGTCATCGCCGCCAACCGTGCCGCCGCGGCCTCAGAATGCCAGGGTCATTGTCACCGGTTGGCCCACCTGCAGGCGCTCGCCATCACCGTCGGTGACGATCGCATTCATGCCGAAGCAGATCTTGTCGTCCATGACGGCCTTGCTGCGGTAGGTGCGCAGGATGTCGAGCGGATCGGGCCCCGGCTCGCCGGTGGCCTGGTCGACCGCCGGAATCGGGCAGCGCGAGCATGGCTTGACGGGCTTCAGGCGCGCCGCGCCGAGCGCGAAATGGTCGGCATAATCCTCCTCGAAGGCGTCGATGCCGTCGATGACGATATTCGGACGAAAGCGGTTCATGGGCAGGGCCGCGCGCCCGGCCGCCTGCATCTTCTGATTGAGGTCGTCGAGCGAAGCCTGGCCCACCACCAGCAAGGGATAACCGTCCGAAAACAGGGTCGGCTCGGCCAGCCCGCCGGTCCATTTGGTGCTCGACACGCGGGTGGCGGTGGCGTGGAAGCGCACCAGCCGGCACGGCACGCCGATCGCCTTCGAGAACCAGGTGGCGGTGGTGTCGTCGCAATCGTAGGCCAGCACGCTGTCTTCCCAGACCATCACGTCGCGCGTGATTTCGTGGTCCGGGTCGGGCAGCCCGAGCGGTATTTCGAGGCGCAACATGCCCGGCGCGCGCACCTCCAGGGTGTCCGACAACAGGCGCGGCGTGATCAGGGCCATCCGCGGATGCTCGCGCTGCGTGAGGAACTGCCCGTTGTCGTCGATGAGCATCCATTCGCGGTCGTACACCGCGTCGACCGACAGGCCGGAACGGGTCAGCGTGGCCTCGCGCACGGAGATGCCGGCGCAGGATTTGATCGGGTACAGAACCAGTTCGGACAGGATCGCCATCGTGTTTACGCGGTAGTGGAAAGTTCAGACAAGTCTATCTTAGTTTTGTCCCAACATATATCAAGCTGTCGGCAAGCGATTGATGTACATTGGCACCCTCGAAAGCGCATCCATGGTGAACCCGGCCCGATTCATGCGTCATTGTCTGTTCACCGCTTGCCTGTTGCTGCTGGCCCGGCCGGCGCCCGCGCACGATGCCACCCCCGCCCGCATCAGGGCTTCCGTCGTCGCCGGCTCCTGCCCTGCGCCGCAATGGCCTGGCACCGGCATGCGCATCGGAAGCCTGGACACCTTCAAGGTCGCCTTCGTCATCGCGCCCGATGGCCGCGTCCTCAAGGCCCGCGTCGAGCAAAGCGGCGGCGGCCGACCTTGGGATGAGGCCGTTATCAAGGCACTCTCGGCCTGCCGCTTCCTGCCGGGCCGCCGCGGCGGCAAACCGGTGCAGGACGTCATCAACATGCAGTACGTCTGGACGCTCGATTGATCTGATGATCGCAGCATGCTTGTGTTGCCGACAATGAAATACCAGGAAGCTACTTGTTTCCGTGATCACAACAAAACAGCGATAAGTGTGTCTTCGCCACCCTTTTTCTTGCCTTAAGGCAGTTAAAATCATGCTGTTGTCACGCAACCGGTGTAGATTTGCAAGCTTGCGATTTTATTCATTCACGCTCAAGGACAACTTATGTTGAAAACCCGTTCTTTACTCGGTGCCGGTGTGTTGCTGATGTCATCCGGCGCGCACGCCACCGAACCGGCCGGGCTGAAAAGCGCCCTCGCCGGAGAACGACTCGGGCTGTTGCCGGCCATGCAGTTCCGGCTCAGCAATGGCAACTGCCCGGACTGCGTCACGGTCAAGCAGGGCTTATGGTATTTCAAGAACGAAGTGCTGGCGGTGCCGCTGCCGTCGCAGCCGGTATCGAGCTTCACGCGCGGCGGCGACATCGTGCGCGGCACCAGGGAATGGGCGCCGGACGGCACCAGGGACCAGCTGGCGCTTCCGGGCCTGGTGTGGCTCGGTGCTCCCCACATTCTCGATGACGCCCACATCCTGCCGGACGGCGCCCACGTGCGCACCACCGACGATGCCGTGACCGACCTGGCGCTGGCGCCCAAGATCGCCAGCAACCTGTCGTACTGGGACCCGAAGACCACCGCCTTCTTCGCCAAGCGCGAAGTGCGCATGCGCGGCACCTACAGCGAAGCGGACGGCAAATCGTCGTTTGTCGCGCGCACCGTCTGGCCGAAGGACTTCACCATCAACCAGGCCAGCATGCGCGCGCAGCCGCTGGGCAAGGACGAAACCTTCGCCACCTACGTGCGCGCCGAAGGCGGCGGCGCATCGAGCCCGTTCTCGACCCGCCTGCTGTGGGAACGCAAGCCCGGCCAGGCCCGCCAGTGGCAGGAAAAACCGGTCCTCGGCGTGATGCTCAACGGCGCCCAGGGCGACGACGACGAAGCCTACGGCGGCCACTTCGCCGTCGCCACCGGCCACCTCGGGCGCGCGGGCGAGTGGTCGGACTGGATCGTCAATAATTTCTACAACCTCGATTCGGTCAGCGAAAAAGGCATCATCGCCGCGCCCGTCCCGATGGATAACTACCTGATGGACCTCAACAGCGGCCAGCAGTATTACCGTCCGTCGTACATGCTGGTGGCGGTATTGAGCAACGCGCGCACGGCGGCCGCCTACCAGGGCGGCGTCCAGCGCGTGTTCAACCACTTCTACCGCCACGACTTCACCTACCAGCATGCGAAGGCCAACTGCGCCGGCATCAGCCTGGACGTGTTCAAGGGCCTGGGCTGGAATATCCCGCAGCGCGGACCGACCAGCAATATCAAGGCGCTGGGCGCCTACGCTTACCTGTCGGCCAAGGACATGAGCCTGGCCAGCGGGCGCAAGATCTACGATTACCTGACCGAGGAACAGGTGCGCCTGTATCCGGCGGTGGCGTTCGAGGCGGCCGGCAACGACCTGCTGCAACTGGTGGGCGCCACCAAGGGCAAGCCGCGCAAGCTGACCGCGTACGAAAAGCAGTTGCAGAACGATGTCGAGGCGCTGGTCTTGGTACGCATTCCGCAAGTGCCGTCGAGCCGCGTGATGGGATCGAACCCGGTGTTTTCGTTCAGCGAATTCATGCAGCGCACGCCGCCCAACCAGGCCGACTGGAAAATCGTCCCGGTCGGACCGCGCCCGTTTCCCGACGCGCTGCGCGACGCCAATACGCCGCCGCCGAAAGCATCGAGCCTGGTGCCGCTGCCGGTTGCCGGCATCGCCTTCGGTGGCGTGATCGGCCTGGGGGCGCTGATCCGGCGCCGGCGCAAGCCGCGCGCAAGTAGTAACTAGCGCATCGTGGCGTAGAACCAATCCGATTCTTACCGCGATACTAAACACCGTCATTCCCGCGCAGGCGGGAATCCAATTCCGTAGCGCAGTTGCAGGCGGCTCATTGAGCTTGGATTCCCGCCTGCGCGGGAATGACGGTCTTGAGGTTCAATCCAGGGTCTGCCGGTACCTCAGCATGGCGACCGCGCCGGCCACGCACATCGCCAGCGCGATCGGCCATGCGTGCGGCAGCACCTCGGCCAGCCCGTTCCCCTTCAACATGATGCCGCGCGTGATGCGCAGGAAGTGCGTCAGCGGCAGCACTTCCCCGATCGCCTGCGCCCATCCCGGCATGCCCCGGAACGGAAACATGAAACCGGTCAGCAGCATCGACGGCAGGAAGAAAAAGAAGGTCAGCTGCATGGCCTGCATCTGGTTGCGCGCGATGGTCGAAAACGTGAAGCCGATCGCCAGGTTGGCGGCGATGAACAGCACCAGCGCACCGGACAAGAGCAGCAGGCTCCCCACCATCGGCACGTCGAACACCAGCCAGGAGGCGAGCAGAATCACGCCCACCTGGACGTATCCGATCAAGATGTACGGCACGATTTTCCCGATCATGACTTCGAGCGGCGAGACCGGCGTGGCCAGCAGGTTTTCCATGGTGCCGCGTTCGCGCTCGCGCGTCATGGCCAGTGCCGTCATCATCACCATCGTCATGGTCAGGATCACGCCCATCAGTCCGGGCACGATGTTGTAGCGCGTCAGCCCCTCTGGATTGTAGCGGCGCTGGCTGCGGATTTCATACGGCGCCTCGCCCGGACGCAGCCGCGCCAGCGGCCCGCGCAGTTCCGAGCCGATGGCGCGCGCCGCGATCGCATTGACCGACGCCAGCGCATTGCCGGTGGCCGCCGGATCGGTGGCGTCGGCCGCCAGCAGGATCGCCGGCCGCTCGCCGCGCACCAGCCGGCGCGAAAAGTCGCCCGGCACCACCAGCACGAACTGCACCTCGCCGCGCGCCAGCAGCGCGTCGCCTTCGGGCACGCCGTCGACGTGGCGCACGATGCGGAAGTACTGCGACGTTTCCAGCGCCGCCACCAGGCGCCGCGAGAACACGCTGTGGTCAAGGTCGGCCACCGCCAGCGGCAGGTGGCGCACGTCGCCGTTGATGGCAAAGCCGAACAGGATCAGCTGCATGATCGGAATGCCGACCATCATGCCGAAGGTGAGCCGGTCGCGCCCGACCTGGCGCAGTTCCTTGAGCAGCACCGCCAGCATGCGTCGCCAGTTCATGGCGCCGCTCCGCCGAAGTTATCCTGCGCATCCTGCATCAGCGCGATGAAGACATCTTCCAGGCTGGTCTCGATCGGCGTGGCCGTGAGCCCGGCCAGCGCCGGCTGCGCCAGCGCCTGGGCGAACGCATCGGCGGAGTTGGCGCTCACATGCAAGGTCATGCCGAACGGCGCGACGGTGCGGATGCCGGGCGCGCCGCGCAGGCTGTGGGCGGCGCGCTGCAAGTCCGGCCCGGCGAGCGACCAGGTGTGCAGGCCGGCGCCGGCGATCACCTCGGCCACGCTGCCGCGCGCGAGCAGCTTGCCATAGGCGATGTAGGCCAGCTGGTGGCAGCGCTCCGCCTCGTCCATGTAGTGGGTCGAGACCAGCACCGTCATGCCGGCGCCGGCCAGGTCGTGGATCTGGTCCCAGAATTCGCGCCGCGCGGACGGATCGACGCCGGCCGTCGGTTCGTCGAGCAGCAGCAGTTGCGGGTCGTGGATCAGGCAGGCCGCCAGCGCCAGCCGCTGCTTCCAGCCGCCCGAGAGCGAGCCGGCCAGCTGGGCGCGCCGGCTGGAAAGGCCAAGCCGTTCGAGCGTATCGGCGATGCGCTGGCGCCGTCCGGCGATCTGGTAGACGCGGGCGACGAAGTCGAGGTTTTCTTCGATGCTCAAGTCGTCGTACAGGCCGAATTTTTGCGTCATGTAGCCGACCTGCTTCTTGATCTCGCGCGCCTCGGTGCGGATGTCGTAGCCGAGGCAGCGGCCCTGCCCCTCGTCCGGGGTGAGCAGGCCGCACAGCATGCGGATGGTGGTGGTCTTGCCGCTGCCGTTCGGGCCCAGGAAGCCGTAAATGCGGCCACGCTCGACCCGGATGTCGACATGGTCGACCACCATGCGCCCACCGTAGGATTTGGTCAGGCCCTGCACGTCGATGACGATGGGCGACGGCGTCGCGGGCGAGGTCGCGGGGGAGGTCACGACTTCGGCTCCGTGCGCACCGTCAGCGGCTGGCCGGGATGAAGCGGCGCCTGTCCCGGCTCGGGCGTCGCTTCCACCATGAATACCAGCGAGGCGCGGTTTTCCTTGCTGTAGATGAGCGGCGAGGTGTACTCCGCCTCGGGCGAGACGAAGGTGATGCGCGCCTTCACCGGCTGCGCGCAGCCGTCGCAGGCGATGATGGCGCCCTGCCCCATCCGGATCTTGCCCAGCTGCGTTTCGGGAATGAAGAAGCGCGCCTTGATGTTCGCCGGCGGCAGCAAGGTGACGATGGCCGCGCCAGCCGGCACCCATTCGCCGGCGCGGTAAGCCACATCGCTGACCATGCCGGCCACCGGCGTCGCCTGGGCTTTCTGGTCGACCTTCCATTGTGCCTGGGCCAGCTGGGCGCGCGCGGCCTCGACTTCCTTTTCCGCCGCCGCGACCTGGTCGCTCCTGGCGCTGGTGCCGGCGAGGCGCAGACGCGCCCTGGCCTGCTCCACCCGGGCGCGGTCGGCCGCCAGCGCCCCCGCCACCTGATCGAGCCGGGCGCGCGAGATGAATTTGTCGGCCACCAGTTTGCGCTCGCGCTCCAGGTTGGCCTGCGACAGCGCCAGCGCCGCCTCGGCTTCGCGCAGCGCGGCCTGCAAGGCCGCCACTTCGTCGCTGCGCGCGCCCTTGCGCAAGTCGGCCAGCAGGGCCTCGGCCCGGCCTACCCGGCTTTGCGCTTCCTGGCGCGCCGCCGTTTCGCTGGCCTGTTCCAGCACGTAGGCGGGCGCGCCGGCCTTGACCTGGTCGCCGCGGCGCAGGTGCACGTCGGTCAATGTGCCGGCCAGGGGCGCCGACAGGCGCACATAGTCGCCTTCGGCGTAGCCGGGAAAGGCGTCGTCGCGCGCCAGCCCGCAGGCCACGCACAGGGTAAGCGGCAAGGCCGCGGCGCAGACGCGCCCGAGCAGGGACAGGCTCATGGCGGTGCCGACTCCTTCGATGCGGTGAGGATGGCGCGCATGGCCAGGTCGATGCGCAGGGCGATGGCCGCTTCCGACAACAGCGCCTCTTGCGCCAGCGCCGCCAGTTCGGGCGGGGCGGCGGGCAGGCGTTCGAGCGCGCCGCCGGCAAACAGCGGACCGGCGATGGCCCCCAACATGAACGGCAGCAGCTGCATGGCCGGGGCGTCGATGATGTCGCCCTCGGCCTGGCCCTGGCACAGCAGCCGGGCCAGCACCGCGATGTGGCGCGGCAGGTTCTCGCGCAGGAACGATACCGGCAGCGCTTCGCTGCGGGTCGCTTCCGACAGCAAGGTCAAAAGCAGGTGGCGATGCTTGCAGGCGAAACCGGCCAGTACGCGCAGGGCGCCATCGAGATTGCGCGCACCGCTGCGCGAGGCTTGCGCCTTGAGCGTGAGGGCGGCGAACATTTCTTCGTACATGTGCTGCAGCAGCACCCGCAGGAAGTTGTCCTTGTTCTTGAAGTGATAGTGGAACATGCCGAGGTTGACCCCCGCGTGTTCGACCAGTTTGCGCACCGACAGACCGGCGCACCCGGTCTGGGGCAGCAAGACCATGCCGGAAGCGATCAGCCGGGCATCGATTTTTTGAGATGGGCGGTTCATGCGATTTATTATACGCTTGTGTAGTAATAGAGCCGCAAGCTTTCGCTGTATGTCTGGATAGCCGCGCGCGGCATCGGGTTGATGGTGCGCCGATTCCTGTTGAAACCGGCACGGGGAGCCTGCTCATCCATGCGGGAATCGGTGCGCCAGCCCATCAGGAATTGCTGGCCCATCCCCCGGTGATCAATGAGGTTTCCTTCACCAGCGCGGCCATCAGCGAACGTGCATCGCGATGCGTGAGCAGTGGGGCCGACTGCCCGCACCATAGCGACATCAGGTCGGAACGCTCCTGCCCGGCCGCTGCCTTTTTCATCATTCCGGTCAACCAGTTCTGTATCGGATATGGCGCAATCTGCGCGGCGTGCGCTTGCAATTGGTTCATCAGCCGGTTGCGGATGCCACGCGCCAGCCTGCCGCTGAAGACGCGAGTCAGTCCCGTGTAGCGCGCGTCCGGGCTGAAAAGCATCTCGCGATGGGTCGAATCGGCATTCGATTCTGTACATGCGAGAAACGCCGTGCCGATCTGCACGCCTTGGGCGCCCAGCGCCAGCGCGGCCGCGATACCGCGCGCGTCAGCGATGCCGCCTGCGGCGACCACCGGAATACGAACCGCATCGGCCACCTGCGGTACGAGTGAAAAGGTGCCCGTCAGCGACTCTTCCGCGGCGCGCAGAAACGATACGCGGTGCCCGCCCGCCTCGAAACCGGTGGCGACGATCATGTCGACGCCGGCTTGTTCCAGTGTGATCGCCTCGTCGACCGTGGTGGCGGCGCCGAACGTCACGATGCCAAGCGCGCGGCAGCGCTTCAACACACTCTGCGACGGCACCCCGAACACAAAACTGAACACCGCCGGACGCGCTGCGAGTACTGCCTCGATTTGCTCGGCGTACGGCGGGGCGAACCGCTTCGGACGTTGTGGTATCTGCAGCCCGAGTTCGCTCAGGTACGGTTGCAGCAATTGCGCATTGCGCGCAAATGCCGCGTCGTCGATCCGCGGATCGTCCGCGTCGTCCAGCGGGATCCATAAATTCAAGGCGAACGGACCCGATGTGCGTGCGCGAATCCGGCTTGCGACATCGCCGATGCCATTCGCATCAAGATGATGGGCGCCGAAGGAACCCAGGCCGCCGCTCTCGCAAACGGCAACGACCAGGTCGACCGACGATATGGCGCCGCCGAACGGCCCCTGGATAATCGGCACGGCCAGGCCGAGGCGGCGTGCTACTTCCGTATTTTTCCACATGATTCAACATTCCCGATGTTGAGCCGCGCACGGTTTGCTTCGTTCTGCTGCCGGCAAACCTTCTGCCTTCATCGCTTCCTGCACGGCCGCGCGCGCAGCCACGCGTGCGAGGAAGGCCTGCAAAGGCCCAAACACGTCGGCGTCCTGGTCCGACAAATCGAGACCGACATGGTTGGCCCAGCCGGCGACCGTGAAGAGGTAGGCATCGGCAGCGCTGAAGCTGTCACCGGTCAGATACGACTTGCCGCGCAATTGGCGCGATACCCAGGCGAATTTCTCGCTCAGGATGGCGGCGAAGACTGCCTTGGCCGCTGCGTTCAATGCCGGATTGAACAGCGGACTGAAGGACTTGTGCAGTTCGGACGTGATGTAGTTTTGCCACTCCATCACCCGATAGCGCGCCATCGATCCGGCGCCGGGCATCAAGTCGTCGCGGCGAGCATGGTCTGCAATGAATTGCGCAATGATGGGTCCCTCGGAGAGCCGCTGGCCGTCGTCGAGTTCGAGAACCGGCACACAGCCTTTCGGATTGATGGTGTAAAAGTCGATGCCGTCTTCAGTGAGGTGGGTGCCGGTGTCGACCTTGATGAGCGTGTGCGGCAGTTTTGCTTCGCACAGCAAGATGTGTGGCGCGAGCGAGCAGGCGCCGGGCGAATAATAGAGTTTCATGGGCGTTCTCCGGTAAGGATCGTGGCAGGGTGCCGGCTGGCGCCGACAGCGGCTGATTGCGTGACTGCAATATGGTGTAGTCTATTGATGTTCTTTTCGGGGATAAATCCACATCCATGAAATTTATCTGATACATCGCGTAATAAATAAGGCAGCCAAATGAGACGCCATTTCGACGATGTCCTGGTAGGCAGCATCGAGCTGTTCTGCGCCGCTGCCGAAAATGGCAGTTTCACCGCCGCCGCCAAGGCGGTTGGCGTCACACCGGCGGCCGTGAGCCGCTCGGTGTCGCGGCTCGAGGCGCGGCTGGGCGCAAGGCTGTTCGTGCGCACCACGCGCCAAGTGAGCTTGACGGAAGACGGGCGCCGCTATTTCGAGCAATGCCGGCAGGCGCTCACCCAGCTGATCGATGCGGAACGCGCGCTGACCGGCCTGCAAGGGATGCCTTCCGGCGTGCTGCGGATCAGCGTCCCGACAACCTACGGCCACCATCGTGTGCTTCCGCTGCTGCCGGCATTTCGCGCACTGTATCCGGATGTGCGGGTCGATGTTCATGTCAGCAACCGCAATATCGATTTTGTCGATGAAGGTTATGACCTCGCGATCCGTGCGCGCGAACCTGCCGATTCGAGCTTTGTCGCCCGCAAACTGGAAGATGCGGAGCTGGTCGTCGTGGCCGCGCCCGGCTATCTCGCCCGGGCCGGCGTGCCCGGTTCAATCGCCTCCCTCGCGCAGCACGATTGCATTAATTTTGTGTTGCCCAGTACCGGCCGCCCGATTCCCTGGCTGTTTAGGGAAAAAGGAAAGCTCATCGAGGTGGCGGCGGCCGGTAATTATTGCTTGTACGAAGACATACTCGCCGGGGTGACATTGGCGCGCAGCGGCGCCGGCCTGTTCCAGGCATATCGATTTACGATCGAAGAAGATCTGCGCAAGGGGACCTTGGTCGAAGTCTTGTCCGCGCACGCAGGCTGCTCGCGCCCGTTCTCCGTGATGTATCCTCACGGCCGGCACTTGTCCCTGAAAGTGCGCTCGTTTGTGGATTTCCTGCTGGCAGCCCGCTCCCGCGCGCCGGCGCCCATGGATGCATGACGGCGCTCGCTTGCGGCAGCGCCGTCCCAGCCTCGGGCGGACTATCCATGTAGCGTTGTGCGCGGAGCGGCGGAGGAAGCGCGACCATGCCCGCGGCGTGAACTCGCTTCAATGCCATCCAGCATTGCCGAGGCGATTGAAGAGCAACAGCAACAGCAACAGGACGATGCTGACGGGCAAGGACAGCATGACGCTGAGCAGCAAGGTCCTCGCTGTGTTGGCACGCCCCTTCACGTCCGCCCACACCGCAAACGGTAGCGGCACCAGACTGAGCAGCGCGGGAACGATCAGCAGCACGCGCATCCGCGACGATCCGCCTGTGCTGCCGGCACAGGCAAAGGTCACGCCGGCGACAAGCAGCACATGGAGCGCGATGAAAACGATGCGCGCAATCACGGCAGGCGCCTCATTGCGCCGCTTCGCGCTGGAGGCGTTCGGCCAGCCTTGCATGGGCATCGGCCGCGTACCTGCGGCACGCGCCCGGGTCGATGAAGGGGTTGTTGCCGGGGGTGCGGGCCGCCTGCTTTTCCACCAGGTCCGCGAAGCCCGGATGCACCGGGATCATCACGTCGCACCTGAGTGCCGCGACCTTGTCGATGCTGGCCTGGAACGAGGCCGAATGGTCGGGCGCGGTGGCGCTGCCCAAAAAGCGGAAGCCATCCTGCGACATCGGATTGAGGCTGTCGGCGTACACGACGTCGAAGCAGCTCCTGTTTTCGCACGATTGCCACGACCAGGTGGTGCCGCCCGTGGTGTGGCCGGGCGTGAGGTGGGCGGTGACGGCCAGCGCGCCCACGCGCAGGATCGCGCCATTGGCCACCTCGGTGACCTGCGCCACCCTGGGAAAGCGGTCCGGGCCGTCGGCCTTGTACTGGGGATCGTCCGGCCCGACCAGGCCGGCGCGCAGGGCCCGCGCCGCCAGCGCGCTGGCGGCCACCGTGGCGCCACTGGCGCGCTGCAATCGAGCAATGCCGCCCGCATGGTCGTCATGGGCGTGGGAGTTGACGATCAACTTCACATCCTCGATGCGAAAACCGAGCGCTTCGATGTTGCGGATGATCAGGGGCGCCGACTGCGGTAGCGCGCCGTCGAGCAGGATATGGCCCTGGTCGCCGGTCACCAGCACCGCCGACAGGCCGCGCGGGCCGACGTAATACGTGTTGCCGACGATCTGGAACGGCTGCTGCGGCTGGTTCCATTCCGCGCACATGGCGCACTTGACGTCCTCGTCCCCGGCTCCGGCCTGCGCCGCCGTCATTCCGGTTGCCGCGATCGCCAGGGCGAGTGCCAGCCTGCGCAAGATTGCCATTACTTGTCTCCAATCAAAAACTGGTGTCAGCGTGCCCGATGCCGCTGACCGCTTGTGCGCTTGGCGCCATGCGACGTTTGCCATGTTGCACGCCAGGCCGCAGCCCCTGGATCGGAACAGACGCAGGACATTTGTACTACGCCGCCCGGCCCCCGCCTGGTACGCGCGCCCCATCCGCAGCCTGCCGAAATCAGGAGCGCCGTCCCATCCGGAAAGGACATCCGGCCGATTCGCAGCCGAACCCGGCTAAATATACTCACTCCATCGATCACCCAAACGGCGCCAGGCCTTGCGGGACCGCTCCCCCAACATCCACGGCGAGTCATCATGGACGAAACAGCTTCCTTCTTTACACTGCTCGGCATGCTGGTCACCAGCCCGCGCACCGGCGTGCTGCTGGCCCTGCTGGCGGCCGCCGCCGTGTGCGACTACCGCACCTTCCGCATTCCCAACCTGATCACCGGCGGCGGCATCCTGTTCGCGCTGGTCTACAACACCGTCGTGCCGCCCTATTGGCACGCCGGCTGGACCTGGGCGCCGGCCGGCATGCTGCTCGGTTTCGGCGCGATGCTGCCGATGTATGCGCTCGGCACCATGGGCGCCGGCGACGTCAAGCTGATGGCCATGGTCGGCGCCTTCCTCGGCGTCGATGCCACACTGTACGCCCTGCTGTTTTGCGTGATCACGGGCGGCATCGCCGCCCTCGTCTTCGGCTTGCGCAAGCGGGTGATGGGACGGATGCTGGCCAACGCCGGCGGCGCCATGCGCGGCATGCTGTGGTCTGCCGTTGCCTGCGGCAAGCCGCAACTGGCGCCGGACAGCATGCCGTCGGTAGGCAAGCTCGCCTACGGCATCAGCATCGCGCTCGGCACCACGGTCTATTTGGTGGCCCAGCAATTCAACCTCGTCTGACCTCAGAAAGAAATCACCATGAAAAACCTCAAGGCACTCGGGCTGATCGCGTTCGCCCTCGTCATCGGACTGGCGGCGGCCGTCTACGCGGCAGGATGGGTATCGCGCCAGGGCGGCGCCAGCACGAACAAGGTGGTGGTGGCGGCCGTCGACATCGAACCCGGCAGCAAGATCAACGCCGAAATGCTGTCGAACCTCGACTGGCCGGCCGGCGCCACCCCGCCGGGCGCGTTCAAGAGCGCCGGCGAGCTGCAGGACCGCATCGCCAAAGTCGGCATCCTGCGCGGTGAACCCATGCTCGACGGCAAGCTGGCGCCGCAGGGCACCCAGGGCGGCTTGTCGGCCGTCATCGCCGAAGGCAAGCGCGCCATGACGGTAAGGGTCAACGATGTGGTGGGGGTGGCCGGCTTCGCCCTGCCCGGCAACTACGTCGACGTGATGGTCAATGCGCAGCAGGAAAAATCGGGCAACCAGGAAGGCAAGCAGATCAGCAAGACGGTCCTCGAACGGGTGCTGGTGCTGGCGGTGGCGCAGGAAGCCGGTCGCGACGACACCAAGCCCAAGGTCGTCAGCGCCGTGACCCTGGAACTGTCGCTGGAAGATTCCGAAAAGCTCGACCTGGCGCGCAGCGTCGGCACCCTGTCGCTGGTGCTGCGCAACCAGGTCGACCAGAAAACCGTGGCCAGCGCCGGCTTCACCAAGGACGAGCTGTTCGGCGACAAGAAAGCGCCGCTGCCTCCGGCCGCCCCGGCAGCGCTGCGCAAGCCGCGCCCGGCCCACGCCGCAGCCGCGCAACTGGCCAGCCGCACCCATTGCGTGGAAGTGATCCAGCACGGCGTGCTGGCAGTGAACTGCTTTTGAATAGCCACGGAGCCTTCCATCATGAACAAGCACATTCGCATCGCGGCCCTGAGTGTCGCCACGGCAGGCATGGTTGCCGCGCCGGCCTGCGCAAGGGCAGCGCCGGGCGCAACGGGCACGAAGCATTGCAAGTCGGTGGTCATCGCACCGGTAGCGCAGGTCATGCTCGGTAAATCGTCGGTGATTCCACTGGCGGCCCCCGCGATCCGCATCGTGGCCAGCGGCCAGCGCGACACCAAACAGACGGCTCCGGCGGCGCCCCCTGCCGCCGCCGAAACGGACGACACGGGCAGCGTCGCCGAAGTCGACGTTTTGCTGCTCAGCCCGACCGACCTGTTCCTGCTCGGGAAAAAAGCCGGCGCCACCAACCTGATCCTGCAAGACGCGAGCGGGGTGTGCACCCTGCGCGACATCGTGGTGACGATCGATCCGGCCACCCTGCAAGCCAAGCTGGGCGAGCTGATGCCGGAGGAAACCGGGATCATCGTCAAGAGCGCCGAAAACGCCATCGTGCTGACCGGCACGGTGCGCGACACGGGCCAGCTCGACGAAGCGCTGCGCGTGGCCGGCGCCTACGGCGGCGGCAAGCGCGTGCTGAACCTGCTGCGCGTGACCTCGCCCCAGCAAGTCATGCTGGAAGTGAAGATCGCCGAAGTCAGCAAGACCCTGCTCGACAAGTTCGGCATCGATTTCGCCCGCATGTTCGCCTCGGCCGACGGCCTGAGCTCGCGCGTGATCTCGGGCATCCTGGGTGGCGCGCCGGCGGTCTTCGGCCAGTACAGCCACCCGGGCTCGGGCGCGGCCCTGGGCGCGGTGGCCGACGCCGCGGTCAGGGGCGGCAATTCCGCCGCCGCGGCCCGGCTCTCGGCGGGCGCGCGCGGCGCCACCCTGTTCGGCGTCGACGCGCAGAAAAAAGATGGCCTGGTGCGAGTGCTGGCCGAACCGAACATCATGGCCATCAGCGGCCAGTCGGCCAGCTTCCTGTCTGGCGGCAAGATCTTCATTCCGGTCGCCCAGGCGCGCGACAGCGGCGGCACCACCGTCACCCTGGAAGAAAAGGAATTCGGGGTCGGGCTCAAGTTCTCGCCGACGGTACTGGGCGGAGCCCGCATCAACCTCAAGCTGGTGTCGGAGGTGTCGGAACTGGCCCAGACCGGTTCGCCCTTCACCACCAACGGCGGCGTGACCTCGGTGCTGCCATCGATCACCACGCGCCGGGTCGACACCACGGTACAGCTGGGCGATGGCCAAAGCTTCGCCATCGCTGGCCTGATCCGCAACAACGTCACCGAAACGCTGTCCCGTTTTCCCGGCCTGGGCGACATCCCGGTGCTCGGCGCGCTGTTTCGCTCGACCGAGTTCCAGAAAGACCAGACCGAACTGATTTTCATCGTGACGCCGCGCCTGGTCAAACCGGCCACGGGGCTGGCGGCGCCGACCGACAACCACGTGGCGGGCAGCCCCGGCCGCCTGCTTTTCATGGGCGAGACCGAGAGCAAGACGGCCCCCGCAACCAACAAATAAGGAGAGCGCCATGAACCCCACGATTTGCCGCGCCGTGCTGCCGCTGCTGCCCATGCTGGCCATGCTGGCCGGCTGCGCCTCGGCGCCCCGCTACGACGCCCGCTTCGGCAACGCCGTGCGCCAGGCACGCAGCGCCATGACCATCAACCCGCGGGCCGGCGCCATGTCCGAGCCGGCGGCCGGGATCGACGGCCAGGCCGCGCACGACGCCATGCTGCGCTATCAGGACAGCTTCAAGGCGCCGCCGCCGGTCATCACCGTCATCAACGCCGGCGGCCCCGCCGCCCGGTGAAGCATCCGGCATCGGCCACGGGGCCGCCGCCGGCGCAGTACCCCGCCCGCAGGGGCGGGCATGTTTGCCCATCCATCCACCAGAAAGGTACGCCAAATGAACACTTTTTTGAAAACGATAAGCCAGTCGGTCCAATCCTTCGCCCGCGACGACGAAGGCGCCCAGGTCGTCGAATACGCGCTGATCATCGCGGTCGTCTCGATCATCCTGGTGGTGGCGCTGCGTAACCTCACCGGCACCAGCTTCTCCGGCTTCATCACCCGTGTCGGCACTTGCCTGATGGGCGGCACCTGCGTCTGATCGACCAGCGCTTCCCTGTTCCCATCTCAACTGAAAGGTCCATACCATGAACGCCCTGCTCACCACCGCACGCCGCAACATCGGCTCCTTCCTGCGCGACGACGAAGGCGCCCAGGTAGTCGAATACGCGCTGATCATCGCGGTCGTCTCGATCATCCTGGTGGTCGCGCTGCGCAACCTGACCGGCACCAGCTTCTCCGGCTTCATCGCCCGCGTCGAGGCCTGCCTTACCGGCGGGACCTGCGCCTGACCCACCCGCCGACGGACCGCGGCACCCCGCGGCCCGTCATTTTTTGGATGAAAACCATGATCCCGCACAATCGATACCTGGTTCACCAGCGCCGGCACGGCGCGGTGATCCTGACGGTCTGCTTCCTGCTGTTCTTCCTGCTGGGGTTCGTCGCCATCGCCTTCGACCTGGGCCGCCTGTTCATCGTCAAGACCGAACTGCAAACGGCCATGGACAGTTGCGCCCTGGCCGCCGCCCAGGAACTCGATGGCCAGGCCAGCGCGCTGGCGCGGGCGCGCCGCGCCGGCACCACCGCGGCCAACCTGAACCGGGTCAACCTGCAGTCGGCCAACTGGGACGGCAGGGGCCAGTTGCTTGATACAGGCATCAGCTTCCGGGACCAGCTCTACATTCCCACCAGCGCTCCCGCCAGCGCGCGCTATGCGCAGTGCCAGCACACCCAGACCGGCGTGAGAATGTGGCTGCTGCACGCCATGGGCGCCTTCAGCGGCAACGGCACGGCCAATCCGGCCACGCGCGCGGTACTGGCCAGCGCGGTCTCCACGCGCGGCAGCGCCCAAAGCACCTGCCCGATCCCGGTGGCGATCAGGGCCAGGGCGGGCGGCACGGCATCGAATAATTACGGTTTCGCGGTCGGCGAATGGGTCACCGTGTTCGACAAGGGCGGCGCGCAGGCGGCGGCCGGCGAAATGGGCTGGTACAACCTCGATGGCAGCACCAGCGCCAGCGAAACGGCCGCCGAACTGGCCGAAGGAGGCCGCTGCAGCACGCGCCTGGGCGACACCCTGGGCACGCCGGGCGCGCAGACCAGCGTGGACCGGCCGTGGAACTACCGCTTCGGGGTCTACAAAAACACCGACTCCCCAAGCCTGAACCATCCCGACCAGAGCGGTTACTCCTATACCGCCGCCAACTGGAAGAATGCGGTGCCGCAGAACGCCTTTGCCGGCACGCCGGCGGCTGGCTCGCACGCCAGCGCGCAAAATTACATCACCAAGCGCGCCGCCTGGGCCTCGCTGGCCGATGCCGGCACCAGCATCAAGACCGGCTCCTTGATCGCCTTTGGCGACAGCAACCGCCTGAACAGCTTCCAGAAGCTGGCTACGCCAGGCGCCCCCGGCGAACACCGCCAGTACGGCACCAGCCGGCGCCTGGCGATTGTCCCGGTGGTCAATGGCGCGGCCCAGGTGATTGACTTCGTGTGCATGTTCATGCTCCATCCGCTCAGTGGCCCGAACGACTCGGCCAAGATGGAGTATCGCGGCCTGGCCGGGATCGCGGCATCGCCCTGCGCACCGGGCGGCACACCAGGCGGCGCGGCCGGGCCGCTGGTACCGGTACTGGTGAGGTGAGCGCCATGAGACACCGTCAACAACAAGGCGTGGCGCTGGTCGAATTCGCGTTCGTGCTGCCGCTGCTGCTGATCCTGTCGCTGATGTGCGCCGAACTCGGACGCGCCGTCTACCGCTACAACACCACCGCCAAGACCGTGCGCGATGCGGTGCGCTACCTGTCCATGCAGACACCAGGCACCCATGTGGCCGAGGCGCGCAACCTGATCGTGTACGGGAACGTGGCCGGCAGCGGCCCCCTGCTCGACCCGGCGCTGACGGCGGCCAACGTGCCGGCGCCGACCTGGCAGACGGCCGGCAGCGACCCGCTGATGAACACCGTGACGATCCGGGTGACCGGCTACCAGTTCAGGCCCATGGTGGCCAATATGTTCGGCGCCAGGTTCACCGCCATTTCCTACAACGATATCAGCGCCACGATGCGCAGCCCACTATGAAAACCAGGCACAACGGCGCCCACCAACGCGGCGCGACGATGATCGAACTGGCGTTCGTGCTGGTGCTCTTCTTCATGTTCCTGCTTGGCGTGACCGACGTGGCGCGCATGCTGTTCACCTGGAACGCGGCCACCGAGGCCACGCGCGCCGGGGCGCGCTACGCGGTGGTGTGCGCCGATCCGGCCAACCAGGGGCAGGTGCTGCAGAAGATGCGCATGATGGTGCCCGAGATCGGTGCGGTGGCGCTGGCGTGGGAGCCGTCCGGCTGCGACGCCACCAGTTGCGCCGGCGTGACGGTCACCGTCACCGGCCTGCAATACCGCTGGCTGTCGCCGGTGGTCGGGGCGGTGATGCCGGTGCGCGCGCTGCCCTCGTTCAGCACCTATCTGCCGCGCGAAATGATGCGGCGCGATCCGAATAACGCGGTCATCTGCCAATAAAACGCAAACCAGGAACCTGCCATGAAAATCGCCATCGTATCGCCTGACAAACTCCGTCTCGACGAAATCGGCCAGCAGCTGGCGGCCGGCGCGCACGCGCTACGGCCCAGCGTGGGCGGCGCCGCCGACCTGCTGGCGCTGGCCGGGCGCGGGCAGCCCGACCTGATGCTGGTCGACGGCTGCGCCGACAGCGCCGGCCTGGCCGCCATCGCCGCGCTCACCAGCCGCCATCCGCACATCGCCGTGGTGCTGCTGTGCGCGATCTGCACGCCCGACTTCCTGATCAACGCCATGCGCGCCGGCGTGCGCGAGGTGCTGCCGGCGCCGCTCGCGCACGCCGACCTGGAGGCGGCGCTGGCGCGCATCGGCGCCAAGCTGCGCGGCGCCCAGGCGCACAGCGAAGGCAAGGTGCTCGCCTTCATCGCCTGCAAGGGCGGCAGCGGCGCCACCTTCCTGGCCACCAGCCTGGCCTGCCAGCTGGCGCAGACCCGTTCCGTGCTGCTGGTCGACCTGAACCTGCAGTTCGGCGACGCGCTGGCCTTCGTGCACGATGGCCGCCCCGCATCGACCCTGGCCGACGTGGCGCGCGCCATCGGACGCCTCGACGCCTCCTTCCTGGCCGCCAGCACGGTCAAGGTGACGCCCAATTTCAGCATCCTGGCCGCGCCCGACGACCATGCCCAGGCGGTCGAGATCAGCCCGGCGCACGTGGATTCGGTGCTGGCGCTGGCGGTGCAGCACTACGACTACGTGGTGCTCGACATCGGCCGCCCCGTCACCACCCTGGGCATCAAGGCGCTCGACCGCGCGTACCGCATCTATCCGGTGCTGCAGGCGGGACTGACCTCGATCCGCAACGCCAAAAAGATGCTGGCCATTTTCAAGTCGCTCGATTACGGCGCCGACAAGATCGAGCTGGTCGTCAACCGCTTCGAGCGCAAGGGACCGATCGGCGTGGCCGAGATCGAGCGCGCGCTGGGCAAGTTCGCGCTGCACACGGTGCCCAACTCGTACAAGCAGGTCACGGCGGCGATCGACCATGGCGAGCCGTTGACGACCGGCGCGCGCGCCAATCCGGTGCTGTACGGCCTGGCCGGCCTGGCGGACGCGCTCGTGACGCGCCCGCAGGCCGCCCACACGGCGCAGGACGGCGCGCCGGCGCGCCTGTTCGGCCGCCTGTTCGGACGCCTGACCGGACGCCACTCTGGAGAATCCCATGTCCTTCCGTGAACAACTCAACGCGGTCGACAGCCAGGCCGACCTGCGCGTGGCCACGCCAGGCGCCAGCGACGACTACCATGCCATCAAGGGGCGCATCCACCTGAAACTGCTAGACAAGTTCGACCTGGCCGCGCTCGAAGCGCTGCCGGGTCCCCTGCTGCGCGGCGAAATCGCGGTGATGGCCGAACGCCTGCTCGACGAGGAGCAGGCCGCCATCAACGAGTCCGAGCGGCGCTCGCTGATCCGCGACATCCAGCACGAAATGCTCGGCTTCGGCCCGCTCGAACTGCTGATGGCCGATCCGACCGTCTCCGACATCCTGGTCAACAGCTACAACCGGATTTTCGTCGAGCGCAAGGGCCGGCTGGAACTGAGCACGGTACGCTTCACCGACGAAAAGCACCTGCTGCGCATCATCGACAAGATCGTCTCGCTGGTGGGGCGCCGTATCGACGAGTCGAGCCCCATGGTCGACGCGCGCCTGCCGGACGGCTCGCGCGTCAACGCCGTGATCGCGCCGGTGGCGCTCGATGGCCCGATGATGTCGATCCGCCGCTTCGCCCACATTCCTTTAAAAATGGATAAGCTGATCAACGACCTGCACAGCCTCACGCCGGACATGGCGACCGTGCTCGAAGGGCTGTGCAAGTCCAAGGTGAACATGATCATCGCCGGCGGCACCGGGGCCGGCAAGACCACCCTGCTCAACATCCTGTCCGGCTTCATTCCGCCGGCCGAACGCATCGTCACCATCGAAGACGCGGCCGAACTGCAGCTGCAGCAGCCGCACGTGGTGCGCATGGAGACGCGCCCGGCCAATATCGAAGGCAAGGGCGAAATCACGCAGCGCGCGCTGGTGCGCAATGCGCTGCGCATGCGTCCGGACCGGATCATCATCGGCGAGGTGCGCGGCGCCGAGGCGGTCGACATGCTGCAAGCGATGAACACGGGGCACGACGGCTCGCTCACCACGATCCACGCCAACAACCCGCGCGACGCCCTCTCGCGCCTGGAAAACATGATCGGCATGGCCAACCTGAATCTGCCGCACAGGGCGGCGCGCCAGCAGATCGCCTCGGCCATCACGGTGGTGATCCAGGGCCTGCGCCTGATCGACGGGCGCCGCAAGATCACCAGCATCCAGGAGATCACCGGGATGGAGGGCGACATCATCACCATGCAGGAAATCTTTGCGTTCCGCCAGACCGGCGTGGATGCCGACGGCGCCGTCGAAGGCTATTTCCAGGCCAGCGGCGTGCGTCCCAAGTTCAGCGAGCGGCTGCGCGCCTTCGGCGTGACCCTGCCGGATACGATGTTCGACAGCACCCGCCGCTACCAGTAGGAGGCCATCATGTCCAGTCACGTCAATGGCATCGATGCCGGCGCTTCCGTTTCGCCGCTGCTGTCGGTGCTGGTCTTCATCGCGGTGGTCCTGCTGTTCGAGGGGATTTACCTGATGTGGAAGACCTACAGGGGACCGCAGGCCAGGAAGATCGAACAGCGCCTCAACGCCCTGTCGGCCGCCGGCGACAATTCGGCCCAGTCGCACCTTCTGCGCGAGCGCATGCTGAGCGAGCTGCCGCTGTTCCAGCGCCTGTTGCTGCGCCTGCCGCGCGCCCACCAGCTCGACCGCTATCTGCTGCAGGCAAACCTGAACTGGACCGTCTCGAAGCTGCTGCTCGCTTGCGCGGGTTGCGGGGCGGCCGGCTTCCTGCTGGTGACGGCGCTGCTGCACCAGCCCTTCGTGCTGGGGGCGGCCGCCGGCGCGCCCCTGGCCTGGCTGCCGCTGGCCTACGTGCAGCGCCGCCGCCGCCGGCGCCTGACAAAACTGGAACAGCAGTTGCCCGACGCGCTGGACCTGCTGGCACGCGCCCTGCGCGCCGGCCACGCCTTCGGGGCCGGCCTGCAAATGATCGGCGAGGAGATGGTCGACCCGATCGCCGGCGAATTTCGCATGGTGCACGACGAGATCAATTTCGGCGTCTCGCTCGAACAGGCGCTGGGCAACCTGAGCGTGCGCGCGCCGATCACCGACCTGCGCTACTTCGTGGTGGCGGTGCTGATCCAGCGCGATTCGGGCGGCAACCTGACCGAGGTGCTGGCCAACCTGAGCCGCCTGATCCGCCAACGCCTCAAGCTGTTCTGGCATGTGCGCGTGCTCTCGGCCGAGGGCCGCATGTCGGCCTGGCTGCTGTCCTTGCTGCCGTTCGCCATCGGTGGCTTGATGAGCGTGTTCAACCCGGAATTCATGGCGCCCTTGTGGACCGACCCGCTGGGCCAGAGCATGGTGCGCGGCATGCTAGTGTCGATGGCGTTCGGGATCTTGCTACTGCGCCGCATCATTCGTATCCGTATCTGAAAAGGGGATCATCATGTTCGTGCTCGCTGCCCTGGTCTGCCTGGCCGTCACCACCGCCATCGCCGGCCTGTTCCTCCTGCTCGTGCCCAGCCGCCTGGACAAGCGCCTCGATGCGATCGGCAATCCGGCCGCCGCAACCGACTGGAGCGCCACCGTGGCGCAGGCGGTCGGCCCGTTCGCGCGCGTGCTGGCGCCCACCGGCGACTGGGACAGTTCGCCGCTGCGCCTGCGCTTCATCCATGCTGGCATCCGGCGCGGCGACGCGCGCCTGATCTATTTCGGCCTGAAGACGGTGCTGCCGCTGGTGTTCGCCGGCGCCACCTGGCTGCTGCTGCGCGCCTTCACCGTCTTGGACGAGATGACGGTGCTGATGAACCTGGGGATCGCGGCGCTGGCCGGCTGCTACCTGCCGAACTTGGCGCTGTCGCTGCGCCTGCGCGAACGCAAGCGCGAGATTTTCGAGCACTTCCCCGATGCCGCCGACCTGATGCTGGTGTGCGTGGAAGCGGGACTGGGGCTCGATTCGGCGCTCACGCGGGTGGCCGACGAAATGGGCATGAGCAGCCGCGCGCTGGCCGAGGAACTGCACCTGACCAACCTGGAGATGCGGGCCGGGGGCAGCCGCGCCCAGTCGCTGCGCAACCTGGCGCTACGCACCGGCATCGAGGAAATCGGCACCTTCGCCACCATGCTGACGCAGTCGGACAAATTCGGCACCAGCATCGGCGAATCGCTGCGGGTGTTTTCGGAAGACTTGCGCCACAAGCGCCAGGTGCGCGCCGAGGAACACGCGGCCAAGGTGCCGACCAAGATGCTGATTCCCCTGGTCCTGTTCATCTTCCCGTCGATCATCATGGTGGTACTGGGGCCGGCCATGATCGTCATCGTGCGCACCATCATGCCGATCCTCAGCGCTCATTGAATCCTTCGTGGCGCCGGCCGGCCTGGTCGGGCTGGACCAGGCCGTGGCGGATCGCGTAGACGTACATGCCGAGCCGGTTGGGGACGTCGAGCTTGCGGTAGATCGAACTGAGATGGTTGCGCAGGGTGTGCTCGGAAATGAACAGGCGCTGGGCCACCTCGTGGTTGGCGCTGCCGCTCAGTTCGACGGCGGCGCTGACGATGGCCCGTTCGCGCGCGGTCAGGGCGGCATGCTTTTCGGCCGGCGGCTCGGGCCGCAGCGCGCGGCGCCAGCCCAGCATCTGGCCGAACACGCGCTCCATGGTGTCGGCGTCGAACCAGAGTTCGCCGCGATGGATCTTGGCGATGGCCTTGAGCACTTGCTCGGCCGTGACTTCCTTGTGCAGGATGCCGCGCGCGCCGCGCCGCACGGCCAGGTCGAGCAGGTCGGGGTCGTGGGCGGCGGTGAGCACCAGCGCGCGCGAGACGCCATTGGCCAGCAATTCCGGCAGGAACTCGACCGTGGAGACGCCGGCCAGGTCGAGGTCGAGCAAGATCACGTCGGGCCTGAGTTGCGCGGCGCCGGCCAGGGCCTCGGCGCAGGTGCGCGCCGTGCCCGCCACCGCCATGCGCGGGCGTTCGGCGTCGATCAGGGTGTGCAAGCCCCACAGCATGGTCTGATGGTCGTCAACCAGCATGACCCTGACCGGGCCGGCCAGGTCTTGTGCTTCACTTTTCATAATGGAATCTCCACGCTGACAATGGTGCCGTTGGCGCCGTCCTGGCGCACGCAAGCGGCGCCGCCCAGGGCGCTGGCGCGCTCGCTGAGCGAACGCGGCTGGAAGGCCGGCGGCGCATGGGCGCCGTGCGGGTTGATGATGTCGATGCGCAGCATGGTGCCGCTGCAGCGCAGCGCCACGCTGGCCTTTGTAGCCTCGGTGTGGCGGCAAATGTTGCTGATGCCTTCGCGCACGATCTGCAATACTTCCGCGCCGAGCCGGTCGCCCAGCGCGACGTTGGCGCCGGCATCGATGCGGACCTTGACCCCGTAGGTCGCCTGCGCCCGGGCGGCCTGGCGCCGCAGCGCGGCCAGGAACATGGTGTCGCCGGCCGGCGCGGCGCCGCAGGCACGGCGGGCCTCGTCGCGCAGTTGCGCGATGACGTCGGCCGCCATCGATACCAGCTTGTCGAGGTCGGCGGCGAGCGGATTGCTGGGCGCGGCCTTGCGGCACAGGGCGACCAGGCCCAGTTGCAAGCCGATGTAGGACTGGATAGCCGTGTCGTGCAGGTCGAGCGCGATTTTCTTGCGCTCCAGGCCGGCGGCGTCGGAGGCGATGCGGTCGAGCAGGTCGATGCGGTCGATGGCGCGCAAGCCCTGTTCGGCGATGCGCGCCAGGAACAGGGCGTCGCCGCGGCCCAGGTGGCGCGTGCGCGCGGCCACGTAGATGCGGCCCTTGCCGCGTCCAAAGCTCACAGGGGCGCTGATGAAGGCGGTGGCGCCCAGCAAGTCGGCCAGTTGGCGCAGGCGGGCGGGATCGTGCGGCGCCCAGGCCGCTCTGGCGCCGCCGTGGCCGAGCGCGCAGCCGCCCAGGGCGCCCCAGCGGCACCACGGACGCATGTACAGCAGCACCTGCGTGTGCGGCGCGGGCAGCATGGCGCGCGCCAGGGCGGGGTCGATCGGGTCGGCCGCTGCCAGCGCTGGGCCGCATGCGCGCACCGTGCGCAGCGCGTGGGCGCCGCTGTCGTGGTCGTCCAGGAGCAGCAGGCAGCTGTCGGCCAGGAAGAAGGCGCGCACCCGCTCCAGCGCGGCGGTCATGCTGCGGTCGATGCCGAAGCGCGGATTGGCCACCTGGTTCATCTCGCGCAGCAAGGCCTGGCGGCGCGCCGCCAGGATGTGCATTTCGCCCAGCTGCGCGATCACGCGGCCGAAGGCGAGCAGCACGGCCGCGCGCAGCAGCAGGCGCGCCGGCGTCACGTCGGGCAAGGTGACGATGGCCGCCAGGTAGTACAGAAATACGGTGGCGATGGTGACGCGCACGCCTTCGGCCAGGCCGTAGCGCAGCGAGGCGACCACGATCGCGAACAGCAGGAATACCAGCGGGAAAATCTCGGCCGGGCCGACTGCGGCTACCACGGCCACCGATACGGCCACATCGAGCCGGTGCCGCAGCTTGCCGCGGCTCCAGCGCGGCTGGCAGCGGGGGAACAGGTAGACGGCCGCGCACAGCGCCGCGTAGACGGACAGGACCAGCAGCGCGGTGAGGTTGGCGCGCTCAGGGCCGGGGTGGTCGAGGACGGCGACCAGCACCGCCGAGACGGTCAGCACCAGCCTGATGCGCGCGACCAGTTGGCTGTAGGCCACGTCCGACTGCGCTACCGAGCTGGCCGCATCCTTGTCGAGGGGGGAGTCCGCAATCACCATTCCTTGTCGTTCCATTCGCAGTCAAGCCATGCTGCCTGCCGCCGGCGCCGTGGTGCCGGGCCGGGCTTGCTGTTGCCAATCGATTATTGATTGTAGGTTGTTACTTTCAGCCGCCCATGACGCGGGTCACAGCATCGGGCCATGCGCCGCGAAACGAAGGCAGGCAAGGTTCTGTGCGGCACCATGGCGCGCCTTCGGCCACATACTGTCCAACGGAAATGCGTACGCGATGAGCTACGCCAGCTTGCTCACCTTCCATGACGACCTCATCGTCAGCTAGCGCGCGTAAATCCGTGCCTGCATGAAAAAAGCCCCGTCATCACCAGGATGCGCGGGGCTTTTTTTCATCGGAACAGGCCGGATGGCGCTGATGCCATCACTGCAGCGCGGCTGCGGCAGGAAGAACCATGCCCCCATCTATTGATCGGAGTAGGCAAAAACGCCGATGAAAACGGGATCGTCTGCTATCGCGCGGGTGACGACTGCCGGGTCATACGCGAAGTCGTATTGAATAACAACCTCTCGTGCTTTTTCTATTCCTATTTTTTTCGCCGCTGCCATCACATTGTCACTATACGTTTTTGAATAAGACAGAGGGGCCAAGAGGCGTGATAGCTCAACCACTTCATTGTCGAAAGACATGCTTTCCTGGTCGCTGAGCCTGTAATAACCCACGCCGCACAGGTCCTGCAGTATGTCGATGTCGTCATCTTCTTCAGTCTGAGGTGTCAAACCGACCCATGCCGAAAGCACGCCTTTTTTTTCAAAATTTTGTTCATAAAACTCATCTTCATCGGAATAATCGTGTCGAGCCATATTTCCTCCCTACAATCCAATTGGGCGTCTCGAAAATCCAGCCCAGCCATGGCATCATAGCGGCTCCTTGTTACTGACCTGATTTCATGAACAAGACAAGTCTGTTTACCGACCAGGATCGCAAAGCCAAGCTCAATTAGCTTGGTGACACGCTCAGGGCGATGGAGCAGTTGACGAAGCAGCTCCGCGCCCCGGCCGCAAACGCGGCGGTCGTCCTCCATTTCCTAGGGAACTGACGGTACGTGTGTTGCTGATCCAGCAGTTGTTCAATTTGAGCGACCATCAAATGGAATTCCAGTGCGCGACCGCCTGAGCTTCCAGCATTTTGCCGGACTGCGTGCCAGCAGCCGGATACCGGACCGGGCGACGATCCGGACGTTCAAGGAGTGCCTGCTCAAGGCCGACGCGAACGAGAGTATTTTTGATGCCATCAACCGCCATCTTTCCAGGCATGGCTACATTATAGTTGGCGTCACTGGTGCAATCGAAACCGCTATTTCAACGACAATTTCCGCGAACTCAATTCCCTCCACTGGAGGTTGTTCATATTTTAACGGGTCGAAAACCGAAAAAATATCAACCCGACAGCCCAGGCGAAAAAGATCAATGTCGCCATCATTGTCGCAATATATTCCGAGGGATTTCGTCGATCCATCATCTAATGACAGATCAAATGAGTTTATATCATCTTCTTCGTCTTGGCCCGCGTGATATAGCGCTACAATCACTCCAGAAACATACCTTCTTGGCATATTCCCATTCCCTATATTCGCCCACCATTCTTCGGATCCATATAGGCCGTACACTCCTTTGTATCCCATCTTTGGTCGCGTGTCATCCAATGTTAACGCTTGCTGGAGTGCTACACGTTCAGGATATTTTTTAAAATCATTAACTAACTGATAAACCAACTTCATTGGCACTTCAAAATCATCCAATTTCAAATACATACACACTCCAGGTAATTATAAGAGCTTATATCTCTTGTTTCAATTGTCTACCAAACTTAAGCGTAACATGACAGGCTCTCGACGTGAAATCGGAGTAAAGCAGAACAGCGCATAGAAATTTTTAACTTAAAATATATGGCCTCTAAAAGCTATTATCAAAATACGTTTTTTGATGAATTTCCGAAATTTATCCGAAAGTAGCACCGCTACCGCCTCTTTTTTGGAGCTACTTTCTGGATGCTCACGGCCTCAGTGCTAACGATATTTTCGTTGAATATTCTGCGCGCCTCACCTTTGCCAATCAAGGTATTCATAACTCCGTCGCTATTGTTTATATGAGGTCGCCCTGTCCCCTCCAGCTTAAGCGTGGCGTTCCTTTCAGTCCATTTATAACTTCCGGCTACTGATGGTAAATCCGGAAACTGTTTCGATGTTTCAGAATCGGCACTGAGAGCAATTTTTTGCAATTTCGCTGCGGTTCCTGGCTTTACGGCAATCTTGACAGTTACCCCCGTGTACTCCTGTGAATAAAGTACATTTGGTGATAGTCCCGTTTCGCCGGTAGCAATAATTCCTTCGGTCGGAAGACGCCTGAAATGGGGTTCGCTCATAGTTCTATAATATATTTCATTCCCGGCAGCGTCGAATTCTTGAACCGGATCGAATTCCTGTAATTTTGCACGCGGAACGGCATCAGAACATGAATCCATTAAGCCAAGCGGATCGACCGAATTCAGCGGATTATTCACATAAGCATATGGATTTGGTCCGCCTGCCAATCCAAGCGGATCCGGCGTCAAATACCGCGCTGTGCTCGCATCGTAGTACCGATGCCAGTTGTACGCCAGCTTCGATTCAGCGTCGTAATACTGGCCCTGGAAGCGGATTGGACAGTCGGTCTTGCTGACAGTCACTTCTTCGGTCTCGCCCCACAGATTGCTCTTGGCCTGCCACGCGATGCCACCGTCGGCATCGATCAACTCCTTCGGGGTGCCGATGTGGTCGAGCACCACAGCGTAGGTTTTGGTCGTTTCCTTGCCCTTGCGCCGGATCGTCTCCGTTTTTGCGAGCGGCCTGAAACTGTCGGGCTCGTAGTCCCAGGTAGCGCAGATCTCTTCGATGACGTCTGAACCGCCTTTGCCATCCGGCTTCCTGTTGAAGCGCCGTTCCTCGGCGACCGTGTGGCCATCCCACAGGTAAGCGACTTCGATAAAGCGCGCCGAGCCATTGCCCGGCACCTGTTTTTTGCTCAGCCGGCGGCCCAGCGCATCATAGGTATATTCCCAGGCGTCGCCATCGGGCGTGATGACACGCTTGAGCCGGTTCTCGCTATTCCAGACATAGTGCCAATGCTGTTGCCGGCCCCAGCGCTTGCCTTCGGTGCGGGTGATGACGCGACCCTCAAGGTCATATTCATAGTTGACCTTGCCTGCTTGCATAAGCTTGCCGCGCTGATGAACGCGTTGACCCAGCGCATCAGCGTTGCTGGCGTCGGTGCCGAGCAGCGATTTTTGCTTGATCGCGTCGATCAGATTACCCGCCAGATCGTAGGCGTATTGCTCTTCGCCGTCGCCGCGCCGGGCTTGCGTCACGCGGCCAACGCTGTCATAGCCGATGTCGATGACACCGAGGCTGCGCTCGCCCAGCTTGCTCGGATTGCCATTGCCGTCATAGTTGACCGCGCGTTCCTGGACGGTGCGCGCCGGCCGGCCCGACTCCGGCGCGATGCCGGTCCATTGCCGGGTCAGGCGGTTCAGCTGATCGTGTTCCTGCTCGATGCGCAAGCCGCCAGGCAGTCGCCGCCCCGTTTCCCGCCCGCGGCTGTCGTGCAGAAAGCTGAAGGTCTGCGCATCGGGCAAGGTCAATTCAACAGGCAGGCTGTTGGCGTCGAATTCCCAGACGCTGCTATGCCCGCCCGAACTGCTGCGCTCGGTGCGTCGCCCCATCAGGTCATAGCCGCTGGCGATGCTGCGGCCATTCTGGGTTTCCCTGACGATGCGGCCCATGTCATCGCGCTCGAAGGCGATGTCGCTGTCGGCGTTCACGGCGCGCGCCAGGCGGCCCAGCGCATCGTAGGCGTAACGGGTACTGCCCTCGCTGTTGATCTGTTCGAGCAACTGCCCCGCGTGGTTGCGCAGGTAGCGCGTATGCTGGCCCGACGGCGTGCGCTTCTCGATCACCAGACCGTCGGCATTGACGCCGTATTCGACCGTGCGGCCGGCGAAATCCGTTTCCGCGATTACCTGTCCGCTTGCGTTCCGGAGATAGCCCCAGCGCTCGCCCATCGGATTGATGACTGCGCTCAAACGCAACTCGGTATCGTATTCGTAGCGCGTGATGGCGCCGTTCGCTTCGATCGTCTGCGTCAGCCGGTCGAAGGCGCAATAGGCGTGCTGCGTCACCTTGCCCAGCGCATCGGTGCGGGCAATGCAGTTGCCTTCGGCATCGTACTGGGCCAGATGGCGGCTGCCGTCCGGCAAGGCAATCTCGAGCGGCTTGCCTTCGACGTTATAGACGTAATGGCTGGTATGCTGCTGCGGGTCGGTACGGGCGGTGACCCGGCCAAAGTCGTCGCGCGTGAGCCGGGTCGGATTACCCAGCCAGTCGGTGGCGCTGGTCAGCAGACCGCGCGCATCGTGCACGAAGGTGGCGACCGCGCCGGCCGGATTAATGACGCGCAGCACATTGCCATACGCGTCGTGTTCGAAGCGCGTTACCGCGCCGCCCTGGCCAGCCTGGATCAGGTTGCCGCAATCGTCGTAGGCGCGTTCAACGCGCTTGCCATCCGGCGAGGTAACGGCGACCGGCAGGTCACGTCCGTCGTAGGCGATAACGGTTTCCTTGCTCGCCGCATCAATGTGACCGACCATATTGCCGCGTGCATCATAGGCCCAGCGCAACACTGCGTCGCCAGGTGTGATGGCGGCGACCAGATTCTGGTGCGCGTCGTATTCGAACTCGCTGACACCGCCGCACGGATCGACTTCCTTGATGACCTGCCAGGCATCGTTGTAGTGGTAGGCGGTGGCGTGGCCCAAGGAATTGGTGTAGGTGTTGACCTTGCGCGCGTCATCGTAGACGAAGCGGCCGGTCATGTGGCCGCCGGCACCGCCACTGGTTTGCTCGCAGCGGCCCTGATCGTCATAGCGGTAGCCGATCCATACGTCGTTGCGGTCTTGCCAGCGGATCAGGCGGTGGGCGCTGTCATAGGCATAGGTGAGCGGCAAGCCACTGCTGTTGATGATGCCCGACAGGTCGCCATTGGCATGGTAGGTGTAGCTGGTCAAGGTGGTCTGGCCGCCCTCGGGGTGCAGCAGACTGATGCGGGTGATCGCATGTTCGCTCGCCTCGACCTTGAGCCGCGTGCCGCCGCTGTGGCGCACTTCGGTCAGGACAGCGCCGGTGTAGACCAGCGCAATCCGGTTGGCGTTGCGGTCCGTGATGGCCGCCAGACGCCAGTGCCTTGCATCGCTTGGCTCGAAACGCAAGGTGGGTTGATGCCGTTGCTCAATCAGGAAGTGGCCGTCGAGCCGGGTCACGCGGAAACCTTGGTAGACAGGGTGCGTGACGCTTGCGCCCATGTCTGGCATGGCAAAGCGCATCGAGGCGCCATCCTCGGCATGGAACACCAGTTCCGCGTCATTACTTACTTCAATCCATTGCCCCCAGGTGCTGGCCCAGGCCTTGCCGAATACCGTCCCGACCGGATTACCGGACGTGTGCACGCGCCGCAGTACGATGGGCAGCACGCCCGGCAAGGCAAAGTCGGTCTGTTCCAGGATGACGTCGCCCGTGATGACGTCGATCGGATCGCCGCACTTGCACTTCGTCCCGTTGGGACGCTCGTTGACGGGGTTGAATTTGGCGACACCGGGTACGCCGCCCTTGACGAAGGCCATGGCCGGCGTGGTGGGCATGGGAATGAATTTGTTGCCGAGCCACGCGCCGCCCTTGGCGCCGGCCGCGCCCCCGAGCATGCTGCCGGCCAGCATCATGGCTTTCTGGCCGTCCGACCCTTCGCCGAACATCAGTCCGCCCAGATATTCACCGCCCTTGCCGCCCACCATGCCGAGCACCAGTCCGCCGAGGGCGACCAGGGGGCCGGCCAGTATCGTGGCGCTGACCAATCCCGCCACCAGCAGGGTCGTGTGCACCCAGCCCGGCACCTCCGGCGTGATCAGGTCGGGATCGGTGGTGGCCGTCGCGCCGCCGACGAAGACGTTGGGGGAGCCTGCATGGATCTTCGCGCTGCAACTGATCATGTCGCCGACGCGGGCGAAGGGCTGGCCGTTGACGAACACGGTGGACGAGCCTTGCACGACCAGCTGGGGAGCCGGTCCATGGGTGGCGCAAAGGGCGGTGGAGAGGTGGGCTCGCGCGACCTGCTTGCCATTCGCAAAGACGTTCAGCGAGCCGGTCTTGACCGCCCCGGTCAGGTTGGCGCCAAAGACCTTGTCCGTCACATTCATCGAACCGACCACTTCCCCGACGCCGGCGGCGCCGGCCGTGACGGCCACCGCCCCGGCCACCGCCACCAGCGCCAGGCCACCGGTGGCGATGATGGCGGCGCCGACCAGCGCGCCGATCACCAGGCCGGCGATCAATCCGCCCATCGCATGACTATGCGCGATGGGATCGTCGACACGTCCGGCCGCCGCGCCCAATCAGGACTCCTGCACGGCTTGGGCTGCGGCCGGCACCGGCGCATGCAGGTGCATGCTGCCGAGCATGGTATCGAACGCCGTATTCCACTCATCCTTGAAGGCACCGTGACTAGTGCCGGTCAACAGCAATGCCTTGCTGCGGTCAGCGCTGGCGGCCTGGACAAAGACGGCAACCTGGCGCTGGTGCATCTCGCTATCGCCATTGCGCCAGGTGTAGTGCAATTCCACCGCTGCCGAGCCGTCCACGGTCAGGTCGCGCTTGCCGAGCAGTTCGAATTTCGGCAACGCCTTGCGCAGCTCGCTTGCAAGGCGAAGGGCGAAGGCGTCCACCGTGGTCTCGGTGAAGTCTTCGGCGCGCGAAATGACGAACGAGAAATCGCTCGGACCGTCGTCGTTGATGATGAATTGGTTGACCGTGCGGTCTTTCAGGCTCGGGTGCAGATCGAAACTCGCTTCGTTGAGATTGTAATGGCTCATAGCTGTGTTCTATCGATGGTGGAGTCAGGGGAGGAAATTCACGGAGGGGGAAGGATCTGCGCGTCGGTTCGCCGCGCGCTATTGGCCAAGGCCATCGGAGGGATGGACCAGGAATCACAGCGTAATCTGTTGCGGCTACCTATCATTATTTCGCCGCCTTTGGGAGCTCATGTAATGGTGCTATAGGGAAATTTCGAAATACTGCAGATGCTGGAAAGCATTAAATACTGATAAGCATTATGTCATGACCGAGAAAATATGTGCCGATATTTCAATATTTCCATACGGATTTTGTCGTGGCATGCAGACTTCCTATGCTCGTCAGTAGCGCCGCACTGGCATCGGAGCGGGCGATTTGCGTTCGTGAACGGGACGAGTCGATCGCAGATGAGCGGCTTATCGCCGTGTCACCCGGATGGTCCTTCGGGCCCGCCATTCACGGCGGCACGCCAAGGTAGAAGCAAAAAACCCCGCCATCACAAAGATGCACGGGGTTTCTTGTTATGTGGCGGCGCCGCTGTCCGGCGCCCTTTTCGCAGTGTCTTAGACGTTGAACAGGAAGTTCAGCACATCGCCATCCTTGACCACGTACTCCTTGCCTTCGGCGCGCATCTTGCCCACTTCCTTGGCGCCGGCTTCGCCCTTATAGGCGACAAAATCATCGAAGGCGATGGTTTGCGCGCGGATGAAGCCGCGTTCGAAGTCGGTGTGGATCACGCCGGCCGCTTGCGGCGCGGTATCGCCCACGTGGATGGTCCAGGCGCGCACTTCCTTCACGCCGGCGGTGAAGTAGGTTTGCAGGCCGAGCAGCTTGTAGGCGGCGCGGATCAGGCGGTCGAGGCCTGGCTCTTGCATGCCCATGTCGGCCAGGAAAGCACCCTTGTCGGCGTCGTCGAGGTCGGCGATTTCGGATTCGATGGCGGCGCAGATGGCCACGATCGGCGCGTTCTGCGCCTTGGCGTAGGCGGTCAACTGGTCGAGCAGCGGGTTGTTGGTGAAGCCCGTGTCGGACACGTTGGCGACGTACATGGCCGGCTTGGCGGTGATCAGGCACAGTGGCTTGATCAGCAGCATTTCTTCCGCATCCAGGCCCATCGCGCGCACCGGCTTGGCATCGTTCAGGAAGGGCATCATGCGTTCCATCAGCGCGACCAGCTTGGCGGCATCCTTGTCGCCGGAACGGGCTTTCTTGTTCTCGCGGTGGATGGCTTTTTCGACGGTGCCCATGTCGGCCAGCGCCAGCTCGGTCTGGATGACTTCGATATCGTCCAGCGGGCTGATCTTGCCGGCCACGTGGATCACGTTGTCGTCTTCGAAGCAGCGCACCACGTTGACGATGGCATCGGTTTCGCGGATGTGCGACAGGAACTGGTTGCCCAGGCCCTCGCCCTTCGACGCGCCGGCGACCAGGCCGGCGATGTCGACGAATTCGACGATGGCGTTGACCATGCGTTCCGGCTTGACGATGGCGGCCAGCGCATCCATGCGCGGGTCCGGCACTTCGACCACGCCGACGTTCGGCTCGATCGTGCAGAACGGATAGTTTTCGGCCGGAATGCCGGCCTTGGTCAGCGCGTTGAAGAGGGTGGACTTGCCGACGTTAGGCAGGCCGACGATGCCGCATTGGAGACTCATGGGAAGACTTTCTAGTTCGATGGACGAGGGGCGCTCAAACAGGCAAGCCCCAAAACCCCATATTGTAACCTTGGACGGGGCCGGGGGCCGCAAAAACCGGGTTTGGCGGTGCCGTGCCCGGGCGCGGCGACAGTCGGGACGGCCACGCCCGGGCCCGCACGCCGGAGCGAATCGAGCACGCCCGCCTGCGTTTTCGGCCTAGCCACGCCCCGGACGGTGTCCTGGCGCGTCGGCAATCGCGTCAATGCCTTGTTCGTCGATGACTTTCAACAACCGTTGTGCAATGGGGCTCGGAATATTGTACGCCGACTCCCATTTGACCACGGTCGACTTCGTTATGCCCATGTAGCGCGCCAGGACTTCCTGGCTGAGGTTCTCCTTATTGCGGATACGCAGCACGTCGCGCGCAGTCAACGACGGCGGGGTAAAGCAGCTCTCGTCAAATTCGCGCATCGTTTTCTTGTCGATGATGCCGACTGAATGGAGGGCGGCCGCAGCGCTATGGACCGCCTCGAAAGCGTCGCTGCGGTGGGGCCGCGCTGGGACCTTGCGGGTGGAAGCACTCTTCATGGCCGCGCCCGTTTTGTCGGCTTTGACGGCCTGGCGCGCAGGGGCGGCTATCGCCGTCGCCGCCAGGCGTCGGCTTTCCGCATGCGTTCAGGTACTGCGGATTTTGCCGCTGGCTTGTTTGCGGCCTTGGCTGGCTTTGCTGTCGCCGGTTTAGCATTCCTCATGGCATATCTCCACAAAATCGTTTGATTTCAACAATGCCGCGATGGCTGACGGTGTCAGTAGTGCATAGCTGCGGATCATCCATCCTTCAAAATGTCTGGATGCGCGAAAGATCGGGTTGGTCGACAAACGCAACAAACTCGTCGCGCAGGCGCTGGCCTTGCCCGATCGCCTGCTGCCAATTGCGGATGCGGGCGTCATGGTCGAGGCCGTAGAAAGTGAAATCCTTGCGGTCGGGCAGCTTGCCGCGCGGGAGGGTGCTAAGAAAATGCGCGGTCGGGGCGACAAGCAGCACGTTGTCGAGCCAGCCGCGCTGGGCGCCGCGCGCCATGCGCCGCCACGGCATCGCCTTGTCCAGCCAGCCGGGAACGATGTGCTCGCTGAAGTGCGGGTAGAGCACGATTTCGCCCGGCGCCAGGTTCGAGTACGGCAGCGCCAGGTGATAGTCGATCAGGCCGCCATCCCAGTAGGCGCCCGGCGGAGCGCCGGCAATCGTGCGCACCGGCGGCATCAGCATGGGCAGGGTGCCCGAGGCCAGCAGGGCGTCGGCCAGGTTGGTGCTGTCGAGGGTGGCGAAATGGGTGGTGAAGCTGTCGAAGCCGGGTGTCATCCAGCTTGGTGCGCCGCGCGCATCGCCGACGACGACCCGTTCGGCCACCCGGCCCAAGCTGGCGCGCGAGGCCAGATTGAGCAGCGCGGCGGCGGCAAAGCCGGTCGCTTCGGCACGCCGGTGGGCTGGCTCGGCCAGCGCGCGCCGCCCGCGCGCCGCGATCACATGCAGGCGGTGCTGAGGGTGAGCGGTCACTTGCGCCTCGTGCCCGCCGACCAGCTCGTGCAGGAGCTTGCGGCAGACGGCGTTGATTTCCTGCGGCGAGGGCTTGGCCGTGTAGCGCTGGCCGCAGTACAGCTCGCCCAGGCGGGCCAGCGCGGCGACCGGATCGGCCTGGCAAGCGGCGGCCATGCGCCAGGCGCCGATCGAGGCGCCGATCAGGGCGCGCTCGCGCGGGGATTGCGGGAACCAGTCGCCGAACAGCCATTGGTCGAGCGACTGGAAGATCAGGCCCTTGGGCCCGCCGGCGGCGGCGGGAACGACGGCGATGTCGCGCGCGCGCAAGCCATGCTGGCCGATGTGGGCCAGCGCGTGCGGGCCGGCGTGGAAGGAAAGTGCGTGCATGCCGTGATTATGGCGACAAGAACGCGCTTGCGGCAAGTCTATCCAGGGAGGGGTCACGTGAAATCGCACTGCATTGCAAACTATCTTGCTGCGACAATTCGTTCCTGACATTACAGCTTTCTGACCGACTATTTACTTTCACGCCGTGCTTGGCCATCCCGCCTCGTGCCGCTCAAGCACCACGCCGGAGGCGAAGTAGCCGCCGTCCCACAATGCAAACTGCACGCCCGGCTGCACAACGTCGTGGAACAGTTCAGGCGCGATGACGACGCACCGGACCAGGACGGTATCGCCGGACACGAATGTGTGCGCTTTATCCACCCACATTCCCACGGTATGGAGACCGTCGACGCCATCCATCCGCATCGGCACACGCCGGTGCAAGCCATCCTCAAACACGAAGCAGTGGAGGCGTTCCGGGCCTTGCCCGGTAAAATGAAATGTCAGTTCGGCAGTAAATTGTGGTGCTGGTGGCATGATGGACTTCCCTCGTTTTCATTTCGCATTCGGTGGATGGCCACGGGGGTAGCCACGGGGGTAGCCACCCGAGCACGATTGCGGCAAGTCAAATGCGCATGCAGGAGCCTGCGTAACATGGGCCGCTGATGCCTCGTCCGGAGCCTTTCATGCCCATTTGCCTCGCCGTTGTATTGAGCGCCCTCCTCCTTCTTGCCAACACCGGCGCCGCCGCCGCCGATACCGGCACCGATACCGGAACCGATCCCTCGATGGTGGTCGACAAATACATCCAGCACTTCGTGGTCGACACCGATGGCAGCTACCGCCTCACGGTCGACAACGTCAAGACCATCGTCCTGCAGCGCGCGGTGCAGGCGCACAGCCAATACTACATCAGCTACAACAGCAGCCTCGACGAAGTCAGCGAGGTCGAAGCTTCCACCATCAAACCGGACGGCCGGCGCATCCCGGTGCCGCCGGAACAGGTCAAGGACCAGCAGGAACCGGCATCGGGCGACGCGCCCCTGTTCCAGGATACGCGCCTGAAAGTGGTCGTGTTTTCCGATGTCGCGGCGGGCGACAAGGTGGCGCTGCACTATGTCCTCAAGCGCAAGAGCGCCTTGTTTCCCGGGCATTTCGAGGACTTGTCCTCGTCCCAGTTTTACGCCGTCAAGCAATTTCACCTGATCTACGACATGCCGGCCTCGATGCTGCTGTACGCGGACGCGGCAGGCTTCGTGCCGGTGCCCGCAAGCAGCGCGCCCGGCCGCCAGGTCTACCAGTGGCAATATGTCAGCGGACCGAACCGGCGCATCGAGGCGGAATCGGTCAGCTATCTCGATTACGGCAAGCGGCTGGCGGTGTCCACCTTCCCCAACTATGCCACCTTTGCACGGGCTTACCACGCGCGCGCGCAGGCGCAGGCAGCGGCCACCCCGGCCATCGCCACCCTGGCGCAGCAAGTGACGGCCGGCCTGGACACCCCGCGCGCGCAAGCACTGGCCCTGTCCGAATGGGTGCGCCGCAACATCCGCTACGTGGCCGTGTACGCCGGCGCCGGCGGCGTGGTGCCGCATGCGGCCGCCGCCGTGCTGAACAACCGCTACGGCGACTGCAAGGACCACGCGATCCTGCTCGAAGCGCTGCTGGCGGCGGCCGGCATCGACAGCAGCGCCGCCCTGATCAACAGCGGCAATGCCTACCGCCTGCCGGACGCGCCCACCCTGGGCATCTTCAATCACGTGATCACCTACATTGCCGCGCTCGACCTGTACCTCGATTCCACCTCGGATGCGGTCGCCGCCGGCTATCTTCCGCCGGCCGCGCTCGGTAAACCAGTGTTGCTGGCCAAGACGGGCAAGCTGGCGCAGACGCCCTCCATGCAGCCGGAGATCAACCGGACCCTGGCGCGCTTCGAGGTGGACACAAGTGGCCGCGGCAGTTTCAAGGTGGTGCGCACGGCCGGCGGCGCGATCGCCGAGCCTTACCGCCAGGCCGTGCGCGACACGACACCCGCCGAGCGCGACCTGTTCGTCGAGCGCACCTTGCAAGCCCTGGGCCAGCACGGCGATGGCAGGTTCGATGCCGGCCTGCTCGACGGCGAGGGCGACGAGTACCGCATGGGCTTTGCCGGCGTGAGCGACAACGTCGCCGACCTGCCGGGGCCGGCCGGGGTGGCGACCAGCTTCAATTTCTGGGGCGGACTGGGCGAGGAGGTGGCGGGGATGGCACAGGAAAAAACCCGCACGCAAGACTTTATCTGTCCGGGAATCGATGCCGCCGACGATATCGCGATCGGATTCGCGCCCGGCATCCGCATCGTGGCGCTGCCGAAAGCGCTGTCCTTGGCTGGCGCCGGCCTGTCGTACCAGGCCAGTTACGCGCGCCAGGCCAACACGGTGCACGTCCGGCGCAGCCTGCGCTTCCGCCATGCCGGCATGATCTGCACCCCGGCCGACTACGTGCGCATGCGTCCGCTGCTCGAACGCATGATGCGCGACCTCAAGAGCCAGGTCATCGTCAAGGGCGGCTGACGCCCGCTGTCACACCGTATGCAGCTGCATCGTCGCGATATCGAACTTGCCTTCGACCGCCAGCGGCAGGATGCGCAAGCTCTTGTCGATGGCGTCTTCGATCAGGATCTGCTCTTCCTTGCGCGGCCGGTGCAGCACGAAGTCGGCCACCGGCTGCTGCGAGCCGAGCGTGCGCGGATGGCCGATGCCGAGCCGCAAGCGCCAGTAATCCTGGGTGCCGAGCGCCGCGGTGATGTCTTTCAGGCCGTTGTGCCCGCCGCTGGAACCGCCCTTCTTCATCTTGACCGCGCCCGGCGCCAGGTCGAGTTCGTCGTGCACGACCAGCACTTCATCGGGGTTGATCTTGTAAAAGCGCGCCAGCGCGCCCACCGATTGCCCGGAACGGTTCATATAGGTTTGCGGTTCGAGCAAAAACACGTCGTGGCCGGCCACCGAGGTTTTCGCCACGAAGGCGTTAAAGCGCGTCTCGCGCTGCAGGCGGCAGCCGGGCAGGCTGTTGGCGAGGTTGTCGACCAGCCAGAAGCCGGCGTTGTGGCGGGTCTGTTCGTACTCGGGGCCGGGGTTGCCGAGGCCGACGATCAGGCGAATGGGCATGGTGTTCTAAACTATCAAAATGGAGTGCAAGGATAACAGACGATAAAAAACCCGCAGGGCGCAAGGCCAAGCGGGTTTTTCTCCGACACGCCGCTTGCGCGGCGCGCAGGATTACTTCTTTTTGCCTTTGGCGGCTGGAGCGGCAGGCGCCACTTCAGCGGTAGCGGCAGCGTCAGCGGCAACGTGGCCAGCTGGCACAGCAGCGGTAGCAACGGTTGGGTTCTTGCCGTGGGTGATCGCGACCACGCCTTTTGGCAGGACCAGGTCAGCAACGTGGATCGAGTGACCGACGTCGATGTTGGTCAGGTCAACCGTGATGAACTCTGGCAGATCGGTTGCCAGGCACGACACTTCCAACTCTTGCAGCACGTGCGAAATGATGGCGGCGTGCAGCTTGACTGCTGGCGACACGTCAGCGTTCACGAAGTGCAGGGCGATTTTCTTGTGCAGCTTGCTGTTGGCATCGACGCGCTGGAAGTCAGCGTGCAGGACCAATTGCTTAAATGCGTGCATCTGGAAGTCGCGCAGCAGCACTGGCTGGGTCTTGCCGTCGATTTCCATTTCCAGGACCGAACCGTGGAACGCTTCTTTTTTCAGTGCGTGGTACAGAGCGTTGCCGTCCAGTTGGATCATGACAGGGGCTTCAGCGCCACCGTAGATGATACCTGGGGTTTGACCAGCGATACGCAGGCGGCGGCTCGCTCCGGACCCCTGCAGATTGCGATTGAATGCGATAACTTTCATGTGAAACTCCAAAAAGTGCGGGGCTTGATCGCCCTGCGGTGTGAGCGCCCCCGCGACCAGGGGTACTCGAAAACGGACACCCTGAGGTATCCGGAAAAATTGGTACTGAAATAAACTTCAGGGTGGCAAGGCCGGGAGCGCTATGCTCCCGCCTTGCCACCCTGCGAATCGGGTATTTCTATTGACTGGCTTAGTCGCGCAGTTAGTCGATAAACAAGGACATCACCGAATCGCCCTTGCTGATGCGCTTGAACGTTTCGGCAAGCAGCGGTGCGCAGGTCAGCTGGCGGATCTTGTCGCAAGCCAGGCCGGCGGCCGACAGGGGAATTGTGTCGGTGACCACCAGTTCGTCCAGCGGCGAGGCCGAAATGCGGTCGATCGCAGGGCCCGACAGGACCGGGTGCGTGCAATACGCCACCACTTTCTTGGCGCCGCGCTCTTTCAACACTTCGGCGGCCTTGGTCAGGGTGCCGGCGGTGTCGACCATGTCATCCATGATGACGCAGTTACGGCCTTCGACTTCACCGATGATGTTCATCACTTCCGACACGTTCGCCTTCGGGCGGCGCTTGTCGATGATGGCCAGGTCGCAGCCGAGGCGTTTTGCCAGGGCGCGCGCACGCACCACGCCGCCGACGTCCGGGGACACCACCAGCAGATCGTCGTAATTGCGTTTTTGCAGGTCGCCCAGCAGAATCGGGGATGCGTAAATATTGTCAACCGGGATATCGAAGAAGCCCTGGATCTGGTCGGCGTGCAAGTCCATGATCAGGACCCTCTCGACGCCGGCTTTTTCCAGCATGTTGGCCACCACCTTGGCCGAGATGGCCACGCGCGCCGAACGCGGACGGCGGTCCTGGCGGGCATAACCAAAATAAGGAATCGCCGCGGTGATGCGGCCGGCGGACGCGCGCTTCAAGGCGTCGACCATCAGGATGATTTCCATCAGGCTGTCGTTGGTCGGTGCGCAGGTCGATTGCAGGACAAAAACGTCTTTACCGCGGACATTCTCGTTGATTTCGACCATCACTTCGCCATCCGAGAACTTGGAGACGACTGCTTTGCCGAGAGGGATGCCCAGATTCTTTGCGACCCCTTCTGCCAGCGCAGGGTTAGCGTTGCCGGTAAAAACCATCAGGTTTTCGTAAGCCATGGGAGTCCCAAGAGGTAAGCATTGATTTCTTTGAATGTCGCCGGACAGAACCGGCCGGCTGACGCTAAGCTAACAAGTGACTCGCGAGAGCGAGGCCACCGAGTCCGCCTGCTGGACGCTGACTTCGCATCGACAGACCAGGCAAAACGAATGGCAGGGGAACAAGGATTCGAACCTTGGTATGCTGGAATCAAAATCCAGTGCCTTAACCAGCTTGGCGATTCCCCTACGCAACTGACTGCTTGTCGTCACACTTGACATTTTATCGTCAAACACAACGCCAGGCCAAATTCTATTCTATAACCGCACTAACTTGCAACACCGTGTTGAGAGGATGATGCATCAGCGCTTTTGCTTTCCATGCTCTCCAGATGCCGGGTACTTGTTGAAGTACCGTGTCGGCTTCCGCTTCGCTGGAAAACGCGCAAAATACACACGCTCCCGAGCCAGTCATCCTGGCGTCACCGTGAGCCGAGAGCCAGTCGATCGCCTGTGCTACCGGCGGGAACAAACTCACTGCCACTGCTTGCAAATCATTTTTTCCGAACCCAGTTGAATCTGTTCGATTCATGGTGTGCCTGGAAAAGTCCGTTATTCTGACGGGTTTCGTGTCCCTTGTCAAATGCTCTGAGCAAAATATTGCTGCGGTGGGGACCGCGACCCCTGGTTCGATGACGACGTACCAGCAATCGGGGGCCTCCACCGGCAGCAAAGCCTCGCCCACGCCTTCGGCAAAAGCGGTCTGGCCGAAGATGAAAAACGGAATGTCGGCGCCCAGCGGCAGGGCCAGCGCCATCAGTTCTTCGCGCGAGAAGCCCGCCTCCCACAAGGCGTTGGCGGCCATCAGGGCCGTGGCCGCGTCCGAGGAGCCGCCACCGAGCCCGCCACCCATCGGCAGGCGCTTGTCGATGGCCACGTCGATGCCTTGTGGCGGATGGCCGTGGCGGCGCGCATAGGCCGCTTGCAGCAGCAGCAGCGCGCGTACGATCAGGTCGCCCTGCTCCGGCACGCCGGGCACGTCGGTGGTGCGCACGATGCGTTCATCGGCCCGCAGGTCGAAGTGCAGCAGGTCGCCATGGTCCACCATCTGGAACACGGTTTGCAGCAGGTGGTAGCCATCGGCGCGGCGCCCGTTCACATGCAGGAACAGATTGAGCTTGGCCGGGGCCGGACAGTCGTGCAGGGAGGTACGGCGCATATCAGCCTTGCTGGTCGATCACGATGCGGATTTCCATCGCTTCCGCGGTGGCGCTGGCCGCGCGGGCCACGTCGATGCGCTTGGGCACCGGCTTGGCGGCGTTCGGGTCTTGCCAGCTCACGAAGGTCAGGCGCCAGCCATCGGCCGTGGTGACCGTGTTGGCGGCGGGCGAGGCGGCGAAGCGCTGGCCGTCGGCGCCGCTGGCGTAACCCTGCAGCCAGTCGCGCAAGCCCGACACGGGCAAGGACCAGCCGAGCGTTTGCGCGGTCAGGGTATCGATGTCGCGCGCCACACGCGGGGCGCGGTCGCCCTGCGTCAAGGTGGCCGAATCGGGCGTGACCTTGATGGTGGCGATGGTCTGGCCCAGCGGCGACGCCAGGCTGACGTTGACCGAATCCGGCGCCTGGTTCCAGCTAAATTTGCCGGTCAGGGTCTCGGTCTGGCCGTCTTTTTGGTAGTTCACGGTGAGGCGGCCACTCAGCTCGATGGCTTCGCGGTAGGCGGCCACCTTGGCCGACGACAGGTTGGCGGGGGTGACGCAGGCCGACAGCAGCGCCGTGCAGGTCAAGGCCAAGGCAAGAATGCGGGTTTTAGATTTGAACATCGTGGCGATCCGGCAGCGTAAAGGAGATGCGCCGCATTATGACCCATCGCGGCGCTGCCCGGCGCGGCCTGCGCGGCGCGGCCGGGCCTGTGCGGCCCGACCTGTCACAGCTTGAGCTGCAGGCGCGCGAGCGTACTCTTGAGCGTGTCGTTCTTGGGGTCCCTGGCGCGCGCTTCGCGCCACAGCTGCTGGGCATCGGATTTCAAGCCCTTTTGCCACAGCACTTCGCCCAGGTGCACGGCGATTTCGACATCATTGCGCAGGGCGTAGGCGCGGCGCAGATGGGCCTCGGCTTCGTTCAGGTTACCAAGGCGGTACTGCACCCAGCCCATGCTGTCCATGATGAAGGGGTCGGCCGGCGCCATTTTCAGGGCCTTGTCGATCAGCGCCAGGGCTTCGTCGAGGCGCACATTGCGCTCGGCCAGCGAGTAGCCCAGCGCGTTATAGGCGTGATGGTTGTCGGGCTCTTGCTGCATGACCAGGCGCAGGTTTTTTTCCATCACGTCGACCTTGCCGATCTTTTCGGCCAGCAGCGCGAAGTCGTACAGCAAATCGGGGTTGCTCGGAAAGCGCGCCGCGCCCTGCTCCATCACCGCGTAGGCTTGCTCGATCTTGCCGGCGTCGCGCAGTACCTGGCTTTGCACCAGCACCACTTGCACCTGCTGGGCGGGCTCCTCGGCCTTGAGGGCGGCGAGGAAGGCTTTCGCGCCTTCCAGGTCGCCCTGCTTGCCCATCAGCTGGGCGCTGCGCAGCTGCGCCGAAAACCAGACGGGCGCGTCTTCCTGTTCGATTTTTTCCAGCCACGCGCGCGCGGCGGCGAAGTCGCCCCGCTCTTCGGCCAGCTGCGAGAGCATGATCAGCACCTTGGCCGGATCGCGCTCGTCGCCGGGGTTCTTGTCGAGCGCCGTGATGAAGCCGGACAGGTAGGTTTCGGCCGCGGCCGGGTCGGACAGCTGCATCGACAGGATGCCGAGCGCGTACAGGGTGCCCGGATTGTCCGGCTGCTCCTTGAGAAGGGCCAGAAACTCCTTGCGCGCCGGCTCGTACTGTTTTTGCGTGACGAGGATGCGGGCGTAGGCCGCGCGCACTTCGCGCGACCCCGGATTGGCGGCCAGGAATTTGGCCAGCAAGGGAGCGATCTCGCCCTGCTCGCCGCTGACCTGGGCCAGGGTCAGCACGGCGATTTCTGAATCGGGCTTGAGGCGCAGCGCTTCCTGCGCATGGGCCAGCGCCTGCGCGTTGGCGCCGCGCGAGTAGGCCGACTGCGCCAGCACCACGCGCGCTTCGCTCATGGAGGCGTAGGGCGCCAGCAGGCGTTCGAGCAGGGCGCCGGCGGCGGCCTTATCCTTGGCGCGGGTGAGCAGTTGCTGGATCTGGTACATGGCCACGCCGCGGTTGGCGGGCGCGGCGTCGCGCAGGCGCGCGGCGAACAGCACGCCCGCCTCGCTCAGGTCGTCGGCCATGACCGAGGCGGCGATGTAATACTGGCCGGCTTCTTCGGAATCGGGCGCCAGTTCGCGCCACAGGCGGATCGCGGCCAGCGCTTCGCCACCCTTCTGGGCTGTCTGGGCCATTTCGGCGGCGCGCTGCGCCAGGCGCGGGTCGCGCGTCTGCTGGGCCAGGCCCATCATGGTCATGTACGGGCCCTGCCAGACGCCGCTTCGAAATTCCAGCTCGGCCTTCATCAGCTTGTAGAGCATGTCCTTGGTGAGGGCCACGTGCGGCAGCTTGAGGTCCGGCGATGGCTCGTCCGGCGCGGACGTGCGTTCGCCTTCGGCGAGCACCTCGGCAGCCGGCGGCAGGGGTTCGGACGCACTGGCTGGCGCGCTGGCGGGCGCCGGGGCCTCCGCCTGGGCATCGGGCGAGGCGCCCGCCTGGGCGGGAGCTTGAGGCGTTGGCGCCACGGCGCACGCCGAGAGCAGTCCGGACAGGGTTACAATGACGAAAGCGTTTTTCAAGGGGGTTCCAGAATGACAGCGATTATTCCCGATTCTACGCCCAACACCAGCTTTGCGTACGGGGCCACACCGTCACTTCCATGAATTTTCCTATCCGCCATGCCTGAACTGCCCGAAGTCGAAGTCACCCGCCGCGGCGTCGCTCCCCATATCGATGGCCGCATCGTCGATAGCGTCTTGACGCGCAGGGAGGGCTTGCGCTGGCCGTTCCCGCCCGGCTTGTCCGATTTGCTGGCCGGGCAGCGCATCCTGCACACGGGACGGCGCGGCAAATACTTGCTCATCGCCTTCGATCATGGCACCCTGATCATCCATCTGGGCATGTCCGGCCACTTGCGCGTGTTGCCGCCGGACACAGAAGTGAAAAAACACGACCATTTCGACCTCGTGGTCGAGGGCGACGCGGGCCGCCAGGTGCTGCGCATGAACGATCCGCGCCGCTTCGGCGCCGTGCTGTGGCACCCGGGCGATGACGGCGAACTCGACCAACACATCCTGCTGCGTGGCCTCGGTGTCGAGCCGCTGGAAGCGGGTTTTTCGGGCGAATTACTGTACCGCGAAACGCGCAAGCGCTCGGCGCCCATCAAGCAAGTGTTGCTGGCGGGCGATATCGTGGTGGGCGTGGGCAATATCTACGCGTGCGAGAGCCTGTTTCGGGCAGGAATCAACCCGAAAACGCCGGCCGCGCGCATCGGCCGGGAACGCTACAACAGGCTGGCCGAGGCGATCCGCCTTATCCTTTCTGAGGCTATTGTGCAAGGAGGCAGCACTTTGCGTGACTTTATTGCTGTAAATGGGCAATCGGGCTATTTCCAACAGACATATTTCGTCTATGATCGTGCTGGAGTGCCTTGCCGCAACTGTGGGGCAGAGATTCGTCAGATCAAGCAGGGACAGCGGTCGACTTTTTATTGTGTAAATTGTCAAAAATGACAATCGAGCAGGATTCGCAAGAACCTGTACGCGAGGGCAATGTGAGCATAATGGTGCAAGATTTTGAGCAGTACAGCGCATGGCGTCAAGACGTGGCCATGGCCCTGGAAAAGTATCAGATGTGGGTCAACGCGGCCGAACTGGCTGACGCGGCAACTGAGCAGCGCATTGCGCGCGCGCTGGCGCGCCTGGCCGACGACCGGCTGTCGGTGGCCTTCGTGGCGGAATTTTCGCGCGGCAAATCGGAGCTGATCAACGCGATTTTCTTTGCCGATTACGGCCAGCGCATCCTGCCGTCCGCGGCTGGCCGCACCACCATGTGCCCGACCGAGCTGATGTACGATCCGGCCTTCCCGCCGTGCATCCGCCTGCTGCCGATCGAAACGCGCGCCAGCAACCTGTCGACCAGCGATTACCGCGACGATCCGGCCGCCTGGACCGTGCTGCCGCTCGCGCTCGACGCCGGCGAGGAAATGCACGAGACCTTCAAGCAGGTCAGCATGACCAAGCATGTCAAGGTCGAGGAAGCCAAGCGCTATGGCCTGTTCGACGAGACCGACCCGGACGTCGCCGCCACCCTTGACGATAACGGCGAGATCGAAATTTCGCTGTGGCGCCACGCCATCATCAACTTCCCTCACCCGCTGCTGAAACAAGGCCTGGTCATTCTCGACACGCCTGGCCTGAACGCGATCGGCACCGAGCCGGAACTGACCCTGAACCTGATTCCGAACGCGCACGCGGTGCTGTTCATCCTGGCCGCCGAAACGGGCGTGACCAAGAGCGACATCGAAGTCTGGCGCACGCACATCGGCGCCGGTGCCGGCCGCATCGTGGTCATGAACAAGATCGACGCGATGTGGGATGAGCTCAAGACCGAGGCCGAGAACGATGCCGAGATCGAACGCCAGCAAACCACCGTGGCGCACATGCTGGCCCTGGAGCCGCGCCAGGTATTCCCGGTGTCGGCGCAAAAGGCGCTGGTCGGCAAGATCAACGGCGACATGGCGCTGCTCGAAAAAAGCCGCCTGGGCGCGCTGGAAGCGGCCCTGTTCAACGAACTGATTCCGGCCAAGCAGGACATCATCCGCAAGCAGCTTTCGGACGACCTCAATGCGGTGGTGAGCATCCAGCAGGCCACTATTGGCGCGCGCATCCGCGACATCGTCGAGCAGCTGCAGGAACTGAAAAGCTTGCGCGGCAAGAACCAGGGCGTGATCGCGCACATGATGCGCCGGGTCGAAGTCGAGAAGAAGGAATTCGACGGCAGCCTGTTCAAGCTGCAGGGCACGCGCGCCGTGTTCGCGCGCCTGTCCACGGAGCTGTACACGACCTTGGGCATGGACATCGTACACAAGGAAATCGCCGCCGTGCGCGAAGCGATGGCCGCGTCGCGCTTCGTCACCACCGGCATTCGCGGCCCGGTCAAGCATTTCTTCGACCAGGCGCGCGCCAATCTGGCTGTCTCGAACGGCAAGATCGCCGAGATCAGCGAGATGATGGAAATGATGTACCGTAAATTCGCCGCCGAACATGGCCTGAGCCTTGCGGTGCCGATGACGCTCTCGCTCGACAAATACCGCAAGGAAGTCGATGCCATCGAAGAGGTCTACGTCAAGCAGTTCGGCACCACGACCTTGCTCATCACCAGCCGCGATGCCGTGATCGAGCGCTTTTTCGATTCGATCGCCTCGCGCGTGCGGCGCAGCTACCGCGCCGCCAACGCCGACGTCGAGGCCTGGCTGAAGGTGATCATGTCGCCGCTCGAAGCGCAGATCCGCCAGCACAAGGACCAGCTCAAGCACCGCCTGGCATCGATCCAGCGCATCCACGATGCGACCGACAGCCTGGAAACCAAGATCGAATCGTTCGAGGCCAGCCAGTTCGCGCTGGAGAAGGTCAAGGCGCGTTTGAACGACCTGGCCGGCAACGTCGAATCGGCCATGCAGCGTTCCACGGCGGCGGCATTCGAAGCGGCGGCGTGAAAAGACTGACCGAGTTCGGGCAGCTGGAAGACCCCTCGTTTTCCGCTGCCGTCATCGACTGGCAAAAGTCGCACGGGCGCCATGCCCTGCCCTGGCAGAACACGCGCGACGCTTACCGTATCTGGTTGTCCGAGATCATGCTGCAGCAAACGCAGGTGGCCGCGGTACTGGCTTACTATGCGCGCTTCCTGGAGCGCTTCCCTACCCTGCACGACCTGGCGGCGGCGCCATCGGAAGAGGTGATGGCCCAGTGGAGCGGCCTTGGCTACTACACGCGGGCGCGCAACCTGCATGCCTGCGCCAGGCGCGTGGTCGACGAATACGGCGGCGTGTTCCCAAGCGACCCGGCCCTGCTGGCCGATTTGCCCGGCATCGGCCGTTCGACGGCGGCGGCCATTTCCGCGTTTTCCAGCGGCACGCGCGCCGCCATCCTGGACGGTAACGTCAAGCGTGTGTTTGCGCGCGTATTCGGCATCGATGAATTCCCCGGCGTGAAGGCGGTCGAAGATGGCTTGTGGCGGCGCGCGGAAGCGCTGCTGCCGGCCGAGGGTATCGAATCGGGCATCGAATCATATACGCAGGGCTTGATGGACCTGGGGGCGACCTTGTGCACGCGCAGCAAGCCCGATTGCCCGCGCTGCCCGCTGCGCGAGCGCTGCGTGGCCCATGCGACCGGACGCACGGCCGAACTGCCGGTGCGCAAACCGAAAAAGACCATTCCCGAGAAGCAGGCGACCTTGCTGGTGGTGATCGAGGGCGGCCACGTGCTGCTGGAACAGCGCGCGCAGAGCGGCATCTGGGGCGGGCTGATGTCGCTGCCGGAAGTCGATGGCCACGCCGTGCGCGGCGCGCTCACCATCGACGCGGTGGCGCCGCTGGCCGCTGCCTTCGGCGAGGTGGAAGAGATGTCGGCGCTGCTGCCGCTGGTGCACGTATTCACGCACTACCGGCTGCACATCGCGCCGTTTCAGGTATCGCTGTCGCGCCGCGCGCCACTTGCTGCGCCGTATCTCTGGTGGGACCTGGCGCGCATCGATAGCGCGCCCCTGCCGGCGCCGGTCAAGAAACTGCTGCTCGATCTGAGCGCGCCGTCCCTGTTCTAGTTAAAGATCGTCGAGCGAGAAGATGCGCCGGTGTTCGCGGATCGCATAGCGGTCCGTCATGCCGGCGATGTAGTCGGCGATCTTGCGCGCCTGGCGCGTGACATCCCCGCCAGATAACTGGTAATCGGGCGGCAGCAGCACCGGTTCGGCCATGAAGGCGTCGAACAGCTCGCGCACGATGCGGCTCGCTTTCACGCGCATCCGGTTCACCTTGAAGTGGCGATACAGGTTGGCGCGCAGGAAGCGCTTCAGCTCCGTCGCATCCTTGCGCATCGGGTCGGAAAAACGGATCAGCGGCCCGCTGGTGCGCACCGCGTCCGTGTCCACCGGCGCGGCTTCGGCCAGCAGCACGCTGGACGTTTCGATCAGGTCGTCGGCCAGCACGGTGATCAGGCGGCGCAGGGTTTCATAAATGGCGCGCCGGCCCGACAGGCCCGGATACGCCTTCTGCACATCGTGCCAGCGGCGCGCGAAGAAATCGACTTCCTCCAGCTGCGCAATCGTGATCAGGCCGGAACGCAAGCCATCGTCGATATCGTGGCTGTTGTAGGCGATTTCGTCGGCCAGGTTGGTCAGCTGCGCTTCCAGCGAGGGTTCGGTGCGGTCGATGAAGCGCTGCGCCACGGGGCCGAGCAGCTTGGCATTGGTCAGCGAGCAGTGCTTGAGGATCCCCTCACGCGTATCGAACATCAGGTTCAGGCCATCGAAAGCGCCGTAGTGCTCTTCGAGTTCGTCGACCACGCGCAGGCTTTGCAGATTGTGCTCGAAGCCGCCGTGATCCTGCATGCATTCGTTGAGCACATCCTGGCCCACGTGGCCGAACGGCGTGTGACCCAGGTCGTGCGCCAGCGCGAGCGCTTCGACCAGGTCTTCGTTCAGGCGCAGGTTGCGCGCCATCGAGCGCCCCACCTGGGCCACTTCCAGGCTGTGGGTGAGGCGCGTGCGGAACATGTCGCCCTCGTGATTGAGGAAAACCTGGGTCTTGTATTCGAGCCGGCGGAAGGCCGAGCAGTGGATGATGCGGTCGCGGTCGCGCTGGAACTGGCTGCGCGAGGCGTGCGAGGTTTCTGCATGGCGCCGGCCGCGCGCCGTCTCCGAGTGCACGGCGTACGGGGCGAGGTGCTCTTCGGGATGCATGTCAGCCGACGCAGGCGGCCAAGGTGGCCAGCAATTGCTCGCGCGGGGCGCTGGTGATGTTCGGGCTGCCCAGGGGTTTGAGCAGGATGAACTTGATGGCGCCGCCTTCGTTCTTTTTGTCGACTTCCATCAACTCCAGCCAGCGTTCGGTGCCCAGGTCGGGAGCGACGGTCGGCAGGCCGGCGGCGGCAACCAGTGCGCGCATGCGCGCCACGGTGGCCGCGTCGACCAGGCCCAGGCGGTGCGACAGGTCGGCCGCCATGACCATGCCGCAGCCGACCGCTTCGCCGTGCAGCCAGGCGCCGTAGCCCATGCCTGCCTCGATCGCGTGGCCGAAAGTGTGGCCGAAATTGAGGATGGCGCGCAGGCCACCCTCGCGTTCATCCTGGCGCACCACGTCGGCCTTGATTTCGCAGGAGCGCGAAATGGCGTGCGCCAGCGCTTGCTGGTCGCGCGCCATCAGCTTGCCGATGTTCGCTTCGATCCAGTCGAAAAATTCAGCGTCGATGATGGCGCCGTGCTTGATCACTTCGGCCAGGCCGGCCGACAGTTCGCGCGGCGCCAGGGTGTCGAGGGAGGTGGTATCGGCCAGTACGGCGCGCGGCTGGTAAAAGGCGCCGATCATGTTCTTGCCGAGCGGGTGGTTGATACCGGTCTTGCCGCCCACCGAGGAGTCGACCTGGGACAGCAGGGTGGTCGGGATTTGCACGAAGGGCACGCCGCGCATGTAGCTGGCGGCGGCATACCCGGTCAGGTCGCCGATCACGCCGCCGCCCAGGGCCACCATGGTGGTCTTGCGGTCGCATTTGTGGGCCAGCAGGGCATCGAAGACGGTCATCAGGCTGTCCCAGTTCTTGAACTGTTCGCCGTCGGGCAGGATGATTTCGAGTACGTCATGCCCGGCGGCGCGCAAGGGCGCGGCCACCCGGTCGAGGTACGGCAGGGCCACGGTGGTGTTGGTGACGATCGCCACCTTGTGGCCGGCGATATGCTGCTCGAGCAGCGCCGGGTCGGACAGCAGGCCGGCGCCGATGGTGATCGGGTAGCTGCGTTCGCCCAGGTCGACGTTGAGGAAAATCCGGGATTGTTCGGTAATCGATGATTGCGAGGTGTGCATATTGGGCCCGCGCCCTGTTCTCGCGGCGGCTGGGCCGAGCGCGGACAGTTGCGTCAGAATAGTTTGGACCATCGATTGTACGTTAGGTCGGCCCGTGTCGATCACCAGGTCGGCAATCTCGCGGTACAGCGGCTCGCGCTGGGCCGTCAATTCTTCGAGTTTCTTGCGGGGGTCGGCCGTTTGCAACAACGGCCGGCTTTTGTCGTGGGTGGTGCGCAGCATGATGCTGTTGACGCTGGCGCGCAGGTAGACCACGCGGCCACGTTGTTTCAGAAAGGCACGGCTGGCGGGGTCGAGCACGGCCCCACCACCGGTGGCGAGGACGATGCCGTCCTGCGCCGTGAGGTCACGGATGACCTCGGCCTCACGGCGCCGAAAGCTCGCCTCGCCTTCGATTTCGAAAATCCACGGGATCGTGGCGCCGGTGCGGGCCTCGATCTCGTGATCGGAATCGATAAAGCGTTTACCCAGCTTCCTGGCAAGGATGCGGCCAATGGTTGTCTTGCCCGCGCCCATCAAACCTACCAGGAAGATATTTTCCGGTTTCAATTATGGCTTAGGAACCGATTTGAAGATTTTCGAGGAAACCGCGGTGCCGCGTGGCGTCGTGGTCCGGATCGAAAATTCACCAGGAAAGCAGGTAATGTCGGACTTGATGTTGACAGTGTGCTGTGTACCGCCGACGCGGCTGGTCGCAGGTATCTTGGACGGCGAAATGGCGCCTGGAACCAGGTGGTCGGCATCCGCGGACTCCACCAAAGTACCGCTTGGCAACGGATTGTTATTGACATCGGCAATGCGGAAATACAGGAACTGGTTGCTGCAACCTGTGCCTGAGAGCCCGACGACTTCATATTCCTTTCCATCGGCCGCGGTCCAGTCGCGCAGCTGGCCGGTGGTTGCATCGACGATTTGGCGGGTGAAAGTTGGCGTTTCACCGCTGAGGACAATCTCCATCTGGCGCCAGATGTAGTTGATGCCCCACTGGCCATTGCCTGCCGTTGTGTAGACGGTATGGTTGTAAGGGAACGGCAGATCGGCACGCGGCACATCGTACTTACCGTCGAGGGTGCCGGTGTTGCCCGGTGGGTTGCCAGTAACAACAGCTTCGTTACCGGTGTCAAGGAAGGGGTCGCCCTGGTCCTCATACGGCTCTCCACCTGATTTGCAGATGTCCACCAGTGGACGGTATGGCGTGCCCGGCTCAACCGGTTGCACCTGATCGTAATTGGCGCAGCTATATTGACCATCGCCATTGGTGTCGGTAAAGTTTTCTACACCCTGAACGTAGGCAAGCACCGTAACCCGGCCATTTTTAGGACGGAATGCCTGGCTCTTAAAGTCGACCGTGCAACCACCGCCCTTGGTGCGGCAACCGCCTTGTTCCGGCGTCGCAATCGCGCCGCCCTCGGTCACCAGATTGACGGCCGTGTCGTCCGAAATCGGATTGCCGTACTGGTCGGCTAACAAGACGGTGACCTTGGCGATCGCATTATCGTAACTCAAGCCCTCGATATTGTAGCTGTCGGCGCTGAGCGACATCGATTTCTGGATCGGCAGGCCGGTCGAGATGATCAGGCTGTCCGACAGACCGTTGATGGTAGTACCGTTACGCGAGGCCTGCGCAACCACGCGCACCGGCGTCGGAATGGTACCCGAGGCGACGGTGGTAGTGACATTGCCTTGGGCATCCGAGGTTGCCTTGGTTGGCTGCACGATCAGGCCACCGGTGCTGGTGGTGGTCTTGAAGGTCACGTCCACGCCAGGCAAGCCGATGCTGTTCTGGTCGAGCACGCGGAAGGTCAGGATGGCCGATTCCTTACGGCCCAGGCCGCCAGAGCCGCGCAAGACGATCGCGCTGCCGTTCAAGTCCGACCCGACGAACTGGATGGTGCCGATATTGGCCTTGCCCACGTTGATCTTGATAGTCTGCGTGGTATTGCCGAGCGTGACGGTGATGGTGTCGGTGACGCGCAGGCAACCCTTATTCGTGTAGGTGACCAGTTGCTTGCCGTCCGCCAGCGAGCCAAGCACCAAGGATGCGGTGCCGTCGCCGGCGCACAGGGAATTGACGGTCAGGCCAGGCACGCTGGTAGCGCCTACGCCGCCGGTGGTGACCGGAATGGTCAGCACGGCCGTGCCGAACGCCGGCAGGATGTCGGTCTGTTCAGGGGTGAATTCGACCTTGCCCAGGGTCAGCGGAGCCGCGCCCACTTCGAGGTTGACTCCTGCCTCCGCGGTCTTGCCGCCGGCGACCACGGTGGCGCCGATATTGACCGCGCCGGCAGCGGTGACGCTGGCCGGCTTGACCGTGATGACCGCCACGCCCAAGGCATTGGTCAGCGCGGTGCCCGATTCCGGTGTGAACTGGAGCAGCTTGTCATCGGTCTTGAATTTAACGACTTCGTTGACGGCAACGCTGCCATTGGCATTGACCACGGTGGCGCGCACCTGGCCGGTCTGGCCGCCCGACAGGGTGGTGATCGCCGTGCCCGTGGAATCGACCAGTTGCAAGGTCATCTTCGGCTCGGCTGGCACCGGCGGCGTGACGGTGCCGGTGCCTGGTGTGGTGGTACCGGGTGTGGTGGTGCCCGGGGTGGTGGTCGAAATTTTCCCGCCCGCGGAGCCTCCGCCGCCGCCGCATGCGGCCAGGGCCGTAGCCATGGAGACGCAGGTCAGCAGGCGAACGGGGTTCGCAAAAGCGCGTTGTAAATAAGTCGGCAGCATGTTAAGTCCTGATTAAATGTATTCGGGTGTTAGCGCGTCGACAGACGGTCTGCGACGATTTTCGGGGTAATGAAGACCAGCAGTTCGGTCTTGTTATTGGTGCGCGAGGTGCTCTTGAACAGATTGCCCAAGACCGGCAGGTCGCCCAGCAATGGCACTTTGTTGACGTTGTTGGTTTGGGATTGCTGGTAAATACCGCCCAACACAACCGTGCCGCCATTTTCGACCATCACCTTGGTTTGCACGTGCTGGGTGTTGATCGCAAAGCCGGCCCTGGTTTCTTCGCCTTTGGAATCCTTGTTGACGTTCACTTCCAGCACGACGTTGCCGTCAGGCGTGATCTGCGGCGTCACTTCCAGGCGCAGATTGGCTTTTTTCCACTCGATCGAGGTGGCGCCGCTGCTGGTCGATTTTTCGTACGGCAATTCTACACCCTGCTCGATCACGGCCACGTTCTTGTCTTCCGTTACCACGCGCGGGCTGGAAATGATCTTGCCCTTGCCGTCCGCTTCGAGTGCCGACAGTTCCAGGTTCAGGAAGCGGTTGGCGGCGGCCGAAAACAGACTGGCGGCCAGCGACGCGGCCGGATTGCCGCCGATATTGGCGGCAGGCAGGTTCAGCATCGTGGTGTTGGTGTAGCCATTGCCCGTGTCCGGGGTCTGGCCGGTGACCTGGCCGATGCCGACCAGGTTGCCGCCGATGGCGACGCGCTCGTTGCCGCGGTAGGCATAGCCGGAATCGCCACCGCGCAGGGTGCGCAGGTCGGCAAAGCCGATCTTGGCACCGAGGTTGCGGCTGAAGCCGTCGCTGGCTTCGACCAGGCGCGCTTCGATCAGCACTTGGCGCGAAGCGACGTCGGTCTTCTGGATCAGTTTGCGCAAGTCTTCCAGTTTCGAGGCGATGTCGGTAATGAACAGCTGGTTGGTGCGCGGTTCGATCACGGCGCTGCCGCGCTTGGACAGGATGCGGGTACGATTGCTCTCGCTGTCGGCCATTGGCGTACCGTCGGCATTGAGGCCGAATATCATACGGAACGCTTCCGCTTTCTGGTAGTTGAGCTGGAAGATTTCCGACTTGAGCGGCTCGAGATCGGCGATCTGGGCGCGCTGTTCGAGTTCCAGCTTTTCCTTGGTCAGCAGTTCATCCTTCGGCGCAATCCACAGCACCGAACCGTTCTTGCGCATGTCCAGGCCCTTGGCCTGCAGCACGACGTCAAGCGCGTGGTCCCATGGCACTTCTTTGAGGCGCAGGGTCAGGTTGCCGCTCACCGAATCGCTGGTGATGATGTTCAGGCCCGAGATGTCGGCGATGGCCTGCAGGGCGGCGCGCACTTCCACGTTCTGGAAGTTGAACGAGATTTTCTCGCCGCGGTAACCCTGGGTACCCTGGGTCAGCTTGTTCGGATCTTCCTTGATCGGCTTGACGTCGATGACCAGCTGGGTGTCGCTCTGGTACACGGTCTGTTCCCACAGGCCGCGCGCTTCCACCGTCATGCGCACATTGTCGCCCTGGGGCACGGTCGTGATCTGCGACACCGGGGTGCCGAAGTCGGTCACGTCGAGACGACGGCGCAGGGTTTCCGGCAAGCCGGTTTTCATGAAGTCGACCACCACCGTGTTGCCGACCTGGCGCACGTCGACAGCCACTTGGCTGTTCGGCAGGTCGACCACGACCCGGCCTTCGCCGTTGGCGCCGCGGCGGAAGTCGAGGTCGCGCAAGACCTGGCGCTTGCCGGCCTGGTCCGCCACCGCCGCAGCGGGCGAGGAGGAAGAGGCGCCCTTGAGCACCGGCTTGCCGACGCTGTCGACCGCCTGCGCCACGCCGCCGGAACCGTCGATGGTGACGATGATCGACTTGCCGTCGATGGCGGTAGCGTAGTTGAGCGGACGCTTCAGGTTCAGCACGAGGCGCGTGCGGCTGCCGGCCTGGACCACGTTGATGCCGCGCACGTCGGCCAGGTTCACGTCCTGGGCCGTCTTGCCGGTGGCATTGACCGTGGCGCCGAAATCGAGGGCGATGCGGGTCGGATTGGTGATCGAAAAGCCGATCGGCAGTTTGGTCGGGGCGGTTTTCATCGCCACGTTCACCACCACGTTCGAGCCCTGCTGGTTGGCCGTGATCGATTCGATCGCGTTGTCTTGCGCCACGGCGCTATTGCCGCCAAGGGCCAGAGCCAATAATGCGCCCATGCGGATCACCGCGCCCATGAGGGCGGTGCCATTCATTCTCAGTGCGATCATTTCTTCTCCTTACTTTCCTGCAACTCTAGCTTGGTGGGACGTTCAATCCATTCGCCGCCGGCGTCCTGGACCGTTTCCTTGATATTGATTGCTTCATCGTTGACGGCGGTGATGATGCCGAAATTCTGGCCCACCCGGTCGCCTGGCTTGACGTGGTACATGGTCTTGTCGATCTGCACCAGCGCGTAGGTGACGCCTTTCGATTTCATACTGCCCACCATTGACATGGTGTCGAGCGGGAAAGCCTCGAGCGGCTCCTTGCGCCGATCCGGATCGGGCTTGAGCGGATTGTTGGCCCCGTTGGCGGCGCGCGCCAGTTCGGCCAGCAGCTTGTTCGGGTCGTATGGGTCGATTTCTCCGGCAGTGCTGTAGGCAAACGGGACGAAGGTTTTCGGTTCGGTCAGCGGCGGAACGTCGACCTTGGTTTCCTTCTTCGTCTGCTCCATCCATGCATTGACTTCCTGGACGTCGCTGTCGCCGCAGCCGGCCAGCAGGCCCGCGCAGATCAGCAGCGCGAGGCTGTTACGTGTGGTGTTCATTTACGCGGCCCCTTTGCCATCTTTGGCCTTCTTGTCGCGGTCCGCCTTGATCTTGCGTTGCGCGTTCGCTTCCTCGGGATCGAGGTAGCGGAACGTCTTGGCGACCGCTTCGAGCACCAGGCCGCCATCCTTGTTGGTGGTCAGGGCCATATTGTTGAGCGTGACGATGCGCGGCAGGTTGGCCATGTCGCTGGCGAAAGCGCCAATGTCGTGGTACGTGCCGGTCACCTTGATGTCGATCGGCAGTTCGGCGTAGTAATCGCGCACCACCACCTGGCCCGGCTTGAACAGGTCGAACGACAAGCCGCGGCCGACGCCGGCCTGGTTGATGTCCGACAGCAGGGCCGCCATTTCCGCCTTGCTCGGCAATTGCTTCTGCAGGCGCTCGACATACTGGTCGACCTGCGCCTTCTGGGCGATCAGGGCGTCGAGGTTGATCGCCTGGGCGACCTTGGTCTTGTACTCGCCCTGCAGGGCCAGCTCTTTGGCGGCCAGTTGGTCGTACTCTTCAAACTGGGTATTCCAGTAGAAAAAATAGCCGGCCGCGACGACCGCAGCCACCACGCCGATGCCGCACAGGATACGCGGCGCAATCGGCCATTGTCCCGGCGGGCGATCGCCCAGGTTCTGGAACTGGGAGCTGAGCGAGCCACCCATGGATTTCAGGTCTATATTCATTCTTTCAATCCGATCTGGCTAGGGGGCCGCTTTTGCGGGAACCGGTGAGCCGGGGGCGGTGGCGGCAGCAGGGGCGCCAGCGGCGGGTTTCTGGCCCGGCTTGAGCGCTTCATCCTTTTCGCGCTGACGCTTGATGAACAGGTTCAGCGAAAACTCGACGACTTTCTTGCCGGTTTTACTCTGCGCCAGTTGCACCGCGCGTACCTCGGTCAGGTCGGGACGTTCGAGCCATGGCGAATTGCCGGCGATATTGCGCAGCAATTCGGCAACCCGTTCCTGCGACTGGGCGAAACCGCCCACCGTGACCCGCTGGCCATCCTGCTTGAACGACTTGAGGTAGACGCCCTGCGGGGTCTGCCTGACCAGCTCGTCGAGCAGATAGACCGGCTGGTTGCGGTCGCCCTGCAAGTCTTCGACCGCCTGCTGGCGTGCCTTGAGCGCTTCGATTTCCTGTTTCAAGGCCGCGATCTCGACGATTTTCTTGTCGAGTTCGACGATGGCCGCTTTCAGCACGCCATTGCGTTGTTCCTGGATCGCGATACGGCGCGCGTTGTAACCGCCCACCGCCATCACCACCAGCACGCCGAGCACGGCCGACAAGGCCATCAGGGCGATAAAGGCACTCTTCTTTTGCTTGCGCTTTTCTTCCCGGTGGGGAAGCAAGTTAATTCTGATCATCAGCCAAACCTCCGCAGGGCCAGCCCGCAGGCAACAAGGTAGGCGGGCGCCTCAGTACGCAATTGCTGCTCGCGCACGGACGGGCCCAGCGACATGCCTTTGAAAGGCGATACCACCGCGCTGGAAATTTTGGTCCGGCTCGCCACGATGTCGAGCAAGCCGGGAATCAAGGCACAGCCGCCGGCCAGGAACAATTGATCGATCCGGGTGTAAGGCGTCGAGGTGTAGAAGAACTGGATCGCGCGGGTCACTTCGAGGGCCGCGTTTTCGAGGAAGGGAGCGAGCAGGTCAGCCTGGAAATTGTCGGGCAAATCGCCCGCTTTCTTCTTGGCATCGGCTTCGTCGAAGGACAAGCCGTACGAGCGCACGATATCCTGGGTCAGCTGGTTGCCGCCGAAGGGTTGCTCGCGCTCGTAAATGGTTTCGCCGTTGAGCATGACCGAAATGTGGGTGACTTGGGCGCCGATCTGGAACAGCGCCACGATCTGGCCCTCGGAACCCTTCATCTGCGACGTCACGCGCTCGAGCGCGGCGCGCGCCGCATACGATTCGATATCCATCACCACTGCGGTCAGGCCGGCCGCTTCGGCAATCGCCACGCGGTCCTCGACCTTTTCCTTGCGCGAGGCGGCCAGCATGACGTCGATGTCGTCGATCGAATTGGCAGCCGGTCCGATCACGTCGAAGTCGAGGCTGACCTCGTCGAGCGCAAAGGGAATGTACTGACTCGCCTCGGACTCCACCTGCACTTCAAGCTGGTCTTCGGACATCCCGGCAGGCAAGATGATCTTTTTCGTGATCACCGAGGCCGGCGGCATGCCGAGCGCGACCAGCTTGACGCGGGTACCGCTTTTCTTCCAGACGCGGCGCACCGCCTCCGACACCTGCTCGATATTTTCGATGTTTCCGTCGACGACCGCACCACGCGGGAACGGTTCGGACGCGTAGCGTTCGAGACGCAGCTCGTTTTTGCCGACCACGACCAGTTCAACCAGCCGGACGCCGGACGTGCTGATGTCCAGACCGAGCAGAGGTGGCCTGGATTGACCGAACAAGGAACCTAAATTGACCATCAAGACCGTACTCCCTTACCTACCTATAATCAATGCTTACGCTGCAAAACGGGCCTTGCAGAACCAAAAATGAAAGTGCCCGACGCGGGGAATTTGTTACAAAACCGCCATTTAGCATCCATACATAAGGCAGTACATTAAATCGTAGCAATAAGCGTGATCTCGTGTAAAGGTATTTCTGTTTTGAAATTTTATGCCTGTGGGCTGGAATGCGACACTCTGTGAACTGTGGGTCATCAGAGTTGTTTTGCGGGCACAAATGTTCCAAAAGGCAAGTAGTTGGCGATGTGCCGCGGCAGGTGGCGGTGCATTATAATGAGGGGCACCCAATTAAAGCGAAAGATTCGACCCGCATGAGCTCTTCCAAGCCGGACGTCAGCACCACTTCCCCATCGCGCCCCGCCCGTGCGCGCTCGCCCAAGCGACTGTTGTTAATTGTCCTCGGTGGCCTGACCGGCACGGCCCTGATTGGCTTGCTGATCGTGGTGTTCGCGCTGGCCATGGCCTACCCGAATCTGCCCCCGCTCGACACCCTGACCGACTACCGTCCCAAGATGCCCTTGCGGATTTTTTCGGCCGACAATGTGCTGATCGGCGAGTTCGGCGAAGAGCGGCGCAACCTGGTCCACATCAAGGATATTCCGGAGGTCATGAAGAAGGCGGTGCTGGCGATCGAAGATGACCGTTTCTACCAGCACGGCGGGGTCGACTACACCGGCATCCTGCGCGCGGCCGTGCACAATGCCACCGGCGGCGCCAAGCAGGGCGCCTCGACCATCACCCAGCAGGTGGCGCGCAACTTCTTCCTGTCGAGCGAGCAGACGCTCAAGCGCAAGGCCTATGAAGTGCTGCTGGCCTGGAAGATCGAGCAAAACCTGACCAAGGACCAGATCCTCGAGGTCTACATGAACCAGATCTACCTGGGCCAGCGCGCCTACGGCTTCGCCTCGGCGGCCCAGATCTACTTCGGCAAGAACCTGAAAGACATCACCGTGGCCGAAGCGGCCATGCTGGCCGGCCTGCCCAAGGCACCGTCGGCCTACAATCCGGTGGTCAATCCCAAGCGCGCGCGCACGCGCCAGCAATACATCCTGCAGCGCATGCACACCTTGGGCTACCTCACCACGCCCCAGTTCGAGGCGGCCAAGGCCGAGACCTTGCGCATCAAGACCGACAGCAGCGAATTCGGCGTGCACGCCGAGTACGTGGCCGAAATGGCGCGCCAGCTGGTGTACGAGCAATTCAAGGAAGAAACCTATACGCGCGGCCTGAACGTGTTTACCACCATCACCAAGGCCGACCAGGATGCGGCCTACCTGGCCCTGCGCCGCGGCGTGATGGAATACGAGCGGCGCCACCCTTACCGCGGCCCGGAAGCCTATATCGAGATTCCCAAGACCAAGGAAGAAGCCGACGAAGCGATCGAAAACGAACTGGCCGAGCACCCCGACAGCGACGACATCATCGCCGCCATGGTGCTGCAGGCGACGCCGACCGGCATCACGGCGGTGACGGCCTCGGGCGAGGAAGTCAAGATCAGCGGTCCCGGCCTGGCGTTCGCCCAGAACTGGTTATCCACCAAGGCCGCGGCCAACCGCCGGGTCAAGCGCGGCGCGGTGATCCGCATCAGCCAGGATGGTGGAACGGCCTGGTCGGTGACGCAGATGCCGGAAGTCGAATCGGCCTTCGTCGCGGCCGACGCGACCGACGGCGCGATCCGCGCACTGGTGGGCGGCTTCGACTACAACCGCAACAAGTTCAACCACGTCACGCAAGCCTGGCGCCAGCCCGGTTCCTCGTTCAAGCCGTTCATCTACTCGGCTTCGCTCGAGCGCGGCCTGTCGCCGGCCACCATCATCAACGACGCCCCGATCTCGTTCGACGCCGGCCAGACCGGCGGCCAGCCGTGGGAACCGAAGAACTACGACAATAAGTACGAAGGGCCGATGACCATGCGGCGCGGGCTGACCAAATCGAAGAACATGATTTCGATCCGCATCCTCAACAAGATCGGCGCCAAGTACGGCCAGGAATACACGACCCGTTTCGGCTTCGAGGCCGAAAAGAACCCGCCCTACCTGACCCTGGCGCTGGGCGCCGGCTCGACCACGCCGCTGCAGCTGGCCGGCGCCTATGCCGTGTTCGCCAACGGCGGGTTTCGCGTCAGTCCCTACCTGATCTCGAAGGTGACCGACAGCAGCGGCAAGGTACTCTCGCAGGCGACACCGGACAAGTCGGGCGATGAAGCGAACCGGGTGATCGATGCGCGCAACGCCTTCCTGGTCGACAGCATGCTCAAGGATGTGGTGCGCTTCGGCACGGCCACCAAGGCGCTGGCGCTCAAGCGCACTGACATTTCCGGCAAGACCGGCACCACCAACGATTCGATCGATGCCTGGTTCGCCGGCTACACGCCGAAACTGGTGGGCATCGCGTGGATCGGCTACGACCAGCCCAAGAACCTGGGCAACAAGGAAACCGGCGGCGGGCTGGCCCTGCCGATCTGGATCGGCTACATGCAAAAGGCGCTCAAGGGCGTGCCGAACGAGGAGCGGGTGGTACCCGAGGGACTGGTGATGGCGGGCGACGACTATTACTATGTCGAGAATCCGCCCGGCACCGGAGTGCAGAGCCTCGACATCGGCGCGCGCGGCACGCCGGCCGAGGAAAAGGTCAAGGATGCGGTCAAGAACGAACTGTTCTGATCGGGCATGGTGGAACCGGGGTCAGACCCCGGTTTTGCCGGTTGGGGTCTGACCCCGGTTCCACCAGCCGGTTGGGGTCTGACCGCGGTCCCACCATGCCGTCAGAGCGTGACGCGGGCGCCGCCCTGGGCGCTGGCGAGGTCCGACAGGGCGGCGAACAGTTCGCTGCCGTCACGTGTGTTGACCCAGGCGCCATCGAGCCGCTTGTAGTGGAAGCCGCCCGACTTGGCCGCCACCCACAGTTCCTGCATCGGCGCCTGGCTGTTGACGATGATCTTGCTGCCGTTGTCGATGAACTCGATCTCCAGCACGTTGCCGCTGCGCTTGCACTCGACATCGATGACATCCTCGTCGTTCAGCCGGTCCATCGCCTCTTCGATCTTGTTCAGGGTCGTTTCGGCCAGGTCCAAAAATTCTTTTTCGCTCATGCTACACTCCAAGGTCTGCCAATCAAACCGTGATTCTAATCGTGAAGTCTTCATCTGCGCTCAATATCGGCATCACCGCCGTGGTCTTTGGCTTGCTGGCAGGCTGCGGCCAGACCGGTCCGCTGTACCTGCCCAAGCCGCCCGCCAAGCCCGCCGCACCCGCCGTTTCACCGACCACGCCACCTCCACCCTCTTCTCCCGCTGCCCAATAAACCATGCCGCATTTCTTTCACCTGGACGGCGTCCTGCACGCCGAACGCACCCCCCTGTCCCGCATTGCTGAACAGTTCGGCACGCCGACCTATGTGTATTCAAAAGCGGCGTTGCTGGAGAACTTCGACGCCTTCGCCGACGCCTGCGCCGGGCGCGATGCGCTGGTCTGCTATGCGATGAAAGCCAATTCCAACCTGGCCATCCTCGACTTGCTGGCGCGCCGCGGCGCCGGCTTCGACATCGTCTCGGGCGGCGAACTGCTGCGCGTGATCGCCGCTGGCGGCGATCCGGCCAAGGTGATCTTTTCTGGTGTCGGCAAGACGGCCTGCGAAATGCGGCTGGCGCTGTCGCACGATATCCTGTGCTTTAACGTCGAGTCGATTCCCGAGCTGCACCGCTTGAACGAGGTGGCCGGCGCCATGGGCAAGCAGGCGCGCGTGTCGCTGCGCGTGAACCCGAACGTCGATGCCAAGACCCATCCCTACATCGCCACCGGCCTGAAGGCGAACAAATTCGGCGTCGCCTTCGACGATGCGCTGGCCACCTACCGCAGCGCCGCCAGCCTGCCGCACCTGACCCTGGTCGGGATCGATTGCCACATCGGCTCGCAGTTGCTGGACGACGCGCCGCTGCTCGAAGCGCTCGACAAGCTGATCGAACTGGTCGACGCGCTCGGCGCCGAAGGCATCGTACTCGACCATCTGGACATGGGCGGCGGCATCGGCATCAACTACGGCGCCGAGGGCGACGCCCCGCCAGTGCCGGTGGGCGACTACCTGGGCCGCGTATTCGCGCGTATCGACGCCTGGCGCGCGGCACATCACGGCGGCGCGCCGATCAAGGTGATTTTCGAGCCGGGCCGCGCCATCGTGGGCGATACGGGCGTGCTGCTGACCCGCGTCGAGTTCCTCAAACCTGGTACCGAAAAGAATTTTTGCATTGTCGACGCGGCCATGAACGACCTGATGCGCCCAGCCCTGTACCAAGCCTGGATGGATGTGCAGCCAGTGCAGGCGAGCACGCAGGCGGCCGTGAGCTACGACGTGGTCGGCCCCGTGTGCGAGTCGGGCGACTGGCTGGCGCGCGAGCGCGAACTGAAGGTAGCGCAGGGCGACCTGCTGGCCATCATGCAGGCTGGGGCCTACGGTTTTACCATGTCGTCGAACTACAACACGCGCGGGCGCGCCGCCGAGGTGATGGTCGATGGCGATACGGTGCACCTGGTGCGCCGCCGCGAAGAGCCAGCCGAGCTGTTTGCGCTGGAATCGATGCTCAAGTAAGTCCGGGCGCGGCGCCCTGGCCAAAGAGCGCCGACAGCGTGGCCGCATCATTGCCACACTGTGCCCATGCATCAAGCTCCTTGCGCCCGGCCTGATCAATGCGCTGAGCCGCAGTTTCTGGCAGGAAGCCGAAACATGCGCGCACGTCGCGTTTCAGGTTGGCGCGCAAGATCGCCGTTGTTTCCGCCTCGATTTCCTCGAAAGCGCTGTCCAACGCATCAACATTGCCGTTCGCCCTACGCCATACTTCCATGAACCGCTTTACCACGAGTATGGCGGCTTCCTCATTCGATGTGTCGCCTTCCTTTTCCATGGCTGGCCCTCCTCAAACTGGGTATTGCGCGTATTGGCGCCAGGTTTCATGCCGACGTCAGCGCCTTGCCGGCACACGCTTCAGTCAGCGCCGAACAGTGCCGGCACGCTGGGAGCGGCGATGCCGCGCTCGATCCAGCGCTCAAGTTCCCCTTGCGTGGCTTGCTCGATGCGTTGAGCTGCCAAGTCCGGCACATCACCGAACCGGATGCGCAACAGCTTGCCCAGCACCCCGCGTAGCGCTATTACCGGCCCTTCGGCCTTGCCTTCAGCGACGCCTTCCGCCTTGCCTTCCGCCTTACCTTGCGCGCATCCCTTTTGAAAGCCGAGCTCCTCGAACTGCTCGGCCCAGATTGCAAGCTTACCGCCCATGTCAGCACCCTCCTCCACCCTGTCAACCATGCACAATTCCTCTTTGCTGGCTCCGCGTGCCAGCAGTGCGTTGATCCACACCTGAACCGAACGCCGCAGGCTGGCCTGGGGTGATCCCTTGAACCATGTGGTCAGCGCAGCAAAGACATTTTTTGAGACATCGGGGGTGGCAGAAAGTTCAAACCGGAACAGCAGCGCCAACAGGCTGGCGTTCGCTTCCAACTCTGCCCTGTCCAGGCGCTGCTGGTCGATCAGCACGTAGCGCTGGGATGGCTGCAAGGCCGCCAGTTCGGCGGGCGCTTGCATGAGGAGGCCGGACAAGTCCATGCTGGCGCTCCAGCGCGGCACGCCGTTGTAGAACACCAGCGGCAGCACCGGCGGCAACAGCAGGCCAGGGGACAATTTGTGGCCCTTGACCAGGTCCTGGTACAGCAAGCCGATGTAGGTCTGCATGCGCAGTGCCATCCAGCTGTCCACGCCGGACTGGCATTCGATCAGGATGTACACGTAAAGAAATTCATCGCCCAGCCGCACGCGCCAGACGATGTCATCCTCGCGTGCCGACAGGCGCTCGCTCACATACGCCGGGTTGACCCGCTCGAAGGCAGACAGCGGAATCTCGTCGAGCAGCTTGATGGAAGTAAAGTCGGTGACCAGTTCGCGCACCAGTTCCGGGTGGGCGAACAGCGAACGGTATCCGCGATCGTGAAGGGCGGGCATGGCGCATTGTAGCGAGCGCCCCTGCCCTGCCTTTGCGCTGCCTCAGGCGCGCGCGGCGGCGGCGGCTTTCTGGCGGCTCCACACTACCCGCAGCCCCAGCAGCACGGCCACGATGGCGCCGGTAATGAGCGGCTCGGTGAAGTTGTTCTTGCCGGCCTTCATCCACCAGAAATGCAGGATCGCCAGCGGCGCGATCAGATAAATGAGCCGGTGCAGCCACTGCCAGCGCTTGCCGCCGAGGCGCTTGATCATGCCGTTGGTGCTGGTCACGGCCAGCGGAATGAGCAGCACGAAGGCGATGAAGCCCACCGTGATGAAGGGGCGCTTGATGACGTCCCGGAACATCTCCGCCAGATCGAAAAAATGGTCGAACCAGAGGAAGGTGAGGAAGTGCAGGCAGCCGTAGAAAAAGGTGAACAGCCCCGCCATGCGGCGCAGCTTGACCAGCCAGTTCCAGCCCGTCAGGCGCCGCAGGGGCGTGAGCGCCAGGGTGATGCACAGCATGTACAGCACCCAGTCGCCGGTGCCGCGCGTAATGAATTCGAGCGGCTCGACCAGCTGCCCGCTGACGGTCAGGTACACCATGCGCGCCAGCGGTACCAGCGCCAGCGCGAACAGCGCGGCCTTGATGGCGAGCAGCTGCCGGGAAGCGGGATTGAAAGCCATCGTGCTTAAAAGTTCTTTTTCAGGTCAAGTCCGCTGTACAGGGAAGCGACGTCGCCGTACCCGTTGAACATCAGCGTCTTGCGCTTTTTCTGGAAGAAGCCATCTTCGCCGATGCGGCGCTCGCTGGCCTGCGACCAGCGCGGATGGTCGACCTCGGGATTGACGTTGGAATAAAAGCCGTACTCGGACGGCGCCGACACATTCCACGCCGTGCGCGGCTGCTCCTTGACGAAGCGTATCTTGACGATCGACTTGGCCGACTTGAAACCATATTTCCAGGGCACCACCAGACGCACCGGGGCGCCGTTCTGGTTCGGCAGGGTCTGCCCGTACATGCCCAGGGTCAGCAAGGTCAGCGGATGATTGGCTTCATCGATGCGCAAGCCCTCCACATACGGCCAGTTGAGCACGCGGCTGCCGACGCCCGGCATCTGCGCCTTGTCGGCCAGGCTGACGAATTCGACGTATTTGGCGTTGCCGGTCGGCTCGACTTTTTTGATCAGTTCGGAGAGCGAATAGCCGACCCACGGAATCACCATCGACCAGCCTTCCACGCAGCGCAGCCGGTAGATACGCTCTTCGAGCGGCGCGAGCTTGAGCAGCGCATCGAGGTCCAGGGTCATCGGCTTTTTGACCTCGCCTTCGATGCTCACGGTCCAGGGGCGCGTCTTGAGCGTGTGCGCGTTCTGGGCCGGATCGGCCTTGTCGAGGCCGAATTCATAGAAGTTATTGTAGGTCGACGCATCCTTGAACGGAGTCTGCTTGTCGAGCGCGCCATAGGCCGGATTGAGCTTGCCGACCAAGGTTTGCGCCGGCGCGGCGGCCGCGAAGGCTTCGCGGTTGGCCATTTCCCACAAGGCGCCGCCGGCGACGGCGCCGGCCGCCATCTGCGCGATGAAACGGCGGCGCGATTCGTACACCGCCTGCGGCGTGATGTCGGAGGAAAACGGCAGGTCGATACCGTTGGGGCTACGTTTGATCAGCATGGGCGTCTTTCGGCAAATCAGATGGTTTCAGCGAGTCATTACCCACATTACACCATCTTGCCGCTTTCAGCCCAGCGTACTTGCGCCATTAAAGTTTGCCATAAGAATGCAAGCCGGACAGGAACATATTCACGCCCAAAAACGCAAAGGTCGTCACCACCAGGCCGATCAGGGCCCACCAGGCCGCCACCCTGCCGCGCAGGCCCGTCATCAGGCGCATGTGCAGCCAGGCCGCGTAGTTGAGCCAGACGATCAGGGCCCAGGTTTCCTTCGGATCCCAGGACCAGTAGCCGCCCCAGGCTTCGGCCGCCCACAGGGCGCCCAGGATGGTGGCCACGGTGAAGAAGGCGAAACCGACCGAAATCGACTTGTACATCACGTCGTCGAGCACTTCCAGGGACGGCAGGCGGTCTTCCAGGTGGCCATACGACTTGACCAGGTAGGCCGAGCCGACCATGGCCGCCAGCGCGAAGGTGCCGTAGCCGATGAAATTGGCGGGCACGTGGATTTTCATCCACCAGCTCTGCAGGGCCGGCACCAGTGGCTGGATGTCGGCGGCGTCGCGCGAGACCGTGTACCACAGCAGGAAGCCGACCGCGGCGGCGATCACCGGCAGCACGAAGGCGCCCAGCTGGCGGGTGGCATAGTGTTTCTCGTAGTACAAATAAAACATGGCGGTGATCATCGAAAACAGGATGAACACTTCATACAGGTTGGAGACGGGAATATGGCCGACGTCGGCGCCGATCAGGTAGGACTCGTACCAGCGCACCATCATCCCGGTCCAGCCGAGCACCACGGCGGCCCAGCACAGGCGCGAGCCGACCGAGGAACCGAAGTTCGAGCGGCTGAGCATGCCGACCCAGTAAAACACGGTGGAAAACACGAACAGGGCGCTCATCCACAAAATCGCGGACTGGCTCGACAGCATGTATTTCAGGAAAAATTTCTTGTTCGCCATGTCGAGGTTGCCGTCGTACAGGGACACGGCGAACAGCGCCAGCAGCGCCACCAGCGGCATCAGCCAGCGTACCGGCTTCCAGTGCCAGCCGAGGGCGGCGAAGGTGGGCGCGGCCAGCACCAGGATCACCTTTTCGTAGGCATCCATGAAGGCGCCGTAGCGGTTCAGCGCGAACAGCGAGGCGCCCAGCAGCAGCGCGGCGAACAGCCAGTCGAGCGGGCCGAGGCGCTTGAAGTAGCCTGGTGCCTGCTGGTAAGTCTGACCCTGGGCCAGGTGGGCTGCTGCTTGTGATGCTTGTGTTGCTTGCGATGCTTCCATCTCGTTCTCCAGTACGGCACAGCCAAGGTGCGCGGGAATATGCGGCACAGCTTACGCCAACTGTGCGAGCTTGGCTTTCAAATCGTTGAATTCGTGCTCGAAATCGAGCGTCTTGCGTTGCGTGCTCATGGCCATCAGGGCGTGCGCGGGGCCGCCGTCCTCGCCGTCGCGCACCCAGATCCACAGGCGCCGCTCGCGGATATAGAACATGGCGAACACCCCCAGCACCAGGAACACGCAGCCGAGATAGACCACGGCCTTGCCCGGCGAGCGCGTGACCTGCAGCACCGAGGCCTTGACCTCGACGAATTCGTCGAGCTGCAGATAGACCGGGGCGCCGTAGAAAAAGCTGTCGGACAGGGCATTGGTAGCCAGTTGCAGGAAGCGCGCCTGGTTCTCGTCGCCTTCCATCCGCGCCAGGCCATCCTTTTCGCGCGCCGCCTGCCACAGCTCCCACAGGGTGCCGTTGAGGATCTTCATGAAGATATCGGCCGCCTTTTCCTGCTCGGCGGCGGGAATTTTCTCCAGGAAGCGCGACACCGCCACGTATCCGCCCGGCTTGCCGTCGCCGGCGAAGATAGCCAGGCTCTTCGATGACGATTCCTGCAACTGGCGCGCCAGGGTGGCCGCCGGCGTGTTGCTGGCGACCGGCATGGCGCGCCGCGCATAGCGCTCGGCCGCCAGCTCGCGCAGGGCCGGATCGGCCAGCGCCGCGCGCAGGCGCATCCATTCCTTGACCGTGTGCGCCTGGTCCGATGGAATGCGCAGGTAGCTGAACGGATCGCCGGGCGAGGCGCGCACACCGGCGAGGAACACCTCGGCGCCGTCGACCGTCACCGGCTGCATGTAGTTCTGGTATTCGCGCGCCTGGCCGGTCTTGTCGCGCAGCTTGTATTGCACGCTCGGACCGACGTTCTTCAAATCCTTGTTATTCGCATTCTTGCCGGCCGAACCGGAATGCTTGTCGAGCGAGACGGCGAACTGCTCGTTCAGGCTCTGGCCCTTGGTAACGGCGCGCGCATCCTGGTTGCCGGCCGTGTTTTCGACGTTGAACGGCCGGAAACCGCTCCACTCGACCGTGTATTGCTCGCCGCCGCGCGCCAGCGGCGTGGAAGCGTTCACTTCGCCGTTCATGGCGAAGGAAGCGGTATCGGTGCCGCTCATCGGCCAGGCCAGCATCTTGAGCTTGGTGCCGCCATCTTCGAAGCTCGACTGGTACACCGCCACGCCCTTGTAGATCAGCGGTTCGTTGACCTTGATCGTGGCCGGGAAAGTCTTGCCGGTTTCGTGGTCGCGGATCACCACTTCGCTGGCGAACAGCTTGGGCATGCCGGTCGAATAAAAATCGATGATGAAGCGCTTGAGCTCGATCGTAAACGGCAGCGGCTGCAGCAGCGCGCCGTCCGGCCGCGGAATGATCGCGATATCGCTCGACTGGCCTTCGGGAATGAGGGTATTGCCGCGGTAAGTCGGGTTGCTCAGGCTGAGGCGGTTCTCGGCGGGAATCTGGGAAATCAAGCCGCCGCCAACGAAGGGCTTCTTGCCCAGGAACCATTCCTGGAACTGGATCGGAATGTCCGAATCGAGCATGCCGCCGACCAGGATGATGATGATCGAGCTGTGCGCGAAGATGTAGCCGAACTTGTTGGCCGCGCCCTTCCTGGCCGCGACCAGAGTGGCCTTGTCCTTTTCCACGATCTTGGCCGCGTAGCCGGCGTCGGACAGGCGGGCGGCGCTCTGGCGCGCCAGGTCAGCGCGCGAGAGCGGCGCGCTCCACTCGCTCTTGTGGTGGAAGTTGCGCAGCGACGTTTCGCGCACGTTCTCGCGCCAGCTGCGCATATCCTTGATCATTTTCGGCGCATTGCGCACGATGCACAGCGAAGTCGAGATGATCAGGAACACTAGGATCAGCAGGAACCACCAGGCCGAATACACCGCGTACAGGCCGAGCTTGTTGAACACATCGAACCAGAACGGACCGAACTGGTTGACGTAATTGGGCATGGGCTGGTTTTGCGTCAGAACCGTGCCGATCATCGAGGCAATCGCGATGATGGTCAGCATGCTGATGGCAAAGCGCATCGACGAGACCAGCTCGACTGCCTCGGCCAGGACCGGGCGGCGCGTGTTCAAAACTATTCCGGTGGTGCTCATTCTCTACAGATCCCTATGTGCAGGCACGAATAAGCCGCGAGGATACCAACAAAAAGGGCAGCCCGCTTGCGCGCCGCCGCCCTTTGACCTTCCATGGCAGGCAAGCGCCTGGCGGCGCCTGCCCCGGCCGCAAGCGGCCTTACCGCTTACTTCAAGCCGGCGATGTAGTCCGCCACGGCTTCCATTTCCTTGGTCGACATGCGCTGCGCCAGGGTCGTCATCTGCACGCTGTTCTCGCGCTTGCCTTCCTTGAAATTTTGCAATTGCGTGACCGTATAGGTCTGGTGCTGGCCGGCCAGGCGCGGGAATTGCACCGGGATGCCATTGCCGTTGGCGCCGTGACAGCTGGCGCAGGCGGCCACGCCGGTGGCTGGAATGCCGCCGCGGTAGATTTTCTTGCCCAGCAAGACGGTATCCTTGTTCTTGGCCGCGCCCGCTTTCGGGGTTTGCGTGGCCAGGTAAGCGGCGATGTTTTTCTTTTCTTCGTCCGACAGCATCTTGGCGAAACCGGTCATCACGGCCTGCTTGCGCTTGGGCGTGGTGAAATCGATCAGTTGCTTGTGGATGTAGACGTCGAACTGGCCAGCCAGCTTGGGATTGTCGGCGATGGTCGAATTGCCGGCCGCGCCGTGGCAGGAGGCGCAGGCGGCCAGGCCGCGTGCGGCATCGCCACTGTCGTACAGGGTCGCGCCTTTGGCGGCGTCGGCCTTGGCTGGGGCGGGTGCATGCTCGTTGGCGGACACGAGGCCCGACACGGCAAGGGTAGCCACCAGCAAGGATTTCACAAACGCCGCTCCGGCGGCCGGTAAAAACGCACGATTCATTCAAACACCCTGAGACAAGTCGAAAATTGGTTTTGTTGAGAGTTTCCGGATCAAACCTGCCCCGGAAATTCGGTTCTAATGTAGTGCAAACGATCTTGTGTGCTCGCCATGGCTTTTGCGTGACAACAATTCGTAACCCCTTATTGTACAATAGCTTTCTCGCGTTATCGCCCCTCTTGTTGCATTTTCTGCCCATCCCATGTCCAAACTCTGGCAAGCCCGCTTCTTCACGACCGTCAACCAACTGCGCGATTTACCCGATACGCAGGCACCGGAAATCGCCTTCGCCGGGCGTTCCAATGCAGGAAAGTCGACCGCCATTAACATTCTGACCAATCAGAAAGGTCTCGCCTTCGCCTCCAAAACGCCGGGCCGCACCCAGCACATCAATTATTTTTCGATCGGCGGCGCCCACGTCGGGCAACACCGCAAGGATGCCACCATCGTCGAGGAAATCGAGGCCCTGCTGGTCGACTTGCCCGGCTACGGCTACGCCGAAGTGTCCGGTTCGGCCAAGCTGCACTGGCAAAAGCTGCTGGGCGACTACGTCCAGCGCCGCGAACAGCTGGCCGCACTGGTGCTGATCATGGATTCGCGCCGCCCGTTCACCGAACTGGACGTGCAGATGCTCGAATGGTTCGCCCCCACCGGTAAACCAATCCACTGCATCCTGACCAAGGCCGATAAGCTCAACCGCAACGAATCGACGAATGCCTTGCGCCAGGCGCGCATGATGCTCGAAAGCTATGTCGATGAAGATGGCGAAGGCTTCCCGTTCACGGTGCAACTGTTCTCGGCGCTCAAGCGGGTCGGCATCGAGGAAGCCAACGACAAGATCATCGACCTGCTGGGCTTGACGCCGATCGCCGCCGATCCCGACACCCCGCTGGTCGACCCGGTCGACGGCGACGATGAAGCGGTCTGAGGGCACGGTCTGACGACACGGTCTGACGACGCGGTCTGACGACACGGTCTGACGACACGGTCTGACGACGCGGTCTGATCAACGCGGCTTGATACCCTGATTTTTTGTTCACTCGGAAAATAACGATGTCCACTATTCCAGTGCAGTTCCCCGCCACGCGCATGCGCCGCATGCGGCGCGATCCGTTTTCCCGCGCCATGGTGCGCGAAAACACGATTACCTCGTCCGACCTGATTTATCCGGTCTTCATCGTCGACGGCGTCAACCAGCGCCAGCCGATCTCGGCGATGCCGGGCATCGAGCGCCTCTCGGTCGACCTGCTGCTGCAGGTGGCCGAAGAATGCGTCAGCCTCGGCATTCCGGTGCTGGCCCTGTTTCCTTCCATCGATGCCTCCCTGAAAACCCCAGACGGCATCGAAGCGGTCAACCCGGACGGCCTGATTCCGCGCGCCGTGCGCGCACTGAAGGCGCGCTTTCCCGAACTGGGCGTGCTGACCGACATCGCGCTCGACCCGTACACCAGCCACGGCCAGGATGGCTTGATCGACGCCAATGGCTACGTGCTCAACGACGAAACCACCGCCATGCTGATCCGCCAGGCCCTGTGCCACGCGCAAGCCGGGGTGGACGTGGTGGCGCCGTCGGACATGATGGACGGGCGCATCGGCGCGCTGCGCCAGGCGTTCGAGGAGCGGGGCTTCATCCACACCCGCATCATGGCGTATTCGGCCAAGTATGCGTCGGCCTTCTACGGCCCGTTCCGGGAAGCGGTCAGCTCGGCGGCCTCGCTCGGCAAGAGCGACAAGTTCACCTACCAGATGGACCCGGCCAACGGCAATGAAGCGCTGCGCGAAGTGGCGCTCGACATCGCCGAGGGCGCCGACATGGTCATGGTCAAGCCGGGCATGCCCTACCTGGACATCGTGCGCCGCGTGAAAGAAGAGTTCAAGGTGCCGACCTTTGCCTACCAGGTCAGCGGCGAGTACGCGATGATCAAGGCGGCCGTGCAGAACGGCTGGCTGGACCACGACAAGGTAATGATGGAAGCGATGATGGCGTTCAAGCGCGCCGGCGCCGATGGCGTGCTGACCTATTTTGCGCTCGATATTGCGCGCCTCCTCAAGGCGAATGCCTAAGACACGTCATTCCCGCGCAGCCTCCAGTTTCTAGGAAACTCCTCCAATTCCTTGGAACGAGGCGAGTCCAGAGACTAATGCCGCTAACGTACGCTCCGTCATTCCCGCGCAGGCGGGAATCCAATTTTGTACCGTAGCCGTCGGCTGAGCGCCGGACTTCGATTCCCGCCTGCGCGGGAATGACGGTTCTGAAGTTTGTGGTCAGAAAAACGCTGAACCTAACGCCATCGAATCCAGAGCTCAGTTCCTGGAGAGCCTCCAGTTTCTAGGAAACTCCTCCAATTCCTTGGAACGAGGCGAGTCCAGAGACTAATGCCGCTAACGTACGCTCCGTCATTCCCGCGCAGGCGGGAATCCAATTTTGTACCGTAGCCGTCGGCTGAGCGCCGGACTTCGATTCCCGCCTGCGCGGGAATGACGGTTCTGAAGTTTGTGGTCAGAAAAACGCTGAACCTAACGCCATCGAATCCAGAGCTCAGTTCCTGGAGAGGCGGGAATCCAAGTATTTAGCGCAGTAGCTGTTGCTCGAACTTGGGTTGCCGTGGGGGCGCCTAGCCCTGCGCGGGAAGTCGTTTCCGCCAGTGGCAGGAACGACGAGCTAGCGTCTTAGCGTCCACGCCGGTTTTCCGGAAACATTTCCTTCTGCAAGAAATCGGCCAGCTCCGCCGTATCCTGCACCCGCGCGCTCATCGTCACCACCTTCTGCAAGCGGTGCGAATCCCATTCGAAATCGCCGGTCTTTTCCTTGCGGATAATCTCGATCATTTTCTTGATGACGGCCGTCTCGATATCCTTCTCCGTGCCCAGCTCGACCGTGACTTCCTGCAGCCAGCGCCGCTTGAAGCTCGGATTCCAGCCGCGGAACTTGACGGTGGCCGTCATGGTATTTTTCTTCACCTCGAACACGCCGCCCGTATCGTTGCGGTCGTCGCCCTGGCTGCGCCCATTGGCGGCGGCGATATTCGCCTTGGCGATGCGCATGCCGCGTTCGGCCGCGCTTTCCTCGGCCGGCTGCTCGCTCTCGGTCTGGCCGCGTGCGCGCCGCCGTGCTTCGATGGCGGCCGACATGTCGGTCTCGGGCACCACCACGGTTGGCCGCACCGGCTTGGGCGGCTCCGGCGTATCGGCTTCCTTGAGCGGCTTTTCATTCGGGAGGGTAATGGTATTCGGCAAGCGCTGCACCTTGGCCACGGTCGGCTTGTTGGGCCTGGCCTGGGTGGTCGGTTTGGCGGTCGTTTTCGGCTGTTCCTTGGGCTGCGGCTTCGATTGCGGCAGCGGCATGACATACACCATCTCCGCGCCCGACGGCGGCGGCGGCGCCTTTTTCTCGCTCTGCGGCTTCAAGACCCACAGCAGCACCAGCAGCACGTGCAGCAGCACCGTGATGGCGATCCCGACCGAATTGAAGCGCTTGACTTCGTAACTGGGCACCGCGTAACCGGGCAAGGGCTGACCACAATGCTCGCAGTAGCCGGTATTCTCGGTCGAATGGTGGGAATGGTCACGCAAAATAAAACAGCTTTCCAGGGTACGGCGTCAACGAAATGCGGCACACGTGCCGAAGTCTATACGTTTTGCGGCATTTGCGCATCGGCTAGCACACCCTGTGCAGCTTACAAGATGCATGTCTTGAGGGTTGTTACTATATGTATCAGCTCTGCAACAATCGAGGCGGCGGACGCCTCAGGTGGTGGCGCGCTCGGCGGCGGCCAGGAAGCGCGGGCGCGCCTGGCGCCGCGCATGGTCGCGCTCGGCCATCTGGCCGAACAGTTCGCGCACGCAGCGTTCGGCGTCAAGCACCTGGCGCGAGTGCATGCGCGGGCGCGGCAGGGCGTGGGTATAGTAATTCGGCCCTTCGACCAGATAGCCGAGCGCCCACAGGTTGGCGCTCGGGCGTCCCGCGCTGTCGAGCGGATGGTTGGCCTGGTCGATGTCGATTCCGCCCGGGTGGAAGGTGTTGTTGTAAAAGGGCCGGATGGTGCCGCGCTTGAGCAGGTTACGGATCAGTGCACTTTCATCGGTTTCCGGCGAAAACACGTCGAGCCGGGCCACCACCAGCGCATCGACGTGCTGGATCGCCGAGCCGGAGGCAAAGCGCGTGTGCAGGGCGAACTGGGACAAGTCTTCGTCGATACGGATGGCGGCGTTGGGCCCGGCCGCCACGCTCAGCACGCCGGCCTCGATCAGGGCCAGCAACTGCTCGTTGCGATGGCTGGGCGGGCCGAAGGTGATCCGGTTGATGGCCGGGTTATAGACACTGAGGAACTTGCGGTGCGAGGAGGCGCTCAGGCCGCCATGCTCGATCATGTCTTGCAGCACGGTGCGGGCGTCGCGCAGCACGTCGGCCGCGGCCTTGATCGGGCTGCCCTGGTTGCCGCGGCGCGCTTCCGACAAGTCGTCCGCGATCATGCAGGTGAAAAAGGTCGAAAAGTCGTCGGCGTTGGCGAAATTGCGCGCCTGCAGGGGAAACAGCATCGCATCGAGCGCGGCGCGCTCCTCCGCACCCGGCTCGTAGGCGGCGCCCACGGGCACCGGGCGGCCCAGCGCGCCACGCCAGGCGCACCCCATTTCCTTCATTAGCAGCGGCAGCAGTTCGCGGTCGAAGTCGAGCTGGGAACTGCCGCGCTCGCGCTGGGCTTGCTGGCGCAGCGCGCGCACCGCCTCGCGCGTGAAAAAGCGCGCCTGGTGGCGGCCGTTCAAGCCCTTCTGGTTGACGCCGCGCGCCGCCGCCGGCAGGCATTTGCGCGAAAACAGCAGCAGCGCCGGCTCGCGTCCCGAGCGCACGTAGCGCAAGCCGCTGCCGGCCGGCTCGAAGCGCCCGCCCCGGCCCACCGTGAGCTGCGCAAGCACATCGTGCGCGGTCAGGCCCAGGCCTTCGATGGCGACCCTGGCATCGCTGGCGATGGCGACCAGCTTGTCGAGCGGATACACGTGGCGGATGAAGGCCAGCTTGCCGTTGTAGCGCGCATGGTCTTGCGCGAATTTGTGGCACCAGGCTTCCTCGTCGGTCAGGTTATTGCGGCCGTGGCCGGTGGTCATGAACACAAAATCGCTGCTGACCGAAAAACCGCTGTCGAGTTCCACCATGAAGCTGCCGTCCGGCATCTGGAACATGTCGATGGCACGCTGCCGCAGGTGGCTCAGGGCGACGCTCGGCGGCAGGGCCGCGCGGATGGCGTCAAAAGCCCAGATCAGGTAGCGCCCCAGCAGCTGGCGCGGCAGGTAGTCCGCTTCGGTGACGGTGGCGCCGCCCTCGTCCCCCGGCCCCACCTGCACGAACTGCTCGCCGAAGCGGCGGTAGCCCTCGGCATGGGCCCACTCGGTCAGCGATGGCGTGGTGGCGCACACCGGGGCCAGTTCGACCGCCTCGCGGAAGGGGAAAATGGTGACCTGGCTGGCGATGGTATTGATCAGGAGGTGTTGCGGCTGGTTCGGCGAGTGCACCCCGGGCCCGCACTCGCCCGGATCGATCAGATTGATTTGCAGCGGCGTATTGTGGGCGCGCGCAAACGCGGCAATGCGTTCGAGCAGGGACAGGCCGCGCGGGCCCATGCCGATGAGGGTGACGCTGTAAGGTTTCATGGTGACCGCCTGTCGATGAAAAATGCAGCTTCCATGGTGGCAGGCGGTCAAAAAATCGTGTTGCTTCCAGTCAATTAAATCCCTTATGGAAATATCAATGCACCGTTTCCAGGGTGGCCAGCTGGGCATCGGTCATCGGCCCGCTGCCGCTGTACTTGTCGAGGAACAGGTAGATCACCGGGGTGACGTAGAGCGTGATGACTTGCGAGAATAGCAGGCCGCCGACCACGGCCAGGCCGAGCGGCTGGCGCAATTCGGCGCCGGCGCCCACGCCCAGCGCGATCGGCAGGGCGCCCATCAGCGCGGCCATGGTGGTCATCAGGATCGGGCGCAGGCGCAGGATGCAGGCTTCGCGGATCGCCGCTGCCGGGCTCAAGCCCTCGTTGCGCTGGGCGTGCAGGGCGAAGTCGATCATCATGATGGCGTTCTTCTTGACGATCCCGATCAGCATCAGGATGCCGATGATGGCGATCATGGTCAGGTCCAGCCCGAAGATGCGCAAGGTGAGCAGCGCACCCACGGCGGCCGAGGGCAAGCCGGCCAGGATGGTCAGCGGGTGAATGAAGCTTTCGTACAGCACGCCCAGCAGCACATAGATGACGCCCAGCGCGGCCACGATCAGGATGATCTGGCTCGACTGCGAATCCTGGAACACGGCAGCGTCGCCGCCATATTTGGTGATCACCGAGGCCGGCAGCTTCATGTCCACGCCCATCCTGTCGATCTTGCCGGTGGCCACGCCGAGCGGCACGCCGGCGCCCAGGTTGAACGAGAGGGTAATGGCCTGCAACTGGCCCTGGTGGTTGACCGCGGTCGGACCCACGGTGCGCTCGACCGTCGCGAAGCTCGACAAGCGCACCAGCTGGCCGCCCTTGCTGCGCACCGACACCCGTCCCAGCGCATCCTCGGACTGGCGGTCGGCCAGTTCGGCTTCCAGGATCACGTTGTAGCTGGCGGCGGCCGAATAAATGGTCGACACCTGGCGCTCGCCGAAGGCCGCGTACAGGGCGGTGCGCACGTCGGCGATCTGCACGCCCATGGCGTTGGCCTTGTCGCGGTCGATTTTCAGGGTCGCTTGCAGGCCGCGGTTCTGCGAATCGCTGGTGACGTCGCGGAAGTCCGGATCGGCGCGCATGCGCTCCAGGTATTTGCCGGCCCAGTCGCCCAGCGCATCGGAACTGACGCTTTGCAGGGTGTACTGGTAGCGGCTCTTGCTGGGGCGCCCGCCCAGCTGCAGGTTCTGGATCGGCGACAGGAATACCGCCACGCCGGCCACCTGGCGGGTCGCCTTGCGCAAGCTGTCGACCACCTGCGGCATTTTCACGCGCTGGTCGCGCGGTTTCAGGGCAATGAAGCCGCGCCCGGTGTTGCCGCCGCTGGTGAACGAGGTCACATCCTGCACGCTCGGATCGGCCCGGATGATGGCTACCACTTTTTCTTGCAGGAGCAGCATGGCGTCGGTCGAGGTATCCTCGGCCGCTTCGATGCTCATGCGCAGCTGGCCCAGGTCTTCCTCGGGGAAAAAGCCCTTGGGAATGGTGGTGTACAGGATGATCGTCAGCACGAAGGTGCCCAGCGCCACCAGCAGCACGATGAAGCGGTGCCCCAGCGCAAAGTCGAGCGAGCGCGCGTAAGCGTCGCGCACGCGCGCGAAGCCGGCCTCGAAGTGGCGTCCGATAAAACTTTTCTCGCCGCCCCCATCAAGCGCATGGGCCGGCAGCAGGCGGCTGGCCAGCATCGGCACCAGGGTCAATGACACCAGCGCCGACACCAGCACCGACAGCCCGACCACCACCGCGAATTCATGGAACAGCAGGCCGATCACGCCCGGCATGAAGAAGATCGGGATGAACACGGCCACCAGCGAGATCGAAATCGAGACGATGGTAAAGCCCATTTCGCGCGAGCCGACCAGCGCGGCCTCGACCGGCTTCTTGCCCATTTCGATGTGGCGTACGATGTTTTCCAGCACCACGATGGCGTCGTCGACCACCAGGCCCACGGCCAGGGTGATGCCGAGCAGGGACACATTATCCAGGCTGTAGCCGAAGGCATACAGCAGCGACAAGGCGCCCAGCAGGGAAATCGGCATCGTCACGGCCGGAATGAAGGTGGCGGCGGCGCGGTGCAGGAACAGGAAGATCACCAGCACCACCAGCGCCACGGTGCCGGCCAGGGTCAGGTTGACGTCGTGGATGGCTTCGCGGATCGAGACCGAACGGTCGTTGACGAGGCTGATCTTGATCGAGGCGGGCAGCTGCGCTTCGAAGCGCGGCAAGAGCTTGCGCACCGCGTCGACCACCTGCACCGTGTTGGCGTTGGGTTGGCGCTGCACCAGCAGCACGATCGAGCGCTCGCCGTTGTAGCTGCCGGCCGCCTTCACCGACTGGTAGCTGTCCTCGACCGCAGCCACGTCTTTCAGGCGCACCGGCTCGCCGTTGCGGGTGGCCACGATCAGTTCGGAAAACGCGGCCGCGTTCATCAGCTGGGCATTGCCCTGGATGGTCATGGTCTGGCTCGGACCGTCGAGCACGCCGAGCGGCGCGTTCGAGTTAGCGGCGCGCAAGGCCAGCGCCAGCTCGTCCATCGACAGGTTGCGCGCGTTCATCAGGTCGGCCTTGGCGCGCACCCGCACCGCGAAGCGTTTCTGGCCGTTGACCGATACCTGGGCCACGCCGGGCAGGGTCGACAGGCTGGGGGCGACCAGGTTTTCGGCGTAATCGTTCAGCTCCGACAGATTCATCGAGGGCGAGGTCATGGCCATGAACAGCACCGGCGCATCGGCCGGGTTGACCTTGCGGTAGGAAGGCAACTCCGTCATTTCCTGCGGCAGCTGGCGCTGGGCGCCGAGCAGCGCGGCCTGGACATCGATGGCGGCCACGTTGACATCGATGCTGGGATCGAATTCCAGGGTCAGCGAGGTCTGGCCCTGGGTACTGGTCGAGGTGATGAGGTTGATGCCGGCGATGGTCGAAAACTGTTTTTCGAGCGGCAGCGCGACCGAGGACGCCATGGTTTCCGGGCTGGCTCCGGACAGGTTGGCCTGGACATTGATGACCGGGGTGTTATAGCTGGGCAGCGCGGCAACCGGAATGGCCATGTACGAGAGCACGCCCACCAGGATCAGGCTGAGCGAGAGCAGCACCACCATGACGGGGCGCCGGATACACAGTTCGGACAGACTCATTGTGCCGCCACCGTGCTCTTGCCTTCACGTTTCGGAGCGGACGCATCGGCCAGCTTGACCCGGGCGCCGGGGCGCAGGTTCTGCTTGCCTTCGGTGATGACTTTTTCATCGCCGTTCAAGCCCGAGACGGCCGCGTTCAGGCCGAAGGTGTGCAGGCGCGCGACCGGCATCTGTTGCGCGCTCTGGCCGGCGCCGATGACATACACGAACGTGCCGTGGCTGTTGCTGATGATGGCCGACTGCGGGATCACCACCGCGTTCCTGATCGTCTGCACCGTCACCCTCGCGGTGACGTACTGGCCCGGCCACAGGCTGGTGCCCTTGTTGTCGAACAGGGCCTTGACCTTGATCGAGCCGGCCAGCGGATCGACCGTATTGTCGATGAAGCTGAGCTTGCCGCTGGCGGCCTTGGCGCCGGCCGTGCCGAGCGCCTCGACCGCGACCGGACCGTTCTTTTGCGCGGCCAGCAGGTCGCCCAAGGACGCTTCCGGCAGGCTGAAGGCGATGTTGATCGGGTCGAGCTGGGTGATGGTGGTGAGCGAGGTGGCCAGCTGCACCAGGCTGCCCGGGAATACATTGATGGCGCCGACCCGGCCCGCCATCGGCGCGCGGATGGCGCTGTGGCTGGCGTTGACCTGCTCGGCCTTGAGCGCGGCCTGGCCGGCGCCGACCAGCGCGCGCGCCGACTCGACCTGGCTTTTCAGGGTATCGACGGCGCTGCGCGCGATGAATTTTTGCGCGACCAATTCCTCGCTGCGCTTGTACTGGCGCTCCAGGTCGGCCAGGCCGGCGGCATCGCGCGCCATCTGGGCACGCGCCTTGTCGATATTGGCGCGCTCGCTGCGGTCGTCGAGCGAGAACATCAATTCGCCGGCCTTGACGAACTGGCCTTCCTTGATATGCACCGTACGGATCGTGCTGGTGGTCTGCGGATGCAGGTCGACCGTGCTGACCGGGGTCACGCTGGCATTGGCCTGCAACACCACCGGCACGTCCTGGCGCTGCGGCGCCACCACGTTGACGATGGTTGGCGGCTGGGTCCCGCCCTTGGCGTCGCCCTTGCCATTCTTCTCGCCCGCACCGGCGTGCTGCCCGCCCCGGCCCAGATACCATGCGCCGGCGCCGATGAGGACGGCGAGGCCGACGATGATGACGATGCTCTTCTTTTTCATGCGTTTCCCTGGTCGCCACTGCGGGCGCCTTATGATCGGTTCAGTTGTTCAATGGTAAGCGATGACGGCGCTGGCGGCGGGGCTATTTGCCGGCGTAATACTCCGGCAAGACCAGGGTGACCTCCAGGCCGCCCTCCGGATGGTTGATCAACGCGATGCTGCCGCCGTGCTGCTCGGCGATATTGCGGGCGATCGTCAGGCCCAGACCGGTGCCGCCGGATTCGCGCGAGCGCGAGGTTTCGACCCGGTAAAACGGCTCGAACACGCGCGCCAGCTCGCCCGGCGCGATGCCGGGGCCGTTGTCGCGCACGCGGATGCGCGCCGCGCCGGCGCCCGCGTCCACCGTGACATGGGCGCGCTGGCCGTACTTGACGGCGTTGTCGATCAGGTTGACCAGGCAGCGCCGCAGCGCCATCGGCCGCCCCAGCAGGGCCATGCCGGCGTGGCCGTGGACCACCACCTGCTGGCCGGCGTCGGTGGCGTCGCAAGTCACGCTGTCGAGCAGCGAATCGAGGTCGAGCGCCTGCATCGCTTCGGTGGTGTCGGTGCTGCGCGCCAGATCGAGGCCTTCGCGCACCATTTCCTGCATCGCCGACAAGTCGCCCACAAGGCGGTCGCGCAGCTCGCTGTCGCTGACTTTTTCGAGGCGCAGGCGCATCCGGGTCAGGGGCGTCTGCAAGTCGTGGGTGATGGCGGCCAGCATCTGGGTGCGCTGGAAAATGTACTGGCGGATGCGCGCCTGCATGGCGTTGAAGGCCGCGCTGGCCTGGCGGATTTCGCTCGCGCCCGCCAATTGCAAGGGCGGGTGGTTGATATCGTTGCCGAGATCCTTGGCGGCCTGCGCCAGCTGCTTGAGCGGACGGGTGGTCATGCGCGCGACCAGGTAGGCGAGGAAGGCGATGCTGACCAGGAACAGGCCGATGATCATGCGGTAATCGGTTTCGTGGGCGATGACCGAGGGCGGCGGCGGCATCACCATCAGGCGCAGCAGTTCGCCATCGCGCAGGCGCACGTTGATGCTCTCGCACACGCCCTTCCATTGCGACTCGGTCGGACCGAACATGCTGTTCTGGATGCGCGGCACGTCGCAGGCGGGCGGGCGGGCCGCGATGCTGGCCAGCTTGTACTGCGGCCCCATGCGCACCGCCAGCGCCGCCGTGAACGGGGTCGGCGCGGGCGCGACCGGCAAGTCATCGTTGATGACGACCAGCTGGATGCCGGGCCGGTTGGCCGCGTCCAGATAGGCCAGGCGGGCCGAGGCCGGCACGGTTTCGGTGGCGGTGATCAATTGCTCGGAGCGGTCCATGGCATGCTGGTCGCGGAAGGCTTCGATCACCCGCTGGCGTTCGTTTTCGGCCAGCAGCTGGGTCAGCACGGCCGTGATCACGACGCCGAGCAGCAATGTCAGGAACACGCGCCCGGTCATCGAACCGAAGAAGGCCTTCACGTGCCGGGCTCCACCGTCACTTGGCCGGCCAGCACATAGCCGCCGTTACGCACTGTCTTGATGATCTGCGGCAGGCGCGCATCTTCGCCGAGCTTCTGGCGCAGGCGGCTGATCTGGATGTCGATCGAGCGATCAAAAGGATCGGCGTCGCGGCCCTGGGTCAGGTTGAGCAGCTGGTCGCGGTTGAGCACGCGGTTGGGGTGTTCCAGGAATACGCGCAGCAAGCGAAATTCGGCACCCGAGAGCATGATGACGATGCCGTCGGGATTGAGCAGGTGGCGCGCGGTCAGGTCCAGGGTCCAGCCGGAAAAGCGCATTTGCTGGGCATTGTCGGATGGCGCGTTGGACGGCATCGCGTGGCTGCGGCGCAGCACGCTGCGGATGCGCGCCAGCAGCTCGCGCGGCTCGAACGGCTTGGGCAGGTAATCGTCGGCGCCCATTTCCAGCCCCAGGATGCGGTCGAGCGGCTCGTTGCGGGCGGTCAGCATGATGACCGGCAGGGTCGAGGTGGCGCGCAGCTTGCGGCACAGGGTCAGGCCGTCGTCGCCGGGCAGGTTCAGGTCGAGCACGATCAGGTCGGGACGCGCTTCGTCGAGCGTCTTCCACATGGCGGTGCCGTCGGCCGCGGCCAGGGCGCGGTAGCCGTTCGATTCGAGATAATCGGCCAGCAGCGAACGGATGTCACGGTCGTCGTCGACGATGAGAATAGTAGAAGGAGTATCCATGCCCGCAATTATCCCCACTTCAGGTGGGCCCGGATAGCGGTTTTGTATCGTCATGTATATTGCCATGGTGCCGATACATATTGATACAAACTCTTTGGTAGCCGACACCCGATGGAAACATGCAAGGAACATGATGCAGTTGCACCCCGCACCTTCACCCAAAAAGGAAACGCCATGAACGTACTCAATACCGTCCGCAACAGCCTCGTGATCAGTTTTGCCGTGCTGGGCATGGGCGGCGCCGCCGTCGCCGTGCACGCCGAGGAGAGCAACCCGAAAGCGGCCAAGGTGGAACGCCAGCGCGGCCACCATGGCGACTGGGCCGGGCACATGGCCACGCGCCAAGCGCGCCTGCACGACCAGCTCAAGCTGACCGCAGCGCAGGAACCGGCCTGGGCCGCATTCAGCGCCGCCAGCAAACCGGGCGAAGGTCCCGCACGTGGCGAGCGCGGCCAGTGGGCCAGCCTGACGGCTCCCGAGCGCATGGAAAAGCAAATCGAGATGGCCAAGCAGCATGTGGCCACCATGGAAACCCGGCTGGCCGCGCTTAACACTTTCTATGCGACACTAACGCCGGAACAAAAGAAAGTCCTTGACGAGCACAGCATGCGCGGCGGCCATCACGGCAAACACCAACGCCAGGGCTGAACGGCGTTTCATCCCGGCCCATTGGCCTGTGCGCCAGGGCCGGCGCCCTCTCCGCCACCCCGCTGCGGCGAGTTGACACTTTCTGCGACGTTGTACTTACACCTCATTTATTGCGCGCCGCACCAAATAAGTGTGTGCGGGCATTCCTGCAAAGTGTAACGTGGTGTATCCTCGAGAAAATCTATCCGCGCGGCAATCCCATACAGTTTCCGGCTGCGGCACAACCACAATCCGGGGGCAACATGAGCACAATGGTGTACGACAAGACCGAAAAGGGTCGAGAGGAAATTTCCACACGCAAACATCAACTGTCGTCGCGCCTGCGTACGATTCTGGTGATGATCGATGGGCGTCATTCGCACGACGATTTGCTGCGCAAGTTTGCGGGCGTGGGCGTGACCGAGGACAGCGTCAAGGAATTGCTGCAAGAAGGCTATATTTTCCTCGCCAGCGGTGAAGAGCCGGTGGCGCCGGCCGCGCCCAAGTTGCCGGCGTCGGCGCGGGCGCGTCAGGTGGCGCGGCGCGCGGCCGGGGCCGAAGGCGCTCACCATGACGACGTGCCCGACGACGCGGCGCCTCCCTTGCCCGTGGTCGCCAGTGCCGAAGCGCCATCCGCGCAGGCGCTGGCCGAGAGCCAGCTCGACGACGCCACCCGCTTTCGCCACTTGTACGACTTCTACAACCAGACCATCAAGAGCACGATCGGGCTGCGCGGCATCATGTTGCAGCTCAAGGTTGAAAAGTGCAATAACGTCGACGACTTCCGCGCGCTGCGCCTGCAGTACCTAGAAGCGGTGCTCAAGGCCAAGGGCAGCGAAATGGCGCGCAGCCTGCGCGGCCGCCTCGACGAACTCCTGGGCGGCAAGCCCGAGCGCGAAGACTTCATCCTTCCGGACAATTAACTCCGCGCCCCTGCGGGCTTAGTCCAGCTTCTTGAGCGACGTCGTGAACTTGTCCGCATTCTGATAGCCGATCACGCGGCTGCCGGCAATTTCCTGGCCGCGCTGATCGAACAAGATGATCCCCGGTGGCCCGAACAGGCCGAAGCGCTTGAGCATGGCCTTGTCGTCGGCATCGTTGGCGCTCACGTCGACCTGCAGCAATAAGGTGCCGGCCAGTCGCTGCTTGACCCGGGCATCGACAAAGGTCAGCTTTTCCATTTCCTTGCAGGACACGCACCAGTCGGCATAAAAATCGAGCATCGCGGTCTTGCCGGCGTTGTGCGCGAGGGCGGCGTCGAGCTGGGCCACGGTTTTGATGCGGGTGAAGGCCAGGCCATGCTGCGCGCCGCCCACGCCCAGGTGGGCCAGCGGCGCGAGCGGATCGCGCCCGCCGGTGGCCATGCCAAGCAGCTCGACCGCGCCCAGGATGGCACACACGACACCGAGCGCCAGTCCAACCCAGTGGCGGACGTGGCGCAGCATGTAGACGCCGTAGCCGAGTAACAGCACGCTCCACAGCAGCATTTGCAGCAGCGGCGGCAGCACGGGCGAGGTCAGCCACAGGGCCATGCCCAGCATGGTCACGCCGAAAAAGCGTTTCACGTGGTTCATCCAGGCGCCGGTGCGCGGCAGCAGGGAACCGGCCGACAGGCCGACCAGCAGCAATGGGATGCTCATGCCCATCGCCAGCGAAAACAGCGCGACCCCGCCGACGACGCCATCGCGCGACTGGAAGATGAAGGTCAGCGCGCCCGCCAGCGGCGCGGCCACGCAGGGACCGACGATCAGCGCGGACAGGGCGCCCATGACGAAGACGCCAAGCAGCTTGCCGGCCGACTGGCGTCCGGACGCGTCGACCAGGCGGTGTTGCAGGAAAGATGGCACTTGCAGCTCGTACACGCCGAACATGGACAGCGACAGGGCCACGATCATGATGCCCACGCCGATCAGGATCCACGGCTTTTGCAGTTCGGCGGCGAGACCCTCGCCCATCAGGCCGGCGGCCACGCCGAGGGCGGTGTAGACCAGTGCCATGCCGAGCGAATAGGCCAGCGCCAGGATGAAGCCGCGCGCGCGCGTGGTGCCGGCGCCCTCGCCCACGATGATCGATGCCAGGATCGGGACCATGGGCAGCACGCAGGGGGTGAAGGACAGGCCGAGGCCGAGGGCGATGAAGGTGGGGATGATCAGCCAGAGCTTGCCGCCGCCGAGCAGCGCGGCGCCGTCGCCGGTGCTGGTGGCGGGCGCTGCGGCCGGGGGCTGGACCACGGCTGGGGCTGGCGCGGCCGGCGCGGGCGGTTCGGACGTGAGGGCTGCGGTGCCGGCATCCTGCGTCGGTTTGGCGACCGGGATCGATGCCGCCGGGATGGACACCGGCGGCCTGGACATGGCCGGTGCCGGGGACGAGGCGGCCGCGCCGACCAGGCGGGCCACGGCCTCCTGAGGCGCGTAGCACAGGCCGGCATCGGCACAGCCCTGGGAGGTAACCGTCAAGGTGAACATGCCGGATACCTCGACGGGAATCGTGATGGTAACGGTCTTGCGGTAGGTTTCGACCTCCTTCTGGAAGGTTTCGTCGAACTTGACCTTGCCAGGGGGAATGGCCGGGGCGCCGAGGGTGGCGTTAGCTGCGGTAAATTTGAAACGCTCGCGGTACATATAGTAGCCGTCGGCGATGTCGTAGGTGACGGCGACGGTGTGCGGGTCGACCATGCGGGCCGAGAACTTGAAGGCTACCTCGGGGGCCAGGTAGTCGTCTTCCGCGCGCGCAGGGCTGGCGAACAGGAACGAGAGGGCAAGCAGGAGCAGCGCGAGGGCGTGAGCCGGCGCTTTCAACGAAAAGGCAAACATGACTTCCTTAGCGGGACGCGAAGCAGAATAGTACACCGGGGGAAGAGGTCTCGTCTGCGGCGGGTCACGGCCAGCGGCCATCATGCAAGGTGAGTGATCGAAGCAAGCGATTCGGTTTTGCAAGAAGCTTACTAATACTGGACGCCGGCAGCGGCCACGCATGTCAGACGCGACGATGTTCGTCAATACTCCCATTCCTGATGCGCCAATGGCAGACTATTCAACATCTCTCTATATTGAGGCCACTGCGGCATGTGTGTATCCATGAGCGCGATGAAACGCTCATTGTGATGCCGCTCCACCAGGTGGATCAGTTCATGGGCGACGATATATTCGAGACACTGTAACGGTTTCTTTGCCAGATCCGTGTTGATACGGATATTTTTGGGGCCGGGGCTGCAACTGCCCCATTTTGTTTTCATCTTCTGCACGAAGAACTTTCCGGCCTTCGCACCCACAACGTTCTCCCACTTGGCAATCAGGGACGGGATGACTTCTTTCAGCTGCTCACGATACCAGGCATCGAGTACCTCTTGCCGCTTCTCGTGGCTGGCCCCGGGCCGCAGCTGGAGAATCATCTTGTTGTGTTTGAGCTCGACGGTCGGAGCAGCCTCTTTCTCGACCAGCTTGAGCAGGTAACGCTTGCCCCAAACGTAGTGGCTCTCGCGGTCGAGATATTCCCGTGGGGTTTCGCGCTGCTGCTCGCGCAATTTCTTCTGCTGGCTCTTGATCCAGGCCAGCTTGGTGATGGCGAATACCCGGATGGTGTCGATGTCCATGCGCAAGGGCGCGGAAATACGCACCTTGCCGGCGGGGGGATGGACGCTCAAGTGAAGGTTCTTGATATCCTTCTGCACGACGTCGACGGCGATATCGCCCAGCTTAAATTGCATCAAAGTTAATATTCCTTTTGCTGCCGGATGATTGGGAAAATGCGTTCGACTTCATCCACGTCCTGCAAGATCCCGTACAAGGCTGCCTTGATCGCGTTTTCTTTCGCCTGCACGCCGCGCCAGCCATCGGGCCGCGCGTGTTTGATGGCCGCATCGATCCTGAGTGCAAGCGCCACCATGGCATCGCTTTCGCCTCCCGGATCCCCCGCCCCTGATTGCGCCACATGCTCTGCGTCAGCACTACCTTGCCGCAACAAATTGTATAGCGCACGTCGTCCCGGCGTATTCAACTGCGTCGGGGTGTCATCGGCCTGGCCCGCCTCGACCCGCTTCGCCAGATCCGCGACCTTGATCAGGTAATCCTCGTACTCAAGCGCCGTGGCCTTGCGCGCCGCGATGATTTCGTCGAGCAGCGCCGACATGCTGGCGTAATAGGCCGGGTCGTTCAAGTGTTCCTTGATGATCTTGCTGCGCACGTTGTTCTCGATGGTTTCGGCAACCGCCTCCTTGCTACCCTTGAGTCCCGCCGGCAGACTGTCAATGGCCTTGGCAATGCCGGTTTTGACAATCAATTCCAGCAGCGGCATGTCGTCGAACGGCGAAATTTTTCTTGGTTCGCCCGCTTCGATATACGTGTCGATCAGGTGGCGCATGTCAGCCTCGAAGGGCTTCACGTCCAGCTTTTCATTGGCGGCGTTGCGGATCGTCTCGCGCAGCTTCAGGTAGCGCTCAATCGCCTGTTTGATGCGTTCGATATCGGCATCGGTATAACCGGCCTTGCCGAGGTCGTCCGAGATATTGGCGAAAGCGCGCACCAGCGCCACCATGGCCTTGTAGAGTGCGACACGCTGCGGCTCGTGCGCCTTCAGATCGTCTGCGATTTCGGTGTTGCCACAGAAATAGCGAATGTGTTCGAGCTCTCCCTGGGGCGGCGCCACCGGCTCGCAAAGGAGCGCGACCGTTTCCAGCGCATTGTCCAGACGCTCGCGCCCCTTGCTCAAGCGATCCTGGAGCAGTACTTCGGACGCGGCACCGCCGGCGCTGTTGTCCAGTTCCGAGGTGTACACGGCAATGGCGTTCTCTACCTTCTTGAACAAATCCTTGTAATCGACCACGTAGCCGAATTCCTTGTCGTCGCCGTCGAGCCGGTTGGTGCGGCAGATGGCCTGGAACAAGCCGTGATCCTGCATTCGCTTGTCGATGTAGAGGTAGGTGCAGCTTGGCGCGTCGAAGCCGGTCAAGAGCTTGTCGACCACGATCAGCAAGCGCATGTTCGCCGGCTGCTCCTTGAACAGCTTCTTGGCATGATCCTCGTAGGTTTCGGTCCTGGATTTGTCGGGCAGCGCCGCCACGTTGTGCAGCAATGCAGTGTAGGTGTTGTAGATGAACTGCTTGGCCGTTTCCGTATTGGCGCCGGTGTCTTCCAGCGCGATGTCCTGCGCGTGGGGGTTATAGGAGGTAACCACCGCGCATTTGCCTTTGAAGGGCGTACCTTGGAACAGCTCGAAATACTTGCACGCTTCGTAGATACTGGAAGCCACCAGAATGGCGTTGCCGCGCTGGTCGGACAGGCGCGGCCTGTCGCTGAAATCGAAAACGATGTCGGCCACCACCCGATGCATGCGCGACTTGGAACTGAGCACATTTTGCATCGTTCCCCACTGCTCGCGCAGTGCCGCCTTTTGCCAGTCGTTCAAGCCTTTGGTTGTGGCGTCGAACCATGCGTCGATCTTTTTTTCCGAACCAAGCCGCTGGTCGATGTCGCGCGCCTCGTAGATCAGATCAAGCACGACTTCATCCTCGACCGCCTCGCTGAATTTATAGGTGTGGATGTAGCCGCCGAACACTTCCAGACTGGTTTGCTTGTCCTGCTTGAGCAGTGGCGTGCCGGTAAACCCAATGAACACCGCGTTCGGCATCAACGCCTTCATTGTGCGGTGCAACTTGCCACTCTGGGTGCGGTGGCATTCGTCGACGAAGACAAAAATGTCCCCGACTGTCGGGCAGGGTTGCGCTTCCAGATCCTTGATGAACTGCTCAAAATTGTCGACGCCCTTCTTGCCGAATTTGTGTACCAGCGAGCACAACAAACGTGGCGCGGCCTGGCCGAGCCGGGTCATCAGGTCGCGCCCGCTGTTAGCGCGGGTCATCGGATAGCCGGCGGCAATGAACACGCCCTCGATCTGCTTGTCCAGCTCATCGCGGTCGGTGACGATCACGACGCGGGCCTTGGGTTTATTTTCCAGGATCCATTTGGCCAGCAAGACCATGACGATGCTCTTGCCGCTCCCCTGGGTGTGCCAGATGATGCCGCCCACGCGGCGATGCACATGGGCCTGGGCCGCCTTGATGCCGGCATACTGGTGCACGCGCGGCAGTTTCTTGACGCCGCCATCGAACAGCACGAAGTCGTGCATCAACTCGATCAGGCGCGACTTGTCGCACATCTTCAGCAGGTATTTGTCGAGCTTGAAGCGGCTGTTATCCGCCTCGTCTTCCTTCCAGGTCAGGAAGTACTTTTCCTCGGTCTTGATCGTGCCGTATTTGAGGCCTTGGGAATCGTTGCCGGCGAAAACAAACTGGATCGTGCTGAAGAACCACTCATTGAATGCCGCCTGCTGGTTGGAGAGGTTTTGGCGGATCCCGATGCCGATATCGGCGCGGCTGTTTTTAAGTTCCAGCACGCCGACGGCAATACCGTTGACATAGATGACGATATCGGGGCGGCGCTCATGGTTGCCGTGCAGCGTGACCTCCTCGGCGATGGCGAAATCGTTCAGCAGCGGTTCGTTCCAATCGATCAGACAGACTGTCTCGGCATGTTCGCCCACGGTTTCTTGCACTTGGACGCCGTAACGGAGCAGGCTGTACACGTCCTTGTTGTTGTCGTAGAGACTGCGGTTGGGATTGCCAGCCTCGACGCGCAAACGATCGACGACGCGCCCGATTTGCGCCGCGCTGTAGCCACGCCTGGTCAGATAGGCTGAGAGCAGCGCGACTTCGACGTTGCTGTTGTTCGGGCGATGGGTCCAATCACCGAGGGGCTGATAGCCCAGTTCGTCGCGGAACAGGGCTGCAACACGGTTTTGCGTGGCGCGTTCGGGCTGGCCAGTGGTCATATCAGTCGAATCTTTCCAGTGAGGAGTTGGTTCATCATGCCTTGCTTGATGGCTCGGGCCTTGGTGAGATGGGCCTCCAAATCGGCAATTTCGGCATCCATGTCGGAGAGAATGGCGGCGATGGCGGTTTGTTCGAGTTTATCCTTAGGCACTGTTATTTCAAAGGCGGCCAATTGGGTCTTTCCAATTTCCAAAAAAGTACTCCCTCCGCATAGACTAATGAACTCCTGCTTTCTTGTTTGCAAAAAATAGTACAAAAACTCGCCGTCAGTGGTCTCAAAAGGAACGAAGTTCTTGAATCCCTGATTTGTTGCTACCGGCACCACGTTGATCGCACATTCACCGATTGTCGCTCTTGATGTCATCACAACAGAATTCGGCGGAATTATTTCCGCAGAACTACACCTCAAGCCTTGACCACTAATCGTCCTCGATGTCTGCGCCAAGTATTTTCCTCCTTTGAGACCTGTGATATCGGTTGGCGTACACCATAGAATATCCCCGTCCCAATATTCGGGTTGATTGGTACTTGGGGTACCCCCGCTACGTATTTCGGCCACGGTGTCCAATCCCATGACCTCCCATTTTCCACTGAATCCAGGCAAGCGCTTTTTCCCCGTGAGCAAATCCTGCATGACGCCTTGCTTGAGGTAGCGCTTTTTGGTGACGAGTTGCTCCAGCGATTCGATGAGAGCATCCGCATCGCTCAACGCCTCGGCGATAGCTTCTTGTTCATCAAGTGGAGGCAGAGCCACACAAAGCTGCTCAAATTTCTTACGCTGTATTCCCTTAGCTGTCGATCCGCTGGAGTAATCTGTTAGCATTCGTTGGAACGCATCTGATCGCATCATTTGAAAAAGAAATTCACTTGATGTTCGCTGCTTGACAACCTGAATCAGGACCGTCCGCTGACTCAGGATGTACTTTCGGTCGTCGGGAACAAGAGCAACATTTCCGAGTGGAGCTTCTGTGGTAAAAAGAACGTCGCCTTTCGCCAAATCGCCCCGCGTCATCCATAGACTATAAAGGACATCCGAGCCGAAATAGCATTCCTGATCGAAATCAATAAACCCCATCCTTACATTCCCTGCTGAAAGAGCCGGGATGTCGCCCCCCCAATTCATCCCCAACTTCTTTGGAGTCCGTCCCCTGAAGTCCATGATCTGACGAGAAATTCCAAGCATGGTGCCGGTCTCCCAATCGTCTGGAATCACCCCTACCTCAGTCTGCTTGTACCCCACTGGAGTCGCGCTCATTGTTCAGCCTCGCGCAAACTTAGTTCCAGCTCCCGGCGCAACGCCTCGCGGTCAGGCAAGTAAAGCTGGTATTTCTGCACAAAAAGCTGACTGTTCATCTGGTAGGTCGCATACTCAACCAGCAACTCATCCTTGTTGCGGCTGAGGATAATACCAATCGGTGGGTTATCGCCCTCGACGTTTTCCTCGTTGGCGAAATAGCCCAGATACATATTCATCTGGCCGATGTCGTGATGCTGAACGTCGTTGATCTTGAGATCGATCAGCACGAAGCAGCGCAAAATGCGGTGGTAAAAGACCAGATCGACCTTGTAGTGCGTATTGTTGATCGTGACCCGGTATTGCCGGCCGACGAAAGTGAAGCCCTTGCCCAGTTCCAGCAGGAAGGGCTGGAGGTGATCGCAGAGCACCGTTTCGAGCTGGGCTTCCGAGAGCTGGTACGGCTCGGGGATTTTCAGGAACTCGAACACATACGGTTCGCGCAGCAGGTCGGCGGCTTGTTCGACGATCTGCCCTTGCGCGGCGAGTTGCAGGATGCCAGCCTTGTCCTTGCTGGCCGCCAGTCGCAAGAACAAGGCGCTTTCCTTTTGTCGTATCAGTTCCCGCACCGACCAGCGCTCGCGGCCAGCTTGCTGCTCGTAAAACCCGCGTTCCAGCGGATCGTCGATTTTCAGCAATTCGACGATATGCGACCAGCTCAATTGGTGCGACAGCGTCGCACTATTTGGGTAGGCTTGATAAAACTGGCGGATGCGAATCAGATTGCTGCGGCTAAAGCCCTTGCCGTGACGCAGGCTTAAATCCTTCGCCAGACTGGCAAGCAAAGCCGTACCATAATCTGCGCGGATTTTTCCGCCCTGCTCGAATTCGACGATATGCCGTCCGACCTGCCAGTAAGTCTCAATGAGCTGGTCGTTGACGGCCTGCATTGCACGAACGCGGCCCTGGGTGTACGTGCCGGAAATCTGCTCCAGCAGCACCCGATAGTCAGGCGAGGCGCTGAGTATGTGAAGATCATTGCTCATGGCTGGAACCCCATTTTCTTCAGGTGCGCCGCCACCTTGTCACTCAGGTCAGCAACCTTGTCGACCAGTTTCGGCAGTGGCGTCTCGTAGCGCTCGGCCAGCTCCTTGACCCGTTTGGTCAACGTCTGGCTGATGCGGTCCATTTCGCCATGAATGGCCGCGGAAATCGTTGCCATCCATTTATCCTCGACCGCCAGCGTCTTGATGTCGGCTTCCCCGAGCGTCGGATACCTGGCATAGGCCAGCGCGTCGAGCTCGGCCTCGGCGTCTTTCAACTTCTTCCGGAGGTCGGCTTCGCTCGTGCAGAGTTTAAGCCAGGCGTCAAGGGCTGCGGCTTCTTCCTTCGCTTCCTTGTCACCCTTGATTTCTTTCAAGCGGGCGGTAACGCTGGCCTTGTTCACCTTGTCGAGTTCGGCGAACGCGCCCTCGTCGCCACCGTGTTCCTCTTCCATTTCGGCCATTTGGGCGGCAAGGCTATCCAACGCCGCTTCCAGCTCGCCGATGGCGGCTTGCTGACTGGCGAAGTAACGGTCGACAATGAGTTGCTTGGGGACGAGATCGCAGGCCCAGCCCTTGTCGACGTCCTTGCCTTTCTTGTTCTTTTCGACGACGCGGTAGGTATCGGCCTTCCAGCCGTCCGCAGCAATCAGATAGCAATCATCCTGCATTGTCGTGGCCCAGTAATCCATCAAGTGTTGATAGACCGCGTATTGGTCGATCAGCGGCTTGTCCGCGTAGTGGGCGAGCAAGTCTTCGGCAAGCTCGTTGATGATGAGTTTGGGGTGGCAGCCGGCTTGCAAGTCCTTGAGCGTCCCGGTGCTGCGCTGTTGCCAGTCGGCGAACAGGGCATTCATGCTGTCGATGAAGGTGACGAATTCCGGGTGCCCATAGATGCCGGGCTTGATGTCTTTCTTGGCGACCGCCAGATCGAGGTAGCCCGGGCGGTTTGCAGAGAACAGTGCTTTTCGCAGTTGCGGGCAAACTGTCCAGTACGCCTGCAAGGCATCCACATCGGCGCCTGGAATGCCGCCTTTCAGGTGGCCTTCGATGTCCTGGATATCCTCGAGCTGCTGACTGTCGATGTAGCGCGGAATGTTGAGATTGAAGTCGTTTTTCTCGATCTCCTCGATGCCGACCATGCGCGCGAATTTCGGGTCGCTTTCGTCGCGCCGGTTGAACACATCGACGATCCGGTGAATATCGCAGTCGCGCAAGCGGTTTTTCGGGCCGTCCTTCATGAAGCCAGCACTGGCGTCGATCATGAAAATACTCTTGCGGCTGTGGGCATTTTCCTTGTCGATCAGGATGATGCAGGCGGGGATACCGGTACCGTAGAACAAATTGGCGGGCAGGCCAATAATACCTTTGATGTAGCCTTGGTGGATCAGGTTGCGGCGGATGTCGGCCTCGGCGTTGCCGCGAAACAGCACGCCATGCGGCAGGATGCACGCGCCTTTTCCCGTGCTCTTGAGCGAACGGACGATGTGCAGCAGGTAGGCGTAGTCGCCCTGCTTGGCCGGCGGCGTGCCGAAATGCTCGAAGCGCTGGTGCGGGTCGCTGGCCGGGTCGATCCCGGTGCTCCAGCGCTTGTCGCTGAAAGGCGGATTGGCGACGACGTAGTCGAAGGTTTTGATCCAGCCGTCTTCGCCGGCGAACAGCGGATTGGCGATCGTGTTGCCTTGTTTGATTTCAGCCGTCGGGTTGTCATGCAAGATCATGTTCATGCGTGCCAGGCCTGAGGTGGCCGCATCCTTCTCCTGACCGTACAGCGTCACTTTGGCATGGGCTTCGTCGCCCACTTTCAGCAACAGCGAGCCCGAGCCGCAGGTCGGGTCGTAGACGGTCGTGCTGTTGTTGGTTTGCGAACCACCAATGCCGATGATCTGCGCCATGATGCGGCTCACTTCCGCAGGCGTGTAGAACTGCCCCTTGCTCTTGCCGCTTTCGGCGGCGAAGTGGCGCATCAGGTATTCGTAGGCGTCACCCAGGATGTCATCACCCTCGGCGCGATTTTTGCTGAAGTCGAGCGCCTTGTTCTCGAAGATGGAAATCAGGTTGGTAAGACGGTCGACAATTTCCTGTCCGCTGCCCAATTTGCTCGGGTCGTTGAAGTCCGGCATGTCGGACAGCTTGTTGGCCTTCGCCAGCGGGCCGATAATTTTCTTGTTGATCTGGTCGCCGATGTCCGGGCTGCCCTTGAGTGCGACCATGTCGTTGAAACTGGCCCCGGGCGGAATCACGATGGGCGCGTACGGCAGGCCAGCATATTTGTCAGAAACATACTTGACGAACAACAGGACGAGAACGTAATCCTTGTACTGACTGGCGTCCATGCCACCGCGCAACTCGTCGCAGGACTGCCAAAGGGAGGAATAGAGTTCAGATTTCTTGATTGCCATAAGCTGCTTAGATGTGGATCATGCCACAGAGAGGAAAGTGCTTACTTTACCGTATGGATGACACATGACCAAGGCATCTGAAGAACAGGTCACATGCTTTCCATCCCGGACGCAATGAGCAAAGCGTCAATGGCGAAGCGGCGACAACAGCCGCGATCGGAGGGCGCGCGATCAATCGGCATCAGCGCAGGCGCACGTGGCGCCTCTGCCGAAATTTTTGCCACCGTGGATATACTCAGCGATCATTGTTGGTGTCGCCGCTAAAGGATGTTGCGGTAAAATTCGGGGTGCAGCTCGGCACGACTGCCCCCCGTCGGGCGCTGCGGTACAAGCCCGCGAACGATGGCGGATATCAGCGTGATAGTCGATGCAATAACCGCGCGCTCGACCGTAGCTTGGCGATTGGAGGTGGCGAGTCCTTAGCCGACCAGGAGCAATGTCAACCTTCAGTAGAAATGATGCACCCAGCGCTGGTAGACCGGCAGGCCCTCCACCCCGCTGACTTAGGAGCCGTCGCCCGCAGCCGTCGTGATCGGAGCCGCACGAAGGTGATGCTCAATCGCCAGTCGCTTTGCCTCTTCTTCGCCATATTTTGCTACCGAAAAATATCTACGCTTGGGTAACCCTGCTTGATCTCGGACCGTGGACGTCCAGTATTTTGTAGTGTAGGTCTTCCCATCAGCGGTCGTTGTCTTCACATTCGTGATCCCGACGCCGGACACGTCGCACTCCGGCACCCGCGCATACGGATGTGCCTCCGGCTCCAGCTTGCACGGGCGACGCATCACCGGGCATTCTGCCATCGGAGCCACCCGCGTTTCGTTCTTAATATCGGGATGAAGGACGTAGAAACCCTGCACCATTTCAAGCATCTGCGAGCGTGCTTGAACTGCAAGGTCGAAGGCAGCTTCGTCGCCATATTTTTTTATGGAAAATTGTCTCGTGCGGTTGGCCCCGTCACAAGTTAGGAGCCGCGCCTTCCAATAATCCTGACCACGGTCGCGCGTGCGAATTACCCCTGGAACTCCACTCGTGTTTGTGGTGCGGACTGTGGCGCAAACCTCGCGCTTGGATAGCGGAACACATTCTATGTTGACCTCATCGCGGAAAGCGATAGCAGCCCGCATCGCTGCGTCCATCCCCCCAAATTGTTCGGCATTGAGTCGGCGGTCGACAATATATCCACGTCGCCGGATAGTCACCCTCCATCCGAGTTGGGTCCATTGTCCTTCGGTGTTTCTGTATCGATAGGGAGAGATTCCGTAGGGCTTCGTCATCGGGTAATCAGTCGCGATAAAAATTGATTAGAAAATTTCGACCTGTAATCTACAATCTAGAAAAGTCGCGCGGGCTTGCGACCGCACGGAATTAAACCGCCCAGTCTGCAGACATCAGTCGTCTTCTGATGTCGGGCAAAGCGTTGTGCTCAATGTAAGACGGTTGCGCCAGCAGCTCCTCCAGCGTCGTCGCGCTAACTTGGGCAGCAATCACAGCATGTGTCAGTTGCGCGCCCTTGTATGCTACGAGCAGTGGCAAATCGTCTGGAATGTAGTCACCAAGAAATTCCCCGTGCTCTTCCAGGTCGAGCCAAATCCAAGTCTCTCCCTGGTTTGCCCGTTGCATAGCTATTGCATCGAAAATCGGCCTAAATATGCGGCATTTTTCGCACCAGTCTTCCGCGCCCAGCATTAGTACGAGACGCGCAGATGGAAGTGCAATCCGGACGGCGATCTCGGCGGCATCATTCCACGGGTTGAGACAAGCCGTGCTCATGTGGCGCTCTTCCCAAAGAACATATAATTCAATGCATTCATCGCACTACGCTGCTCTTGAGCTGGTGCGCGCACATTTATTCGTACCGTTGACTCGACGCCGCTGAGCCCCTGAACGGCAAGGCTCCTCACTGGCTGAGGCGCGCTTTCGAGCAGATCGAGGGCATGTTTGAGGTCAAGCTCCCGTCCGAAGAGTACTCGCTTCCCATAAAACTGCACGTAGGGGCCCGACGCTAAATGAGCGTGGACAGCAGCGTGAAGCGGGCGCGCGAGACCGTTGTCGGCGTCCAGTCTTGTTTGGGGGGTGGCTTCGCTGGTGTCTTGGGTGGATGGCGCTAGCGCCGGCATTGTCCAGCCCACTGTCGCCAGATCCATACCGGTCAGCGTTTCCCATATCCAGCCAGCGTAGCGATCAACTTCGGGGTTAGCCATTTGCTCGACGACGAATGGCAGATGGATCAGGTCGCCATGGGCCATGGCAAAGGTAAGGCCGCTGCGAGCGGGCAGAAGCGCAAGCAAGTCGTGGGCTGAGGATGCACCCGGAGGGGTCAATAAGGCGAGTTTCGTTGTCCAGCGATGGAGACGGCGCGCCGACTGCATCCGGTACCAACCTGTGGCGGCAGCATACAATCCGGCTTGTAATAGCACGCATGCTTTTAAGACACTCAATACATGTTCGTATTCGCCGGACGTGGCCAAGGAAATTGCGGCCTCTGCCCGCACTGCTAAGTCAACGTCCTCCAATGCTGCTATCAATAGTGACGCAATTCCGGATTTGTCGCCTGCGCCTGCTGCACGGCAAGCCGCAGCGCGAACGTAGGGTGTAGAGGACGAAAAGTAAGTGGCAAGGGGACTTGCCAGATGGGCCAAAGCGGCCGGACCACGCACAGCCACCGCGCGCAGTGCGGCGACCTGAGCTACCGGGTCTGCCTTCGGACCGGACCAAATCCGGATGACCTCGTCGGATTGATCGCCCACCCATACTAACGCCGACACAAGGCCGCGCAGCAGTTCATCGGGACGCTGGCGGACAACCGCGAGGATGTTGTCCAGCCGGGCGTGATTGACGGGGGCCATAGCAAGCAGAGTACACACAAATGCCTCACCTGCCTTGCGCCAGCGTTCCAGCGCATGCAGTGCTGGAAGCCAACCGCTCGCGCCGGCAATTCGTAAACCGGCCAAGTGGGCGTCTTGCAGACGATTGAAGTGTTGTAGCTTTTCGAACCCGACCTGCGGCGATGCCGCCGTCCTGTCCAGTTGCGACCAGTAGAACGCAGCATCTTCCGCGTGCCGCGTAACCAGTGGGCCGATCACCGGAAACTGAAAATAAGAATTGCTCATGATTGCCAGGAAAGACATTCGAAAAAAGTTGTACAAGTACCGCCCTACAGCCCTTTGACGCGCGCGGAATCAGTCGACCAGCGACATGCCCGAGAACAGCAGGGTCCATTTTTTGCCGTCGTGCAGCGCCGCACCGTCACCGCCGCAGACCAGCATCTGTTTGCCGTCGGGCGAGACATCGATACGATGACTGTGCAGGGCAACTTCGTTGGGAACCGGATCGATCTTCGCCCTGTGCGCGGCGACCAGTTTTTTCCCCTCCAGGACATACATGCCGTAATCATTGGCACACCACAGACGTCCGTTGAACCAAGCGGAGTCCTTGAAGGGCAGGCTTTGGTCCATTTCGCAAAGCAAGGACCACTTGGTGCCTCCGCCTTTCCAAAGATTGCCACGGATATCGGTAATGTAAACGTCACCGTTCTCTCCGCAAGCTACGGTGTTGAGCTGTACATTGGTTGGAAAGGGAATCTGCTGCCAGCGCTTACCGTCGAAATGCCATACCGTGCCGGCGTCGCCGACCGCATACATGTCGTGGTCGGAAAAACCCGCCAAATCGTAAAACACCGAGTCTGCCACTGCTGCAATAATTTTTTCCAGATCACCGCTCTCAAACGCAGCCGGAATCGGAACACCTGTCATTTCCTTCCATTGCTGACCCTTGATGCGTTGGAAAATGCGGAATGGGGATCCGATTGCATATACCGTGGTACCGACCCGCGCCACTTTAACGACGGCAGAATCGTAATGATGCCCTTTCGGATCGAAGGGAATGGGCTCTTCGCTTCCCTTGTACTCCTTGGGCTTGTAGCCCCACACGCTGCGGGAGATGTCGACCATAACAAACTCGGACTGGTCAGGCGCCCAGGCAGAAGACAGCGTCGAGGAGCCCATATTGTCGCCAGCACGCACAAAGAAACGCTTGTCGACGGGTAAATCGAGCTTGACCGCAACCAGGCGCGTTTCCCACGCCTCGTCGCGGTGGTCAGCATCACCGTCTTCTACCAGCAAAAATCCGAGCCGACCGTCCTCAAAACCAATCGTGCAATCCTTGACGAAAAAACCCTTGCCGATATGAGACCACATATTTTTATCAAAAATCATTCGCACTCCTTTATTCTTCGTTGCTAACTTCTATATCACCATCTCGGGAAGTACCCTTGCCGGAGTTAGGAACCACACTTGCTTTTTCACAGCCCGAACAAGGCGGCGTCTTGCTGGCGGCCTTGCCGCAATAATACGCGTCAAGCTGGGCTTTTAGACATCGCGGATCGCACCCGTACAATTTGCTGACGCCACTGATCGCAAGATCGCGCGCTTTCTCATACGGCATATCGGTCTTGCCCGCATAACCTGACGTCCGCAGCGAAACGTCTGTAAGGTCGTGAATCGCGCCGTGCGAACCGGAGTGCTGATTGGCGCCCTCCGCACAAATGGTAGGCGCAGCCCCATCCGAATATTTTTCCCAACAATCTTTTTTCGGCAATTTGCTGCGCTGCAGGGTTTTCAGTTTCCCGTCCTTGTAATTAGCGGGATTGTTCTTCCAATTTTTCCTCATGTCCTCGCTTCCTTTGGGGTCACGGAACATCGCATCAGGTATCAAGTGATGACCCGTCTGGCCGGGGCAGCAACCGTTGCCGGCCCATTTTTCCACACCGCCTTTGCTATACGGGACCAGCATGCATTTGCGTGCACGCAAGCAGTGATTGGTCGTCGCATAGGCCGTCTGCACGTCCACCATGACGTCGCGAGCAACCTTCTCCTGCTCGTCCTTGGAAAGATTGGGGAAATTTTTTATTTTGTCTTCATATTTCTTGTACGTATCGGTTATCTTGCCAGCTTGCTCCGTGAGTCTCCCGACCGTATCCTTGAGTCCCTTGACGGTGTCTTTCATATCTGACACCTTGGTGGCGACATCGACCGCCGTTACAGCCACGTCGACCGCCGTCATGATCCAGCCGACCACCGGAATCCATCCAGTCAACCCACGCCGCACGGCCATCTTGCCGACCGCCTTGGCCCCATATTCAAGCAGTTCCTCCTCGATCTTGCCGATCACCTTGTCTTTTAACTCGGCCGCGACCTTTCTCATCATCCCATCAACGTCTTTGAAATCCTTAATCCAGTCCTCAAAGTCCTCTCCGGGCTTCATGAGCAAGGGACCGCAATGATCCATCACCCAGTTGCCTTCCTTGCCGTTGTCACCATGACGGGTTCGTGCCTTTGGCTTGCCCTTGCCGCGATTTTTCTTGTTGCGGTCGTCAGGTGCGCACTGCTTTTTCAGGTCGTCTATGTCTTTTGCGCAGAATTTTTTCGCGTCCGGGGTGTCGAGGAAATACATTGCCGGCGTGTTTGACGTACTTGCCATGCTTCGCCTCTTAACTATGGTTGTGCGTCATTGGATCAGTATGGCGGCAGACATTGAGCCCCTCGAATTTGACGTCCGGTGACCAGTCGGTGAAATACGCCTTGCCCTTGATGGTATGGCTGGAGACGCCCATGCCCAGATTGCGGGTGGCCGGTTCGTTGCCGATGCTGTTGTCGAGGTAGGAGACGTCGCGGAGCGCCACAGGGGTGCCGCAGATGAAAACGGTGCTCGATCCGTTGGCTAAGTCCTTGGCAAAGGCAGTGTTGACGTAGGGGACTACGACTGGGCCGGCGCTCGGAGGCGGTGGGCTCCAGCAAGGATCGGGACTGACCACGGATTTTCCGTCGGCAGCCTTGGAACAAATTTCGTTATCGTTGGCGTACACGTGAGTTTCCATCTCATCCTTCCAAATTGTGGCGCAGGATGATCGCACAGCGATCACCGTTATCGTTTGCTAGATGCAGCAGGCCCAGCTGGCCCGGAGAGAGTGCCGGCTCAGCCATGTCACACAGCAGCCAAGCCAGCATCGCCAGACCGGCTACCGCGCCAACTTCGCCGATCTTGTCGGCGATGGTCAGTTGCGCGAGCCGTTGACCGCCGAAAGTCACACGCGTTATCGCATTGGCGGCGTCCTTAGAAAAGAACTGTTCGCCGTTCTGGTCACTGATGCGAAACGCCAACTCGGTCGGTTCGAGCTTGGCCTGCTTGCACGCAGCGCGAATCGCTTCGGTCAAGCCCTTGCCGCGCGAGGGGACACTGCCATCGTGGCGTCCGGGTTCGTGTGCTTGGCCCACGCCCTTGATGTGCAAACCAGGTGCATCGACGGTAGCCGCGCGCAGCACGACAGCGGCGGCGGCCTCGCCCGGGACAAAGCCGTTACTGTTGCCCGGCACGAACAGACGTTCGTCCCGCAGCGCGGCATTGATGTCGCCCGCATTGAGGTAGCTGTCGACTCCGAGCACTAGGACCTGCTCGGCTTCTTCACCGCCCAGCTGTCGCGCGCTGTGCAGGAGCGCCTCTCCCAGGCCCGTACGGTCTTGGGACAGCACATTGATGCGGTGCGCATCGGCGCCAAGCTGGAGGGCCGCACCGGCGTCATGCTCGTCGCGCAGTCGTTCGAGCACGTCGCGCACGATGCCGCCGTAGACCGCAGGATCGGCATGTGCGCGCGCCGGCCCCGGCGCAAGTACGATCACGGCGGTGCGGCGAGCACAGTACAGGGAGGCTGGGTCCGTCATCCCGGAAGCGCAATCGCGTAAGACGAACTCCACCCAGCGTGCGAGGCGCTCGGTACCGAATAGAGCATCGGGCAGACATGCCACGTTAATCCGGTCCGATCTCGGGGTGAAAAAACCGCTAGCCTGGAAGTGGTCCATGTTGGCGCGCATAGCATGCACAGCGGCCTGCAAATGGTAGCCTAGCGAGCAGCACAACCCGGCCGCATGGACGCGAAGGCTGCGCTCGTGGCTCGTAGGCTGCGCGCTGCGCGCTTGGTATGGTCCGTTCATGCGCCCTCCGCTTGCTGCTCAGGTTGCGCCGCACCCCCACCACAGCCAGCGCACCCGTCGCCCAAGGCTTTCTGGTCCCAGAATGCGGCGCTGAGCGGGCCCACCGAGACCGTGGCGAACTCCTGGATGCGGCGCATGACTGGGAAGCTAGCGCGCCAGACCACGCTAAAGCGCTCCTCATCGGGCTCGAAATACAATGTATCGGCCGGCGCCAGCAATTCGTCCCCGGTATAGTCGTTGCGCAGGATGCGCATGCTGACGTTATCGAGCCGCGGCAGCTTGAAGCGCACGTCAGGGCGGCCAGCCATCATGTTGCGCAGGATGACCTGTTCTCCGCCGGTCGGATACTCCATCTGTTGGTCGGCCGGCGCGCACTGATTGAACTGCTCGTCGAAGTCTTCCGGCATAAAAGGAAAAACGTCGCGCTGCCACTGTTCGTCATAGGTGCCGGCAAAGCCGGGACGCGGTTGCCAATGGCGTGCGATCGCGGAAAACGCCACAGGCATTTGCTTGCCATCGGGCTTGCGCACGGGCTCATCGAGCGCCTCCAGGCAGGGCGCCGGCTGACCATCGACATCCTCGTCGGCGCGCGCGCCGTACCAGCCCATACCGACTGGATTGGCCAGTTGAGCTTCAGTCAGAACGCGGGCATTTCCGCCCCAGCCTTTTTTATAGATGCGCGAGCCGCCAAATGCCATGCCGAAGTGCAGCGGCATGCGCAGGAACGGTTCTGCGTCGGAGAGCGACACCAAGCCAAGGCGCTTTTTCCAGTGACGCTTACCATGCGCCTTCAAGCCCTTCCGCAACGGCCCGACCTGCCACACCACCGCAAGTTCTTTTACCGGCACGCCGTCGGGCGCATGGGCGCTTGCATTGAACAGCACGTCGCAGCGCGGCTTAAAACGGGGCGTGTCGGCGCCGTACAGAATGGCGCTGTCCGCAGGGTCGCCGACGAACACGTCGGCTTGCTCCACCGCCTGCGGCGGGAGCGGGCGGGGACGCTGGCCGGCAACGGGGATTTGCCAGGTACCCTTGGCGACTACCACCAAATGCTCGCGACCACCGACATCGAGCGCGCAACTGATATCGACCGCGAGATGTTTTGAACCGAGGATGACTTCCACCTTGAACCCTGCGTTTAATTGATGTTGACGGAGCCACCCAAGATGCGTTGCGTGGCACTGGCGTAACTGGTGATGTATGTGCCGCGCAGCTCGATGCGGCCGTCGGCGCTCAGGATCAGCGCCGCATCGCCGCAGCGCAATTCGATCTGGCGTTCGGCTGTCAACGCGATCCGTTCGCCATCGAGCAGCACCTCGGCCGGCACGGGCGCGCCGGCTTGGGGCGCTGTCAGCATGAAGCCGAGGATGATCGGCCGCAGCGGATCGCAATCTTCGAAGCCGAGGGCTAAGGACTGCCCCACCTGAGTTCCATCGAGCGGGTTAATGCTGCGCGCCGGGATCCGGCTCAGACCCAAGGTCGGAATGCTGACCAGCGCCCCCCCGTTTATGTCGAAGCCGTCCAGGGTACCTACGGCGATGCCGTCGGCGCGCGTGGGAAGTTGCGGAGTCAGGATCATCACGTCGTGTAGAAGCTGGTCGGAGGCAACGGCCTCGTCTCGGGCATCAGCGATGGGTGCGACAGCCCCGTTCGTCTTGGCTTGGGTCATTAGTTTTCCTGGATTTTTTTGCCCTTCATGGTGATGTTGCCATCGGCCTTGAAGGTTTGTTCATCGGTGGTACCCACACTGAAGGTATGCCCATTAAACGTTATGGTGCCATCCGCCTTCATGACCAAGGTCGCCTTGCCGACCGTGATCGACAATTCTTCGCCAGCAGTGGTCGCAATTTTCTTGCCGACCTTGGTGATCTGATCTTCCCCAACCACGGTTGCCATGACCATACCGACATTCAAGTTGTAGCCCAAGCCCACGTTTTCCATGCGGCCCATGCCCACGTTCTGCATATAAGCCATGCCGATAGTCTCGGTTTTGAACTTGGCCACGTTGATCGACCAGCTCTTGCCGATAGTATCCTTCTCGTTCTTCACGACCGATTTCGTGCGGTTACCGCCGATATCGATAGTTTCGTTCTTGCCCACGTCTTCAGAGCGGTTGTCGCCGATGCTGATTTTCTCGTTGTGATCCACGCGTTCAGCACGGTTGTTATGGATCGTAATGGTCTCGTTGTTATCCACAGTCTCGGTGCGATCATGATGCACCGTAATGGTCTCGTCACGATTGACCGTCTCGGTTCTGTCGCGCTTGACGAGCGTGGTCTCGTCCCTATCGATAGTTTTTCGTCGGTCGTTGCCGACCCACTTGTCCTCGTCGTGCTCAACTTCGGTCAGTTGATCTTTTTCCGCATGCAGCCAGAGCTGCTCACTACCTTTTTTGTCCTCAAAGCGCAGCGCATTGGCGTTGTCGTAGCTACCGCCCGGCGTGGAACGCGAGAGGATGCCACTTTGCGTCTTGTTGGCCGGCAGTGTCCACGGCGGCATCGTGTCCGCATTCGGCACCATGCCGGTGATGATCGGACGGTTTGGATTCCCGTCTATGAATTGCACAAGAACTTCTCCGTTGATTCGGGGAATCGCGGTCACACCAAAGTTAGCGCCGGCCCACGGCGTAGCCACGCGAAGCCATGCCGAACTTTTTTCGTCGTTTGTGCCGGCCCGGTCCCAATGAAACTGCACGCGCACGCGCCCGAATTCATCCGTGTGAATCTCTTCGCCAGCCGGCCCTACTACGGTCGCGGTCTGGATGCCGTGGATTTTGGTCTCCACGCTGTTATGGTCGCGCCCGGCTCGATAAGGAATGATCTTGCGGATCGCGCGCAGCCGATTTTGGTAGTGGGATTCGGCAGTGTTTTTGACGTGATAGTTGTTCGACGCACTGTGAACTACTTCAAGAATCAGAAACTCACGCGCCTGGGCGTCGTTACCGGTCGCGCTGGCGTCAAAGTGGTCGGCGAGTCTGAACCAGCGCCCCGGAAGGACGCTGCGGTTATTCCCGGAACCTTCAAACTGCTTGCCAGCGGCCTCGAATTCTTCCATCCGCAACTGTGCCAGGGAGCGCCCGCCACCCGTGAAGCCGTATGCCCCGGTGTATTCGTACGATTCGATGCTCGGTACATTCCCCTGCTGACTCACTGTCGGCAGCGAAGTGTGAACAGGAGTAGGTGATTTGAAGTCAAAAGATGCGAGCGCTACTGCGCCCTGCATGATTTGCCGCGAAGGCGACCACTCGCCCAAGCCGTCCTCCTCTGCCTCGCCGCCATGACGTTGGAACCGGATCGAAGGATCGCCGTCGATTGACTCCACGCTGGTCGTGTCATCCGACAGCACCAGCTTGTGGCCGTTTTCCGAGTGTTCAAACCAATACACGATACCGTTGCCGACCCAGCGCCGCTCAAGAAAATTGCGGTCACTCTCGTCAAACTGGCAGCAGTCCGTAAGCACCTCGGTCGCGCCACTCACCCGCCAGTCCCACTCGGCCAGGCTGCCATAGTCGCCGAAGATGCTGGCGGTCTGCTGGTACATCGTAGTGTAGTGGAAGAGGTAATTATCCTTCCGCATCGCCAGGTACTTGTACCAAGGACCGAGCAAGGCTTCGTAATACGACACCCCGCCATCGGCCGTTTTGAGGGAAAAGCTGAAGACGATCCCGGTGAAGTAGCGCAGCGTGCCATCGCGGCGAACCAACTGTACACACAGCATCTTTCCCTGCATATCCTTGAGCGGGATGTCGGGATTGTCAGACAGCAGTTCGACGCGGAACTCGAAGGGCTTTGATTAGCTCTCGAATGCTTCCAGCTTGTTGATGAGCAACTGACCAGAAGGGGCGTCTTGGTTTGGAAACGACAAGCACAACAAGCGATTGTGCTGACGGTCCCCAACGAGGTCACGTAAGACGGTCAAAGCTCTACTCATGCTCTATTCCAATATCGCAAGTTGACTGGGGGACGGGTCGTGGTTTATTGCACAGGCAGGGCCACACGAAGGGGTCTATATTATCACAGTTATCATTAACGCATTATTCACATGCAATATTTGTTGTATTTTCCGCAGGCTTTTTAAAGCCGAGCGCACCGTCAAAGATCCTCAAGGTAGCCGCCAAATCACCCCGTCCTGATCAGAAAATTGTATTGTGGCAATATTTTTCTCTTTCTGACTCTTCAAAAACTTTCGCCACCGAAAAATTTTTTGAGCACGATACCGATTGGCCTACACGTAGACCGGAGGGTGACCTTTGCCTCCCCCCCACCTCCCTCCATCCGCATTTCCGTACCCGCTGCGGCGCTACAGATACGTACGGCTGTCAAGAAGTCGTCCGCAGCCGTTCACCATTTTTTGTTCTCCAACACAGCAGCGCCCATCTCGGCAAAATGGGTTACAGCGCGTCCTAGGCCGACGTAAGGGGGCTGCTTAGCCCCATCAGGCGGCACGACGTTCACGCTCGAAGATAGCCTTGTGCTCGGGCCCTTGCGTACCTCAGGCTCGGGAATGCAGACCCGAAGTACGTTAAAGTCGACTAACCCGCGCTCTCGGGCGCGATGTCGGCAAATTTAACAAGGGAGAGTCTCACTCCAGCTCAAACGGCTGGCCGAGGCGATCGGCGGTAAGCGGCCAGCCGAGTCACCTTCCGGTGCCGTTTAAGACGGCGTAGAGTTCGGGAACGGTAGCAGCGAATCGATCTTGCTGTTGGGGCAGGTTGGAAGTTTTTCGAGAGTGTGGGCGAGCCAGCGCGCAGGGTCAAGGCCATTGAGCTTGGCGGTGGCGAACAGGCTTTGGATCGCGGCGGCGCGGCGACCGGCCCGCTCTGAGCCGGTGAACAGCCAGTTCTTTTTGCCGATGGCGATAGGACGTATCGCGTTCTCGACGGGGTTGTTGTCTATTGGCAGACTGCCCGAACTGGCATAGCGCTGCAGTGCTGGCCAGCGCTTGAGGGCATGCTCGATGGCTTTGGCGGTACCACTGCCTGCAGCGACAGTGCGCTGGGTAGCAAGCAGCCAAGTATGCAGGTCGGCAAGTGCTGGGACGGCCTGCTGTTCGCGCAACGCGAGCCGCTGCACCGGCGTCATGTCCGCCGCCTGCTGTTCGATGGCATACAGCTTTGCAATGCGGCGCAGGGCCTCCTCGGCCACGGGGATACCGCTGGCGGCATGCACGTCAAAGAACTTGCGCCGGATGTGGGCAAGGCATGCGAGCTCGGTCGGGCCCGCTGCAAGCAGCGCTTTATAGCCGATGTAGTCATCAACCATCAGATGCCCACGCCAATCCCGCAGGAAGGCGCGCGCATGCGCGCCAGCCCGGCTGGTCTGGTAGTCGAACACGACCATCGACGGCCCTTTGTCGAGCACATTTGAGCGGTAAGCCCAAAGATATGCATGCTTTGTCTTGCCGCTGCCAGGATCGAGTTGGCGCACCGGTGTTTCGTCAGCATGCAAGCAACTTCGTTCCCTGAGCAGTTCGGCCAACCGGTCTGCTAGCGGCTGCAAAGCCACGCCGATGCGCCCGATCCATTCGCCCAGCGTAGAGCGCGCCAGTGGCACGCCATCGCGGGCAGCGATTTGTTCGATCCGATAAAGCGGCAAGTGGTCCAGGTATTTGCACACCGCGATCCAGGCCAACAGGCCAACTGCGGCCATGCCCCCATCAATGACGGCCGATGGAATCGGCGCAGCCGTCACCGTTTCGCAAGGCCGGCACGCATACTGCGGACGAACGTGGCGGTGCACGAAGAAGCGCGCTGGCTCCACGTCAAGCTGCTCGCTGACGTCTTCGCCAATCTTGACCAGGTCGGCGCCACACTGCCCGCACTGGCACGACTCGGGCTCATGACGATGCTCGATGCGCTCCAGGTGCGGTGGCAGTGGCTGACGGCCAGCACGCTTGCGCTCGCGCTTGGTCGGCGCCTGACTTTGGAGTTCCTCGTCAATGGCCGCGAGGTCCATATCGACAGTTTCGTCAAATAGCATGCGCTGTTCGCCAACCAGCGCTTCGCTGGCCTTGCCGAACCGTACTCGTTTGTAATAGGCCAGTTCGAACGTCAGCGCTTTGATCTTGAAGTCGTTCTCTGCAAGCACCGCATCCTGCCGCGCCAGCTTGGCCTGCTGCTGCTCGAACAACGCTTGCACCTTCGCCAGGGCGGCGGGAGCGATGTCCAGATCGGCAAGTTCGTTGAGCAGTTCCATGGCTCAGTAGTGTAACGAGCATGATTGCCGTTTACAAGCGAAACAGTTTACGTTTCACAGTCGCCACTGCGCCGGCGCCGGTGCCGACAGGCGCTGCCAGTCCACGCCGGCCACTAACCATTGCCATTGCTCAGCGCTCATCTGCCAGCACGAATCGCCAGGTTGGGGCCACACGAACTGGCCACGGTGCAGACGGCGCAGGCACATCCAGACGCCGGTACCATCCCAGCACACGAGCTTCAGGCGCGTACGGCGGCGGTTGGCAAACACATAGGCCGTGCCGTCGCATGGCGGGCGCCCCAGTGCCTGCTGCACGTGCAACGACAGCCCGTCGATCCCGGTACGCATATCCACCGCAGCTGTCGCCAGCCAGATCGCATCGGCGGCGATCTGCATTACAACTCGCGCATCAGTTCGGCCAGCCAGGCAGCGGCTACATCGCCTGGCAAGGTCAGCGTCCAACCGCGCTCACTGCGCAGGCTCATCGCGGTCGCAGCCGAAGAAACGGCAGGCAAGACACGCACCGGCAACAGCGCCGGCACGGTCTGCGATTTCGTCAACCGCCGCACCCAATACCCAACCTGGCGCACTGGAAACCCGTTTTCCATCGCGTAGGCCCGCATCGACGTGCCGCTCGCTTGCCATAGCGCAATGCGCTCTTGCCACACCTGTTCACGTTCTTTGTTCACCACCAGCTTCCCCCTGATCTATCGAGGAGCCAAGTGTGACCTCGTCAAACAAGAAATCACAGGTGGATGGGCTGGGCGCTTACAGCGCGCATGTGCGTCAGGCGCCATGCTAACCGAACGGCCGCAACCCCAACCGATACCCGCATGGCGCAAGGGGCGCCACTAGGCAAAAAAAAGCCAGGCTGAGCCTGGCTTCTTTCTACGTACCGCGCCGATTACTCAGCGGTTGGTGCGTCTTCAACTTCGGTGACTTCTGGACGGTCCATCAGTTCAACGTAGCACATTGGTGCATTGTCGCCAACGCGGAAACCCATTTTCAGGATACGCAGGTAGCCGCCATTGCGGTTTGCGTAACGTGGGCCGAGTTCGGCGAACAGCTTCAACACCATTTCGCGGTCGCGCAGGCGGGCGAATGCCAGACGCTTGTTGGCCAGGGTGTCGGTCTTGCCCATCGTCAGGATCGGCTCGACTACGCGGCGCAGTTCCTTGGCTTTTGGCACGGTGGTTTTGATGGCTTCATGACGCAGCAGGGAAACGGTCATGTTGCGCAGCATTGCCAGACGGTGGGACGAAGTACGATTCAGCTTGCGAAGGCCGTGACGGTGACGCATGGTAATTCCTTTCGAGTTGTTTAAATCCAGCTCTTCGATCGCCTCTCAGCGCGGGCCGGTTTGTATGGAGTGATAAATGCCCGGAACACCTGTCCCGGACAGTGCTGCGATTACTTCTCGAGGCCGGCTGGTGGCCAGTTTTCGAGCTTCATGCCCAAGGTCAAGCCGCGCGATGCCAGCACTTCCTTGATTTCGTTCAGGGACTTGCGGCCCAGGTTCGGCGTCTTGAGCAGTTCGTTTTCCGAACGCTGGATCAGGTCGCCGATGTAGTAAATATTTTCTGCTTTCAGGCAGTTGGCCGAACGCACGGTCAGTTCCAGGTCGTCGACCGGACGCAGCAGGATCGGATCGACCAGCGGTGCGCGCGAAGGAGCTTCGGCAGCCGCTTCGGTGCCTTCCAGCGCCGCGAACACATTCAATTGATCGACCAGCACGCGGGCCGATTGACGGATCGCTTCTTCCGGCGTGATGACGCCGTTGGTCTCGATGTTGATCACCAGCTTGTCGAGGTCGGTACGCTGTTCGACGCGGGCCGATTCAACGAAGTACGACACGCGGCGCACCGGCGAGAACGAGGCGTCCAGAATGATGCGGCCGATCGTCTTGTTGGTGTCTTCCGACAGGCGACGCACGTTACCAGGCACATAGCCGCGGCCTTTTTCGACCTTGATCTGCATGTCCAGCTTGCCGCCAGCGGTCAGGTGGGCAATCACGTGGTCTGGATTGATCAGTTCGACGTCATGCGGCAGGTCGATGTCCGAAGCCAGGATCGCGCCTTCGCCTTCCTTTTTCAAGGTCAGGGTGACGGAATCGCGGTTGTGCACTTTGAACACAACGCCTTTCAGGTTCAGCAACAGGTCGACCACGTCTTCTTGCACGCCGTCCAGGGACGAATACTCATGGACAACGCCGGCGATCGTCACTTCGGTGGGCGCGTAGCCAACCATCGACGACAGCAGTACGCGGCGCAACGCATTACCCAATGTGTGGCCATAGCCACGCTCGAACGGCTCCATCACGACTTTGGCGTGACCGGCACCGAGGGCTTCTACATCGATAATACGTGGCTTCAACAGACTGTTTTGCATGAAATGTCCTTTTCAATACCCTCGGCTCATTACACCGATAAGGCTGATGGCATTAGTGAAAACGCCCACTCCAGGGAGCGGGCGGGGAATCGGGTCATTGCGCGGCCAACAAGCCGCGCAATCGAGCCGAGTATTAACGCGAATACAGTTCGACGATCAGCGATTCGTTGACGTCGTTGGCGATCTCGTTACGCTCTGGGAACGAACGGAAGGTGCCTTCCATTTTCTTCGAGTCAACCGAAACCCAGCTAGGCATACCGACTTGTTCAGCCAGGGACAGGGCTTCAACGATACGCACTTGCTTTTTCGACTTTTCGCGAACAGCGATGACGTCGCCGGTCTTGACAGCGTACGAAGCGATGTTCACAACGTTACCGTTGACGGTGAACGCTTTGTGGCTGACCAGCTGGCGCGCTTCGGCGCGGGTCGAGCCGAAGCCCATGCGGTAGCAGACATTGTCCAGACGCGCTTCCAGCAAACGCAGCAGCGCTTCGCCGGTGTTGCCCTTGCGACGGTTCGCTTCAGCGAAGTAGCGGCGGAACTGACGCTCGAGGACGCCGTACATGCGCTTGACTTTTTGCTTTTCGCGCAGCTGGTTACCGTAGTCCGAGGTACGAGCACCGGATTTGACACCGTGCTGGCCTGGTTTGACGTCCAGTTTGCATTTCGAATCGAGCGAGCGACGTGCGCTCTTGAGGAACAGGTCCGTACCTTCACGGCGGGAGAGTTTTGCTTTAGGTCCGATATAACGTGCCACAATGTTTCCTTTAGAATAATGACGCCCCGGCGGCATCCTGTGATGCTGGCCAGGCGCTAGTCCGTGCGCAAACGCGCCAGACGGTGGCTGACAATAAACCCGTGCGAAAAAATCGCGACAGGCGACAACAGCCGGGCAGTATACCCTATTCGGGGACTGCGCCGGCGATCATCAACGACTAATTTACAACGAACGGCCGAAACTTGCGTTCCGGTCGCCAGCGGGCCGTATCAGATACGACGACGCTTTGGTGGACGGCAGCCGTTGTGCGGCACTGGCGTCACGTCCTGGATTTCGGTGATCTTGATACCCAGGTTGTTCAAAGCGCGAACAGCCGATTCACGACCAGGACCTGGGCCCTTGATACGCACTTCGAGGTTCTTCACGCCGCATTCGACAGCGACCTTGCCTGCTGCTTCAGCCGCAACCTGCGCTGCGAACGGGGTCGATTTACGCGAACCCTTGAAGCCAGCACCGCCGGACGTCGCCCACGACAAGGCATTGCCCTGGCGATCGGTGATCGTGATGATGGTGTTGTTGAACGATGCGTGGACATGTGCGATGCCTTCAGCGACGTTCTTTTTAACTTTTTTGCGAACGCGTGCTGCTGCGGCGCTGCTTTGTTGCTTAGCCATGGTGTTGTCCTATTATTTCTTAAGCGATTGTGCGGCCTTGCGCGGACCCTTGCGAGTACGAGCATTGGTGCGTGTACGCTGGCCGCGGCAAGGCAGACCCTTACGGTGACGCATACCGCGGTAGCAGCCCAGATCCATCAAACGCTTGATGTTCATGGACAGTTCACGACGCAGATCGCCTTCGACTACGAAAGTGCCGACGGCATCACGCAGTTTTTCCAGTTCGCTGTCGTCCAGGTCCTTGACCTTTTTATTGGTCGCAACACCCGTTTGTGCGCAGATCTTCTGTGCGCGCGGGCGGCCAACACCGTAAATGGCGGTCAGGCCAATGACGGTGTGCTGATGATTGGGGATATTAACCCCTGCAATACGTGCCATTCGTTATCCTCAATAAATAACGTTAAATTAACCTTGACGCTGCTTGTGACGCGGTTCCACGCAGATTACGCGGACGACGCCTTTGCGCTTGATGATCTTGCAGTTGCGGCAGATCCGCTTGACTGATGCGAGAACTTTCATATTTGCACTCTCTTATGTTCGGATTGATTACTTAAATTTACTTGGTCCGGAACACAATGCGGGCCCGGCTCAGGTCGTACGGCGTCAACTCCACCGTGACTTTGTCGCCGGGCAGGATGCGGATGTAGTTCATCCGCATTTTACCCGATATGTGTCCGAGCACCACGTGCCCGTTTTCCAGCTTTACTCGAAACGTTGCATTAGGGAGATTCTCAAGAATCTCGCCCTGCATTTGTATGACGTCGTCTTTTGCCATTCGGTCTGTACACTCCTGGTTCGCGGTAACCGCCGGTTAGCGCGTCGGAATTCCGCCCTTGAAATTTGCCTTGCGCAGCAGCGATTCATATTGCTGCGACATGACGTAGTTTTGTACTTGAGCCATGAAGTCCATGGTGACAACCACAATAATCAACAGGGAAGTACCGCCAAAGTAGAATGGCACTTTCCAACGGGCTTGCATAAATTCCGGCAACAAGCACACTAAAGTGATGTACACCGCACCGGCCAGTGTCAAGCGCATCAGGATCTTGTCGATATAGCGCGCCGTCTGGTCGCCGGGACGAATCCCCGGCACGAATGCACCGCTCTTCTTCAGGTTATCCGCTGTTTCCTTGCTGTTAAAGACCAGCGCCGTATAGAAGAAACAGAAAAATACGATTGCCACTGCATACAACAGAGCATGGATAGGCTCGCCTGGCCCCATCGATGCCGCCAAGTCTTTCAGGAAGCCGATCACTGGGCTGCTCGAGTCTTTGCCTTTCGTGAACCAATCCACGATGGTGGCAGGGAACAAGATGATCGACGATGCGAAGATCGGCGGGATCACGCCGGCCATGTTCAGCTTCAAAGGCAGGTGGCTGGTTTGGCCGCCCATGACTTTGTTGCCGACTTGACGCTTCGCATAGTTGACCAGGATCTTGCGCTGGCCACGTTCGACAAACACCACACCGTAAGTAACGAATCCGACCAGGATCACGATGAAAATCGCTGACAGGTTGCCGATAGCGCCACTGGAAACGAGCGAGAACAGATTGCTCAGCGCCGAAGGCAGGCCAGCGGCAATGCCGGCAAAGATGATGATCGAAATACCGTTGCCCAGACCACGCTCGGTGATTTGCTCGCCGAGCCACATCAGGAACATCGTACCGGTCAACAGCGATACCACCGCCACGAACCTGAACGCCATGCCGGGCTCGATCACCAGATTCGGCTGCGATTCCAATGCCACGGCAATCGCCGTCGCCTGGAACAGTGCCAGCACCACCGTGAAGTAGCGCGTGTACTGGGTGATCTTGCGGCGCCCGGACTCGCCTTCTTTCTTCAATGCCTCGACGGCCGGAATTGCCAGGCCGGCGAGCTGCATGATGATCGAAGCCGAAATGTACGGCGTAATTCCGAGTGCGAATACTGCCGCGCGCTGCAGCGCGCCACCCGAGAACATGTTGAACATGCCCAGGATGCCGCCTTGATTCCTGCTGAACGCCGATGCCAGTTCCTCTGGGTTGATCCCTGGAACAGGGACATGGGCACCCAGACGGTACACGACCAAAGCGCCGAGCAAAAACCAGAGCCGGCCCCAGGGGAAACCGGCCGCTGCACTTTTACCAAGTTGTGAATTAGTCGCCAATTTATGCTCCGATCAAGCTGTTAGCCTGCAACTTACGCTACCGTGCCGCCAGCTGCTTCGATGGCCGCTTTCGCGCCTGCCGTTACTTTCAAGCCCTTGAGGTTCACCGCTTTGGTGATCTCGCCGGACAGGATCACGCGCACATCGCGCGCCAGCACTTGCAGAACGCCTGCTTGCTTGAGCACCAGGATGTCGACATCGCCGACCGCCAGGTTGTTCAGGTCGGACAGACGCACTTCAGCCTTGAACGTTGCATTGAGCGACTTGAAACCACGCTTAGGCAAACGGCGCTGCAGAGGCATCTGACCGCCTTCGAAGCCGACCTTGTGGAAACCGCCCGAACGCGACTTTTGACCTTTGTGGCCACGGCCAGCGGTTTTACCGATGCCCGAACCAATACCACGGCCTACGCGGCGCTTGTAATGCTTGGCGCCTTCAGCTGGTTGAATTGTATTCAATTCCATTGTTTTCTCCGTTCATAAGCCCGAAGGCTTACGAAACAACTTTAACGAGGTACGAAACTTTGTTGATCATGCCGCGCACCGAAGGGGTGTCTTCCAGCTCGGAAACCGAGTTGACCCTACGCAGACCCAGGCCGCGAACGGTAGCGCGATGCGATTCGCGCGTGCCGATCAGGCCCATGACCAACTGAACTTTGACTGTTTTGGTAGCTTGTGTCATTTTGTCCGCCTTAAGCCAGAATGTCTTCAACCGACTTGCCGCGTTTAGCAGCGATATCGGAAGCAGTACTCATTTTCGACAGACCGTCCAGGGTAGCGCGGACCAGGTTGTATGGGTTCGACGAGCCCGTGGATTTCGCCACGACATCGGTTACGCCCATGACTTCGAAGATAGCGCGCATTGCGCCACCAGCGATGACGCCGGTACCAGGCTTGGCAGGCATCATCATTACTTTCGATGCGCCGTGACGGCCGGTTACTGTGTGGTGCAAAGTACCGTTCTTCAGAGGAACCTTGATCAGGTTACGACGGGCTTCTTCCATTGCCTTCTGCACGCCCACTGGCACTTCTTTCGATTTGCCCTTGCCCATGCCGATACGGCCATCGCCGTCGCCCACAACGGTCAGTGCTGCAAAACCCATGATACGACCACCCTTGACCACTTTGGTCACGCGGTTGATCGCGATCATCTTTTCGCGCATGCCATCATCCGGCTTGTCGCTTTGCATTTTCGCTTGCATTTTTGCCATGACGATTCTTCCTTAGAACTTCAGACCGGCTTCACGCGCGGCTTCTGCCAACGCCTTCACACGGCCGTGGTAACGGAAACCGGAGCGGTCGAACGCAACTTCGGTAATCCCTGCTTTCAGTGCTTTCTCGGCGACGCGCTTGCCAATCAGTGCGGCAGCGGCGGCATTGCCACCCTTGCCGGACTTGCCTGCCAGCTCGGCGCGAACTTCGGCTTCGGCGGTGGACGCCGAGACCAGGATTTTCGCGTCCGGGCTGATCAGGTTGGCGTAAATGTGCTGGTTGGTACGATGTACCGACAGACGATTTACTTTCAGTTCCGCGATCTTGATGCGGGTCTGGCGTCCACGACGCAGACGTGATTCTTTCTTGTCCATGGTCAGCCCTATTATTTCTTCTTGGTTTCTTTAAGCTTAACCACTTCGTCCACATAGCGGACGCCCTTGCCTTTATAAGGCTCAGGGGAGCGGTAAGCGCGCACTTCTGCAGCGACCTGACCAACCTGTTGACGATCGATACCCTTGATGATGATTTCGGTCGGGGTTGGGGTGGCGCAAGTCACGCCTGCTGGCATCGAGTGCACAACAGGGTGCGAGAAACCCAGCGACAGATTGAGCTTGTCGCCGGCGGCTTGGGCTTTGTAGCCCACGCCGACCAGGGACAGCTTCTTCTCGAAGCCTTTGGTCACGCCGGTCACCATATTGTTGACCAGGGCACGCAAGGTGCCGGACATCGCGTTCGACTCACGGCTGTCATCGACGACGTCGAAGCTCAGCGTGCCATCTTTGTTTTCTACTTTTACCAAGCCGTTCAGGGCCTGGGTCATGGTGCCCAACGGGCCCTTGACGGTGATCGCTGCTGCAGTGATCGCCACATCGGCGCCAGCTGGGACAGCGATCGGCATTTTAGCTACTCGGGACATTGTCGATACTCCTTAAGCCACGTAGCAAATAACTTCGCCGCCGACACCGGTGGCGCGTGCTTTGCGGTCCGTCATGACGCCTTGCGGGGTCGACACGATCGCCACACCCAGGCCATTCATCACGGTAGGGATGTCATCTTTGCCTTTGTAGACGCGCAGGCCCGGACGGGACACACGCTCTAAACGCTCGATGACGGGACGGCCAACGTAATACTTCAAACCGATCTTCAGTTCCGCCTTGCCACCAGCTGCGGTGACGGCGAAATCTTCAATGTAACCCTCGTCCTTGAGGACGACAGCAATCGCTACTTTAACTTTCGACGATGGCATGGCCACGGTCGTTTTTTGGACACCTTGTGCGTTGCGAATGCGGGTCAGCATATCGGCGATAGGATCGCTCATACTCATTGCATATTCTCCTATTACCAGCTTGCTTTAGTCATACCCGGAATCTCACCACGCATGGCAAATTCACGGAGCTTGATACGGGCCAGACCGAATTTACGGAATGTGCCACGTGGACGGCCGGTCACGGCGCAGCGGTTACGCTGGCGGGTCGGGGCCGAGTTGCGCGGCAATGCCTGCAACTTCAGACGGGCTTCATAGCGCTCTTCTTCCGACTTAGACTGGTCGTCGATGATGGCTTTCAGAGCGGCACGCTTCGGGGCGAATTTCTCCACCAGGTCTGCACGCTTCTGTTCGCGGTTAATCAGTGCTAGTTTTGCCATGATCTCAGTTTCTGAACGGAAATTTAAAGGCGGCGAGCAGAGCTTTCGCTTCGTCGTCGGTCTTAGCGGTTGTCGTGATGCTGATATTCATACCGCGCAACGCGTCAATCTTGTCGTACTCGATTTCAGGGAAAATGATCTGTTCCTTGACACCGATGTTGTAGTTACCACGGCCATCGAACGAACGGCCATTGACACCACGGAAGTCACGCACGCGCGGCAGGGCCACGGTGATGAAGCGATCCAGGAATTCGTACATACGGGCACCGCGCAGGGTGACCATGGTACCGATTGGATAGCCTTCACGGATTTTGAAACCCGCGATTGCCTTGCGCGACTTGGTGGTCACTGGCTTCTGGCCGGCGATCTTGGTCAGATCGGCGACAGCGTGCTCGAGAACCTTCTTGTCGGCGATGGCTTCACCCACACCCATGTTCAGGGTGATCTTGGTCAGGCGCGGGACTTCCATTGCCGATTTGTAGCCAAATTTGGCGACCAGGTCGGCAACGACCTTATCTTTATAAAATGCTTGGAGACGGGCCATGATGTCTTAAACCTTCACTACTTCGCCGGAGGACTTGAAAACGCGGACTTTTTTCTCGTCTACGATTTTAAAGCCCACGCGGTCTGCCTTGCCAGTCGCTGCATTGAACAATGCAACGTTGGACACGTGAATCGGCATTGTCTTGTCGACGATACCACCAGTTACACCGGTCATTGGGTTCGGCTTGGTCGCTTTTTTAGCGACGTTGATGCCTTCAACCACGACATGCTCAGCATCGATACGCTGCTGAACGATACCGCGCTTGCCCTTGTCTTTCCCGGTCAGAACGATGACTTCGTCGTTTTTACGAATCTTATCCATTACGACTCCTTACAGGACTTCAGGTGCCAGGGACACGATCTTCATGAACTTTTCAGTGCGCAGTTCGCGCGTGACTGGTCCAAAAATACGGGTACCGATCGGCTCGAGCTTGGCGTTGAGCAAAACGGCAGCATTGCCGTCGAACTTCACCAGGGAGCCGTCTTGGCGGCGCACACCTTTAGCGGTACGCACAACCACAGCGTTATAAATTTCACCTTTTTTGACACGGCCGCGTGGCGCAGCAACCTTAACGGTTACCTTGATCACGTCACCGATGCCAGCATAACGGCGCTTGGAACCGCCCAATACCTTGATGCACATGACTTCCTTGGCACCGGTATTGTCGGCTACTTCGAGCCGGCTTTCAGTTTGAATCATAGTATTCTCTTTCCCAACTTAAGCCGAAGAATCCCCACAATGTGGGCCTGCGGTCAGTCTTGGTCCCGCCAACCTCCCCTGCTGGGTCGATTGATTGGGTGATGGACTTTCCAAAAACTTTCGTTGCAGGCCGCGCCACCGGGGTGACTAATAATGCGGCGTTACATGAACGAAGCCCGCTAGTATCACATAATACTGGCGGGCCCGCAAGAACTTTTATCCGGAAGCTGGCTGCTGCACGACAAATGTGCAACACCCCCATCCGGCACTACTGGTCTTACTGGAAGAACCGCCCCGCTTGCGCCTGGACCGTCCCTCCGTCTTTAGCTCTTAGATCACTTGCGCTGCTTGCACAACACGAGTTACGGTCCAAGCTTTGGTCTTCGAGATCGGACGACCTTCTTGAATCTCGACCGTATCGCCGGTCTTGACCGAGTTGGTCTCGTCATGCGCGTGATACTTGTTCGAACGCATGATGATCTTGCCGTACAAAGGGTGCTTGACGTGACGCTCGATCAGGACGGTAACAGTCTTGTCCATCTTGTCGGAAACCACTTTACCGACCAAGGTGCGCTTCAGGGCGACTTTAGTAGTTTCGGTCATTTGGCTTCCTTCGAGTTCATAACAGTCTTCACACGCGCGATGTCGCGGCGTACCTTCTTGAGTTGCGAAGTGTTGCTCAGCTGTTGCGTAGCGATTTGCATGCGCATGCCGAACTGTGCCTTCAACAAATCATTCAGCTCTTTCTGAAGAGCTGCCTGGTCTTTGCCGCGGAGTTCTGTTGCTTTCATATACGACTCCTTTTATTGGCCGACTTGGCGGATGACAAACGTCGTCGCCAGTGGCAGTTTGGCGGCGGCCAGACGGAACGCTTCCCGGGCCAGCGTCTCATCGACGCCGTCCATTTCGTACAGTACCTTGCCTGGCTGAATTTCAGCGACGTAGTACTCCGGGTTACCTTTACCGTTACCCATACGGACTTCAGCTGGCTTGTTCGAAATTGGCTTGTCCGGGAAAATACGGATCCAAATACGACCACCGCGCTTGATGTGACGGGTCATGGCACGACGAGCTGCTTCGATCTGACGTGCTGTGATACGGCCGCGGGCAACTGCCTTCAGACCGAATTCACCGAACGAGACAGCGGTGCCGCGGGTGTGCGAAATGCCGGTGTTACGGCCTTTCTGCTCTTTACGATACTTCCTGCGTGCTGGTTGCAGCATGATTATTCTCCTGCTTTCTCAGCTGGTGCAGCAGCAGCCGCTTCCGGCTTCTTCACTGCGACTGCAGGACGAGCACGGACGACTGGAGCGCCAGTTGGGGTTGAACCTGGACGGCCTGGAGCACCGGCTGGACGCGGACGGCCTGCTGGCTTGCCATCGTCACGGCGCGGACCGCGGCTCTTCTTCTCGTCAGCCGGGGTATCGATGACTGGTGCATCGCCATTTGGCGCGCGGTCACCTTTGTATACCCAGACCTTGACGCCGATGATGCCGTAGGTCGTTGCTGCTTCGCTGGTACCGTAGTCGATATCGGCGCGCAGGGTGTGCAGAGGCACGCGGCCTTCGCGATACCACTCTTTACGGGCGATTTCGATACCGTTCAAGCGGCCCGACGACATGATCTTGATGCCCAGGGCACCCAGACGCATGGCGTTTTGCATCGCGCGCTTCATGGCGCGGCGGAACATGATCCGCTTTTCCAGCTGCTGCGAGATCGAATCGGCGATCAGCTGCGAGTCGATTTCCGGCTTGCGGATTTCTTCGATGTTCACGTGCACAGGAACACCCATGATCTTGGTCAGCGCCGACTTCAGTACTTCGATGTCTTCGCCTTTTTTACCAATGACCACGCCTGGACGCGAGCTGTAGATCGTGAAGCGCGCGTTCTTGGCAGGACGCTCGATGACGATGCGGCCAACCGAAGCGTTCTTCAGTTTCTTTTTCAGGAACGCACGTGCCTTGAGATCTTCGTTGAGCATTTGGGCAAAGTTACCATTGCCCGCGTACCAACGCGATGCCCAGTTACGGGTTACTGACAGGCGAAAGCCTGTTGGATGAATCTTCTGTCCCATCGTGACCCCTTAGTTGCCGACAGTCACGTAGATGTGACAGGATTGTTTTGAGATGCGATCACCCCGGCCTTTAGCGCGTGCAGTAAAGCGCTTCAGGATAGGACCCTTTTCAACGTAGATCTGGACGACCTTCAGCTCGTCGATGTCAGCGCCATCATTGTGCTCGGCGTTCGCGATGGCGGACTCCAGAACCTTCTTGATGATGGTTGCACCTTTTTTCGGGCTGAACTGCAAGATGTTGAGTGCTGCATCAACCTTCTTGCCACGGATCAGATCGGCAACCAGACGACCTTTTTGGTCGGACAGGCGCACACCTTTGAGGATAGCTTTGGTTTCCATTATTTCTTCGCCTTCTTGTCAGCGGCATGGCCCTTGAACGTACGGGTCAGTGCGAATTCGCCGAGCTTGTGACCAACCATGTTCTCGGAGATGTATACCGGCACGTGCAGCTTGCCGTTATGCACTGCGATCGTCAGGCCGATGAAGTCTGGCGAGATCGTCGAACGGCGCGACCAGGTTTTGACTGGCTTTTTGTCTTTGTTCGCTTGCGCGGTTTCGACTTTTTTCACCAGGTGGGCGTCGATAAACGGCCCTTTTTTCAATGAACGTGTCATGTCTTATCCTTATTTCTTGCCGCGGCGCGAGACGATCATCGAAGTCGTACGCTTGTTACGGCGCGTCTTCTTACCCTTCGTCTGTTGGCCCCAAGGCGACACTGGATGACGACCAGCTGCGGTTTTACCTTCACCACCACCGTGCGGGTGATCGACCGGGTTCATGACCACACCGCGAACGGTAGGACGAACACCGCGCCAGCGCATCGCGCCAGCTTTACCGATCTTGCGCAGGCTGTGCTCGGCATTACCGACTTCGCCAACCGTTGCACGGCATTCGATGTGCACGCGGCGCACTTCACCCGAGCGCAGACGCACTTGAGCGTAGGTACCTTCGCGCGCCATCAGAACAACACCAGCGCCGGCGGTACGTGCCATCTGGGCACCTTTACCTGGCAGCATCTCGACGCAATGCATCACGGTGCCGACTGGGATGTTACGGATAGGCAGGCAGTTGCCCGACTTGATCGGTGCTTCCGAACCGTTCATCACCGAATCGCCAACGGACATGCCCTTGGTTGCGATGATGTACTGGCGCTCGCCGTCGGCGTAGCACAGCAGGGCGATATTCGCGGTACGGTTTGGATCGTATTCGATACGCTCGACCTTTGCCGGAATGCCATCCTTCTGACGCTTGAAGTCGATCAGGCGATAGTGCTGCTTATGACCACCGCCGATGTGGCGGGTGGTGATGTGACCGTTGTTGTTACGGCCGGCAGTTTTCGATTTCTTTTCAACCAGGGCTGCGAACGGACGACCTTTGTACAGGTCCGGGTTCACAACCTTCACCATGCCGCGACGGCCTGGTGAGGTTGGTTTCATCTTTACGAGTGCCATTATTTAGCCTCCTCGGAGAAGTTGATTTCCTGGCCAGGCTTCAGGCACACGAAAGCACGCTTGGTATGGTTGCGACGGCCATTGAAACGGCCCGAGCGCTTTTGCTTACCTTCGCGATTGGCTGTCTGCACCGACAGCACTTCAACCTTGAACAACAGTTCAACGGCTGCCTTGATTTCAGGCTTGGTCGCATCCGGCAATACGCGGAACACGATCTGCTCGTTCTTTTCCGCGACCATGGTGGCCTTCTCGGAAATGACTGGCGCCTGGAGCACCTTCATCAGGCGCTCTTCGGAAAATTTGATTACGCCGCTCATGCGAACATCTCCTCGATCATGGCCAGTGCTGCTTTGGTGACCACGATTTTTTTGTAGAACACCAGCGACATCGGATCAGCGTGCTTCGGCTCGACAACCAGCACGTGCGGCAGGTTACGCGATGCCAACAGCAGGTTTTCTTCGAGCTTGTCGGTGATGATCATGACCGATTCCAGGCCCATGCCCTGCAGCTTTTGCGACAGCAGCTTGGTCTTTGGCGCATCCAGGTTGATGCCTTCGACCACGACCAGACGCTCTTCGCGTGCCAGTTGCGACAAGATCGAGCAGATACCTGCGCGGTACATCTTCTTGTTCACTTTGTGGGTGAAGTTTTCGTCAGGCGAGTTCGGGAAAATCCGACCGCCGCCGCGCCACAGTGGCGAGGACGACATACCAGCGCGCGCGCGGCCGGTACCTTTTTGGCGCCATGGCTTCTTGGTCGTGTGGTGAACTTCTTCACGATCTTTCTGCTTGCGGTTACCGCTACGTGCGTTGGCAGCGTAAGCGACGACGATCTGGTGGATCAGGGCTTCGTTGTAGTCACGACCGAAAACGGTATCGGCTGCGGCGACGTTCGAACCTGCTTGACCTTGCTCATTCAGAAGCTTGAGTTCCATAATTAAGCTCCCTTCTGAACTTTGGATTTAACGGCTGGCGAGACAATCACCTGGCCATTTTTCGCACCTGGTACGGCACCTTTGACCAGCAACAGCTGACGGTCGGCATCGATACGGGCGATTTCGAGATTCTGTACGGTACGATTCACGTCACCGAGGTGACCGGTCATGCGCTTACCAGGGAAAACACGACCTGGATCCTGCGCCATACCGATGGAACCTGGAACGTTGTGCGAACGCGAGTTACCGTGCGTTGCGCGGCCGGAAGAGAAGTGGTAACGCTTGATGACGCCGGCGTAACCCTTACCGATCGTGACGCCTTGGACGTCGATCTTCTGACCGACTTCGAACAGGGAAGCGGCGACAACATCGCCAGCTTTCAGTTCGGCTGCTTTACCAGCGTCGACGCGGAATTCGCGCAACATGGTGCCAGCTTCGACGCCAGCTTTGGCGTGGTGACCCGCAACAGCTTTGGTCACGCGGGAAGCGCGACGTTGACCGAATGCGACCTGAACAGCGGAGTAACCATCTGTTTCAGGGGTTTTGATTTGTGCGACACGGTTGTTCGACACGTCCAGAACGGTGACAGGGATCGAGTCCCCTTCATCCGTAAAGATGCGCATCATTCCAACCTTGCGACCGAGAAGGCCTAGGCTCATTTTTTCTCCATTCCCACCTGCGATTGGGCGGGGCTGACTGTTTAACTACCAAGTAAAGGACAGATTCAAAAACACACGAATCCATACCGAAGCCGGCTAGGATAGCATGCAAAAAGGCTTGACGCAACAACTTAGTTGGAGGTATGTCGATGTGTTGCACGGCGGGGGATGGGGAGGTGTTGCGAGGGGTGCAAGCGGGGTGTTTTACGGGGTCAAATGCGTGGCGAAACGCGTAAAACCTGCTGGTTTCGCTATCTCATGATCCGTCGTTCCCGCGCAGCGCCCGGTTTCAAGGAAACTCCTCAACTCTCTTGGAACCGTGCAAAGTCAGAGGCCGGTTTCAAATAGCGCTAACTTAAGCTCCGTCTTTCCCGCGCAGGCGGGAATCCATAGCACATTGGATCATCAAAGGTGCTATGGGCTCCCGCCTCCGCGGGAGCGACGGTTTCGAGATTTGCGGTCAAAACTGCTCAACTTAGTGGCAAAGGCTAGTTCTTGGAGAGGCGGGAACCCAAGTCCGTACCGCCCGCCACCGGCTCATCGCAAAACTTTGGTTCCCGCCTGCGCGGGAACGACGGTCTGGAGGCTAGCGCTCTGGCGAGCTACCTTGCCAGCGGCCGCCCGCCCGACCCGATCCGCAAGCGCAGCCAGAACTGCGCCAGCCGCTCCCACCAGCTGCGCCTGACCCGGCCCGTGCGCAGGCGCGTCTCGCCCGCCATCGGCACCGCCATCTCCCAGCGTACCGGATAGATATTCACGCGCTTCGTATACCTGCTCAGCAGCGCGGTGGTCTCGACCCCGGCGAAATCGAGGTGGCGGTCCAGCAGGAACACGAACATCGGCTCGACATGCTGCTTCTTGCCGCGCGTGCTCACCTCCACGCACGAGGGCAGGACCACGCCATCGCTCAGGGTGGTATTGGCCGCCACAATATAATGCCCCAGCGGATCGGGCGGCACCGCATCCAGGCTGGTCGGACGCACGAACGACTCGCCATTGCCCAGGTTGACCTCCTCGTCGATCGCCCATTCCCAGATAGGATAGGCGGCAAAGTCGGCATGCGTGACCTTGCGGATGGAGCGGCGGATAGCAAGATCTGGAGTCATGGACGGGGCGGAAAAGCTTCGAAGTAACGGGTCCAGTTTACGGCCAGCGCTGATTTCTGTCCAGCAACGCCCCTTCGGCGTGACCGGAAAACCTCAAAACAAAAATTTAAGGCTTGCCTACTAATCAAGTGCGCCCATATACAGGCTGGCAAGCGCGTTGTATATTACGACCGGAAATTGCAACACTGTAATTTTGTTATCGTGCGCCACAAGCTTGGCGTGAAGTGCCCTCAACCCGTTACAAGGAGTTATACATGGCAATCAGTTTGCAAAAAGGCGGCAACGTCAACCTGAGCAAGGAAGCGCCGGGATTGACCAAGGTCGTCATCGGCCTCGGCTGGGATCCCCGTGCGACCGACGGCAGCGCCTTCGACCTCGACGGCAGCGCCTTCATGCTCAAGGCTGACGGCAAGGTCCGCGCCGACGCCGACTTCATTTTCTACAACAACCTCAAGTCGAGCGACGGTTCGGTGGTGCACGGCGGCGACAACACCTCGGGCGCCGGCGAAGGCGATGACGAGAAGCTGACGGTTGACCTGAGCGCGGTGCCGGCCGAGATCGACAAGCTCTCGTTCTGCGTGACCATTCACGAAGCCGAGGCGCGCAAGCAGAACTTCGGCATGGTCGGCAAGGCCTATATCCGCTGCCTGAATGCCGACGGCGACAAGGAACTGGCCCGTTACGATCTGTCGGAAGACGGCTCGACCGAAACCGCGATGATCTTCGGCGAACTGTATCGCGCCGGCGCCGAGTGGAAGTTCAAGGCCATCGGCCAGGGCTTCAATGGCGGACTGGGGCCTCTGGCCAAGTCGTTCGGCGTCAACGCTTAAAGCACGACCCGCTGGTCCGCGCCCGCAAGGATAGCTGCTTCAGGGCGGCGCCTTGCGGGCGTTGTGACGTGTGGGGGGCGTATGTATGAGTGCCCCCTCCACATCGTCGTTCCTGCCCCCCACAGCTCGTCGTTCCCTGCGCAGGCGGGAAGTCGTTTCTGCCAATGGCAGGAACGACGGTTTTGAGGGTGACCGCCACAATACCGGGGCCGTTTACCCGACTCTTCCTCTTACCTGATAGCGCGGACACCATGGAAAACTTATCACGCGGGCAGCGTCTGCCGCTGGCCACCATCGCCCCCGACGGCCGCTTCGACATCGGCCTGCACGCCGCCGGCCTGCGGCTCGACTTCGCCTGCTTCGGCCTCGGCGCCGACGGCAAGCTGCTCGATGAGTCGTACATGACCTTCTTCAACCAGCCGCGCACGCCCTGCGGCGGCGCCGAGCTGATCGACATCCCTGGCGACCTGCTCGGCTTTCGCATCGATACGCGCCTGCTGCCGGCCAACATCGACCAGCTCGCGATCACCGCCAGCGTCGACGGCGACGGCACCATGTCCCAGCTCTCCGGCGGCTACCTGCGCCTGCTCGCCGGCACCGAAGAAAAAGCGCGCTTCGCCTTTTCCGGCGCCGATTTCGCCCAGGAACGCGCCATCATGCTCGGCAAGCTGTACCGCAAGGATGGCCAGTGGCGCTTCATGGCGGTCGGCCAGGGCTTCAACGGCGGCCTCGACGCGCTGGTAGCCCACTTCGGCGGCGCCGTGGCCGCCCCCGCGCCGGTGGCCGCAGCGGTGCCCCGCCCGGCCGCCGAAGCGGGCCGGATCTCGCTCGACAAGCGCATCGCAAGCAGCGCCCCCCACCTGGTCAGCCTGGTCAAGCAGGCCACCGTCTCGCTGGAAAAAGTGGGCCTGTCCCAGCACCGCGCCAAGGTCGCGCTGGTGCTCGACATTTCCGGCTCCATGGGCTCGCTCTACCGCAAGGGCCTGGTGCAGCAATTCGCCGACCGCGTCCTGGCCCTCGGCTGCAAGTTCGACGACGATGGCGAAATCGACGTCTTCCTGTTCGGCTCCAAGGTGCATCAGCCGGCGCCCATGAACCTCGGCAACGCGCGCACCTATATCCGCGACGTGGTCGAAGCCCACCCGCTCGAAGGCGACACCCGCTACGGCCGCGCGATGGAAGCGGTGCGCCGCTTTTACTTTCCGGATTCCCAGGGCGGCGAGCGCAAGAGCGCAGTGGCGGCACCGCTGCCGGTGTTCGTCATGTTCGTCACCGATGGCGGCACCTCGGACAAGCCCCTCACCGAGAAACAGTTACGCTGGGCCAGCTACGAACCGATCTTCTGGCAATTCATGGGCATCGGCAAGGGCAAGAAATCGAAAAGCAAAAAACTGTTCCAGTTCGCCGATTCCGACTTCCCCTTCCTCGAACAGCTCGACGAACTCTCCGGGCGCCTGGTCGACAATGCCGGCTATTTTTCGGTCAGCTCGCCCGACGAACACTCCGACGCCGCACTGTACGACCTGCTCATGGCAGAATATCCGGACTGGATAAAGCTGGCAAAACAACACCGGCTGCTTCCCTAGAACAGCAGCAGTAACAACAACGATTCATTAAGAAAGCAAACATGCGTGTCTGGTTCAACAGGACGTTCTCGTCCGTGTACGCGGCAATCGGCCTCATCCGCGAAGCCGATCTGGAAAACCGTTTCCACCTCATTTACACCAATGCCAATCCGCACGCCACGGCCGCAAGGGTGGCCCACGAATTCTTCGTCGAGCCGACCGGCCTGGACAACGCCGCCTACATCGACTGGTGCCTGGACTTTTGCCGCGAGCACAAGGTCGACATCTTCATCCCCGGCCGCCTGTCGAGCGAGCTGGCGAGCACCCATGCGCGCTTCGCAGCCCAGGGTACGCGCGTGCTCAGCGCCGCCTCGCAGGAACAGCTCGAACTGATCCACGACAAGGCGCGTTTCTACGCCACCACCAAGCTGCCCGGCGCGCCGGTGGCCGAGTTCCGCGTGTTCGAGAATGTCGACCAGTTCGACACCGCCTACGCCGAGCTGCGCGCGCGTTATCCGAAGCTGTGCGTCAAGCCCTCGCGCTCGGTGTACGGCCTGGGCTTTGCCATCCTCGACGAAGAACGCAGCAGCGCCGCCCTGCTGCTGGCCGGCGCCGAATACCATATCGGCCGCGACGACATGCGCCGCGGCCTGGCCGAGCTGGGCCAATTTCGCACCATGCTGCTGATGGAATACCTCGACGGCGTCGAATACAGCGTCGACTGCGTGGGCGACCATGGCCGCCTGGTGTGCGCGGTAGCGCGCAAGAAGCCGATGAAGGCTGGCAGCGGCCAGCTGATCGACATGCGCCCGGACATCATGGAAGCGAGCGCCGAACTGGCCCGCATCCACGGCTTGAACGGCGTGTTCAACGTCCAGTTCCGCGAAGGCGACGGCAAGCTGCACCTGCTCGAAATCAACCCGCGCATGTCGGGCGGCATCGGCATGGCTTGCGTGGCCGGCCCCAACCTGCCCTACATCGCCCTGTGCGGCTTTGCCGACGGTTTCGACAAGGTGACCGTGCCGCCGGTGCGCGACGGCATCCGCGTGGCCGAACTGAGCTCCCCGGCCGAACTGACCTCGGTGGACCTGCTGTGAGCATGCCCGAGCGCCACCGCCTGAGCCTGCCCACCGGCGAGCTCGAACTCGACATCCACGACAGCCAGTTCGCGCTGGACGAGGTGATGGGCTTTGCCGCGCGCGCCAACGCCAAGCGCGGCTTCCTGTTCCTGAGCAAGGTGCTGGGCAAGCACTGGCCGGTCACCCCAGCCATGATGCGCAAGGTGCACCAGAGCCTGGCCGATACCGTGCCCGAACTGCCCGGCCCGGTGGTCTTCATCGCCATGGCCGAAACCGCCATTGGCCTGGGCCAGGGTGTGTTCGAAGCCTGGCTGGCCGCCCATCCGGGGCGCGAAGGCCTGTTCCTGCACACCTCGCGCTACCGGGTGGGCGAGGCCCCCATCATCGAATTCGAGGAAGCGCACAGCCACGCCCCGCGCCAGTTCCTGCACATGCCGCCGGATCCGCACACGCGCGAGCTGCTCTTGAGTGCCAAGGCCCTGGTGCTGGTCGACGATGAAGCAAGCACCGGCAACACCTTCCTCAACCTGACCGATGCCTGCCGCAAGCTCAATCCCGGCATCGCCCATGTGCACCTGGCGACGATCACCAACTTCATGGGCGCCGCCGCCACCGCCGCCCTGTCCGAACGCTTCGGCCTGCCGGTGACGATGGGCGCACCGGTCAGCGGCGAGTACCGCTTCACACCAGGCCAGCTGGCCAGCGCCAGCGCCCCGGCCCAGCTGTTCGATGCCTCCGCCGACCGTGGCGCCAGCGGCGAGTTCGGCCGCTACGGCCTGCACCGCGCCCTCACCATCCCAAGCGGCCTGGCCGAGCGCCTGGCGGGCGATGTCAAGCCGGGCGAGCGCGTGCTGGTGCTCGGCACGGGCGAATTCATGCACCCGTCCTACCTGCTCGGCGCGGCCCTGGAACGGCTTGGCGTGGACGTCCTTGTGCAATCGACAACGCGCTCGCCGATCCTGACCTGGGGCGCGGTGACAGCCGCGCTCACGTTCCCGGACAATTATGGGGAGGGTGTCGCCAATTTCCTGTATAACGTCACCCCCGGCCAATACGAGCACGTCTTCATTTGCCACGAAACCGCGCCGGCCCAGGCGCTGCTGGACCTTGCAGGCACGCTCAAGGCGCGTCTGCTCCACTTTAAGACCGAGACCCATATTGAAGAAGTTTCATAAATTCCTGTTCGCCGACCTGGACGACACCCTGTTCCAGTCGCTGGAAAAGTGCGAGGGCCGCGGCCTGCCGATCGAAGCGGCCGCCTTCCTCAAGGATGGCAGCCCGATCTCGTACACCACGCCAGGCCAGCGCGCCTTTCTCGCCTTTGCCCAGGATGGCATGACGATGATCCCCACCACGGCGCGCAACCTGAATGCGTTCCAGCGCGTGGGCATCGACTTCCACAGCTACGCGGTGCTCGACTACGGCGGCATCGTGCTGCTGCCGGACGGCTCGGTCGACCAGGAATGGCTGGAGCACATGCGCGGCGCCATGCAAGCCGCCCTGCCCGGCCTGCAGGAATTGGCCGGGCTGATCGACGCCTGGGCCGAGCGCACCGGTTTCGGCAACCGCGCCCGCCTGATCGAGGATGTCGACACGCCCTTCTATCTGGTGGTCAAGGACCCGCAAAAAATCGCGGCCAACCTGGAGCCGATCGAGCGCGAGGTGGTCCAGCCATGGATCAACGAAGGCAATCGCGACTATTTCATCCATCGCAACGGCAACAACCTGGCGATTTTGCCGCGCGCGCTGAACAAGGCCCACGCGGTGGCCCACGTGAGCGCGCGCCTGCGCGCCGAACATGGCGATATCCTGACCTTCGGCATGGGCGACAGCAAATCGGATGCGCGCTTCATGGCCGCCTGCGACTACGCCATCGTGCCGAGCCGCACCCAGCTTGCCGGCCTGACCCTGGAGACCCTATGAATTTTTCCGGCAGTTACCGCTCGGACGACGTCAGCTTCCTGCTCAAGCCGCTGGCGATGCAGGACTTCGTCGATGTCCCGGAAAAGGAATTCCTGATCCAGTCGGGCCAGCGCCACTACAGTGAAATGCTCTCGCCCGAGTCGCTGCCGTCGGAGCGCTACCTGGCGGTGTTCCGCGAAGCGTGCGCGGCCAACACGGCGCGCATGGCGCGCGACTGCCTGACCCTGGCCGGCCTGATCAGTCAGCGGCGCAGCGGCCCGGTGACCCTGGTCTCGCTGGCGCGCGCCGGCACCCCGGTCGGCGTGGTATTGAACCACCTGCTGCCAAAGGTGTTCGGCCGCGCCAGCACCCATTACTCGGTGTCGATCATCCGCGACCGCGGCATCGACCAGGTCGCGCTCGAACACATCCTGGCCCAGGGCCATCCTCCCGAATCGATCGTCTTCATCGATGGCTGGACCGGCAAGGGCGTGATCTCGCGCGAATTATCAAGCGCCATCGACGGCTTCAACCGCCGTCGCGGCACGGCGATTGACGGCGGCCTGTACGTGCTGTCCGACCTGGCCGGCAGCGCCGCCTGCGCCGCTTCCTGCGACGACTACCTGATTCCGTCGAGCATACTGAACGCCACCGTGTCCGGCCTGATCAGCCGCTCGATCCTGAACGCTTCAATCGGGCCCGGCGACTTCCACGGCTGCGTGTACTATCAGCAGTTCGCGGCGCACGACCAGTCGCAAAGCTTCGCCGACGCCCTGGTGGCCGCCGCGCTGGAGATCGCCGCGGCCGACGGCGCGCTGGACGTGCGAGCGGTGGACCGCGAGCAGGCCGGCGCCGTTTCACGCGCCTACATGCTGGCGGCGCTGGAGCGGCATGGCATTAGCGACGTCAACATGATCAAGCCCGGCATCGGCGAAGCGACCCGCGTCTTGTTGCGGCGTAGCCCGCGCCTCTTGATCCTGCGCGATACGGGCGCGCCCGACGTGGCGCACCTGGCCCTGCTGGCGCAGGAAAAGCATATCCCCGTGATCGTCGACCGCGCGTTGCCGTATCACGCCGTTTCATTGATCAGGAGTGCACTCGATGGTTAAGTCGATGGGAGCGTCGCTGTACGTGCCGGCGAATCACAAACACCTGATGGCCGTGGCCAATGGCGAGCGCATGGGGCATGTCCGTTCGCTGATTTTCTGCACCGAGGATGCGGTCGCCGACGCCGACCTGAGCTGGGCGCTGTTCAACCTGTCCGTGGTGCTGGCCAATATGCGCAGCGAAGGCACGGCCGAGCGCTTCGTGCGCGTGCGCAATCCCGAAGTCATGGCGCGCGTGCTGGCCATGCCGGGCGCCGACAAGCTGGCCGGCTTCGTGATCCCGAAGGCCACGCGCACCAACTTCGATGCCTACTTCAAGCAGATCCGCCACACCGACCACATGCTGATGCCCACCCTGGAAACGGCGGAAGTGTTCAACGACTGGGAAATGCGGCAATTTCGCAAGATGCTCGAAGCGCCCGGCGTGCGCCACCGCATCCTGGCGCTGCGCATCGGCGGCAACGACCTGCTGGCCCTGCTGGGCCTGCGCCGTCCGCGCAGCATGACCCTGTACCGCACTCCCCTGGGGCCGGTCATCGCGCGCCTGGTCACCATCTTCCGTCCCTACGGTTTCGTGCTGACCGCGCCCGTGTTCGAGCACCTCGACCTGCCCGAACTGCTCGACCAGGAAGTGGCCGAGGACCTGGCCCACGGCATGGTCGGCAAGACCGCCATCCACCCAAGCCAGATTGCGCCGATCGAGCAGCACTACCGGGTCAAGCCGAACGACCTGGCGGCGGCCAGGGCCATTCTCGACGTCGATGCGCCTGCCGTGTTCAAGATGCATAATTCGATGTGCGAAGTGGCCACCCACCGCGCCTGGGCCGAACGCACCATCGAACAATCGAAGGTGTTTGGCGCGCATCACGACCACCCTCCGATGAGCCCGGCAGTTCCAAGGGAACATTGAACCTGACTTGAGTGAAAAGGACCTTATCGTGACAAATTTTTCGCGCGGACAAAAAGGCAAGCTGGCCGACCTCGGCTTGAGCGGCGCTTTCAATGTGCTCATCGATATCGACCCGGCCGCCCTGGTGATCGACATCTCCTGTTTCGGCCTGGACAGCACCGACAAGCTCTCGGACGAGCGCTACATGGTGTTCTACAACCAGCTGGCCAGCCCCGCCAATGAAATCAGGATGAGCATGGCGGGCCGCGCCGCCAGCTTCGCGCTGAACCTGGACGCCCTGCCGGCCGCGATCGCCAAGCTGGTGTTCGTGGCCGCCATCGATGGCGGCGGCACCATGCGCAACGTGGGCGCGAGCAGCATGACGCTTGGCGAGAAGGTGCGATTCCCGTGGTCGGGCGCCGACTTCCAGGATGAAAAAGCCGTGATCGTCGGCGAAATTTATCGTAAAGACGGCATCTGGCGCTTCGGCGCGGTCGGCCAGGGCTTTAGCGGCGGCCTGTCGGCCCTGCTCAAGCATTTCGGCGGCACCGAAGCGGCCCCGGGCGCATCATCCGCGCCACCGGCTGCGCCGCCCGTTCCGCTCCCGCCGACGCAGCAGCAAGCGCCGCTATCGCTGTCGAAGGTCACGCTCGACAAGCGCGGCGACAAGGTGTCGCTCGACAAGCGCAGCGGCAGCAAGGGTTTCGGGCGCATCCACGTCAACCTGAACTGGAACCGCGGCGCCACACACGGCAAGGCCATCGACCTCGACCTGGGCTGCATGTACGAGCTGGCCGATGGCCGTCCCGGTGTGGTGCAGGCGCTGGGCGATGTCTGGGGCGACTTCGACCGTCCGCCCTACATGCGCCTGGCCGCCGACGACCGCACCGGGCAATCGGCCGACGGCGAAAACCTGGCCATCAACGGCGACCATTTCCACGACCTCAAGCGCGCCCTGATCTTCGCCTTCATCTACGACGGCGCACCGAACTGGGCCGCCACCGATGGCGTGGTCACCATCGACATGCCCGAGCAGGCGCCGATCGAAGTGCGGCTCGACCAGGGCGGCAACCAGACGATGTGCGCGATTGCCATGATCGAAAACCGCGGCGGCAGCATGCAGGTGACCAAGCTGGCCGACTACTTCTCGCAGCAGGGCCGCGAAAGCGGGCACGAGCTGATGGACCGCCGCTTCGGCTTCGGCCTGCGCTGGACTACCGGCTCCAAGGACTGAACCGCCGCGCCGCCGCTTGCGCCTTGGGGCGGGCCGGCGGCTGATCCTCAGTTCGCTTCCATGACCGGCCCATCCCGCCGCCAGAACTTTTCGTCCGAACACCGGTCCTAGCATGACAGGCTCACGGTTTCAGGCACGAACATGCACACTCAGGTGATCCGCCAGGGTAGCGAGATCGCCGTTCTCGCCCTGGTCTATTACATCAACGCCCGCTTCGGCTTGCTGATGGCCCTCGCGCCCGGATACGCCGCGCCCATCTGGCCCGCCGCCGGCATGGCGCTGGCCGCGCTGCTCCTCTTCGGCAATCGGGTGGCACCCGGTATCTGGCTGGGATCGTTTCTGGCCAATGTAACTGTCGCCTTCGATGCGAGCAATACCGCGCTGCTCGCGCAATCGCTGCTCGTGCCGGCCGGTATCGGCATCGGCGCCACCCTGCAGGCCAGCGCGGGCGCCTGGCTGATTCGCCGTTTTGTCGGCTTCCCGACGCCGCTGGACCGGACACGGGATGTGATCAAGTTTCTCGGCCTGGGCGGACCGGCCAGCTGCGCCGTCAGCGCCAGCGTGGGCGCGACCACCTTGCTGCTCCTTGGCGTATTACCGGCGGATCATTATGTCTCGACCTGGTGGATCTGGTGGATCGGCGACGCCATCGGCGTCCTGGTCGCCACGCCGCTGATACTGAGCTGGTTCGGACAGCCGCGCGCGCTCTGGCGGCGCCGGCGCACGACGGTGGCGCTCCCGATCTGCCTCGCCTTCGCGGTGATCGTGGCCGTTTTCATGGGCGCCAGGGAACTGTTTTTTTCTGACCCGCAGCGTCTGCTCGTCTGGTCCACCCTGGCCGGCGGGATGGCGCTCACCGGCGTGCTCGGGGCCTTTCTGCTCGTGGTCAGCGGCCACGCCATGGCGTTCGAGCAATTGCTCGCCCAGCGCACCCATGACTTGGAGCGTACGCGCCAGGCGGAGCAAGCCGCGCTGCAACTGGCCGCCATCGTCACCTCGTCCGACGACGCCATTATCGGCAAGACGCTCGACGGCAGCATCGTCAGCTGGAACGCCGGCGCCACCCGCATGTACGGCTACAGCGCCAGCGAGACCTTGGGGCGGCCGATTTCGCTGCTGATCCCGCCCGAACTGGCTGGCGAGATGGCCGCGATTACGGAGCGCCTGCGGCGGGGCGAGCGCATCGACCACCTCGAAACCGTGCGCTTGCGCAAGGATGGCTGCCGCATCGATATCTCGCTGACCACCTCCCCGATCCGCGATGCCGAGGGCAGGGTGACGGGCATCTCTGCGATCGCGCGCGACATCAGCGAGCGCAAGCGCACCGAGAAAGCATTGCGCGACAGGGAGGCGCGCATCCGGCGCCTGGTCGACGCCAATATCATCGGCATCTTTATCGGTGAGTTGGGCGGGCGCATCAGTGAAGCCAACGAGGCTTTCCTGAAAATTTCCGGTTACTCAAGGGAAGAGGTGCTCGCGGAACGATTCCGCTGGACCGACATGACGCCGCCGCAATACGAGGCGGCCGATGCGCACGCCCTTGAAGAACTCCGGCAGAGCGGACGGTGCACCCCCTACGAGAAGGAATACACCCGCAAGGACGGCAGCCTCATCACGGTCCTGGTGGCCTGTGCCCTGTTCGAAGGATCGCACGACGAGGGCGTCAGCTTCGTGCTCGACCTCACCGAGCGCAAGCTGGCCGATGAACGGATCCACCATATGGTCGGTCATGATGCCTTGACGGGCTTACCCAATCGCACCCTGTTGCAGGACCGCATGCGCCAGGCCATTGCCTCCGCCCATCGTACCGGGGCCCGGGTGGGGGTCCTGTTCATCGATCTCGATTATTTTAAAAACATTAACGATTCCCTCGGCCACCATGTCGGCGATCAAGTGCTGAAAATGACGGCAATGCGCCTGCAACAATGCCTGCGCGTCGGCGACAGCGTGGCCCGGCTGGGCGGCGACGAATTCGTCCTGATCCTGCCTTTGCTCGGGGACAGCGGCGATGCCGCAAGGGTGGCGCGCAAGGCGCTCGACAGCCTGGCGCAGCCGTTCAACGTCGAACTGCACCAGTTGCACCTGGGCGGCAGCATCGGCATCAGCATCTATCCGGACGACGGGGTCGATGTCGACTCCCTGATGCGCGCCGCCGATACCGCCATGTACCACGCCAAGGAGACGGGGCGCGACAATGTCAAGTTTTTTACCGCCGCGCTCAACCAGGCGGTGCAGCGACGCCTGGACATCGGCAAACGCTTGCGCCAGGCCCTGGCACGCGATGAATTCACCCTGCATTACCAGCCGCAGGTGGAAATGGATAGCGGCATCATCTTTTCCGCCGAAGCGCTGTTGCGCTGGCAGCCGCCGGGAACGCAGCCGATTTCCTGTGGCGACTTCATCGCCAACGCCGAAGAGTCCGGCCTGATCGTGTCGATTGGCGAGTGGGTCTTGCGCCAGGCGTGCCAGCAACTGAAAATCTGGCGGGATGGGGGCCACCCGCAGCTGAAAATCGCCGTCAATTTGTCGCCCCGCCAACTCGAACAAGTGAATTTTTGCGCCCTGGTCGGGCAAATCCTGGACGAAGCGGGCATTCCCGCCAGCGCCCTCGAACTGGAGATTACCGAAAGCATGCTGATGCAGCGCAGCGAATACAATCTCGCCATGCTGACCCGCTTGAGCGACATGGGCATCGCACTGTCGGTCGACGACTTCGGCACAGGCTATTCCAGCCTGGCCTACCTGCAACGGTTTCCCGTGCACTCGCTCAAGATCGACCAATCGTTCGTGCGCGACATCGGCAAGGACCAGAACGACACGGCGCTGGTCACGGCCATCATCGCCATGGCTGCCAGCCTGCACTTGGGCGTCATTGCCGAAGGTGTGGAAACCTTGCAACAGGCACAGTTTCTCATGGCACAAGGCTGCCATGCGGCCCAGGGCTTTTATTACAGCAAAGCGGTGCGGGCGGATGCCTTCTCCGAATTGATCGCAAACAAATTCGAGGACAAGAATCCGCTCCACGGTTGACGGGCGGATTTCAGCCGCCCGCCCCGCCCGGGCGGGTCCGGCGGGCGCGCCTCAGTTCACGACCGGCTCCGGGTCCGGCTCCGTCTTGCCGATCTGGTACCAGTCGACCTTGCGGGTAGCGACCATGACCGCGCCCAGCACCGCGAACAGCAGGATACTGCCCAGCACCAGCGCATTATTCTCCGAGCTCAGCAAGCCATACAGCGCGCCGTAGAGCACGGTCAGCGCCACGCCGAAGCCCAGTCCGCGCACCCGGTTGCGCAGCACGAAACTGAGGTAAAACCCCAGCAGCAGGATGCACGCCGTGCTGGCGATCAGATACGCCACGACGAAGCGGATATGTTCCGACAAGCCCACCAGCAGCAGGAAGAACAGCACCAGCGCCAGTCCGACCAGCAGGTACTGGATCGGGTGAATCGGCAAGCGCTTGAGGATTTCAAAGACAAAGAACGCGGCAAAGGTCAGCGCCACGAACAGCAGACCGTACTTGGTGGCGCGCTCGGCCAGGGAATACACATTCACCGGTTCGATGAAGGCCACGCTGAAGCGGTCGGGGCGGCTATCGGTCGCGGCTGCGGCGACGCGCTCGGCCTGCGTGGGGTTCGCGTCCACCGCGCTGCCCTCCTGCAGGGCGCGCAACTGCTGCTGGGTGGCGGTCGACAGCGAGGAGATCGACCAGTTGGCGCTGAAGCCCTCGTCGGTGATGCTGCGGTCCTTGGTCGACGGCAGGAAACGGCCGCCGAATTGCGGGTGCGGCCACTTCGACGTCAAGGTGATCCGGTTATTGCGCGCGACGGGCGCAAAATGCTGGCGTTCGATGCCATCGAGGTCCAGGTTGAACGCGAAGTTGATGCGGCCGCTCTGCTCCATGTCCATGGGCGGCAGATCGGCATGCAAGCCGCTGCCGAGGGCGACGCTGCCGCTTCCTTGCTGAAATTCGATCGGCTGCTTGCCCCAGATGATGGTCGGAATATTCCGAATGCCGCGCACGTCCTCGATCCCGAGCGCGATGCTGGCCTGGCCGACGGTAATGCGCGAGAGCGAATTGGCGCGCGGCAGGGACGACTTGAGCGGCAGGTCGAAGTCGCCCGACAGCGCGTGCTGGCCGCTGAAATACAAAACCCGGTGGATGCCGCGGTAACGGTAATCGGTATCGAAGCGGCCATTGATGGTCAACTGCTTGGGAAACACCAGGTGCACCCGGCTGACCGAGCGGCGCACGGTTTCGGGCTTGCTGGCGGCATCGCTGGTGGCCGGCACGATCACATCGAATTCATCGGTGTAGGGAATGACCATGACGGGACCGATGATCGACTGTTCGCGCACCGAGTCGGCGGCGATGCTGGCCACGGCCTGGGCGCGGAACTCGGCGCGGTCGCTGATGGTGCCCTGGATCATCGCCAACAACAGGCAGATCACAAGGGTGAGCGCCAGGATGGCGAGTATTTTGTACAGCAGTGTTTTTTGCATGAAGGCTCCCGATTGGTGGTGGAGCCAGTGTAGGGAGCGTATATGCGCTGCAGATGCGCTGCGTGTGAAGTCGCCCGCATGAAAATATCCCAACCGGGGTCAGCAACTAAACCGGGGTCTGACCTCTGATTAGCAACGTTTTTGTTGCTAATCAGAGGTCAGACCCCGGTCAGGAAACCAAGACGATGGGCAGGTGCAGCATGGCGCAGACGCCGTGCGGCTCGATGTTGTCGACCGTTACCCGGCCGCCGTGCAGCGCCATCACTTCGCGCACGAACGGCAGGCCCAGGCCCGTGCTTTTGGCGCCGTCCGGCCGCGGCAGCGAGTAGAAACGCTCGAACAGCCGCTCGCGCGCGAACTCGGGAATCCCACTCCCGCAGTCGCTCACGCTGATCACCGTTTCATCGCCCATTTGCTCGCCCCGCAAGGTAATGATTGCACCGGCTGGCGAAAAATCGATCGCGTTGTCGAGCAGGTTGCCGACCGCCTGGCGCAGCAGCAGCGCATCGCCCTTCACGATCAGCTTGTCGATGCGGGCGTCCAGGGTCAGGCCGCGCGCCAGCAGCCGCGCCGACACATCGGCCCGCACCTGGTCTGCCAGCTCGCGCAAGGATACCGGCTCCGGGGCGCTCAGGCGCTGCTGCTTTTCCACGCGGATCAGCGCCAGCAGCTTGTCGATCAGCTGCTTCTGGCGCAAATTCTGGTTCAGGATATTGCCGAGAAAATGCTGGCGCTCGGCGGCCGGCATGTCTTCCTGCATCAGTTCGGCCGATCCCTGGATCGCCGCGATCGGGCTCTTGAGCTCGTGCGCCAGGGTGTGCATCAGTTCTTCCACGTATTCCTTGCCTTCGAGCTTGTTGCGCATCGCTTCGAGCGCGCGCCCCAAGGTGCCGATCTCGTTCTTGCCCAGCGCCGGCAGGGTGGCTTTGCGACCGGCCTCGACATCGGCGATATACACCATCAGGGTGCGCAGGGCGCGGTTGAGCCACCAGGCAAAGGCGACCCCGATCAGGAGCGACAGCGCCAGCAGCACGGCGCCGCGCTGCAGGATGATGCGCTGGCTGCGCTCGACGAAGGGTTGCACGGTCGAGACCGGCTTGGCGACGGTCAGCACGCCGATGATGCGCTCGCCGTCCATGATGGGCGCGGCCACGTGCATCACGGCGCTGGTGTCGTCGCTGCCGGCGCCGCGCGTGCTGCGCGCACCGTACCCGCCGCGCAGGGTGAGGTAGACATCGTTCCACAGCGAGTAATCCTGGCCCACGTCCTTGCCGCTCGAATCGAAGGTGACCCTCCCCTGCTGGTCGGTGATGTAGACCCGGTAGTTCAGGCTGCGCTTGTTCAAGCCATCGATCTGGACATCCACATGGCGCCTGGCGACATTCTGGATGCGCGCGAGTATCTGCGAGTCGTTCACCTTGCCGGCCTTGACATCGTCGGCCACCACGTCGGCCAGCAAGTGGGCGGTATCGACCAGGGTGTCTTCGAGGGTGGAGCGCACACCGGGCTTGACCTGGGCCACGAACACATTGAGCAAGAACCACGCGGCCAGCCCGACGATCAGAAAGTAGCCGAGCAGGATGCGCAGGCCTATCCTCATGCGCCGGCCAGACTGTAGCCCATGCCGCGGTGAGTCTGGATCGGGTCGTCGCCGGGGTCGACCTGGCGCAGCTTGGCGCGCAGCGACTTGACGTGGGCGTCGACGGTGCGCTCGAGCGTGTCGGGCGAATCGGCCCAGACCCGGTCCATCAGCTGCGCGCGCGAGAGCACGTGGCCGGGACGCTCGCACAGGGCCTTGAGCAGCAGGTATTCGTAGCGGGTCAGGTCGAGCACCTGGCCGCAGTACAGGATGCGCGCCTGGGGCGCGCGGATGTCGAAGCGGCCGGCCGGCGCGGCGGCGTGTGGCGCCAGGCGGCGCAGCACGACGCGGATGCGCGCCACCAGTTCGCGCGGCGAAAACGGCTTGGTGACGTAATCGTCGGCGCCGATTTCGAGTCCGACGATGCGGTCGATCTCGTCGCTGCGCGCGGTCAGGAAGATCACCGGGGCATTGCAGAACTGGCGCAGCTGGCGGCACACCTCGAAGCCATTCATGTCGGGCAGGCCGACGTCGAGCACCACCAGCGCCGGCAGGTCGGCCGGGTCGGCGCCGTGCATCGCTTGCAGCGCCTGGGCGCCCAGGGTCACGTGGCGCGCCACGAAGCCATCGGTGCGCAGGGCATAGGCGATGCTGTCGGCGATGGCCAGTTCATCTTCCACAATCAGGATCGTTACAGGCATGCGTTTGGCGTTCATCGTGGTCATGGCGACAGTATCGGGGGCAGGTGCAGGCCAGTCAACCGGCTGCCTACGGCCACGCCCGGCCCGTGCGCCGTGCTTGTCGGAAAATTTTACAGAAGCTCAAGGGATTTCTGAACGAAAAATCCTAAGCCGATGATACCAAACGTTAATTTCCAAATGGTATGTTTTTTGCTTGATATCCATGCCATCTTAATCAAACCATAAGAAAGAATATCGTGTCAGCTAAATCGCTCTTCACGTTCGCCCTCCTTGCCTCGGCCTGCATTACCAGCGCCCACGCGACCATTCTGACCACCACCTCGCGCGGCGTGATCAGCAGCGTCTACCAGAATACCCTGGACGAATTCGGGCCGGGCGACCTGGTCGGCAAGCGCTACCAGATGACCCTGACGTTCGCCGATACGGGCGCCACCCACGACCATTACCTGACCCAGTACGACGGCCTGTATGGCTTGAATGTGTTCAGCGCCAGCATCACCGTCGACGGCGTGACGCGCGACTACCGCCGCACCGGGCACTTCCAGCAGCAGACCGCCAACGGCGCCTCGGCCGGCAGTGGGTGGGGATCGGACCAGGCCTTCGCCGGCGTGAACTGGACCACGCGCGAGGAAAGCATGTATGCCTACCACGGCATCGAATCGGTGCAGCACTTTTTCGCCGGCGCCAACGCCAGCCTGACCACGCCTTTCTCGACCACGGTGCGGCCCGACCTGTACGACTACACGATGAAGCAGGCGCAGTTCGGCTACAACGACGTGCTTACGGGCCGCTCCACGGTGTTCTATGCCGATATCGAGGAGTTTTCGATGAGCACCGTCGCGGCGGTGCCGGAACCGGTCGGCTTGGACTTGCTGGGACTGGGCGCGCTGGCGATGCTGGGCGCACGCAGGCGCACGCGCCAGCCGGCCTGACCGGGATCAAGGTGGCGCGCCCGGGCCGATGGTGCGCTCGAGCAACTTGAAGAGGGCGCCGTAGAATTTCTCGCGGTTATCTTCATGGTAAATGCCATTGCCCTCTTTTTCCAGGATCATCCACTCGACTTCCTTGTTCGCGTCCTTGAGCGCCTTGTACATCTTGCGGCCATGCGCGATCGGCACGCGCCGGTCCCATTCGCCGTGGGCCAGCAGCACCGGCGCCGTGATGCGCGCGGCGTTCTTGAGCGGCGAGACTTGGTCGAAGGCCTGTTTGTCACGTCCTGCCCCGCCCATCAGGATATTCATTTGCAAGCGTCCGGTCGCCCTCGCATTGACGTCGGAATCGCCCTTGAGCATGTACGCAATATCGCTGACGCCGGCAAAACTGGCGCCGCAGCGGTATAACTCGGGCGTCTTGACCAGTCCCCACATCGCGGCATAGCCGCCATAGCTGGCGCCATAAATGCAGATGCGCTTCGGATCGGCATGCCCCTGCTCCACCAGCCAGCGCACCCCATCGCTGATATCGTCCTGCATCGCGAGTCCCCATTGGCCATAGCCGGCCTGCATGAAGGCCTTGCCGAAGCCCGAAGAACCGCGGAACTGCGGCTGAAGGACGGTGTAGCCGCGCGCGGCCAGCATTTGCACTTCGGCATTGTAGGTCCAGCTGTCGCGTGCGGCAGGGCCGCCGTGGATCAGGATCACCGCCGGCTTGATCGCGCCCGTTTTGGCCGGCAAGGTCAGGTAGGCCGGGATGCTCAGGCCGTCGCGCGCGGCGTAGCGCACGATCTGCACCGGCCGCATGGCCGCGACGTCGATCTCGGGCTTGGCCGACGCCACCTTGCGCATGGTCGCGCTGGGCACATCGAGCAAGAGCCATTGGCCGGGGTCGGTATCGCTGACGGAATAGATCAATAGCTTGCTGGTCAGCTTGCCCTCGATAACGTTGAGACGGTCAGGCAAGGCGGCATCGACGCTTTTCTGCATGGCCGCCCAGGCCGGATCGAACCATTCGAACGATGGCTTCATGCCGGCAGTGGCGACCAGGCGGAACGAACCGTCTTGTTCGGTGTCGGGAACATAGATATCCTGGGTCGGGTGGCCGGCCAGCATCTCGGTAATAGTACGGGTTTCCAGGCTGTAGCGGAAATACGCTCGGGTGTCGCGCCCCTGACGCGACTGGACCACCAGCGATTTCTGGTCGCTGGCCAGGTTCTCCGGCCACCAGAAGTCGTCCTCATAGTTAAAGGTGACCAGCTTTTCCCAAGGTTTGTCCTGGCTTGCGCGATACCAGTGGGTGAATGTGGTGCTGTCCGACCAGAACGCCGTGCTGATAGTGGTCACCACGCGGGCGTCGCCATTGGCGTCGAATACCCACCACACCGGCTTGCCGGGCATGTGAAAATTGACCAGCTCCGACTCATCCTTCTCGATCGTGATGCGGGCGGCGTAGGTGGGTTCGTAATACCGTTTGACCAGAATGCGCGCCCTGCCCGCACTGTCGGGCGTGACATTGCCGACGTAGCGGCTGCCGATAAAGAGGATGTAGCGGCCGTCCAGATCGACCATCTTCACGCCCTCGTCGGTATCGACGGCCAGGTAAGTGTCGTTGACCCAGCGCGCTTCGCTCGGGTTGGTCATGGTGCCGCGCTTGATCTCGACGAAGCGCGGCGTCAGGGTCGCCGTATCCATCAGCACCAGCTTGCTGGCCTCGCCCTTGCGCGCGATCGCGGCGATATGCTTGCCGTCGGGCGAGAGCTCCATCGACAGGTAGGCCGGAATACGCAATGCCTCCTTGATGCCGAGCACGGGCGCGTCGGCCAGGCAGGGAACGGCGGCCAGGGAGAGCAGCAGAAGCGAGGAGTGCAGCAGTGTTCGAAAGACGGAAGCGGTCATGAAGGCGGGTCGTTGGGTGCCAGCGCAAAGGGGCGGCGGTCAGGGCGGCACAGTATAGACTTGCACATGCGGCACAGCAATCAATGTGGCGTGGCGAATGCTGAAAAAATGACAATGCAAACGCATCAGGGCCGGGTCCGTTCGCTAATAGCGAACTCGCCCGGCCCTGACTCGCCCGCGCACATCAGTGCGCCGGCGGCAATACCGCAATGATTATTGCAGTTTGATTTCGACGTCGACGCCAGCTGGCAGATCCAGCTTCATCAGCGCGTCAACGGTCTTGTCCGTTGGGTCCACGATGTCCATCAGACGCTGGTGCGTACGGATTTCGAACTGGTCGCGCGAGGTTTTGTTGACGTGCGGCGAACGCAGGACGTCAAAACGCTGGATGCGGGTTGGCAGTGGGACTGGGCCTTTGACAACAGCGCCGGTACGCTTGGCGGTATCAACGATTTCCAGTGCGGACTGGTCGATCAGCTTGTAGTCGAACGCTTTGAGGCGAATGCGGATTTTCTGGTTTGGTGCGGACATGGTAATTCCCTTAAAAAGAACGAACCGGCGTTGAACCGGCAATATGAATTTTTTGCTTGGGCACATCAGGCAAGAAAGCAAGTATACCTGCTTTCCTGCCCTTGACTACGAATTACTTACCAGCGACTTCGCTGAGAATCTTCGCAACAACACCTGCACCAACGGTACGGCCACCTTCGCGGATCGCGAAACGCAGGCCTTCTTCCATCGCGATCGGGTTGATCAGCTTGACGGTGATCGACACGTTATCGCCTGGCATAACCATTTCTTTGTCCGCTGGCAACTCGATCGAACCAGTCACGTCCGTAGTACGGAAGTAGAACTGTGGACGATAGTTGTTGAAGAACGGGGTGTGACGGCCGCCTTCGTCTTTCGACAGGACATAGATCTCACCGGTGAAGTGATTGTGCGGCTTGATCGAGTTCGGCTTCGCCAGAACCTGACCACGCTGTACGTCTTCACGCTTGGTGCCGCGCAGCAGCAGACCGACGTTGTCGCCGGCTTGACCCTGGTCCAGCAGCTTGCGGAACATTTCCACGCCGGTGCAAGTGGTCTTGACGGTGTCGGAGATGCCGACGATTTCGATTTCTTCGCCGACTTTAACAACACCGCGCTCGATACGGCCGGTCACAACGGTACCGCGACCCGAGATCGAGAACACGTCTTCCACAGGCATCAGGAAGGCGCCGTCGATTGCGCGCTCTGGCGTTGGGATGTAGGTGTCCAGCGCTTCGGCCAGGGCCATGATCGCCACTTCGCCCATTTCGCCGGTGTTGCCTTCGAGGGCCATACGTGCCGAACCCTTGATGATTGGCAGGTCGTCGCCTGGGAACTCGTATTTCGACAAGAGCTCACGCACTTCCATTTCAACCAGTTCCAGCAGTTCTGCGTCGTCGACCAGGTCGCACTTGTTCAGGAACACGATGATGTAAGGAACGCCAACCTGGCGTGCCAGCAAGATGTGCTCGCGGGTCTGTGGCATTGGGCCGTCAGCTGCGGAGCAAACCAGGATCGCGCCGTCCATCTGTGCTGCGCCGGTGATCATGTTCTTGATGTAATCGGCGTGGCCTGGGCAGTCAACGTGAGCGTAGTGGCGGTTAGCCGTTTCGTACTCGACGTGAGCGGTGTTGATGGTGATGCCGCGCGCTTTTTCTTCTGGTGCTGCATCGATCTGGTCGTATGCTTTTGCTTCGCCGCCGAATTTCTTCGACAGAACGGTAGCGATCGCAGCCGTCAGAGTGGTTTTACCGTGATCGACGTGACCGATGGTGCCCACGTTGACGTGCGGCTTGGTCCGTTCGAATTTACCTTTTGCCATTTTGAATTTCCTTTAAAGACTATTTTTACAATTTTTGTTCGATGATCAGGGCCGCACTTATGGCGCGGCCCTGACTGAATTACTTGGCTTTTGCGGTGACGATTGCGTCAGTCACGTGCTTAGGCGCTTCCGAATAGTGCTTGAATTCCATCGTGTAGGTAGCACGGCCTTGCGTTGCGGAACGCAGCGAGGTCGAGTAACCAAACATTTCGGACAGTGGCACTTCGGCTTTGATGATCTTGCCGCCGCCGCCTGGAATCTCGTCCATGCCCTGCACCATACCGCGGCGGGACGACAGATCGCCCATCACGGTACCGGCGTAGTCTTCCGGCGTTTCCACTTCCACGGCCATCATCGGCTCGAGGATGACTGGCGATGCTTTACGGCAGCCATCTTTGAATGCCATCGAAGCGGCCATCTGGAACGCGTTTTCGTTCGAGTCCACATCGTGGTACGAACCGAAGAACAAGGTCACCTTGACGTCGACCACTGGGTAACCCGCCATCACGCCGGCGTTCAAGGTACCGCGCACACCCTTTTCAACCGCAGGGATGTATTCGCGTGGAACGGTGCCGCCCTTGATCGCGTCGACGAATTCGAAACCTTTACCGGCTTCTTGCGGCTCGATCTTCAGGACAACGTGACCGTACTGACCACGACCGCCCGACTGCTTGACGAACTTGCCTTCGGATTCTTCGCACACCTTGCGGATCGTTTCGCGGTAAGCCACTTGTGGCTTGCCGACGGTCGCTTCGACGCCGAATTCGCGCTTCATGCGGTCAACGATAATTTCCAGGTGCAACTCGCCCATACCACCGATGATGGTCTGGCCCGATTCTTCATCGGTTTTCACGCGGAACGAAGGATCTTCCTGTGCCAGGCGGTTCAGTGCCAAGCCCATTTTTTCCTGGTCAGCCTTGGTTTTTGGCTCAACAGCTTGTTGAATCACCGGCTCAGGGAAGACCATTTTTTCCAGGGTGATGATCGACGATGGATCGCACAGGGTTTCGCCCGTGGTCGCGTCTTTCAGGCCGACCGCGGCGGCGATATCGCCGGCGTGGACTTCCTTGATTTCTTCGCGCTGGTTAGCGTGCATCTGCAAAATACGGCCAAGACGCTCTTTCTTGTTCTTGATCGGATTGTAGACGGTGTCGCCCGACTTGATCATGCCCGAGTAGACGCGGAAGAAGATCAGCTGGCCCACGAATGGGTCGGTCATGATCTTGAATGCCAGCGCCGAGAATTTCTCGGTGTCTTCCGCTTTACGCGTGGTCGGCTGGTCATCTTCGTCCATGCCCTTGACTGGCGGGATGTCGACTGGCGATGGCAGGTATTCGATCACACCGTCGAGCATGGCTTGCACGCCCTTGTTCTTGAACGCGGTGCCGCACATCATCGGGACGATTTCCGAAGCGATCGTACGCTGACGCAGGGCAGCCTTGATCTCTTCTTCCGACAGATCGCCTTCTTCCAGGTACTTGTTCATCAGTTCGTCGTTCGCTTCGGCAGCGGTTTCGACCAGCTTCAGACGCCACTCGGCAGCCTGCTCTTGCAGTTCAGCAGGAATGTCGCGGTAGTCGAATTTCATGCCCTGCGACGCGTCGTCCCAGTAGATGGCTTTCATCTTGACCAGATCGACCACGCCCTTGAAGTTGTCTTCGGCGCCGATAGGAATCTGCAGCGGAATCGGGTTCGCCTTCAGGCGAGCGCGCATCTGCTCGTAGACCTTGAAGAAGTTGGCGCCGGTACGGTCCATCTTGTTCACGAAGGCCAGACGTGGCACTTTGTATTTATTAGCCTGGCGCCATACGGTTTCCGACTGTGGCTGAACACCGCCCACTGCGCAGTAAACCATGCAGGCACCGTCGAGCACGCGCATCGAGCGTTCAACTTCAATGGTGAAGTCAACGTGGCCCGGGGTGTCGATGATGTTGATGTGGTGCTCAGGGAAATTGTTAGCCATCCCTTTCCAGAAGCAGGTCGTCGCAGCCGAGGTAATCGTGATACCGCGCTCTTGCTCTTGCTCCATCCAGTCCATGGTGGCCGCGCCATCATGCACTTCGCCGATCTTGTGGTTCACGCCCGTGTAGAACAGGACGCGCTCGGTCGTGGTGGTCTTGCCAGCATCGATGTGAGCCGAGATACCGATATTGCGGTAGCGCTCAATGGGGGTCTTGCGTGCCATAATTATTCCTAAATCTTTTAATGGACAAAACCGAGCGGCATTTTGTGAACAAAATGAGCCCGGCCTCGAACAACAGATACATGGCCGCGCCCGCGGCCTGCACAATGTGCAAACCTGGGCGCGGCCAATTGATTAGAAGCGGAAATGCGAGAACGCTTTGTTCGCTTCTGCCATGCGGTGAACTTCATCCCGCTTCTTCATAGCACCACCGCGCATTTCAGCGGCTTCCATCAATTCACCACCGAGGCGTTGCGGCATGGATTTTTCGCTGCGCTTGTTTGCGGCTTCGCGCAACCAACGCATGGACAGCGCCATACGACGAACCGGACGAACCTCAACTGGCACCTGGTAGTTGGCACCACCGACGCGGCGGGACTTAACCTCGACCATCGGCTTGGCATTGTTGATCGCGGTTGCAAACACTTCGAGCGGGTCCTTGCCGGACTTTTGCTTGATGTGCTCAAATGCACCGTAGATGATGTTTTCTGCAACCGATTTTTTACCGGACAGCATCAGTACGTTGACGAATTTGGCGACATCTTGGTTACCGAACTTTGGATCTGGCAAGATTTCGCGCTTGGGTACTTCACGACGACGTGGCATATCAATTCCTTCCTATCTTCAGTTGAGCGCGCGGTGCGCACTCGCGGAGGCCATCATAGCCATCCACTTACTCGACCATTACGGTCGGTTCAACTCGTTAAACTTCTAGTGAAAGCGGGGCGAAAAATTACTTCTTGCCTGCTTTAGCGCGCTTCGTACCGTACTTCGAACGAGCTTGCTTACGGTCTTTGACGCCCTGGGTATCCAGTGCACCGCGAACCATGTGGTAACGCACACCCGGCAAATCTTTTACACGACCGCCGCGCAGCAGCACGACACTGTGTTCTTGCAGGTTGTGGCCTTCACCGCCGATGTACGAAATGACTTCGAAACCGTTGGTCAGGCGAACTTTGGCGACTTTACGCAGAGCCGAGTTTGGCTTCTTTGGAGTCGTCGTATACACACGGGTGCAAACACCACGTTTTTGCGGGCTGTTTTCCAGCGCCGGCGATTTGCTTTTCACGGTCAGAGCGACACGTGGATTGCGAATCAGTTGATTGATGGTTGGCATCGTTATAAATCCAACAAAATTACAACATGAATAACCCGGACAAGCTGTCCGGGGACTGAAACGGAGTCCCGACAAGGACTACGCAGGAGAGGCACCGACAGCCGCCCTGCGAGGAGCGGCGCTGAATGCGTAAACAATGCGCAGAATAAAATCGAGAACTCGCGAGTATAGACGCGATGTGCCAGGCAGTCAAACAGTTTAACGCTTGGCAATGCGGATGTGGGGCGATGATGCTAGCGAAACGGGGCAAGTGTGGCGGGGGTGAGACAGTGCTTAACCGCCGCTGACTCGTCGTTTCTGGCAGTGCCAGAAACGACGAAACATATTCCGAGGTACTGAACCTGAACCTGACTATTACAGCTTGTCAGCCGCCGCCTTCATGCGGTCCGCGCGCGCGTCCGAACCCGGGTGGCTCGCCATCAGGTTGCTGCCGCCCTTTTCCATCTTGGCCAGCTTGCGGAAGGCCGATTCCATGGCGCGCACATCATACTTGTGCTTCTGCATGAACTTGAAGCCATAGTCATCCGACGAAGTCTCGTCCGACTGCGAGAACTGCGCATTGCCGAACGCCTTGATGGTTTCTTCATTGGCGGCGACCATGCCGCCCACCTGGTTGCCGCTCGCGCCCGCCGCCTTGGTACCGGCCGACAGCAACAGCGCCTTCTTCATCTGCGACGCCGCATGGCCGAGCTTGGCGTGGCCGATTTCATGGCCGATCACGCCGCGCAGCTCGTCGTCGCTCATCAGATCCATCAGGGCCGAGTAAATCCGGATGCTGCCGTCCGGCGTGGCAAACGCATTCACGTCGCCCGACTGGTAGACCGCGAAGTTCAGCTTCAGGCCATCTTCATTTTCCAGGCCCTTGGTCAGCATCTCCAGGCGCTTGGCGTACTTGCTGCCGGCCGGCGCGACTTTTTCTTCCTTGTCCATCTGGCGCATCATCAGGCGCGAGCCGTCCATCACTTCCTTGTCGCTGATGGTGGCGGCCTTGGCCAGGTCCTTGCCCGCGCCCAGCATGCCGCCGAGGTCGATCGCCGAAGCGGTCCCTGCGGTCAGGATGGACATGGTCAGCGCGGCAATACGAATTGTGGATGTCATGGGGTTGCTCTCATTCAGGTTATTAGTATTAAAACATTGCCATTGTAACAGCAAGCAGCATCATCCATTGCGTCCGGCACCACAAACTTACAATCAAGACAACACCTTGCCGCATCGAATATTTGGCAGGAAGAACTAAAAACCCGGGATAATGGCCAATTTTGCTGGACCACGTTTCCCTGATGCGACATCTGCTGCGCCCTGCCCCGCTCTACCTGCTGCTGACGTACGCGGCACTGTCAGCCGTCCCCTTCTTCCCCATGCTGCTGGGCAGGCGGCTCGACCGTCCGTGGCAGGTACTCGGCATGGAAGCGGTGGCCTGGGTGGCGGTGTGGGCGCTGTTCAAGCGTCCCGCCTGGTTCCACTGGCTGCTGATCCCGGCCTTCCTGGCCCTGCCGACCGAAATCTACCTGTTCAGTTTTTACGGACAGAGCATGTCGACCCACCATCTGGGCATCATTGCCGAAACCAGTCCCAAGGAAGCGCTCGAATTTCTCGGCAACACAGTCTGGCTGATGCTGGCCGTCATGGCGGCAGTCGTCGCCTGGTGGATCACCAGCTTCCAGGCGGCCCGCCGCGCCCGCGAACTGGACTGGGACGACAGCTCGCGCTGGCTCACCCTGGGCTTGCTGGCCATCGGCGCCGTCCTGGCAGCGTACGGCTACGAATTTGGCATCGCTCCGCGCGCCGCCGCGGCAAACGCGGCCTCGAAGGCGGCGCCGGCCAGCGCCAGCGCGTCCGCCGCGGGCGCAAGACACACAGGCTGGACCTCCCCGCCCTTGCCGCGCTGGGCCGTGCTGCCGCTCGAATTCGACGCGTTCGCGCAAACCTGGCCCTTCGGCATCACGGCGCGCGGCGTCGACTTCTACAAGGAACGCAAGCACCTGGCCGAACTGGTCCAGCGCAACAGCCACTTCCGCTTCGGCGCGCGCCAGGCCACGCCCGATGCGCAGCCCGAAATCGTGGTGATGGTGATCGGCGAATCGTCGCGCTTCGACCGCTGGCGCCTGAACGGCTATGCGCGCGACACCAATCCCCTGCTCGGCAAGGAAGCCAATCTGGTCACCCTGCCCGACGTGATCACGTCGGTGTCGGCCACGCGCCTGTCGGTGCCGGTGATGATCTCGCGCAAACCGGCCATCAAGAGCCTCAAGGACGGCTTCGCCGAAAAATCCTTCCTGACGGCGTACAAGGAAGCCGGCTTCAAAACGTACTGGCTGTCGAACCAGATCTCGTTCGGCCAATTCGACACGCCCGTCTCGGTCTTTGCCAAGGAAGCGGACGTGATCCAGTTCCTCAACCTGGGCGGCTTTACCAACAACTCCAATTTCGACGAGATCCTGTTCGACCCGCTGCGCCGCGCCATTGCCGACCCGGCGCCGAAAAAGCTGATCGTGCTGCACTCCCTGGGCAGCCACTGGAACTACAGCCAGCGCTACCCGAAACAGTTCGACCGCTGGCAGCCATCGCTGTTCGGCATCGACAAGCCGGCCTACACCGACCTGGCGCTCAAGACCGAGCTCAATAACAGCTACGACAGCAGCATCTTGTATACCGACTGGTTCCTGGCCAACGTGGTCAAGCAGCTGAAGGAGTCGCAGCAGCGCAGTACGATGCTGTACGTGTCCGACCACGGCCAGACCTTGTACGACAACAGCTGCAAGCTGGCCTTCCACGGCCACAATACCCAGTACGAATTCCACGTGCCGGCGCTGCTCTGGTATTCGGACCAGTACCTGGCGCGCTATCCGGACAAGGTGGCGCAGCTGCGGCGCCACGGCCAGGAGCGCCTGGCGACCGAGAACATGTTCCACACCCTGCTCGACCTGGCCGACATCCGCTACCCCGGCGAGCGCCTGGAATGGAGCTTCGTGAACCCGGGCTTCAAGGTACACAAACGCTACGTCGACAGCTACGGCTGGAGCGACTACGACAATGCCACTTTCAAAGGCGACTGCCGCGAAGTGATCGACAAGGGCACGCCGCTCAAGCGCGAAAAATAAGGAAAGACAATGAGCCAAACCATCGAAACCGGATTCAAGCTGCTGTTGTGGTATCTCGCCGCGACTTTCATCGCCACCCAGCTCTGGCTGGTGCTCGAACCGCCGCAGGCGCACGTGCCGGGCGGCCTGTTCATGGTGCTCTCGCCGCTGGGACCTTTTGTATGGATCAAGGCGATCCTGGAAGGCCGGGCCTCGGCCGCCAACGTGATTGCGCTGCTGATCGTGGTAGCGGCGCTGGCTGTCGGCACCTGGCATTCGCTGCGCAAGCGCGCCGGATGACGACGGCCGGCGCGTGAGTCAAGACGCCGCCTTGCCTGTGCCATCAGCCGCCAGCACGCCATCGCAATCGCCCGGATGCGCCAGGTAGCCATTGAGCCAGTCGAACACCCTGCCCGCGCGCGCTTCGATGGCCGGGCCGAAGCCGCGCTGCGCCAGCAGGGCGATGCCGTTGGTGTGCGCCAGCACGCCCGCTTCCAACGCCAGCCGGCCAGCGCCGTCGAGGCGCACGCACAGGGGCGCGAGCCGGTGCGCCAGCAGGGACGCCAGCACCAGGTTGTGCGACGAGACGATCACCAGCCCCTTGGCCGCCAGCACATCGAGCACCGAGGCCGCCGCCGATACCGATTCGAGGTGATTGGTGCCTCGGAAAATCTCGTCGATGATGCAGATGCCGGGGTGCGGCCCATCGGCCGCCGCCAGCAGTTCCTGCGCGCGCCGCAGTTCGGCCATGTACAGGCTCTCGCCGCCAAACAGCGAATCCTCGCTCTGCATGCTGGTGTAGACCGGCAGGTCCGGCACCCTGGCGCGCTGCGCGTAGCAAAAGCCGAAGGCGCGCGCGGTCACCAGGTTCACGCCCACGGTGCGCAGCAAGGTGCTCTTGCCGATCCCGTTCTGGCCCGAGATGAAGGCGCCGCCGCCATCGATCCTGACCGACAGCGCCTGCGCCCGCGGCAGCAGCGGATGCACGGTCCCCTCCAGCGCCAGCGCGTCGTGCGCATGGCGCTCGGCCCAGCACAGCGCGGGCGCATCGAGCAGATGGCGCGCCAGCGCGATATCGGCTTCCAGCTCGCCCACCCGCGCAAAGCACGCGCGCAGAAAATCCAGGTTGGCGTGCACCAGCCGCACGCCCTTGTAATAGTGGTTCACGTTGTCGAGCATGAACCAGTCCAGGTAAGTGCGCGCCCCGGGCGTCATCTGCACCACCGGCGCGCGCGACAGCTGGCGATTGAGCTTGCCCGCCGCCGCGGCCGGGCCGGCGAACGGCAGCAGCAACGCATCCTCGCGCCCGCCCAGGATGCTCGACACCCGCAGCAGCATCTGCAGCGCGTTCATCGACAGGTCCCACTCGTCCACCCGTGCGTAATAGCGCATCTGGGTGCTCATTAATATGTACGCGACCACGCCGGTGGCCAGCCACGCGGCCGGCGTGACGATGACGGCGGCGATCGACGCCAGCAGCAGGATCGGCAGCGGCCAGGTCTTGCCCACCCACCAGGGCGCGCACGGCGCTTCATCCTCGAACAGCAAGGTGGCGATCTCCTTGTCCGCATGGCGCAGCGAGGTGCAGTCGCGGTGCAGCGCGGCCAGGCGCTCCGGATCGCGCATCAGGTCGCGCACACGCTCGCCCACGGCGGCGCAGGCATCGTCGTCCAGCCCCGCGCGCAGGCGCCGGTACAGCACCTGCTGGCCGAAGATGCTCACTTCTTTCGATAACTGCGCGCGGTAGGTATCGAGCAGCAGGTCCTTCCAGGTTGGATCATCGAGCGCGCCGCGCGCCGGATCGGCGCACAGCCGGTGCAGCTGCGCCAAGTCGCCCGCGACGAAACCGTAATCGACCGGCTCCCTGTCGGGAATGAGGAGGAACGCGCGCAAGCGGGCTGCAACTTGGGTCCACACGGCGGACATTTTCGATACGAACGCGGACATGCTGCCTTTCTGGCCTGCGGCCGCGCGGGGATCGCACAACCTGCCCGCCAGATGTGGATAAATTGACAAAATGCAAGTCCACACTGTCCGGGCACTGTCCATACAAGGCGTCCGGACGGCGCGGACAGTCCCCGCGCAAAGGAGAAATTTTATATAAATCAGCTACTTAACAATTGGCACGCTTCCTGCATTGCTGTTGCTATTTACTGTTCAGACAACAACCATGATCCGAGATACCTCTTCCCAGGACACGACCATCAGCGCAGCGCCCGCGCACAAGGCAAAACGCCGCATCCTCGCCGCCGTGCTGGCCGTGGGCGCGCTGGGCGGCGCGGCGCTGCTGCTGTCCGCCTGGCGCACCAGCGAGCATGCGGTCAGCGCGGCGCGCCTGCGCGTGGCCGAGGTCGCGCGCGGCACCCTGGTGCGCGACGCTGCGGTCAACGGCCGCGTGGTGGCCGCCGTCAGCCCCACCCTGTACGCCAGCGCGCCGGCCACGGTCACGCTCAAGGTGGCCGCCGGCGACACCGTGAAAAAAGGCCAGGTCCTGGCGCTGCTCGAATCGCCCGACCTGTCGGATGCGCTCAAACGCGAGCAATCGAGCTACCAGCAGCTCGAAGCGGAAGTGGCGCGCCAGCGCATCCTGGCCAAAAAACAAAAACTGCTGGCCCAGCGCGAAGCCGACACCGCCGAAATCGACCGCCTGTCGGCCCAGCGCACCCTGGAGCGCTACGACAGCGTGGTCCAGGAAGGCATCATCGCCAAGATCGACTATCAAAAGGCCAGGGACGCGCTCAATTCGGCCGGCATCCGCGCGCGCCACGCATCCCAGGCGGCCGTGCTGGAGGGCGACGACGTCGGCCTGGCCTTGCAAACCAAGGTGGCCGAACTCGATCGCCAGCGCCTGTCGATGGCCAACGCCCAGCGCCGCGTGGATGAACTGAGCGTGCGCGCCCCGGTCGACGGCTTCATCGGCACCTTGTCGGTGCAAAACCGCAGCGTGGTGGCGGCCAACGCCGCCCTCATGACCCTGGTCGACCTGTCGCGCCTCGAAGTCGAACTCGAAGTGCCGGAAACCTATGTCGACGACATGGGCCTGGGCATGCGCGCCGAGATCGCGCTCGGCGGCGCCACCGCCAGCGGCACCTTGTCGGCCCTCTCGCCCGAAGTCGTCAAGAACCAGGTGCTGGCGCGGGTGCGCTTCGACGGCGCCCAGCCCAAGGGCCTGCGCCAGAGCCAGCGCGTCAGCGCGCGCCTGCTGATCGAAGAAAAGCGCGACGTCATCCTGCTGCCGCGCGGCCCCTTCGTCGAGAGCGAAGGCGGCCGCTTCGCCTACGTCATGCAGGACGGCGTGGCTGTGCGCACCCCGATCAAGCTCGGTGCCACCAGCGTGTCGTCGGTCGAAATCCTGGCGGGCCTGAAACCGGGCGACAAGGTCGTCATCGCCGGCACCGACGCCTTCGCCAACGCCGCGCGCGTCTCGATTAACAACTGATCAATCACTGATTTCCAACGAAAGGACATTCCATGCTGCGCATGACCAATCTGAGCAAGGTATACCGCACCCACATGATCGAAACGCACGCGCTGCGTGGCTTCGAGATTCACGTCGGCCAAGGCGAATTCGTCACCGTCACCGGCCCTTCCGGCTCCGGCAAGACCAGTTTCTTGAACATCGCCGGCCTGCTCGAAGAATTCACCGACGGCGAGTACGTGCTCGATGGCGTCAACGTCAAGGGCATGGACGACAATGCCCGCTCGCGCCTGCGCAACGAAAAGCTGGGCTTCATCTTCCAGGGTTTCAACCTGATTGCCGACCTGTCCCTGTTCGACAACGTCGACGTGCCGCTGCGCTACCGGGGCTTCAACGCCGCCGAACGCAAGGAGCGCATCGAAGACGCACTATCGAAGGTGGGGCTGGCCTCGCGCATGAAACACTACCCGGCCGAACTGTCGGGCGGCCAGCAGCAGCGCGTGGCGATCGCGCGCGCGCTGGCCGGCTCGCCCAAGCTGCTGCTGGCCGATGAACCAACCGGCAATCTGGACACGCAAATGGCGCGCGGCGTGATGGAACTGCTCGAGGACATCAACGCCCGCGGCACCACCATCCTGATGGTGACCCATGACCCGGAACTGGCGGTGCGCGCGCAGCGCAATGTGCACATCATCGACGGCCAGGTATCGGACCTGGTGCGCAAACCCTCCACCCTGGCCGGCGCCAAAGCGTCCAGCCAGGCCGCCTGAGGAGACACCATGTTTTCGTATTACTTCATGCTGGGCGTGCGCAGCCTGCGCCGCAATCCGGCCCTGACCGCGCTGATGGTGCTCACCTTGGCCATCGGCGTGGCGGCCAGTGTGTCGACCCTGACCATTTTGCACGTCATGTCGAGCAACCCGATTCCGCAAAAAAGCGAGCGCCTGTTCGTGCCGAAGATCGACAACGGCCCGCTCGAGGGCTTCAATCCCCAGGGCGAGGACCGCAGCGATCCGCAATCGACCTACATCGACGCCGCCAATTTCCTCAAGAGCGGCCAGGGCGAGCGGCGCACGGTACTGTACAGCGTGTCCGCGCCGCTCGAACCCGAGCGCAAGGACTTGCCGGTCATGGCGGTCAAGGGCCTTGCCCTGACGCGCGATTTTTTCCCGATGATGGAGGTGCCCTTCCTGCACGGCCAGCCCTGGAGCGAAGCGGACGAACGCGCCGGCGCCGATGTGGTGGTACTGAGCCTGGCGCTGGCCGAGAAGCTGTTCGGCGCGGCCGACCCGGTCGGCAAGCGCATCCGCCTGATGGACGCGCAATTCCAGGTGGTGGGCGTGCTCAAACCGTGGCGGCCGGTGCCGAAGTTTTATAAATTGATTGGCGGCGGCAGCTTCGGCGTGGAGGAAGAGATCATCCTTCCCTTCGCCACCGCGCTGCGCCACGAGACGAGCCCCGAGGGCAGTGTCAGTTGCCGCGGGCGCGCCGAACCGGGCTGGCAGGGCTTCCTCGATTCGGAATGCACCTGGCTGCAGGTGTTCTTCGAAACCAGGACCGGCGCGGACCGCGCCGGGCTGCAGGATTACCTGGACAACTATGCGGCCGAACAGCGCAAGCTGGGACGCCTCAAACGCAAGCAGCCGAACCGGCTGTTCGACGTCATGCAGTGGCTCGAATTTCGCAAGGTGGTCGCCAACGACAGCCGCCTGTCGGCCTGGCTGGCGTTCGGCTTCCTGCTGCTTTGCCTGGTCAACACGGTCGGCCTGCTGCTGGCCAAATTCTCGGTGCGTGCTTCCGAGGTCGGCATCCGGCGCGCGCTGGGCGCCTCGCGCAGGGAAATCTTCCGCCAGTTCCTGACCGAGACCGCGGTGATCGGCCTGGCCGGCGGCGTGCTCGGACTGGTGCTGGCTTTCGGCGCGCTGGCCCTGATCGGCATGCAATCGAAGCAGTTGAAGGTCGCCGCCCACATGGACTGGCAAATGCTTGGCCTGACGGTCCTGATGTCACTCGGCGCGGCCATGCTGGCCGGCCTGCTGCCGACCTGGCGCGCCTGCCAGGTCACCCCAGCGATGCAACTCAAATCGCAGTAACATTCGAAAGACTTCATATGGAAATCCGTCCCATCCTTTCCGCGCTCCTGCGCAGCAAGACCGGCGCCATCCTGGTGGCGCTGCAAGTGGCGATCAGCCTGGCGATCCTCACCAACGCACTGCATATCGTCAGCGTGCGCCAGGCCGTGGCCGCGCGGCCGAGCGGCATCGCCGGCGAGAGCAGCGTCTTTCACATCCGGGTACGCCACCTGGTCGAAGGCAGCCACCAGGAACAACTGGCGCGCCAGCAGGCCGAAACGCGGGCCCTGCGCGCCATCGGCGGCGTGCTCTCGGCCGCTTTCGTCAACCAGGCGCCCATGTCGCAATCGGGCTGGTCCTCCAGCGTGGCGCCGTCGCGCACCGCGGGCGACGACATCCCGTCCGCCGCCATGTACTACTCGAGCGATTCGCTGGTCAAGACCTGGGGCCTGGAACTGGTGCAAGGGCGCGACCTGAAGCCGGAAGATGTCCTCGACATCGACGGCAACACCGCGCCCGACGACCTGTTCCCCAAGGCGGTACTGGTTACCCGGGCATTGGCCGACAAGCTGTGGCCCGGTGGCGGCGACGCGGTCGGCAAGACGCTTTACTTCGGTAGCGGCGAGGAAGCCAATAGCGCGACCGTGGTCGGCGTCATCGGAACCTTGCAGACCCAGGGCGCCGAAGTGGCCGCGCGCGGCGCCTATTCGCTGATTGTCCCGATGCGCAAGACCTTCTCCAGCACCATGTATGCGGTGCGCAGCGACGCAGGGCAGCAGGAGCGCGTCATGAAAGAAGCCGACGCCGCGCTACGCGCCAGCAACCAGGGCCGCGCGATCGTCACGAGCAAGACGGTCGGCGCGGACCGCGAGCAACGCTACCAGGCCGACGTGGCGCTGTCGTGGATGCTGATCGCGGTCAGCGTGCTGCTGCTGCTCATTACCGCCAGCGGCATTGTCGGCATGGCCAGCCTGTGGGTCACGCAGCGCCGCAAGCAGATCGGCGTGCGGCGCGCGCTGGGGGCGCGCCGGGTCGATATCCTGCGCTACTTCATCACCGAGAATTTCATGATCACCAGCGTGGGGGTGGTGGGCGGCGTGCTCGCGTCGATCGCGCTCAATCAGCTGCTGGTCAGCAAACTGGAGATGGAAAGACTGCCGTTGGCCTACCTGGTGGCGGGCGCCGGCGTGTTCTGGGGGCTCGGCGTGGCCGCCGTGTACGGGCCGGCCTGGCGCGCCGCCAGCATTTCGCCGGCGACGGCCACCCGCAGTGCCTGATGGCGATGGTATGCTAGCGGCCATGCCTACTGTACTGATCATCGACGACAACGCCGCCGTCGCCATCGCCCTCGATGTCCTGTTTTCGCTGCACGACATCGGCGCGCTGCGCGCCACCTCGCCCGAAGAAGGCCTGGCCATCCTGGCGCGCGCCAGCGTGGACCTGGTCATCCAGGACATGAACTTTTCGGCCGATACCACCTCGGGCGAGGAAGGCACGGCGCTGTTCCGCGAAATCCGCAAGCGCCACCCCGACCTGCCGGTCATCCTGCTGACCGCCTGGACCCACCTGGACGCGGCGGTCGACCTGGTCAAGTCGGGCGCGGCCGACTATCTGTCCAAGCCGTGGAACGACAACCGCCTGATCGCGACGGTGACCAACCTGATCGAACTGGGACAGGCCAACCGCTCCTTGCAGCAGCGCGTGCGGCAGGAACGGCGCGCGCGGCGCGACCTGGAGCAGGGTTTCGACTTGCGCGGCATGGTGTGGCAGGATCCTGCCACGGAACGCATCCTGCACCTGGCCTGCCAGGTGGCGCGGGCCGACGTGCCGGTGCTGATCAGCGGCCCTAACGGCACCGGAAAAGAACGCATCGCCGACATCATCCAGGCCAATTCGCTGGTGGCGGACGGGCCGTTCGTGGTGCTCAATTGCGGCGCCCTGCCGGCCGAATTGATCGAGGCCGAACTGTTCGGCGCCGAAGCGGGCGCCTACACCGGTGCTTCGCGCGCGCGCGAAGGCAAGTTCGAGGCGGCCGACGGCGGCACCCTGTTTTTGGATGAAATCGGCAACCTGCCGCTGGCCGGCCAGATGAAGCTCTTGCGCGTGCTCGAAACGGGGCGCTTCGAGCGCCTGGGATCGAACCGCGAGCGCCAGGTGAAGGTGCGCGTGATCAGCGCCACCAACGCCGACCTGGGAGCGATGATCCGCGCCGGCACCTTCCGCGAAGACCTGTTTTACCGCCTGAACGTGATCGAACTGCGCCTGCCGGCGCTGGCTGCGCGCCCGGCCGACATTTTGCCGCTGGCAGCCGCCTTTCTCGCGCGCGGCAAAAGCCTGCACCACTGCGCCCAGGCCGCGCTGCTGGCGCACGCCTGGCCGGGCAATGTGCGCGAACTCAAAAACGTGATGGCGCGCGCCAGCCTGCTGGCGGCCGGCGACATCATCAAAGCCGGCGATCTTGGCCTGCCGCTGACCTTGACGGCCAGCACCGGCATCGAGGTGGAGCCGGACCGCGACGCCATTGTCGGTGCCATGAGCCGCGCCAACGGCGTGGTGGCGCAGGCGGCGGCCGACCTGGGGCTGTCGCGCCAGGCGCTGTACCGGCGCATGGAACGCCTCGGGATCGCTCGCTAGCAATGCGCATGCACTCGTCGCTGCGCCTGTCCCTCGTCACGCGCTGGACCGCCCTGGTGGGCACCCTGCTGGCCCTGGGCATCCTCATCGCGCTGGGGTTGGACCACCTGCTGCCGGGGCGTCCGCTGCTGGTGCTGGCCCTGTCGCTGGCATGCGTCGTGCCGATCGCGGTCATTACCATGCGCGCCCAGATCCGGCCGATCCTGTCGCTGTTTCGCGCGCTCGAAGGCACCGTCACCAGCTACAAGGACGGCGACTTTTCCTTCAGCCTGTACTGGCCCCAGAACGATGAACTGGCCGACCTGGTGGCGAGCCACAACGCCCTCGGCAACGTCCTGCGCGAACAGCGCCTGGCGCTGGTGCAGCGCGAACTGCTGCTCGATACCATGGTCCAGAACACGCCGGTGGCCATGCTGCTCGTCGGTGAAGGCGCGGGGAACACGGGAGCGATCGTGTACGCCAACCTGTCGGCGCGCCAGATGCTCGGCGACGGCCGCAAGCTCGAAGGCCATCGCCTCTCCGATATTCTCGACCAGGCCTCGCCCGCGCTGGTCGATGCACTCGCGCGCGGCGGCGACGGCCTGTTCACGGCCGGCGACGGCGAGGACGAAGAGGTGTATCACCTGGCACGCCGCAGCTTCAGCCTCAATGGCCGCAAGCACGAACTGCTGCTGCTGCGCCAGCTGACCCACGAACTGCGGCGCCAGGAAGTGCAGACCTGGAAAAAAGTCATCCGCGTCATCAGCCACGAACTGAATAATTCGCTGGCGCCCCTGACTTCCCTGGCGCATTCGGGCGCGGAGCTGGTGCGGCGCGGCCAGACCGAGCGCCTGCCGCAAATCCTGGAAACCATCGAAGAGCGCACGCGCCACCTGGAGAGCTTCATCCTCGGCTACGCGCGCTTCGCCAAGCTGCCCTCGCCGCGGGTCGAAGAGTGCCCGTGGCCCGCCTTTGTCAGCCAGCTGGCCTCGCAGGTGGCCGTAACGGTGGCCGGCACCTTGCCGCCGGAACCAGCCAGGTTCGACCCGGCCCAGATGGAACAGGCTTTGCTCAATCTGCTCAAGAATGCCCACGAATCGGGCTCGCCGGCCGCCGACGTGACCCTGCAGGTGCGCCTGGCGCCGGGCATGCTGCGCATCGAGGTGATGGACCGCGGCCAGGGCATGAACGACGCCGTGCTGACCAATGCGCTGGTGCCGTTCTACTCGACCAAGCGCAGTGGCACCGGTCTGGGACTGGCGTTGGCGCGCGAAATCGCCGAGGCCCACGGCGGGCGCATCACGCTCGGCAACCGCGACGGCGGCGGCCTGATGGTGACCCTGATCCTGCCGGCGTAAGCGGGCGAAATGGTAAGATCGGGTTCCATTTCCTCCCCCGCCTGCGATGTCCGACACCCCTGCTTCCACCCGCTTCAACGCACCCGGCCACCCGCCGGCCACCATCACCGAATTCAAGGGCGTGCGCTTCCTGCACCTGGGTACCTCGTGGGTGCAGGGCGCCATGCGCCTGGCCAAGCCGGATAACATCGAGCTCGAATACGTGCAGATGATGATGATGTGGATGCTCTTCCTAGACCATCCGAAGCACATCGTCCAATTGGGCCTGGGCAGCGCGGCGCTCACCAAATTCAGTTATCAGCGCTTTCCCGCGGCGAGGGTGACGGTGGCCGAGCTCAATCCCAACGTGATCGACGTCTGCCACGCCCATTTCGGCCTGCCGCCGAACGATGCGCGCCTCGACGTGCGCCAGATGGATGCGATGGATTTCGTGCTCGATGCGGCCAACCACGGCACGGTCGACGTGCTGCAGGTGGACCTGTACGACGAGGAAGCGCGCGGGCCGGTGCTCGACTCGCCCGAGTTCTACCAGGCCTGCATGGATTGCCTGTCCGACGACGGCATCATGACCACCAATGTCTTCGGCGATTTTTCCAACTACGACAAGAACCTGCAGAACATGGAACTGGTATTCGACGCCGTGGTGTGGCTGCCCGAGGTGCACGACGCGAACATCGTCGTGCTGGCGTTCAAGCGCGCGCCGTCGATCGATTTTTCAGTGTTGTACGAGCGCGCGGGTACGATCAAGAAGAGCATGAACCTGCCCGCCAAGAACTGGGTGGCCGGCTTGAAGGGCTGGATGCAGGACCAGCAGCAGTAGCAAGCCGATATAAGCATATAAGCGCAGCACATAAGTGATGCGCGCGCGCGGGGTACGTAGTCGAGATTACAGCCTTTTGTGGGTCAAGGCACGCAATATTGCTGTCATTGCACGCATTTACAACACTCTGTCATGACTCGTTGCACGTGTCAAAACTCGTCAGGTAGTATCGTTTCACATTGGCTGGCCCCACGCGGGTGTGACCAGTGACTTCCCGTAAAAATGAAAAGAAACGAGACATCTACATGACGAATTCCCCAGGCAGCCCTCACCTCAAACGCACCTTGCTCGCATCGGCCCTCCTGCTCGCGCTCAACAGCACCTATGCGCAGCAAGGCACCGCCCCCGCCGCCCGCAGTGGCGAGGACACCCCCGCTTCCGTCGTGATCCTCGGTTCGCGCTCGACCGCCAAGACCTCGCTCGATACCGCCGCGCCGGTCGGCCTGATCAACATCAAGGACATGCAGACCGCCGGCCCGCTGGAACTGGGCAAGCTGCTGCAAACCCTGGACCCATCGTTTAACTTCTCGTCGACGTTCATCAGCGACGGCACCGACATCATCCGCCCTGCGACCCTGCGCGGCCTCGGCCCCGACCAATTGCTGGTGCTCGTTAACGGCAAGCGCCGCCACCAGCAGGCGCTGGTCAATGTGCAGCAAACCGTCGGGCGCGGCTCGGCCGGTACCGACATCAACGCCATTCCGCTGTCGGCCATCCACCACATCGAAGTGCTGCGCGACGGCGCGGCCGCCCAATACGGCTCCGACGCGATCGCCGGCGTGATCAACATCGTCCTCAAGACCCAGACCAACGAAACGCAATTGAGCAGCAGCGTGGGCACCACCTCGGAAGGCGACGGCGACCTGATTTCCGGCAGCGCGAACCACGGCTTCAAGCTGGGCGAGAACGGTTACCTGAACCTGTCGGTCGAAGGCCGCCGCCGCAACGAAACCAACCGCGCCGGTCCGGATTCGCTGCGGGTCGACCCGCCGCGCGTGACCCAGCGCATCGGCGACAGCCTGGCCAAGGATGCTTACCTGTGGTGGAATGCCGCGCTGCCGATCGACGACAGCAGCGAAATCTACTCCTTCGGCGGCATCTCCAAGCGCACCGGTGATTCGGCGGGCTTTTTCCGCTCGCCGGGCGACGGCCGCACCGTGCCTGCCGTGTACCCGAACGGCTTCCTGCCGAACATCCTGACGACGGTGAAAGACGCCTCGTTCGCGGTCGGCTACAAGCGCGAACTGGCCAACGACTGGAAGTTCGACGTGAGCGTGAACCACGGCCGCAGCGAACTCGGTTTCCATGAGCGTAATTCGCTCAACGTCAGCTACTGGTACGAGCCGAAACCGTCCGGCGGCATCTACGCCGAATCGCCGCTCGAAGCCGATACCGGCAAGCTGAAATTCAACCAGACCACCTTCAACGCCGACATCCGCGGTCCGCTCAAGTTCGGCGACAAGACGGTGCAGCTGGCGACCGGTTTCGAGTACCGCCGCGACAACTACGCCATCGAAGCGGGTGATCCGGTTTCGTACCAGTACGGCCGCACCAACAACCCGGCCATCAAGATCTTCGACCAGACCGGCGGCATCGCAGCATCGGGCGCGCAAGGCTTCCCGGGCTACACCCCGGGCACCGAAGTCGATCAGGGCCGCCACAACATCGCCCTGTATCTCGATGCGGAACACAACATCACCGACAAGCTGCTGGTCGCCGGCGCGGTGCGCTTTGAAAAGTACTCGGACTTCGGCAACACCACCACCGGCAAATTGAGCATGCGCTACGATCCGACGCGCCAGTTCGGCATGCGCGGCAGCGTGTCGACCGGTTTCCGTGCGCCGAGCGTGCAGCAGAAGTTCTACAGCTCCGTGTCGACCAACCTCAATTCGGCCGGCGTGCTGACCGAAACCCTGACCGCGCGCGAAGGCAGCGCCGTCACGCGCGCCTTCGGCATCTCGCCGCTCAAGGAAGAGACCTCGAAAAGCGCCAGCATCGGCATGATCCTGCGCCCGATGCCCAACTTCTCGGTCACCGCCGATCTGTACCGCATCAAGATCGACGACCGCATCGTCTTCTCCAGCAATATCGCGCCGGAATCCGGCAACTGCGTGCCGGCTTCCAAGTGCCCGATCAAGTCGATTCTCGATCCGCTCAAGGTCGGCCAGGCCCAGTTCTTCACCAACGCGATCGACACCACCACGGACGGCCTGGACATCGTGGCCGAGCACACCACCAAGTGGAGCGGCTCGACCCTGGTGCTGTCGGGCCAGATGGGCTTCAGCAAGACCGAAGTCAAGGCGCGTAAATCGCAATCGCCCGTGCTGACCGGCGCCCAGCTGTTCGACGACGCGCAAGTGACCCTGATCGAGCGCGGCCAGCCGCGCAAGAAGCACGTCATCGCCGCCGACTACACGACCGGCGCATGGAACGTGAACACCCGCGCCAACTACTATGGCTCCGTGCAGGGCCAGGGCTTTACCGCCCCGTACATCCAGACCTGGGAATCGAAGTGGCTGGTCGACATGTCGCTACGCTATGCGTTCACCAAGAAGATCAGCGCATCGATCGGCGTGAACAACCTGTTCGACACCTACCCGACCGAGTGGGACAAGACCAAGGCCGCACCGTTCCCGCAACTGGGCTTCACCCACTGCTGGGAAACCTGCCCGATCGGCATCAACGGCCGCCAGATGTACGCGAAGGTTGACTGGGCTTTCTAAGCTGGACGACGTTGCATGACAAGGCCACGCCGGCGACGGCGTGGCTTTTTTTTGGTTCTGTCACCATACGGTGTTGGTACAACGATTTTCCTTGTGTTGACCCGTCGGGCTCGCAATAAACGCGGTACGCCGGCGAGCAAACGGGGCATCTCCCGTGAAGAGGTTGCCGTACTCACCGCTGTGGCCCGAAGCTCGCGCAACAGCTTCGTCGTGGTCCTGCCCTCGCTTCGAGCGCTGCAACGGCAGGCGCTGCTCTTGGACCGTGCTGAAGCGCGACACCGTCCTGGTTTCGGACTCCCGAGCGCTTACAAGACCGCCGCGAAGGCGCTGGGCATCGTACTGGCGCTATCGGCCTACCGACTGAGGCAAGGCTATCAACGCGAGAAGAACCATTCGGTGAATTCATCAGCAACCTCAGGGGTCATTTCGAGCACGGCCGCTGCTACATTGCCAAATCCTTTGGCAGCGGCAACCGCTGAGAGTGCGCAAGCGAGGAAGCCCCCGTCCCATTCGCGAGCGGACGCTTGAGCAACCAAGCCAGGCAGTGCCGCGAGCGCTGCAGAATAAGCGACCTGCAAATCATCGGGTATAGGAACTTGTTTCTCCTGTCGCCAGGCTTCTACGACGGCAGGAAACTGGAAGTAGGTGGAGTCAGCGGTTAATGGGGCAGTTGCCAGTGCCCGCACCACATGGGGAACGGCCGCGAACGATGCGGTGTAAACGTCGTTTTGATGAGCAAGGGCACTCCACAGGGAAAACCACGGCTCCTGGTCGCCGACAGCCGAAGGAAGCGAATCGAGCTGCCGCAGGAGGTCCGGGATGTCGGATGCGTGGCCGTATGCGTGTTCAAGCTCGCCCCACCTCGAACTGTCGAGAGCGAGGCACGGAAGATCGGAGACTGTAGTCATGGCTTCAATAGGATGCGAGGCAAGGAGGTTAGTGTACCAAGCCGTTCGCACGCCGCCATCGTTGTTGCCAGGGCATCAGACAGGCGAGAAACAAACCCACCAACACAGTTTAGTGACAGAGCCCTTTCCTAGGATATGGCGGTTTTTCCACCTTGGAGAACTTGCGACCAGTACTTACGAGGTATACACTTTGTATATATAAAAGTCTCGCGAGGTAGGCAATGCAAAAGGAAGCCGTTTTTACAATGAAGCTGGAGCCCGAGTTGAGGGAAGCATTCATGGCCGAAGCAGCGGCAATGCATCGACCGGCATCACAGATCGTTCGGGAAATGATGCGTGAATATGTCGTACGACAACGAGAGGCCCGGGAATATGATGAATTTCTACACCTGAAGGTGGAAGTTGCACGCCAGTCCATGAACGCAGGCAAGGGACGCTCCAACGAAGACGTTGAAGCGAGGTTCGCCGCCCGCCGTGCTGAGTTAATTAGTGTGGCCGAGAAGTGAACGTTTACTGGACGCCGGAGGCCGAACAGGACCGATGGGAGGTATTCGAATACATCGCCAAAGACAAAGTAACGGCAGCGGTCGACATGGATAATCTGTTTTCGCAGGCGGCGTCCAAGCTGGCGGAGTTTCCGCTACTCGGGCATGCGGGGAAAATTCGCGCCACGCTTGAGTTCATTGTTCACGAAAGTTATCGTATCGTGTACGAGATCAACGGCGAAACACTATGGATTTTGGCACTTGTGAGCACATCGCGCCAATGGCCCCCTGCGGCCTGACCCAGAACTACGTCGTGCCGTCCCCCCTATGCCGGCACGTGAATGCGCGCCTTGATGTGCTTGAGGTTGACGACGATCGTGAAGATCATCACGACCAGCAAAGACCACGAACTCCACTTCCCGACATGCACCATCGACCACGCGCCAAGCTGGTTGGGGTACTTCCAGATGCCGAAAAAGGTGCTGATGTTTTCGGCCAGCCAGATGAAAAAACCGATCAGCACAAAGGCCAGCAGCAAGGGCATGCGGCGCTCCACGTCGAGCGGGCGCATGATGACGGTCGACCTGGCGTACAGCCCGAGCGCGCACGCCGCCACATACCAGCGATAATCGCCGATGTAGTGGTGCGTGAAAAAATTGACGTAGATGAGGAGCGCGATCACCACGCCCATCCAGTGCGGCGGATGATGGATCACCCGCAAATCGAACAAGCGCCATGCCTGGATGATGTAGCTGCCGACGGCCGCATACATGAATCCCACAAAGAGCGGCACGCCGAACAGCTTCGTGTACGCAAAGTCCGGGTAGGACCATGACTGGATGCTGCCCGAGGTCTTGAACACTTCCAGCGCAAAGCCGATCACGTGAAACAAGGTGATCGCCTTGAGTTCATCGCGCGTTTCCAGCCTGGCCCACATCATCCAGCCCTGGATGGCGAGAGCGACGACCAACAGCACGTCGTAACGCGGGATTCCCCACAGGCCCGCGCGCGGCACCGAAAACACGGCCGCGAAGAACAGGCCCACGAACAGGCAGGCGCGCGCTTCCTTCATGCCGAAGTAGAGGAATTCCACGCCAAAGCGGGACAAGCCGGTGAGCCCGGGCCTTGTGTGAAAACTCAGCAGATGCGCGTCGACTGCGCTTGGACGCAAGGAAAACAGCCGGGACAGGATATGGGCGGCCATACGAATGAAGAACTCCAAGGTGACGAAAGCGAAGGCGGGATTGCGATGCTGGCACCGGCATCTTAACCCAAGCCGCCCGCCGCGCCGGCCGGGCGCTAGCGCCGTCCGCGCCACCACAGCAGCAGCATCGCCGCCGCGAACAGCAGCGCAAACGGCCATGCCGGCAGCGGCACCGTGCCCGCCGCCGCCGCTGCCGGCGTACGCGCCGCGTAACGCGCCGTGGCGTCGCGCCGCTGCGCCTTTTGCCACAGGGGCCAGTCGTCCTTGTCATACACATACAGCTTGCCGGCCTGCGGCTTCGCGCCCCCGGTGTGCATCGCCAGCCAGCCGGCCTTGCGCGGCCATACCGCCACGCAGGAAGCGTCGGCCTTGTCCGGGCGGCGCTGCCAGGCGAGCGTCTGTTTCAATTCGGGGAAGGTGACGTCGCCCTGCACGCCGAGCGCGCACACTTCCAGACGCCGGCCGGGCAGCGGCATCTCGTGCGGGTCGAGCCAGGCCACGTCCTGCGGCCGCTCGATGCCGGCGCGATCGAACACTCCCTGCCACCACAGGGCAAGCGCCTGCGGCTCGCTGATCGCGTAGCGGTGCCAGTCGGCCACGCCCAGCCAGACGATGCGCCCCTTGTCCCACTGCCGCGTCCAGATCCTGTCCCCCGCCGCACTCCACGGACCTGACGCCGTCCCCGGATTGAGCGGCGCCGACACAAGCGCCAGCGGCGTGCCGGAAGGCCGGGCATCCGCCTGCTCCCTCAATTCCAGCTGAACGGCGCGTGCCCACAGCTGCTTGTCCTGCGCGTTCGCCGCCAGGATCACCAGCGGCGTGCCCGCCGCCACCTGGGCCAGCAAGGCTGCCCGCGGGCCATCGCCCAGATGCTCGATATGCGCGGCGTCGGCCACCAGCAGATTGGGCTGCGCGAGCGCCGTCGCCGGGCTTTCGCTGCGCGTGACGGTCTTGCCCAGGGTGACTTGCCAGTCCAGCGCCGCATGGCTGTCGACCAGCAGGTCATTGAGCGCGCGCGCATCGAACGAGGGTGCGCCAAAGCGCCCCATCACCCGCAGCGGCACCGGCGCCGCTACCGAAAACGGCACCGGGCCCTGCGCCGCCACCTTGCCGCGGCCATCGAGCATGCGCGCAGTCAGTACCAAGGTCTCGGCCACCGGAGGCAGCCACTGCACCGTCAGCGCCGCGCCATTGCCGGCGACATCGGCGATCACCTGCTGGTTCTCGGCCAGCAGTTGCAGGCGCCAGCTGGACGCCTGGCTGCGGCGCACAGTCAGCGCGAACATGCGCCCAAGGGGCAGGTCACGCGGAAAATCCAGGTGCAGCACCTCGCCAGCTGGTGTCTCCCACAACAGCGGCCGCGCCGGCAGGTCGTGCCATTGCGCGGCGCTCAAACCATCGCCGGTGAGCTTCACGGTCGCCGCCTCGTTCAGGTCGATGGCCTCGGCCTCCGAATCGATCGACAGCGTCCCGGCCACCCCGGCCGGCATCGGAAAGTCGCCGACGATCACGCCCAGCGCCGCCGCGGCCACCACGATCAACAGCGCCTCGATCCACTGGCGCCGCCACAGGTAGACGGCGGCGCTGCCGATCCCCATCAGGAAAATCAGGCCGGCAGCGATCATCGGGGAGCTCCGTCGCGCAGGGCGCGGGTAAAGGGGGTTTGTGGAGTGGCCTTGGCCTGCAACAGGATCGGCGCGCGGTCGATGGCGCCGCGCAGCCAGGCACGCAGTACCGGGCGGCAGTCTGCGCAGCCGTCGGCCACGTCCTGCACGGCGCGCTGCGCTTCCAGGCGCTGCGCTTCGTTCGCGATGCGTTCGCGAATCCACGCCTGCGCGTCGCGGCTCCACAGGGCGGGCAAGGCGCCATCGGCGTCGAGCGCTTCGATCAGGCGCCGTACCTCGCCGGGAATCGGCACGGCCGCGGCGCCCTGTTCGCGGCGGTAGCTTTTGGTACCCACGACGTCGCCGGTCATGCGGATTTCTTCCTTGAGCGCGGGCGGCACGAAGGCGGTCTTGTGCAGGTAGATGCGGTCGGCCTGCTGCAACTGCTTGATCGCTTCCAACGCCTTGTGTTCGGGCGCGAGTGCGCTCGCCGGCGTGATCGCGCGCAGGGATTTTTCGGCATCCCACATGGCGCTCAGGGCGCGCCGCAGGACCTTCTTGGTCGACTCGTCGAACAGGGTCGCGTTCTCGGCCTGGTCGTGCATGTGACCGAATTCGGCAACCACGTCGTGTTTCTCTTCCTTGTCGTGATGCTCCTCGCCGCCGAACAGGGTCGACTCCTCACCGAGGAACTGGCCGTAACGGCGCCGCAACTGGGCCTGGTCGTCGGCAATGGCCTCGCTGCGCGAACGCACGGTGGCCGGGTTCATGCCTGGCGTCGCCTTCAGGTCAGCCAGCAGCTGCTCGGTGTCGATGATGATCTGACGCTGGCTGCGCAGGTTCTCGGGCTTGACCAGCATTGGCTGCGCCGACGAGTCGTCGCTCTCTTCCACCGGACCGGGGAGGCGCAGGGTGTAGGTGGGCGAGACGGTCGTATGCGCTCGCTCGGCATTGTCGGTCGCGCGAACGAAAAAATACAGATCGTCGCCCGGCTCCATGCCCAGCTCCGCCAAGGTCCATTGCTTGTGCCAGGTGCGCGTGCGCGGATCGTTCGACTCCGGCAGCGGCAGTTCGCGGTCGCTGAAGCGGATGTTTTCGCCGCTGCCGCGCGCCAAGGTCAGGTGCAAGGTGGCGCGCCGGACCTGGTAATCGTCGCGCACCGCCAGCGCGATGGTGGCACTGGCGGCATCGCGCGCGAGCGTGTGAACCATATCGCGCGGCGCCGACATGGTGACCTCCGGCGCCTGGTCGGCAATCACGCGCAGGTTGTAGCGCGCACCGCGCCAGCGCCAGAACACCGATTCCGCCGCGACCCAACGCGCGCATGCGCGGCCGATCTTGAGCGTCTGGCCGTCGCTCAGCTCAATGGGCGTGTCCACCGGCTGCGGCGCGCGCAAGCACCATTCGACAATGCTGTGCTCCGGCACCTGGAGTTCGCGCGGCGCACCGTCGGACATGGCCACGCCTGTGTATTTGGGCGGCGTTACGCGCACGGTGATCTCACTGGTCTGCTTTGCGATCAAGGCCTTGATTTCGCGCGGCGTGGATGGCACGGCCTGCACCTGGCGCCATGCGAACAACGCCAGTGCCGCGCACACGCTCAACGCGAGCCAGCGCGGATCGAAGCGCACGCGCTCACTGGCAATCGCCGCGAGTACGTCGTCGGTGAGCGTGGTGGCGATGCGCGCCAGGAGGCGGCGGCGCTGGAGCTGGCCGATGGCGCTGGTGGCCCCCGCCAGCAGCGCACTGCTGTCTTCCAGCGCGGGCACGGTGGCATCGATCCAGCCGATCCAGTCGCGCCGCACGCGCGCGCGCATGCGCCGGCAATCCCATACCGCCCACGCGCTCCACGCCACAATGCCGGGGAACGACAGCAGCAGCAACCATGGGAGAATCGTGGCAAACCACAGCGGCGCGCGCCGGCGCGTGGCGGCGAACTGCAACTGGTCGATGATGTCAGCGTCGGCTTGCATGGGCCAGTATCCGTTCCACTGCAAACAAGCCAAGCAGTATCAGGGTGAGCAAATAGCGCAAGGCGCCGCTGGCTTGAAACGGCGTGGCCGACGACGCAGGCGCGATCAGTTGTGACGGCATCGTATAAGGCACGGGCGCGTAATGCAGCCGCTGCCAGCTCTCGAACAGGCGGCGCGCGGCGTCCGGGCCCGCTGGCGGCCATGCGCCCGATGCCCAGACGCGCCCGCGCGCGCTGTCGGCATAACGGATGCCATCCGCCTGCGCCGCCTTTTTCAACTCCGGGAAGGCGGCTTGGTCGCCGGCCCACCATAACGGCGCGCGCAGGCTTGCGGGCGGCGCCTGCGGCACGTCCCAGATCACCAGTTCGGGCGCGCCATAGGCCGTGCCGTCGGGCACTTCGTCAATTTTGTAGCGGCGCGGGCCATCGAGCGCGGCGAACATGGCGCGCCACCGTCCGGCGCGTTGGCTGACGATGACAACGCGCTGCTCGGTGCTTGCGAACGGCGGCGCCTTGCTGCGCACCTCGATCCGGTGGCGCGAGCGTGGCGGCATGGCGGGCATCGGCACATTACCGAGTACCAGCAGGCGCGAATCGGGCCGCCATTCGCGGTCGTGGCGGGCCAGCCAGCCGAAGGGATCGTCCGCCGGGACGGCAATCCAGCTGGCGTCGTACAAACCGGCCTGTTTGATCTGGCGCTCGGCCCAGACGGTATCGGTACCGGCAAGTATCAGCACCGCATCGCGGCGCCATGGCAGCACCAGGTCGGCCAGCCAGGCAATCACGGCCACCAGCAGCAGGCAGCGCACCAGAAGCAGCAAGCGCTCGGTCCAGCGCCACACGCGCAATTGCTGCGGATCGGCGCGCGGCAGGAAGCGCGCCGTGGCCAGCGGCTCCTGGCGGATGCGCTGGCGCCGCTGGCGATGCCACAGCACCGGCAGCGCCAGCACGGCCAGTCCCAGCCACCAAAGGACGTTCACGCGCGTCCGCCCTGGCGCAGCCACGCGCGCAGCACGGCGGGCAGCGGCTCCTCGATGCAGGCGGCCAGCGCCGGAATATCGTTGCGGCGGCACTGCGCCAGCATGCGGGCGAAGTGTTCGTCGCGGTTCTTGCGGTACACGCCGACCGTGTCGGCAGCGAAGCGAAACACGCCATCGGGGTTCTCAGGATCGCGGTACGTGGTCTCTGGTGGAAAGCTGGCGTCGCACTCGGCGCGCGTTTGCAGGCAAAGCAGACGCACATCGTGGCGCATGCGGCGCAGGCGCAGCAGCGCTTCGGCCTGGCCGGAGGGCCAGTCGAGAAAGTCGCTGGCGGCGAACACCAGGCTGGGCGCGCGCACGAACGGCATGCTGGCGCGCAGGGTGTCACTATCTGGCAGGGCGCCGCCGGCTTCGACGCGCTTCAATTGCGCCAGCACGCGCTGCATCTGGCGCGGGCCGCGCGCGGCGGGTGTGAACTGCACGCGCTCCCCGCTGCAGACGACCAGGCCGAAGGCGTCGCCCTGGCGCTGGGCGATGGCGGCGATGCAGGCCAGGATGGTGCGCGCGTACCAGAGCTTGTCGAGCCCCGCAACGCCGCTGCGGCTCGGTTCCGCCATCGATGCGGTGGCGTCGAGCCAGAGCCACACGGCCACGTGGCTGTCGCGTTCCGCCTCGCGCACGTAGTAACGGTCGGCGCGCGCGAGCAGCTTCCAGTCGACCCGGCGCCATTCGTCTCCGGGAGCGTAGGCGCGGTATTCGGAAAATTCGACGCCGGCGCCGCGCTCGCGGCCCGCATGAATGCCGTGACCGAGCCCCGCCAGCACATGGCGGATGATCAGGTTCAGGTCATTGGTGTGCGCGAGCAGCGCGGACGTCGACAGCATGCGATGGCTAATCCTTGTCGGCGCGGATCTCGGCGCGCAGGGCGAGCAGGATGTCGGCAATCGCCACGCCGTCGGCTTCGGCCTCGAAGTTGCGCAGCACGCGGTGCGCCAGCACCGGCAGCAGCATCGCGCCGATGTCGTCGCGCGTGACGGCCAGGCGGTTGTGCATCAGCGCGCGCGCCTTGGCGGCCAGCACCAGCGCTTGCCCGGCGCGCGGACCGGCGCCCCAGCCGACATGCTTGATGACGGCGGCCACGTGGCTCTCTTGCGGGCGCGTGGCGCGCACCAGGCGCGTGGCGTAGCGCAGCAGGTGCTCGCCGATTTCGATGTCGCGCACCAGCTTTTGCAGGCGCAGCAAACTGTCCACGTCCATCACTTGCGGTGCATCGGCCAGGCCGGCGTGGGTGGTGCGCGAGACCATCATCATCTCTTCATCTTCGGTCGGGTAGCCGACGTCGATGCGCAGCAGGAAGCGGTCGAGCTGTGCTTCCGGCAGCGGATAGGTACCGGCCTGCTCGATCGGGTTCTGCGTGGCCAGCACGAAGAACGGCTTCGGCAGGCCGTGGGTAACGCCGCCAAACGTCACCGCGCGCTCCTGCATCGCTTCGAGCAGGGCGGACTGGGTCTTGGGCGGCGCGCGGTTGATTTCATCGGCCAGCAGCACCTGGGTGAACACCGGGCCAGGCTGGAAGCGAAACAGACGTTGGCGGGTAGTCTGGTTTTCTTCGAGGATTTCGGTGCCGACGATGTCGGACGGCATCAGGTCGGGCGTAAACTGCACGCGCCGGAACTGCAGGTCGGTGGCCTGGGCCAGCGACTTGACCAGCAAGGTCTTGCCCAGACCCGGCACGCCCTCGACCAGCGCGTGGCCGCCGGCCAGCAGGCAGATGACGAGCGACTCGATCACCTGGTCCTGGCCCACGATCACGGTCGACATGCTCGCCTTGAGCGCGCCGATTTTTGCCGTCAGGTCGGCGATGTCTTTTTCGTTCCACGCTTGCGCATCATGTTCCGGCACTATCAGGCTCCCAAAGCATACTGAATAATATTGACCGCGAAGCGGGTATTGTCGACGACCAGCCAGCGCTTGTTGCGGAAGTCGTAATCCCACTCGCAGCCATAGTCCTTGTTCGAATACAGCACCCGCACGCGCCCGTTGATGTCGATCGCCTTGAGGTAATCGTGTACCAGGTCGTCGCCCCAGCCATTGAGTTCGTTCCCCGTGTTGGGCGGGCCGTCGAACTGGAAGAAGCTCGAATACACCGGGTGATTGTTGGGGATCTTTTTAAGCGCCTTCGGTCCGAAGATGCGCGCCAGTTCCGCCTCGAAGGACTTGGCGAACAGGCCGTCGATGTCGTGGTTGCAGTCGTCCACGAACACAAAGCCGCCGCCGCGCACGTAGCGCTCGAAATTCTTGCGCTCGGCGGGCGTGAACTGCACCAGCTTGTGCCCCGCCAGGTAGCAGAAAGGCGACTCGAGCATCTTCGCATCCGACAGCGGGATCACCCGCTCCACCGGATCGACGCGCAGGGTGGTGTACTCCACCAGCGAATTGAGCACGTTGCTGGGCATGCGGATGTCCACGTCCCAGTCGCCCGACTCGTACATCAGGCGGGTGAAGTAGAAATCGTAGCTGCGCATGGCCTGGCCTACACCGCGTCCGACAGCGACGTGAAGTTGAAGTCGCGGATCTTCATCGGCGGGATCATCATCTGGAAGTTCACTTCATCGCCGCCGATGATCTGCGGCTTGCCCAGTTCATCGAGATTATTGAGCATCGAGACCGGGCTTTCGTTGAAACGGAAGTTCTTGACCGGGTGCTTGATCTTGCCGTTTTCGACGTAGAAGGTGCCGTCGCGCGTGAGACCGGTCAGCAGCAGCGATTGCGGATCGACCTCGCGGATATACCAGGTGCGGGTGACGACGATACCCTTCTTGGTCGAGGCGATCATTTCGTCGAGCGACTTGCCGCCGCCCGCCATGATCATGTTGCCGTGACGGCCGCTGGCCCTGACCTTTTGCTTGTTGGCCCAGAACAGCGAGTAGTCGAGCGAGACGATCTTGCCGCTCCTGATGATGTCGGTGCGTTCGCGCGGAAGCATCGAAACCGTGTCCCAAGGGCGCACCGGCACGTCCTTGTCCCACGGGTCGGCCCAGATGTTGACCTGCTCGTCGAACAGCTTTTCGCCCAGGCGGTTGCCGCCGCCCTTTTTCGAGAGGAAGCTGCGGCCTTCGTCGGCGCGGCGCGCATCGAACGCGCCGAACATGCGCCCGATCAGCTCCGACGTGGCGGCCGGTTCCAGGATCACCGTGTAGCGGCCCGGCTCCAGGGCCTTGGCGTCCACCGAGCGCAGCGCCTTTTCGATGGCGACGTTGGAGGCTTCGCGCGCGTCGAACTTGCGCACGTCGTTGGCCGAGCGGGTCACCCAGCCCGAACCGCGCCCATCTTCCGTGCGGGCGGTACAGGTGAAGCTGACGTTGGTGTATTCGTGGTGGCCGAACACGCCGTTCGAGTTGGCGATGGTTTCGAAACCCGTGTTATCGACGAAGAAGCCGGCTGTCACCAGCTTGTTCTTGCGCCCTGCCAGGATGCTGTGCGAGGCCACCTCGGCGCGGAAGTCCGGATCGATGGCCGCGGTCTCGCGGGCAAAGGCGTTCGAATCCTTGTATTGCTGCTTGCCGACCGCCGGCATGAATTCGGGATTCTCGGGCGCCAGGCGGGCCACGTCTTCGGCGCGGCGCACGGCCTTTTCGAGCGATTTGTCGTCGAACTCATTGATCGAGGCGGTGCCCTGGCGCTTGCCGAAAGCGACGCTGACGGTCAGCTGCATGTTTTCGTTCAGGCCCGCCGTCGACACGCTGTTCTGCGCGTAGCGGATATTGCCGGTACGAGCGCCGTTGAGCACCACGCGGCATTCGTCGGCTTTGGAAAATCCGAGCACGCGGTCGCAGATGCGCTTTGCTTCTTCCTGGTTCAGCTGTTTCATGCTGCGTTTTCTCCTTAACCGATCTTGCGGGCGGTGTTGATGACGTTGATGCCGTTGAAGCGTGTGGTGGCGGATCCGTGCGACACCGCGCTGACCTGGCTGGGCTGCCCTTTGCCGTCGAAGAAGGAGCCGCCCATGCGCCAGTCGCGCTGGTCGCAGATGGCGCTGCACGCGTTCCAGAACTCCTGGGTGTTCGACTGATAGGCCACGTCTTCCAGGGGACCGGTGATCTTGCCGTTCTTGATCTCGAAGTACAGCTGGCCACCGAACTGGAAGTTGTAGCGCTGCTGGTCGATCGAGTACGAGCCGCGCCCGAGGATGTAGATGCCCTTCTTGACGTCCTTGACCATCTCGTCCGGTGTCAGGAGCTCCTTGCCGGCCGCGAGCGACACGTTCGGCATGCGCTGGAATTGCACGCTGTTCCAGCTGTCCGCGTACGAGCAGCCGTGCGACTCTTTCTCGCCGATGATGTGGGCCTGGTCGCGCGTGGCCTGGTAGTTCACCAGCACGCCGTCCTTGATGATGTCCCAGCGCTTGGCCGGCACGCCTTCGTCGTCGTAGCCGACTGCGCCGAGCGAACCCGGTTCGTTCTTGTCGGCGATGAAGTTGACCCGGTCCGCGCCGAACTTGAATTTCCTGGTCCGCCATTTGTCGAGCGTGGCGAAGCTGGTGCCGGCGTAATTGGCTTCGTAGCCGAGCACGCGGTCCAGTTCCGTCGGATGGCCGACCGATTCGTGGATGGTCAGGAACAGGTGTTCCGGCGCGAGCACCAGGTCGTACTTGCCCGGTTCGACCGTCTTGGCGCCGAGCTTTTCGCGCGCCTGGCGGCCGGCGGCGCGCGCGTCGTCCACGATGTCGTAGGACTTGGTGTAGAGCGTGGCGACACCGCCGGCGGCCTTGATTTTATCGGCCGGGCGGGCGTCGAAGTATTCGTACCCCATGCCGGCCGGCGCGGCCAGGCCGTCGCGCGTGCGGAAGCGGTTGCTGGCCTTGTCGACGGCGGTGGCGCTCAAAGGCGCCCACAGGCGGTGGATGTCCTGGTCGATGTAAGAGCCGTCGGTGGAGGCGAAGTATTTTTGCTGGTTGACCTGGAACAGGGTCGAGGTCATGAAGCTGGCGCCGGCGTCCAGGCCCGCCTTGTTGGCCGCGATCAGCATGTCGGCCTTGTCCTTGATGGGCACCGTGCGCCAGTCGCGCGTGAACGGCGTGGCCCATGCCACCTCGCCCACGCCCTTGACCGGGGCCATGCGCAGCGGCTCGCTTTGCAGTTTGCTGTTGGCGCGCGCGATCGCCACGGCCTGGCGCGCGGCGGCGGCGATGCTGTCGAGCGACATGTCGTTGGTCGAGGCGAAGCCGTAGGCGCCGTTGGCGATCACGCGCACGCCCACGCCGGATGATTCGGTGTTGACGATGTTTTCCACGTTCAGGTCGCGCGTGGTGATGAACTGGTTCAGGTAGCGGCCGATGCGCACGTCGCAATAGCTCGCGCCGGCCTTGGTGGCGGCGTTCATCGCGGCGTCGGCCAGCGATTTTTTGAACGCGATTGCGACCGGGTTCATTAACTCTTCAGCCGCGATGGCGTTGCCGAAGACGGGAACCAGGATGGCGCCAGCGGCGCCGCTGCTGATCTTGAGGAAGGTGCGTCGTTCCACTTTTACTCCTGCTACCGCGCAGCGAATGCCAGCGCTAAAATGAACATCCGTCGTTCCCGCGCCAAGGCTGCCCTCGGCGGGAACCCAAGTACGTACCGATAGCCATTGGTCCGCATGCAACTTGGGTTCCCGCCTGCGCGGGAACGACGGAGGTGACGGTTAGACCGCGTCCGACAAGGACGTGAAGTTGAAATCCCTGACCTTCATCGGTGGAATCAGCATCGAATACGGCACTTCATCGCCCGCGATCACCTGCGGCTTGCCGATCGCCTCGATATTGTTCAACATCGTCACCGGGCTTTCGTTGAAGCGGAAGTTCTTGATCGGATGCTTGATCTTGCCGTTCTCGATGTAGAACGTACCATCGCGCGTCAAGCCGGTCAGCAGCACCGACTGCGGGTCCACTTCGCGGATGTACCACGTACGCGTGACCAGCACGCCCTTTTTGGTACCGGCGATCAGCTCCGCGGTCGATTTATCGGTCCCGCCCATGATCATATTCCCTGGCGCGCCAATGGCGCGCACGCCTTTCTTGTTCGCCCAGAACAGCGAGTAATCGAGCGCCGATACTTTGCCATCCTTGATCATGTCCATGCGCTCGCGCGCCAGCATGTTGCCCGCGTCCCAGGGCATGACCGGCACATCCGTGTCCCACGGGTCCGACCAGATATTGACCTGCGCATCGAACAGCTTGTCGCCCAGGCGCGTACCGCCGCCCTTCTTCGACAAAAAGCTGCGGCCCTCGTCGGCCTGGCGCGCATCGAAACCACCGAGCATGAAGCCGATCAGGTCCGACGTTGCGGCTGGCTCCAGGATCACCGTGTAGCGGCCCGGTTCGAGCGCCTTGGCGTCGACCGAACGCAGGGCCTTTTCGATGGCCACGTCGGACGCTTCGCGCGCGTCGAAGCGCGCCACGTCGGTGGCGGAACGCTTGACCCAGCCCGACCCGCGCCCGTCTTCGGTGCGCACGGTACAGGTGAAGTCGATATTGGTCTCTTCCTGGTGCCCGAACACGCCGTTCGAATTGGCGACGGTCTGGAACGAGTGACTGTCGGTGAAGAAGCCGGCGCATACCAGCTTGTTCTTGCGGCTCGCCTCGATGCTGTAGGCCGCGGTCTGGGCGCGGAATTCCGGGTCGATGGCGGCGCTGGCGCGGCTGAACGTCTGGGATGCCTTGTACGCCTGCTTCGACACGGCCGGCATGAACTCCGGGTTTTCCGGCGCCAGGCGCGCCAGGTCCTCGGCGCGGCGCACGACTTTTTCGAGCGACTTGTCATCGAATTCATTGATGGTGGCGGTGCCCTGGCGTTTGCCGTACGCGACCTGCACCACCAGCGAAGCGTCGTTCACCAGCCCGGCGGTGGACACGTTGTTGCGCGCATAGCGGATGTTACCGGTGCGCCCGCCCGCCACGCGCACGGTGCACTCATCGGCCTTGGTGAGCGACATGATGCGGTCGGTGATGCGCTTGCTTTCTTCTTGAGTCAGAACTTTCATATGCGGTCCCCTGGCTTAGCCGATCTTGCGTGCGGTGTTGATGACGTTGATGCCGTTAAAGCGCGCCGTGCTTGACCCGTGCGACACCGTACTGACCTGGCTGGGCTGGCCTTTGCCGTCGAAGAAGGAGCCGCCCATGCGCCAGTCGCTCTCGTCGCAGATGGCGCTGCAGGCATTCCAGAATTCCTGGGTGTTCGACTGGTAGGCCACGTCTTCGAGCGGCGCACCGATCTTGCCGTTATTGATTTCGTAGAACAGCTGGCCGCCGAACTGGAAGTTGTAGCGCTGCTGGTCGATCGAGAACGAGCCCGCACCAACGATATAGATGCCCTTCTTGACGTCCTTGACCATCTGGTCCGGCGTGAGCCTGGCTTTCCCCGCCTGCAGCGACACGTTCGGCATGCGCTGGAACTGCACGCTGCTCCAGCTGTCGGCGTAGGAGCAGCCGTGCGACTCCTTTTCGCCGATGATGTGGGCCTGGTCGCGCGTGGCTTGGTAGTTGACCAGGATGCCGTCCTTGATGATGTCCCAGCGCTTGCACGCCACGCCTTCATCGTCGTAGCCGACCGCGCCCAGCGAGCCTTGGGTGAGCTTGTCGGCCACGATGTTGACGCGCTCGGAGCCGTACTTGAATTTCTTGGTTTCCCACTTGTCGAGCGTGGCGAAGCTGGTGCCGGCGAAATTGGCCTCGTAGCCCAGCACGCGATCGAGTTCGGTCGGGTGGCCCACCGATTCGTGGATCGTCAGCCACAGGTGCTCGGGCGAGAGCACCAGGTCGTATTTGCCCGGCGCGACCGACTTGGCGGTCAGCTTTTCCTTGGCCTGGCGTCCGCAGGCGCGCGCGTCTTCGATCAGGTCGTACGAATTCTTGTACAGGGTGCACACGCCGCCGGCGGCCTTGATCTTGTCATCAAAGCGCGCATCGAGGTATTCGTAGCCCATCCCGACGGGCGTGGACAAGCCCTGGCGCGAGCGGAATTTATTGGTGGCCTTGTCAACGGCGGTGGCGAACACCGGCATCCACATGCGGTGCACGTCCTGGTCGATGTAGGAGCCGTCGGTCGAAGCAAAATATTTTTGCTGGTTCACCTGGAACATCAGCGACTGCATGAAGCTCGCACCGCCGTCCATGCCGGCCTTGTTGGCGGCGATCAGCAGCTCGGCCTTTTCCTTGATGGGGACCGTGCGCCAATCCTTCTTGACCGGAGTGGCCCAAGCTACTTCACCCACGCCCTTGACGGGCGCCAGGCGCACGGGTTCCGATTGCAGCCTGGCGTTGGCCTTGGCAATGGCGACCGCCTGGCGCGCGGCACCGGCCACCGCGTCGGGCGACATGTCGGAGGTGGCGGCGAAGCCGTAGGCGCCGTTGCACAGCACGCGCACGCCCACGCCGGCCGATTCGGTATTGGTAACGCTTTCGACATTCAGGTCGCGCGTGGTGATGAACTGGTTCAGGTAGCGGCCGATGCGCACGTCGCAGTAGCTGGCGCCGGCGCCCGTGGCGGCATTGAGGGCGACGTCGGCCAGGGTCTTCTTGAACTTTGCCGCGAGGGGATTGAGTAATTCTTCAGCGGCGATGGCGTTGCCGAAAACCGGCACCAGCATCGTGCCCAATGCGAGGCCGCTGATATTGAGAAAAGCACGTCGTTCCATTGTATCTCCTAACACTCACCACGAAGGTAGCTGCCCGCCGGACTACGCGAGCGCTCTTGTTTTGCCGCTCACCTGAACCATCTCACACTGACCTGAATGAAAAAAATCAGAAGGAACCTTACCAGCAAAATGGCCAAAAGAATACGCAAAGATTGTGCCACTGGCTAAGTTATTGATTTGGGAATCCGGGAGTGTCCGGCGGACGGTGTCCGCACTGTCCGAAGCAGTGTCCGCCCGCTCTGGCGGACAGTATGTACATATGAGATTCGGCTTGACCTTCGACCCTGCATACTCGATCATCGCGCATGTCGGCGATACCACATCGCCTGCCGCAGCTTCCCCTCGCAGTACACACCGATACCGGAGACGAAAACACATGAAACGACTGATCCTGGCCACGATGCTGGCCGCTGGCATGGCCGGCACCGCCCACGCCGATGACGCGCTCAAGGCAGCCATCGCCAATACCGCCCGCACGCCGGCCAACGTCGCGCGCGACGCCGCTCGTCACCCCTACGAAACGCTGACCTTCTTCGGCATCAAGCCGACCATGACGGTGGTCGAGCTGTCGCCGGGCGGCGGCTGGTACACCGAAATCCTGGCGCCCTACCTGCGCGAAAAGGGCAAATTGATCGCCGCCGGCGAATCGCCGACGTCGGCCAAGGAAGGCGCGCGCAAGTACGCGGCCACCCTGACCAAGAAGCTCGAATCGAATCCGGCCATGTTCGACAAGGTCCAGCGCGGCGTGTTCGAAGTACCGACCGCGTACGACTTCGCCAAGCCGGGCACGGTCGACATGGTGGTCACCTTCCGCAACATCCACAACTGGACCGGCAACGGCGACGACAAGGTCAAGGAAGTGTTCAAGAAGGTCTACGACAGCCTGAAACCGGGCGGCGTGTTCGGCGTGGTCGATCACCGCGCACCGGCCGACAAGGCGGTCGACGGCAGCAATGGCTATCTGCAGGAAGCGTACGTGATCAAGATGGTCGAAAGCGCCGGCTTCAAGCTGGCCGCCAAGTCGGAAGTGAACGCCAATCCGAAGGACAAGGCCGACCACAAGAACGGCGTGTGGGCGCTGCCGCCGGTGCTGGCCAATAAGGATGTCGACCGCGAGAAGTACCTGGCGATCGGCGAGAGCGACCGCATGACGCTCAAGTTCGTCAAGCCCTGACAGGTGACGACGGCTCCGCAAGGGGCCGTTTTTTTGTCCGCCGCTTCTCCGCCTTGCCGCTGAAGCGGTGCGCCACGCGCGTGTATGATGACCGCTCGCCGCTCCTCCAACGAGAAACTACCCAATGAAGATATCGCGTATCGCCGTCGCCGTGGCCCTTGCCGCGGCAAGCCTGCTGGCCCATGCCGCGCAAGACGCCACCAGCACGGCGTCACCGGCCGCGCCGGTGGCCGCCATTCCCGCCAACCTGGAAAACTCGGTGGTCAAGGTGTTTTCCACCTTGCGCCGCCCCGACCCGTACAAGCCATGGACCAAGGCCTCGCCGCTGGAGGTGACCGGCTCCGGCGTGGTCATCGACGGCAAGCGCATTCTTACCAACGCCCACGTGGTCGGCTATGCCAGCCAGGTCCAGGTACAGGCCAGCCAGGCCGGCGGCAAGGTCTCGGCCACGGTGGTGGCGGTCGCCCGCGGGATCGACCTGGCCATCCTCAAGCTCGATGATGAATCGTTCTTCGACACCCACGCACCCGTGTCGCGCGCCAGCGTGCTGCCGGACGTGCGCGACCAGGTCTTCGCCTACGGCTACCCGACCGGCGGCACCTCGCTGTCGATCACCAAGGGGATTGTTTCGCGCATCGAATTCGCCAGCTACAGCATGGGCACGACCGGCCTGCGCATCCAGATCGATGCCGCCATCAACCCCGGCAACAGCGGCGGTCCGGCGATTGCCAACGACAAGATGGTGGGCCTGGCCTTCGGCGGCGCCGCCAACACGCAAAACATCGGCTACATTATCCCGAACGAAGAAGTGGACCTGTTCCTGCGCGATGTCGCCGACGGCAAATACGACGGCAAGCCATCGCTGACCGATGAAGTGCAGACCCTGGAAAATCCGGTCCTGCGCGAATTCCTCAAGCTCGGCAAGGACGTCTCCGGTGCCGTGGTGCAGCGCCCCAACCAGAACGACGCCGCTTATCCACTCAAGGAATGGGACGTGATCACCCATATCGGCGATTCGCCGATCGACAACCAGGGCATGGTCAAGCTGGGCACCAACCTGCGCGTGCGCTTTCAGTACCGCGTGCAGCAGGTGGCGAAAGATGGCGCGGTGCCGCTGACGATTATCCGTGCAGGCAAAAGCATGAACGTCAAGGTGCCGGCGATGGGCGGGCGCAAGCTGCTCATTCCGGACCTGGACAACGGCTACCCCTCGTATTTCATCTACGGTCCGATCGTGTTCTCGCGCGCCAGCACCGATTTCCTCGCCTTCCTCCAATCCAACGTCGGCAACATGGCGGCGGCCAGCTACATGGCCAGCCCGCTGGTGACGCGCCGTGGCGACCCGCCGACGCCGGAGCGCCAGGAACTGGTCGTGGTCAGTTCGCCCTTCTTCCCGCACAAATCGGTGGCCGGCTATTCCAACCGTTTCGGCGCGGTGATCTATTCGGTCAACAAGATCCCCGTGCGCAGCCTGGCCCACATGGTGCAGCTGCTGCGCGACTCCAAGGATGACCTGATCGTGCTGCACTTCGACCAGCGCGGCGGCGAAAACATGGTCGTGCGGCGCAAGGACATGGTCGACGCCACCGAAGGCATCCTCTCCGATAACGGCATCCGCCTGCAGGGCAGCCAGGACATGATGGATGTCTGGAACCGTAAATAATAAAAAACGCTGAGCGGGATGCGTTGCAAATGATAATGATTATTGTTATCATTTGACACCCGCCAGCAAGTGTCCCTTCCCGATGCATCCGCGTCGCCAGGTCCGAGAGCCAGCCTGACACTCTCCGACCCGGACCAGCATGACAACTTCGACCCACACGCCCGCATGCGCCTCCGCGCGCCGGGCCGCTGCCGCACCACTGCGCCGCGTTCTCGGCACGACTCTCAATGCTACCTTGCTGGCCGTGATCGGCACCAGCACCGCCCATGCGCAAAGCCTGCGCGAGCCGCAGCAATTGTCCGCCATCGTCGTCACACCCGTACATGAGAAGGCGCCCGATGCGCTGCAAGGCAAGGTGGTCATCATCGGCGCCGAGGAGCTGGCGCGACGCAACGCCGGCGATATGAGCGCCATCGCACGCTACGAGCCGCTGGTCGGCGTCCCGGCGGCATTGAGCGGCAGCGGCAGCGTGTGGGATGGAGCGGGGAACACCGGCTTCAATATCCGCGGCGTCGAAGGCAACCGGGTCAGCCTGGACATCGACGGCATCGCCCTGCCCGACGCCGCCCCCAAGCCGGATGGCATCGCCATGAACACCTTCGGCATCGGGCGCGACTACTTCGACCCCGCCATGTTTCGCGAAGTGCGCATCGGCTCCGGCACGGGCGCGGCGGCAGCCGGCACGCCCGGGCTGGCCGGCAAGGTCGCCTTTGTCACCAAGTCGCCAGGCGACTATCTGAGCGACGACAAGCGCAGCTACCTGGCATATGCGCTCGGCTACAGCCATGCCGACAAAAGCCGCTCGCACAGCCTAACCGGCGCGGCGCGCATGGGCGCACTCGATGCGCTGGCCGTCGCCGTGCACCGCAGCGGCAAGGAGAGCGACAACAAGGGCAGCGTAGCGGCCAATCCGGACGACTGGGACTCGAACGCGCTGCTGGCCAAGTTCCAGTGGGTTTCAAGCCACGGCCAGCGCATCGGCCTGACCCTGGACGGCTATGAACGCGACAACGCGCGCAGCTACGTCAACAAGACCGGCGGCGCCTATCCGGACGGTGTGCGCCAGGATTCTCACACCAAGCGCACCCGGGTCAGCCTGGAACACCGCATGACGGGCGCCACGCATGGCCTGTTCGACACGCTCGAGAGCCGCATCTACGTGCAGGACGCCAGGGTCGACGACCGCACCCGCGCGCGCTACATCACCGGCAACCAGCCCTACCTGCGCAACATCGACACCGGCTACTTCAACAAAAGCGCCGGCGCGGGGGCGGACGCCACCCTGAAGCTGGGCGAATCGCTCGGCCTGGCCTACGGCGCCGCCTACGAGCGGTCGGAAACGCGCCGTCCGTGGGTGGAAGACCGCACCGTCATCGCCAGCGGCGCGCACCAGATTTTGATGAAGAACCGCATGGCCGACATGGACGGCGACAAGGCCAGCGCCTACCTGCGCGGAGAATTCGGCTTCGCGCTGGGCGGCTACGCGGCCACCCTCACCCCGGGCCTGCGCGGGGAATACCGCAAGCTCACGCCGAAAAACCTGGCCGGGTACCTGATCGCGGTACCCGCGGCAGCCGGCGAAATCAAGACCGAGAGCGATGCCTACGCCACCCCGAGCCTGAACATGAGCGTCGCCCTGGCGCCCGACTTGTCGGTGTACGCACGCCTCAATCGCGGCGCGCGCCTGCCGACGGCGGCCGAGCGCACCGGCACCTACGACTCGTTCAGCTACACCGGATCGGGCGTCGGCTACGCGGTGCTGGGCAACCCGAACCTGAAGAAGGAAACCAGCCAGGCCTTTGAAGCGGGGATAAAAAGCAGCCCGGCCAAGGGCATGCAGCTGAGCGCATCGGTATTCCGCACCCAATACAAGAACTTCATCGACTACGTGGCGCAGGCGCCCGATCCGGTCAATTACCCGACCGTCACGCGCGGCCTGTACCGGCCGCAGAACAACGGCAGCGCGCGTACCTGGGGCGGCGAAGCGTCGCTGCGCGCGGAACTGGGCGCGTGGTCGGCACCGCTGGCCGGCTACAGCATCGTCGCGGCGGCCGGCGTCTCGCACGGCAAGGCGCGCGACAACAGCACAGGCAAGGAAGGCGAACTGGCTTCCACCCTGCCGCGCAAGGCTAGCGCTACCATCGCCTACGACGCCCCGGACGATGCGTACGGCGTCTCGCTGAGCGCCGTGGCCACCGCCGGCAAGCAGCCGGCCCCGGACACCGTCGGCGATGTCGGCACGCGAAGATTTCGCATCGCCGGCGCCACCGTGGCCGATCTGGCCGCGTACTGGAACGTCGGCAAGCACGTCAAGCTCCACGTCGGCATCTACAACCTGGGCGACAAGCGCTATTGGGATTACGCGAGTTCGCGCACCCTGGCCGCCGGGGTCGACGCCGCCACTCTGGCCGACATCGAACGCCAGGCACGTCCCGGTCGCAATGCGGCGGCAATGCTGGCGTTCCAGTACTGACCTTCTTTTCACCACCACGGAGACTCCATGAAACGCCTACGCACCCTTCCGCTGGCCATTGCCGGCGCCCTGCTTGTCCTGGCGGGCCACACTGGCGCCACCACCCTGGCCGAGCGCTGGAACACGCTGCGCACCGAACAGCCCAAGGCGATGATCCGCGATGCGGCGCGCACGCTCGGCGTATCGGAAGCCGAACTGCTGGCGACCGGCATCGGCAGCACCGTCACCCGCCTGCGCAGCGACGGCAACGATCCGCGCGAGATCATGCGCCGCGCGCTCGACCTGGGCACCGTACTGGCACTGACCCGCAACGAAAATGGCGTGATCGAACGCACCGGCGTGGCCACCAGGGTCAAGCCGCAGCCCGCCGACGACAAGGAAACGGTCAAGGACGACGAACGCGAAGCGCGCCAGCGCAACATCGCCGGTGGCTACCTCGGTGGCGAGATCGACCTGCGCTTCACGTTCTCGAAGTGGAAGCACGCATTCGCGGTGGCGCAGCCGGGCGCCGACGGCGTGGTCAAACGCAGCCTCCAGTTCTTCGACGAGAACGGCGTCGCCATCCACAAGATCTATCCGAAAGACGCCGCCGGCGTGGCCGTGTTCGACAAACTGGTGGACGACTTCCACCACCCGGACCAGAACCCGGTATTGACGGTGGCGGCGCGCGCGCCCAAGGCCGCGGAACTGGCCGACAGCAAGGTCGATGTGAAGGAGTTCCAGCAGGCGTGGAACGAGATGAGCGACGTACACCAGTTCAACCGCCTGCTGACCGAGTTCAAGATCACGCGGGAACAGGCGATGCGCCTGGCGCCCGCCGGCATGGTCCAGCGCCTAAAACCCGAAGCGGTGCGCACCCTGCTCGACGAAGCGGCCAGGCAGCAGCTGCCGATCATGTCCTTCCTCGGCAACGGCGCGGTGATCCAGATCTTCAGCGGCAAGATCAGCAAGACGGCGGCGAGCGCCGGCTGGTACAACGTGCTCGATCCGGCCTTCAACCTGCACCTGCGCGAGAGCGCCTTCAAGAGTGGCTGGGTGGTGCGGCGCGCCGGCGTGACCTCGGTCGAGTTCTACGACAACGAGGGCGAGCAGGTGGTGTGCTTTTTCGGGGTGCGTGAACGCGGCCAACCGCAGCCGAAAAGCTGGGTTGACCTGACCGCCGCCCTGCCCAAGGGCTAAGCGGAGATTACTTTGCGTCCTTCGCGTCCTTTTTCTTCGCGGGCGTGAACAGCAGGTCCGCGAAGTCGTAGCTGAAATCGGTCTCGGTCGACACCGGCGCCATCTTCATGCGCTCGATGCTGCCGTCCGGATTCAGCGAAAACGTGACGTAGGCGTCGGCGTTGAAATTGCGTTCCTTCCAGCGCACGATGAAGGTATCGTGCTGGAAGTGCTCCAGTTCCCCGGTCAGGTCCGGCGTGCGGGAAAAGCTCATCACCCGCTTGCCGCCCACCGGCTTGATGGTCACCGCGCCGTACCAGGGGTCGTTGTACTCGCCATCGTACGCCGCAATCGGCAGCGACGGACGCGAGGCGGCGGCGCGGGTGGCGCTGGCGCTCTTCTGCTTGGCCAGGTCCTTGTTGCGAGCTTCGGTTTCCACGTCGCTAATGAGCTTGATCCAGTCGCTCGGCGCCGCATCGAGATAATGATCGAGCAGGCGATACTGGAGGGAGGCGAGCGCCCCACCGCTTTCGGCATTGGTAAAAATCGCGATGCCCAGCTTCGCTTCCGGCACCATCACCACCCTCGAATAGAAGCCCTGCAGCGCGCCGCCGTGCAAGGCCAGCTTGCGGCCCTTGTAGTCGCGCAGCTGGAAGCCCAGGCCATAGGCGAAGAAATTCGGCCTGGTCGCCGCCAGCGCCGGTTTCGGCTCGCTGATTTTGATCGGCGTTTGCGCGGTCCACATTTCGCGGCTTTGCGCCTCGCTGAACAGGCGTGCTTCCTTGCCGTGCGCGTCTTTCGGCGCAGCCGCGATGGCGCCGCCGTCGAGCAGCACCGTCATCCAGCGCGCAATATCCTCGGCGTTGGTATTGATGCCGACCGCGCCGACCGCGTTCGGCACCGGCAGCGCACGCACCGCAGCGGCCTTGCCGTTGATTTTGCTGTGCGGCGCCGAGACGTTGGGATTGCCCGCGTTCTCGGCCAGGCTGGTGGTGGTCGTGTCCATCCCGAGCGGCTTGAGGATACGTTCGCGCACCGCATCGCCCCACGGCTTGCCGGCCTTTTGCGCGATGATCTTGCCGGCCACGATGTACAGCAGGTTATCGTAGGCATAGCTGTTGCGAAAACTCGTCGCCGGGCGCACGTAGCGCAGCTGCCCGATGATGTCATCGGTCGTAAAGTTCGTGGTCGGCCACCACAGCAGATCGCCGGCCCCCAGTCCCAGGCCGCTGCGGTGGACCAGCAGGTCGCGCACCGTCATCTCGTGGGTCACGTAGGCGTCGTACATCTGGAAGTCCGGCAAGTGCCTGGTGACCTTGTCGTCCCATTCCAGCTTGCCCTCGTCGACCAGCATCGCCAGCGCGGCGGCGGTAAACGCCTTGGAGTTCGACGCCACCTCGAACAGGGTCTTGCCGTCGACCGGCGCCGGCTCGCCCAGCTTGCGCACGCCGAAGCCGCGCGCGGCGACGACCTTGCCATCCTTGACGATGGCAATGGCAATGCCGGGAACATCGAAGGTCTTCATCACGCGGGTGACATCGGCCTCCAGGTCATAGGCGCTTGCCGGCGTGCTGGTGCTGGCGCTGACGGCGACGGCTGGCGCCTGGGCGACGGCGGCGAAACTGGTGAATGCGAGCAGGATCGCTGCCGCGATGCGGTTCATAGGGAGCACGTTCTCAGTCCTTTTATTTGCCAGCCATTTTTTTGTCAACGCTGGCCTGGGTGGCCGGGTGATAGCGCTCGCGCGCCTTTTTGTAGACCGACTCCGCGAAGACCTTGTCGGCCGGCTTTTCGCGCAGCGCGGCGTACAGCGGCAGCACGAATTTCTGGCGGCCGACGCTCATGAGGAAAGCTTCGAGCGGCGTGCGCACCTCGCTGTAGCCGGCGTGAATGGCCGCGCGGTAGAAGCGGAAAGCCACTTCGTTATTGCCGCTCTTGGCAAGGCCGAACGCCTGGTCGAGTTCCTTGAGCTGGGCGCTGGTGGCCTTTTTGTCGATATCGTTCAAGAACTTCATCCACTCGGTGGCATTCCATTTTTTGGTATCGAGTTTGGCGGTGGGCGTGGCGCCCGACAACCAGCTGGCGCGCGTGGCATCCAGTGCGGCCAGACGGGTCGAGACCACGCGCTTGGCGCTGGCCGGGATGCCGGCGCCGTGCAGCCACTCTTCCAGTTCGGCCTCGCTCAGCACCTTGGGATTCTGGGCCAGCAGGTTCTTGCGCAGGTAATCGACGAACTGCCCGGTGGTCACGCTCTGGAACGCGTGCTGGTCGAACCAGCCGCGCAGGAAAGGATCGAACACCGCGCGGCCGGCGCGCTGCTCCAGGGTGCGCAGGAACCACGCGCCTTTCGGGTAGGCCAGGCCTTCGTCGGTGTAGTGGGCCGACGAGGTGTCCGGGTCCTTGGTCAGCAAGGCTTGCTTGGCGGTGGGGACGGTGGCGAGCGACGCGATTGCTTCTTCCTGCTCCAGTTGCAGGTTCATGTCCGCCACTTCGGGGCCGTACAGCGACTCCAGGATGCGGGTCGTGACGTAGGTGGTGAAGCCCTCGTTGAGCCACCAGTGCTTCCACGACGCGTTGGTGACCAGGTTGCCCGACCAGCTGTGCGCCAGTTCATGCGCGATCAGGTCGACCAGGCTGCGGTCGCCCGCGATCATGGTCGGCGTGAGGAAGGTCAGGCGCGGATTTTCCATGCCGCCGATGGGGAACGATGGCGGCAGCACCAGCATGTCGTAACGCCCCCAGCGATAAGGGCCGTACAGGGATTCGGCGGCGGCGACCATCTTTTCGGTGTCGACGAATTCGTAGGCGGCCGCGCCGATGCGTTTTGGCTCGGCGTAGACGCCGGTGCGAGAACCGAGGGCGCGCACATCGATTTCGCCGATGCCGATGGCCAGCAGGTAGGATGGAATCGGCTGCGGCATCTTGAAGTCCCAGCCGCCCTTGCCGGTGGCATTGAGATCGTTATCGGCGCTCATGACCACGCGCAGGTCCTTGGGCGCTTCGATATGCGCGCTGTAGGTGAAGCGCACGGCGGGCGTATCCTGCAGCGGCACCCAGGAACGCGCCTCGATCGTTTCGGACTGGCTGAACATGAACGGGCGCTTGCCCGACATGGTCTGCACCGGCGCGAGCCACTGCAGCGCGGTCGACTTGGGCGAGGTGTGATAGTAGATGCGCACCTTCTGCGGCTGCGCCGGCAGCGCGGCCAGGTCGATGTGCATGGCCTGGCCTTTTTCGGCATCAAGCTTGTCGAGCGTGTGGCGCACGGTGACCCACTTGCCGTCGGCGTCCTGCGCCTGCACCTTGGAGATGGTCAGCGCGCGCGTGTCGAGATCGAGGACGCGGGCCGCCTTGTCGAGCCATTCCAGGGTCAGTTCGGCATGCCCGGACAAGGTCTTCTTCGCGAAATCGGCCTTCAGGTCCATGTGCACGGCGCTGGTTTTCACCTGGTCGTAGCGCGCGTAGCTGAGGGGATCGAGGGCGTACGCGGATGCGCTCAATTGGGCAAACAGGGCGCAGGCGGCGGCGCGCAGGAGGGTCGATGTCTTCATGGTCTTTCCGGGTCGGTGGCGTGTGAATTGGCGCAGGCAGAATAGCACTTCCGCTGGCCGGACGAAAGCGCGCAAGCGCGTATTGACGGCTCGCTGGCGCGCGGAACCACAACAGCGGCTCTGCTATGATCCGCGCTTCTACATCGGAACCGACTGTATGGACGCCTTTCTTGTCTCAACGGGCATCGTCGCCCTCGCCGAAATCGGCGACAAGACGCAACTGCTGGCATTTCTGCTGGCGGCCAAATTCCGGCGGCCGGTGCCGATCGTGCTGGGCATCCTGGTGGCGACGATTGCCAACCACGCGTTCGCGGCGGCGGTGGGGGCGTGGATCAGCGCTTTGCTGGGGCCGAATGTGATGCGCTGGGTGCTTGGCGTATCGTTCCTGGCGATGGCCGCATGGACCATGGTGCCGGACAAGCTCGATGGCGACGAGCAGCCGGGCATGGGGCGTTACGGCGTGTTCCTGACCACCCTGATTGCCTTCTTCCTGGCCGAGATGGGCGACAAGACGCAGATCGCCACGGTAGCGCTGGCGGCGCGCTACGACTCGATGCTGGCGGTGGTGGCCGGCACCACCTTCGGCATGATGCTGGCGAACGTGCCGGCGGTGTATTTCGGCGAGCGGATTGCCAACAAAGTGCCGTTGAGGCTGGTGCACGGCATCGCCGCCGCCATTTTTGCCGTGCTCGGCATCGCCACCCTGCTCGGCGCCGGCGCCCGCTTCGGCTTTTAGTCCTGGAACAGCCTCACAATTCCCACAACCGGGGTCTGACCTCTGATTCGAAACATTGCAAAACCGTCGGCCGACCCAAGCGAAGAATCCTCCCAATTTGCAAGTTTTGATGGCGATTGTTCCAGCGCTGTTATCGCGGCGACGGTTTGTTGTAAAAAAACGGCGGGCGGTGAACCGGGAGTTTACCCCCGGTTCGCCGCCCGCCGTTTTTACAAGGAAAAAATTTCGAATCAGAGGTCAGACCCCGGTTGGGGAATTGTTGCTCCTGGTTACTGCGTCGTCAAGGTCACGTCGTCGATGAGGAAGGCGGTCGGGATCGTCGAGCCTTCCACGCCTTCAAAGTAGATCCGCACCGTCTGTCCTTTGTAGGCCGACAGGTCGAACGTCTTTTGCAAATAGCTGCTGCCCTTGTTCAGGTTGGAGTAGGTCGCCAGGGTCGCCAGCACGGCGTTGCCGCCGCTGCGCACTTGTACCTTGAGCTTGTCGTAAGCGCTCGTGCTCGTCGTTTCGCTCGAGACCACCTTCAGCCAGAACGCCAGGTTCGCGCTCGTCGCCGTCGATGGAATCGTCACCTGCTGGTACACCGTGGCGGTATTGGCCGAGCCTGCACCGTTGAGCGCGGCCTTCCAGCTGCCGCCATGCGCCGCCTGCCCCGACGCGGTGATCACGCCGCTCGACGCAACCCAGCCGCTCGCGCCCGACTCGAATCCACTGTTTACCAGCAGTTGCTGCGCCGCCCCGGCGTTGCTCACGCTGAAACTGACCGGCGCCGATACCGCGCTGTTGAGCGCCACGTCGAAGGCCTTAGCCGTCAACTGGTGGCTGCCGTTGCTCAGGGTGGCGGAATTGAGGCTCAGCGAATAGGGCGAGGTCGTATCCGTTCCCTTCAGAACGTTGTCGACATAGAACTCGACCCGGCTGATGCCGCCATTGTCGCTCGCGGTCGCCGCCAGCCCGATGGTGCCGCTGCTGCCGCTTGCGCTGGCACTGACCGTCGGCGGCGTGGTGTCGCCTCCGCTGGCGTTATTCACGCTGAACGTCACCGCGGCCGAGGTGCCGACATTGCCGGCGGCATCGTAGGCCTTGGCCACCAGGCTGTGGCTGCCATTGATCAGGGTCGTCGAGTCGACCATCGCGTTGTACGGCGCCGCGCCGCTGCTCGCCTTGAGCTGGTTGTCGACGTAGAACTCGACCCGGGTCACGCCCACGTCGTCGCTGGCATTGGCACTGACACTGATGGTGCCGCTGGCGCCCGATTCACCCGCCGTCACGCGCGGGGCCGTGGTGTCGCCGCCGCCATCGGTCTGGGTCACCCAGATCGGCGCCGACCACAGAATCTTGCCATCGTCCTGGGTCAGCTTGGCGTAGTAAAAATGCTCGCCGGCGGACGGGGTGACGGTGGTATTCGCCGTACCGGACAGCTGGCTGACCGCGCCCTTGCGCCCCGGTACGCCTTCGACGATGGATACCGTCGACACCGTCCTGCCGCTGGTGCTGGCGAAGTTGGCGATCAGGTTGAGCGGGCCACTGTTGGAAAAACGCTCGCCCATGATGCGGCCGTTGGCGGTGAGCACCAGTTGCGAGCTCTTGTCCATGGTGGCGAACACGCGGCGGGCCTTGAGCGCCTCGATGAAACTGGCTTGCGTCAGCGGCGTGCCGTTCGGAATCAGGACGCCGGTGCGGTTGGTGTAGGAGGCGCCCCAGTTGGCGCAGTGATTATCCTGGTTGGAAGCGAACGCGACGTGGAAGCCCGCTTCGAGCGCCTTGTTGCACGCACCTTCGAAGCTGCTGCGGCCGGTTTCGGTTTCCGTGGTGTTGTTCGAGAACGCCGCCGTGTTAAGCACTTCGCACAGGGCCATGGCCTGGTCGCCGTCGGCGGTGTAGCCGAGCGGCACGCCACCGACCAGGAATTGCCCGCTCGACGATGGATGGTTGAACTGGCCGACCCAGCCGCGCTGGCGCATCAGGGTGTACAGGCCGCTGTAGTCGCCCTTGGGCGTGAGCGTGTCGCCAATCACCTGGCCGCTGCTGTTGAGCTCCCACTCCAGCAGTTCCGGCGTATTGAAGATGTTCATGTGGCCGCCATTGTTGATGACGCCCCATTCGAGGCCGTACACACCCAGGAAGTCGGGGTTGGCGGCATTGAAGTCGGCGGCCGCGGTCAGGCCCGATTTGAACAGGGCCTTGGCGGTGGCCGGACTGGCCGAGGTGTCGGTGCCGTCGGAACCGTCGAACATGTGGTTGTGCTCGGACGCCATGAGGATGTCCAAGCCCTTGTCGCGGGCGTAGGCATACGCTTGGGCGGGGCCGAGGGCGGCGCTTTGCGGGGCCTGCGCACCGGTGCAGCTGCCGAGCGCTCCACCGCCATCGCTGTGGTTGGTCTGGCTGTGCAGGTTGCCGAAGTAGACGGTGTACGGCAGCGCGCCGGGCGCCGGCGCGGCCATTTGCACCGAGGCCATGGCGCTCGATTTGCTCTCGACCCTGGTCTCGGCCTTGCTGTCGCTCTTGTTGGTCTGCAAGCCGCTGAAGGCGGGCATGGCCGGCCTGGCGGTCTTGCCCACTGCCAGGTCCCAGCTCTGCTCGACCAGCTCGCTGCCGCCGGCCGCCAGCAGGCGCTCGACCGCTTCTTCCGACAGATCCGGCTCGCGGCCGCGCTGGGCGGCGTCGTTGGACACCGCCTGCATGCGCACTTTGTAGATGCCGTCGGCCAGGCCGGCACGGCCGGCCCAGCGCACCTTGACGTCGACCGGCTTCTGGAACATGCGCTGCACGCCGTGCCAGCGCTGCACCACCTGGCCGGACGGGCTGACCAGCTCCAGCTTCCAGCTCACTTCCTGCAGCCGCTCGACGTGCGGATAGTCGAAGGCCAGGGTGAACACGCGCGCCTGCGACGAGGTGGCATACGGCACGTGCAGGGTCGCTTCGAACTCTTGGTGGTCCGCTTCGGACGCCATGACGGCGTGGCTGGCGGAAAGCGCCAGGGCGATGGCGAGCGGGCGAAACAGCTTGAATGTCGTGAGGTGGCGCATGGGAATCCCGTTTACGTTGATAGTTACAGACAAATGAAGTCTCGCAACTATGCATGACGTAAACATGACAGAGTATTTACATTTTGAAATAATTTATTTGCTGAAATGGCGTTTCGTTACGTGAATCAACACGTGTTTTTCCACAAGTCAATACATTGATAGCGGACTTAGCAGGGAGAATGGGATTTGTTGCTGTGGGGCAGCGCGGCGCGCCTGTGGAAAACTATTTTAAACATTTGTTGCATGAAACACGAAAATGTCTCATTTAGGACAGAAATCCCGCGCGGGCCTGAGCCGCGCGCGGGAATCGGCCGTGTTTAAGCCGCTGCCGACGGCTGGCGCCGCACCCGCAGTTCCACCTTGTGCGGGCGGCCGTCATCGACCATCTGGATCACATTCATCGGCTGCGGCACGCCGTCGAGCGTCATCGCATCGATCTCGGCGGCCTGCACCGACATCGCGTACACCGTCTCGCGATAGCGGTACTGCAGCTCGAAGCCCGGCCAGTCGGCCGGCAGGTGCGGCGTCATGGTCAGCTTGTCGCCGGCCAGGCTCACACCCAGCAACGACTCGACGATCAGGCGGTACATCCAGCCCGACGAACCGGTGTACCAGCTCCAGCCGCCGCGCCCGATGTGGGGCGAGACCGCGTACACGTCCGCCGCCACCACATACGGCTCGACCTTGTACAGGGCCGCGCTTTCGGGCGTACTGCCATGCTGCACCGGATTGATCATGCGCAGCAGCTCCCAGGCGCGCTCGGTGTCGCCCATCTTGGCGAACGCCATCGCCGTCCAGATCGCGGCGTGCGTGTACTGCCCGCCGTTCTCGCGCACCCCGGGCACGTAGCCGCGGATATAGCCCGGATTGAGCACGCCATCGTCGAACGGCGGATCGAGCAGCTGCACCAGGCCGTAGTCGCGCCGCACCAGGCGCTCGTCGACCGCCTTCATGGCCGATGCCGTGCGCTCCGGATTGGCCGCGCCCGAAATCACGCCCCAGCTCTGCGAGATCGAATCGATCTGGCATTCGTCGTTGGTGTGCGAACCGAGCGGGGTGCCATCGTCGAAGTAGGCGCGGCGGTACCACTGGCCATCCCAGGCATTCGCTTCCACGTTGGCCGCCAGGGTGGCCGCCTCGCGCTTGCAGGTTTCCGCAAACGCGGGGTCGCCGTACACCACCGCCACTTCGGCGAAGCGCTGCAGCACTTCGTACAGGAAGAAAGCCAGCCACACGCTCTCGCCCTTGCCTTCGTTGCCGACCCGGTCCATGCCGTCGTTCCAGTCGCAGGTGCCGATCAGCGGCAAGCCATGCTCGCCGAAGCGCAGGCCGCGCTTGATGGCGCGCACGCAGTGTTCGTACAGGTCGCCGGTCTGGCTGGAACGCCCGGGCATGTCGTAATACGACTCTTCCTCGGGTTTGAGCATGCGCCCTTCCAGGAACGGCGCCGGCTCGGTCAGCACGCTGCGGTCCCCGGTGCCGATGACGTAACGGTGCGCCGCCAGCGGCAGCCACAGATAGTCGTCCGAACAGTGGGTGCGCACGCCGCGGTCCGATGGCGGATGCCACCAGTGCTGCACGTCGCCTTCCACGAACTGGTGGGCCGCGCACATCAGCAGGTGCTCGCGCAGCAGGTGCGGTTCGGTGTGGATCATCGACATCGCGTCTTGCAGCTGGTCGCGAAAGCCGAAGGCGCCGCCGGACTGGTAGTAGCCGCTGCGCGCCCACAGGCGGCAGGCGATGGTCTGGTACATCAGCCAGCCGTTGGCGATCACGTCGAGCGACGGATCCGGGGTTTGCACCTGGATCGCGCCGAGCGTGTGGTCCCAGTGCTTGCGCACCATCGCCAGCGAGGCCGCGGCGGCGGCGCTGCCGCTGTATTTCTGAACCAGGCCGCTGGCGTCCGCATTGCGGCGCCCACCCACGCCCAGCATGAACACCAGTTCGCGTTCCTGGCCCGGCTGCAGTTCCACCATTACCTGCAGCGCGGCGCACGGATCGAGCGCGGCGCCTATTTTCCCGGACAGGCGTGCGCGGCCCATCGCCGCCGGACTGGCCAGGGTGCGGTTGCGGCCGATGAATTCATTGCGGTCGGCGGTGAAGGTTTTCTGCTGCGCGTCGACGTGGAAGAATCCCACGCGGCCGGTGAACTCGGTGTTGTAGGCGTTGCGCGCGAAGATCGCGCCACTCATCGGGTCCTGCTCGGTGGTGACGTGCATCGCCGACTTGGCGCGCAGGTCGCCCAGCACCCACTCCACGTAGCCGGTGGCCGACAGGCGGCGCGGCACGGTGCAGTCGTTGCGGATCTTGATGACCGAATACTTGATCGAGGCGTCCAATGCCACGAAGGTGGACAGTTCGGTGTGAATGCCCTCTTCGCTGTGCTCGAACACGCTGTAGCCGAAGCCGTGGCGCGTGATGTATTCACCCGCCGCGCGCACCGGCAAGGCAGTGGGCGACCAGAAGCGGCCGGTCTGCTCGTCGCGGATGTAGAACGACTCGCCGCTGCTGTCCGACACCGGGTCGTTGGCCCACGGCGTGAGTCGGAACTCGTGGGCGTTTTCGCTCCAGGTGTAAGCCTGGCCGCTCTCCGACACCACGCTGCCGAAGTTCGGATTGGCCAGCACGTTGACCCATGGCGCCGGCGTGCGGTTCTGGCCATCGGTGCGGATGACGTACTCGGTGCCGTCCGCGCTGAAGCCTCCCAGCCCGTTGTGCAGGATCAGGTCGCGCGCGGCGACCGGGGCGCCGGCCGCAGGGATGCCGGCGCGCGGCTGGTATTGCTCGGCGCGCGCTTCGACCACCAGCAGCGGCAGTTTCGGCGGTACCGGCGTGGCGCGCTTGACCTGGTCGGCCAGGGTGCCGCGGCTGTCGGAAATGATGGCGCGTGCCACCGACTGCATCAGCACCCGGTCTTCCTGCGCGATCTGGTCGAGCAGGCGGACAAAAATGCCGCCCGGGCGGTCGATCGCTTGCGCATCGATGCCGGAGGCGATCAGGCCCATGATCTGGTCGTGCAGCAGCTGGCGGTAGCCCGACTGGTCTTCGTACCAGATGACCAGGTCGACCACCAGGCCCTTGAGACGCCAGTAGGCGTGCGCCTGCACCATCTGGCGCGCCAGGTCGATGTTGGCGGGGTCCTTGATCTGCATCAGCACGATCGGCAGGTCGCCCGAAATCGCATACGCCCACAGGCCGGACTGGCCGCGCTGGTTGCGGATCAGGATGGCGGCGTCGGCGCGCAGCGAGGCATTCGGGTAGATCACCGTGCTGGCCAGGCGGCTGTAGAGCTGCGCGTCCGATTCGGTGGCGTTCAGCTGGCGCAGCACGACCTGGCTGTGGGTCCATGCCAGTTCGAATACGCGGTCGGCCAGGTGGCGGTCCTGGTATTTGTCGATCAGGTGCACGGCCTGCTCGCGCGTGTCGGTCATGCCGGTAACGACATCGAGCACCACCACCTGGTCGGGTTCCAGGGTGACCTTGTAGCGGATCGCGACCACAGGATCGAGCACCGAGCCTTCGCTGCCGCCCAGCGGCTGCGGTTCGAGCATGGCGCGGGGGGCGACCGTGCTGTTGGCGCGGCCGAGGAACTCGCTGCGGCTGGTTTCGTACGACACGTCCACCAGCAAGCCGTCGTGCACCGTCATCAGGTTCAGCATCCATGGCATCTGCTCGTCCTTGGCGCGCGGGCGGCGGGTGCACAGGATCGCATTCTCGTTGCGCAGGATTTCGGTCTGCACGAACAGTTTGCTGAATGCCGGGTGGGCATTGTCGGCGGCGGCCGGCGCCATCACCACTTCGGCATAGCTGGTGAACTCGATGGTGCGCCTGACGTTCGACTTGTTGGTGATGCGGGTGCGCCGCAGTTCGATGTCGTCTTCCGGCGAGACCACGATTTCGGTGTACAGGTCCAGGCCGCGGTCGTGACGGCGGAACTCGGCCCGCCCTTCCGAGAAAATGACTTCGTACGACTTCGGTTCGACCAGGGTCGGCTGGAAGGCGGTCGACCAGAAATGGCCGCTGTCGACGTCGCGCACGTAGCAGAAGTTACCCCAGTTGTCGGAGGTGCCATCTTCGCGCCAGCGCGTCACGGCCAGGTCTTTCCAGCGGCTGTAGCTGCCGCCGGCGCTGGTGACCATCACGTGGTAGCGGCCATTCGAGAGCAATTGCACTTCCGGCTGCACCGTGGTGGTCTGGGTGATGATGCGGGTGGCGGCGGTCGATACTTCCTGCGCCGGGGCGCGCATGACCGCCAGTTCGGCGGTGTTGGAGTAAAACGCGCCGGCGCGCGGCACCCGTTCCTGCAGCACCAGCAAGGTGGCCTGGAACAGCGGGTCGGACTCGAAGCGGCGCTGCATCGGACGGTCGTGCAGCAGATAGCTCAGGGCCAAAAAGCCCATGCCCTGATGGTGCGCCATGAAGGAGCGGATCACGGCAAAGCTCTGGCCGCGCGGCAGGCGCGCGGCGGTGTAGTCGATCGCTTCGTAGAAGCCGTGCTTGCCCATGAAGCCCAGGTCGGCCATGCGCTGCAGGTTTTCCACGGCGGCGTCGGGGTGCACCATCAGCGCCATCATGGTCGCGTACGGGGCGATCACCAGGTCGTCGGCCAGCCCGCGCTTGAGGCCCGTGCCCGGCACGCCGAAGGCGCGGTACTGGTAATTGAGGCTGGCGTCGACGGTGTTGTAGCCGGATTCGGAAATCCCCCACGGCACGTCGCGCTGCTTGCCGTACTCGATCTGCGCGTTGACGACCGAATGGTAGGTCTGGTCGAGCAAGGTGTTCTGGTAGGTCGGCATGACCAGCAGCGGCATCAGGTACTCGAACATCGAGCCGCTCCACGACAGCAGCAGCTGCTCGTTGCCGATGATGCACAGCTGGCGGCCCAGCGCGAACCAGTGTTCCTGCGGGAACTGGCCCTGCGCGATGCCGACGAAGCTGCACAGGCGCACTTCGGACGCCAGCAAATCGTAGCAGGCCGCGTCCAGGCGGCGGTCGGACACGTTGTAGCCGATCGCCAGCAGGTTGGTGGTGGTGTTGTACATGAAGCGGAAGTCCATGTTCGCGAACGCGCGCGCCTCGGCCGCCATGCGGTTGATGTCCTCGATGCGCTGGGCGGCGCGGGTGCTGCCCTCGGCCACCAGGTCGGTCAGGGTTTGCTGGCGTTCGCGCTCGCTCGGGGCGAGGTCGGTGCTGGCACTGCCGGTGAGGGCGAAGTTGGCCAGTTCGCGCAGGGTCGGAATGCGGGTCAGGCTGGTGTCGACCACGTATTCCTGGGCCGCGCGCATCCACGGCGCCAGTTGCAGCAGTTCGTCGCGCGCGCCGTGGCACTGCTCGGCGAGCTTGTCGGCCCAGCCCTGCAGGTTCGGTTCGCCCACCGGATGCATGGCGGCCAGGATGGCGTCGGCGCAGGTGGACAGGCGCGCCAGTTCGGCGGCCATGCCGGGCAGGCTTTCGGTTTCGCGCACACGGTCGGCCGACAGGTGGCTGCGCATTGCGTCGATCGCGGCCTTGACGGCGGGACCGGCGTCGAGCGCGTGTTCCTGCACCACGTTCAGGGTGATGGCGATGCCTTCTAGGGTCTGCTTGCCGACGATGGGCTGGTCGGCAAGCGCGGTCAACCCAGGTGCCAAGGTGAGCAGGTGGCCGGCCAGGTTGCCGCTGTCGACCGCCGAAATGTACATCGGAAGCAGCGGATTTAACGTCAGGGTGTCGTACCAGTTATAGAAGTGGCCCTGGTGGCGTTCCATGCGCGCCATGGTATTGAGGGTGTCGCGGGTACGCGCGAGCAGGCGCCCCGTGGTGATGAAGCCGAAGTCCCACGCCGTCAGGTTGGCCAGCAGCGCCATGCCGATATTGGTCGGCGAGGTGCGGTGCGCGACCACCTTGACCGGATGCTCCTGCATGTTGTCGGGCGCGAGCCAGTTGTCTTGCGCGGTGACGTAGGTCTCGAAGAAGCTCCAGGTCTTGCGCGCCAGGGATTCGAGGAACATGGTCTGCGGCGACGACAGTTCGGCCGCGGCGCGTTCTTGCGGAAGGCTGATCCACCAAGCCACGACCGGCGCGAAGAACCAGAGCAGCAGCACGGGCGCGGCGATCGGCAGCGCTGCGCGGTGGAAGTAGCCGAGCAGGATGGCGCTGGCCACGGCTAGCGCGGGCGAGATCCACATGCTCTTCCAGTTGCTCTCCATGTCGGTGCTGGAGCGGTTCAGGCTCGATGGACGCCATTCGAGCAGGCGGCGGCGCGTGACCAGCATGCGCCACGAGGCGCGCACGATGGCGTCGAGGCTGAACCAGGCTTCGTACGGCAGGAAGGCCAGTTGCAGCGCCGAGTGGCCGAACATCAGGCGCGCGCTCTTGAACGCGGTCGCCAGATGCTGGCGCCACAGGACGTCGTGCGGTTTTTCGATGATGTCGAACAGGGCGCTGAAGAAGGTCGGCAGGAAGATCACCGACAGCACGCCCAGGGTCCAGAACAGCGGCGTCGGCATCAGGGCCCAGCAGAAGATCAGCAAGGCGGTCAGGGTGGTGGCGATCAGGCTGCGGCGCAGGTTGTCGAACAGCTTCCAGCGCGACAGCGCGCTTAAAGGATTCGATTCGCGCTTGCCGTTCGCGCCGGGCACGCGCGGCAGCAGCCAGCCGGCCAGTTGCCAGTCGCCGCGGATCCAGCGGTGGCGCCGGCTCACGTCGTCGCTGTAGCGCGCCGGGTATTCCTCGTACAGTTGGGCGTCGCTCAGCAAACCGGCGCGCAGGTAGCAGCCTTCCAGCAAATCGTGGCTGAGAATCTGGTTGTCGGGCAGGCGGTGGCCCAGCACCGTCTCGAAGGTGTCGACATCGTAGATGCCCTTGCCGACGAACGAGCCTTCGTAGAATACGTCCTGGTACACGTCGGAGACGGTGCGGGTGTACGGGTCGATACCCGGTTCGCCGCCGCACAGGTGCTCGTAGCGCGAAGCGGTGTCGCCCGGCAGCGCCGCGGCCACGCGCGGCTGCAGGATGCCGTAGCCTTCGACCACGCGCTTGCCGGCCTTGTCCAGGGTGGGACGGTTCAGCGGGTGCGCCATGGTGGCGATGAACTGGCGCGCGGCGTCGCGCGGCAGCTGGGTGTCGGTATCGAGCGTGATCACGTAGCGCACGTGGGCCAGGCCGTCGGTGGAACCGGCGACCATGGAGAACTGCTCGCGCGCGCCGCCGCGCAGAAAGGCATTCAGCGCGGCCAGCTTGCCGCGTTTGCGTTCGTACCCGATCCAGGCGTTTTCGCTGGCGCTCCACATGCGCGGGCGGTGCAGCAGCAGGAATGGCTGCAGGTGGCAGCGCGACATGGCCGGCTCGCCATCGGCGCCGAGGATCTCCTGGTCGACATCGCAGCCGTATTTTTCATTGAGTTCGGCGATGGTGGCGCGGGCCTGTTCGACCAGGTCCTCGTCGCCCGGCATGTGCTGCTTGGGCGCGTCGACGAAATCGGTCAGCAGGCAAAAGCGCAGGTTCGGATCGCGGTTGGCCAGGTAGCGCACTTCCAGCGCTTCGCACAGCGAGGCCACGTTGTCGCGGCTGTACAGCAGGGTTGGCACCACCACCATGCTGCGCGCGTCGGTCGGGATGCCTTCCTTGAAATCCATGCGCGGCAGCGGGTGCGGGCGGGTGAGCTGGGTGGCCATGAAATTGACCAGCGCCAGCGCCAGCTGGCTCGATCCGAGCAGGGCGAACACGCCCAGCAGCGCCAGCATCCAGTCATCGACGCCGTCGCCGCGCGCGTGGATGATGGCGGTGCCGGTAAACAGCAGGGTGAGCACCACGATGCCGCCCAGGTAGGTCGACAGGGGCGAGGCGCGTCCGCTTTTGTTCAAGGCTTCGAGCGGCGGATTGCGTACGGCGAGGCGTTTTTCAAGCTCCGCCTGGCCGCTGCCGACCAAGTAGTAGCCGATGTGGCGGGTGCGTTCATCGAGACCGCCGGCGGCCGGCGTGCGGTTCGCCAGCGCCAGTTCGAGCGCGGTTTCGGCGACCTGCACTTCGGTGAAGTCGCTGCGCTTGGCCAGCTTTTCGATCACGTGGCGATAATTGTCGCGGGTGGAAAAATCCATCTTGCCGTAGGTGCCGGCCGGGTCCAGGCGCAAGGTCTGTTCGACCGCGCTCATGGTCTCGACGAACTCTTGCCAGTCCATGGTGCCGAGGAAGCGCAGGCTGCCGATGCTGTTGCTGATCGAGACCTGGTCGGCGGCCTGCTGGCCGATCTCGGCCTGGATCTGCTGTTCGATGGTCAGGCCGGCGTCGGCCAGGCGCGTGGTCACCCATTGCAGCGCCAGGGTCAGGGCCGGGCTCTGGCCCTGCAGGCGGCGCGCCAGTTCGGCGACAAAGCCGCTGTTCATCGGCTGGCCGGAACGGGCCATGTCGGCCACCAGTAAAATCAGGTCGCTCGGATTCTTTTCGGCCGTCTCTGTCATCTGGTCGGCCCAGGTGTTGGCGCGGTCGCGCTGCACCCGGTTGTCGTACACGCGCGCGGCCACGCGGCGCAGGTTCTCGATCAGCGCGATGCGCAGCATGATCGGGATGGCCCACAGTTCGCCCAGCCTGAGCGTCGCCACTTCCTGGTAGGCGTCGACGAAGCGCGACAGGCTTTCGGGATCGACCCGGCCATCGCCGTGCGAAATGATTTCGAGCGCGATCTGGTACACGCGCGGATTGCCGTCGGCATCTTCGTTGGCCAGGCGCGGCAACTCCTTGGAGTAGTCTTTCGGCAGGTGGCGCCGGGCGATGCGGATCTGCTCTTCGACCAGGTAGAAGTTATCGAGCAGCCATTCGGACGCGGGCGTGATCTGGCGCCCCGTTTTGATCGCGGTGGTCAGTTCGGTGCAGGTGTCGGTGATGACCGTGGCGTTTTCGGTCAGCCGCGGCAGCAGGCGGTCGGGACCGCCGCGCTCGCTAAGCTGGTGGGAGGAGGCAAGATGCTTGCCGTGCATCGCCATCTGGGCGGCACTGAACAATTCCGAGCGCAGGGGAAATTCATCGTCGACGCGTTGTTCGCCATCGAGGACATTGCGCCAGGCATAGAGCGTGTCCGCTAATTTAGTGTTTTCTTCGTTCAACAGAGACCTCGCGTGGGCATGAGTAGCCAACACGCTGCCGGACAGCGAGTTGCGACCGGGTCGTACGGCTGTTGCAATCTTATAACGGTGCTATGGAAAGGACTGTGCGCCAGCGAACATTTGGGGTTTGTCAGTCAGAAGCAATCCCGGCAGTGTGGATTCAATTTTCCGGCAATATTGCACTCCGTAGCATGACGAATGATACGGAGCATCAAACGATGAGCGGTGTCAATGCCGTCAAGCCGCCAGCGGCAAGCTGCCGCCACCGTCGCCGCCGAGCGCCACGCCGCCCGCCACATGCCAGGCATTGCGGTAGCCCAGGCGGTGCAGGCACTGCGCGGCCTTGATGCTGCGCGCGCCGCTGCGGCAAAAGAACACCAGCGGACGTTCGTCGGCGCGCAGCCAGAGCGACAGGCGGTCGGCCAGGCGCGACAAGGGCACGCTGTGCACCGCGCGGCCGTGCCAGTGGCCGGCGTGCGCCGCCGCATGCTCGTAGGCTTCGCGCACATCGATCAGCAGCGCGTCGGGATGGTCCTTGAAGAAGCGCTCGAGGCCATGTGCCTCGAGCTGCGTCGCCAAGGGGTTGACGTCCGCTGCGGCGCCGCCGCGTTCGGCCGTCAGGGTGGTGCACGGCAGGCCGCCCGCCTCGCGCGCCGGACAGACGATGCTCTGGCGCGACACCAGTTGCGCCAGTTGTTCCATGTCCGCCTCCGGTCCGGTGAAGGCAAAGCGCACGTCGGCGGCGGCCAGCCCGGCGGACGAACGCTCACCGAGCAGGTAGCTGGCGCCGCCGGCGTGGGCCACGCGCGCCAGCACGCGGGTGCCGAACATCAGGGCACTGGCGAGCTGGCCGTTTTCGAGCGTGGCCTGGTCGGCCAGCGCCGGCCAGCCGAGCGCTTCGTGGCTGATGCCGCCGGCCAGCTGGCCGCCCAGCGCAGCCACCAGGGCGGCGCGTCCGCCACCGGCGCCGCCCTGCGTGTCGATCACGGCGCGCACCCGGTAGCCCTGGCAGCGCACCTGGTCGGCGATGCGCGCGGCCAGGGCGGCGAGCGGATTGACGATGGCGCAGGTGCGGCTGGGCGCGTCGAGCACCAGCCAGGTACAGGCGCCCTCGAAACCCAGTTGCACCACGCCGTCGCTGTCCGGCGCCGGCGCCGCCGAGGGAATCAGGCAGCTGGCGCGCAAGGCCGCGCCGCAGCGCTGGATGCGTTCGCAGGCGGCGTCGATCAGGGCATCGTCGGCCATCGGCCCGAACGACATGCGCACCGCCGCGGCGCAGCGCCACGGCGCCAATTGCATCGCCGCGAGCACATAGCTGGGCGCGGCCTTGGCCGCCGAACAGGCCGACCCCGCGCTCACGCGCACGCCGGCGGCGTCGAACAGGTCGAGCAATTCCTTGCCGGCCAGGCCAGGCACGGAAAAATTCAGGGTGGTCGGCAAGCTGTGGTCGAACGGCGCATTGAAGACGATGCCCGGCAGCGCCGCACGCAGGGCGGCGGCCAGGCGGTCGCGCATGCGCACCAGCTGCGCGTGGCTGCGAAAACTTACGCCATCGTCCAGCGCCGCCAGCACCGCGCCCAGGGCGGCGATGCCGCTCATGTTTTCGGTGCCGGAGCGCTGGCCGGCTTCCTGCCCGCCGCCCGTCATCAGCGCGGTATAGGGCGCGCCCTCGCGCACATACAGCATGCCGATGCCCTTGGGCGCATACAGCTTGTGGCCCGAGAACGGCGCGTAATCGATGCGGGTCGCGGCCAGGTCCAGCGCGAGCTTGCCGAGCGCCTGGACGCTGTCGACCATCCACAGCGCCGCGGGCGCGCACTCGCGCAAGACCGTTTCGATGGCGGCCAGGTCGGAAATGACGCCGCTTTCATTGTTGGCGGCCATGGTGCAGACAAACGCGGCGCGCGGCGCCAGTTCGCGCAGCACGTCGAGCCGGTGGCGGCCATCGGCGTCGACCGGCAGCACGCGCAGTTCCAGGCCGGTGCCGAGCAGCGCGTTCCAGTGCGCCAGGCTCTCGGGCACCGCCTTATGTTCCGTGGCGCCGTACAGCAGCAGGTCGCCGCTCGCTTCGCCCCTGGCGCGGCGCGCGCGCACCTCGCACAGCGCCGACAGCACCGCGGTCTGGATGCCTTCGGTGGCGCCACTGGTAAACGTCAGCCTGCCCTGCCCCGCGCCCAGCACGCGGCGCGCCAGTGCGCGTACGCCGTCGAGCATGGCCTTCGCTTTCAGGCCTGTGGCATGGCTGCTGCTCGGGTTCCCGTAGCAGTCGCGCATGGCCAGGGCGGCTGCGGCGATGGCTTCCGGATGAACGGCGGAGGTGGCATTGGCGTCAAGGTAAATTTCAGTATGCATGGCGGGTCCGGGCAGCGGCAACAGGAGGGGTGAAACGGTGATGTCATTCTTGCGTGATATGTTATCGGCTTAAACGTGAGAAAATATGCCAAAATTTGCTGATATTCGCGCTCAGCAAGCATATTCATACCAAATTTCAGCGGAAAGCAGAATGAGTTCTCTCGACAAGTATGATTGCGCCATCCTCGCGGCCCTGCAGGCCGATGGAACCCTGTCGATCGCGGCCCTGAGCGAAAAGGTCGGCTTGTCCAGCACCCCGTGCTGGAAGCGGGTCAAGCGGCTGGAGGAAGAAGGGTATATCCAGAGCCGCGTGAGCATCATCGACCGCGACAAGGTCGGGCTGCCGGTCACGGTATTCGTCAGCGTGCGCACCACCGAACACGACGAAAAATGGCTGACCCGCTTCGCCGCCGCCGTCATCGCCCTGCCCGAGGTGATGGAGTTTCACCGCATGAGCGGCGACGTCGATTACCTGCTCAAGGTCGTCACCACCGACATCGGCGGCTACGACCGCTTTTACAAAAAACTGATCAAGACGGCGCACATCACGGGCGTGTCGTCGGCCTTCTCGATGGAACAGATCAAGTACACCACGGCGCTGCCGCTCGACCTGATTTTGAAGCGTCTACCTGCCTAAAACGGCATATAAAATTGTGCCGAATCGTGCGATGATGCCGCTGTCCAGATCAGAGGAGAGACATCGTATGGCATCGAACAAGAAGAGTATTGCCCTCGCCGCAGCGGCCCTGCTGCTGGCATCGCAGGCCGCACTGGCCCAGGAACAGGTCGTCAAGATCGGCATCACCGGCCCGCTGTCGGGCGCCAACGCCTTCGCCGGCAAGGACAACGAAAACGGCGTGCGCCTCGCGCTGGAAGAATTGAACGCCAAAAAAGTCAGCGTCGGCGGCAAGACCATCAAGTTCGAACTCAAGTCCGAGGACGACCAGGGCGATCCGAAAGCCGGCGTGACGGTGGCCCAAAAACTGGTCGACGCCGGCGTGCGCTTCGTGCTCGGCCCCTACAACTCCGGCGTGGCCATTCCCGCCTCGCGCATCTACAACGACGCCGGCGCGATCATGTCGACCGTCGGCACCAACCCCAAGGTGACCCAGAGCGGCTACAAGGGCGTGTTCCGCATGGTCGCCAGCGACACCCAGCTGGGCGGATCGATGGCCGGCTATGCGGCCAAGCAGCTCAAGCTCAAGAACATCGGCGTGATCGACGACCGTACCGCCTTCGGCCAGGGCATCGCCATGGAATTCGTCAAGCAGGCCAAGGCGTCCGGCATCACGGTGGCGGCGCACGAGTTCACCACCGACAAGGCGACCGACTTCGCCGCCATCCTCACCAAGCTCAAATCGAAGAACGTCGATGCGATCTTCTTCGGCGGCTACGCGCCCCAGGGCGCGCCGATGGTGCGCCAGATGCGCCAGCTCGGCCTGAACGTCAAGCTGCTCGGCGGCGACACCCTGTGCAGCCCCGAAATGGCCAAGCTCGGTGGCGACGCGATCGGCGAAAACGTCCTGTGCGCGCAGGGCGGCGCGATCCTCGACAAGCAGACCGACGGCCCGGCCTTCCAGGCGCGCTACAAGGCGCGTTTCAAGCAGGCGCCCGACGTATATGCGGCCTCGTTCTACGACCAGACCATGTTCATCGCACAGTCGATGAAGGCGGCCAATTCGCTCGATCCGTCGGTGGTGGCCGCGGCCATGCGCGCGGCCAGCTACAAGGGCGTGGTGGGTACCTATGCTTATGACGCGAACGGCAATATGAAGCAGTCCACCGTCACCGTCTACACCTTCAAGAACGGCGTGCCTTTCGCGCTGGCGACCTACTGATGCGCGCCTCTCTGCTGCTGGCGGCGGCGCTGGCCGCGCTAGCCGGTGCGCCGGCTGGCGCGCAAACGCCCGCACTGACACCGCCCCTGTCCCAATTCGGCATCGCGCAGCAAGCCATGCCGGCCTTTATCCAGCGCTACCAGCTCGATTACGCCAGTCTCGACAAACTGTACACCGTGGCCAACGGCACGGCGCGCGCGCGCCAGATGCAGGAGTTTTTCGAGCAATGGCGCGCCGCCCTCGACGCCCTGCCGTTCGACAGCTTCGGCGTGGAAGACCGCATCGACGTGGTCATGTTGCGCAACCAGATCGACTTCGAGCTGCGCGAGCTGGCCGCCCAGCGCAAGCGCTTCGCCGAGGCCGAGCCGCTGGCGCCGTTCGTGCGTCCGCTGATCGACATGGCCGAAGCGCGCCGCACGATGCAGGCGCAGGATGGCGCGGCCAGTGCCGCCGTGCTGCAGCAGGCGCTGGTGGCGGTGCGCAAGGCCCACGATGCGCTGCTGGCCGGCGCCGACATCAATGCGCCCAAGCCGATGGCCTCGCGCAGCGTGGCCAACCGCGCGGCGCAGGTGCTGGCGACCACCGCCAGGGACCTGAAAGCCTGGTACGCGTACTACGAAGGGTACGACCCGCAGCTCACGTGGTGGGTCAAGCGTCCCTACGCGGACCTGGACAAGGCCATGAGCGATTACGCGGCCAGCCTGAATGAACGGCTGGTGGGCAAGGCGTCGGCCAAGCTTCTGAACGTGACGGGCGACCCGATCGGGCGCGAAGGCCTGGTCAGCGCCCTGCGCCGCGAAATGATCCCGTACACGCCGGAAGAACTGATGGCGCTGGCCGAAAAGGAGCTGGCCTGGGGCGAGGCCGAACTGCGCAAGGCGTCGGCCGAAATGGGTTTCGGCAGCGACTGGCATGCGGCCATGGAAAAGGTCAAGACCATGTACGTGGCGCCGGGCGAGCAGCCGGCCATGGTGCGGGGCTTGGCCAAGGAAGCGATCGACTACATGGCGGCCAACAAGCTGGTGACGGTCCCCGAAGTGGCGCGCCGCAGCTGGCGCATGGACATGCTCTCGCCCGAAGCGCAACTGATCAACCCATTTTTCCTGGGCGGCGACACGATCCTGGTGTCCTACCCCACGGCCGACATGACGCACGAGCAGAAACTCATGTCCATGCGCGGCAATAACCCGCACTTTTCGCGCGCGACGGTGCAGCACGAGCTCATTCCAGGCCATCACCTGCAAGGGTTCATGGCGGATCGCTACCAGCCGCAGCGCCGCCTGTTCGACTCGCCGTTCTTCACCGAGGGCTGGGCCGTGTACTGGGAAATGCTGCTGTACGAGCGCAAATTCGCCGTCACGCCGGAAGACCGCATCGGCATGATGTTCTGGCGTAATCACCGGGCGGCGCGCATCCTGTTCTCGCTCGGTTTCCACATGGGGAAAATCACGCCCGAGCAGGCGGTCGAGATGCTGATTGCCCGCGTCGGCCACGAGCCGGATAACGCGCGCGCCGAGGTACGGCGCTCGTTCAACGGCGATTATCCGCCGCTGTACCAGGCGGGCTACATGGTCGGGGCGCTGCAACTGCGCGAGCTGAAACGCGAACTGGTCGACGGCGGCAAGATGACCTTGCTGGAGTACCACGACCGCATTCTGGAAGGCGGCGTGCTGCCCATCGAACTGGTACGCGCGCGCCTGAAGAACGAGAAGGTCGCGCGCGACTTCAAGGCCGGCTGGCGCTTCTACAAATAGCCCTCAGCGCCGCAAGCGCTTGAGGAACACCGTCATCTCGCGCGAGGACTGGATGTCGCCCTGCTTCACGGCGACCTCCAGTCCTTTTTCCCATGCCGCTTCGGCCTCCTGCGGCCGCTCCAGCTGTTGCAGGGCTTTGCCGAGCAGCTTCCACGCCGCCGAGTGGGCGGGATTTTGCTGCGTGGCCTGCTGCAGGTGAAGCGCGGCCGCCGCGGCATCACCATCCTTGAGGCAGGCGTTGCCCAGACCGAAGCGCAGCAACGCGTTATCGCGCCCCGATGCCAATAATTTTTCCAGTTGTTCGCGCATGATCGTGTTCTCCTATCGTTTGCCGGTCGCGCGCGCCAGCGCCGCCGCCAGTGCGGGCGCCAGCGCAAAGCTGGCGAACAGCCACATCGCCGCCGACTGCGCGCCTGCTTTTCCTCCCGGCTCGCTCAAGCCGGCGGCATTGGCCACCAGTCCCGCCACCGCCGCGCCGATCGCCATGCCGTACAACTGCACGGTGGTGATCGCCGCCGACGCCAGACCTCCCTCGCCTGCCGGCGCCAGGGTCAGCACGCGCGTGAGCAGATGCGGCCAGCCGAGTCCCACGCCGGCGCCGGCACCGGCCAGCGCCAGGCCGCACAGCAGCATCAGCATGGCCGGCGAGAGCGCGTCGCCGGCCGGCACCAGCAGCGCGAGGGCCAGCAGGCTGCTTGCGCCCAGCACCGGGCCGGCGCGCAGCATCGTCATCGCGCCCGCGCCCTGGCGGCCCGAGGACAGCATGGAACTGGCGCTCCAGCCGGCCGCCATGGCCGCGGTCAGGTAGCCGGCGGCCAGCGGCGTGTAGCCGTGCAAGGTCTGCAAAAAATAGGGGACGTAGATTTCAGTGGTGGTGCCCACCAGGAGCAAGGCCACGCTGGCATACACCGCGCCCAGTGGCGAGTCGAGGGCGGTGGCCCCGGCAGGCAGCAGGCGCACCCGTGAGCGGCGCTCGACGGCGATGGCGGCCACGCCGAGCGCGATCCCGGCCGCCACACCAGCGCCCTGCACGGCGAGCATGCGTGACAAACCGCCGGCGGCCACCGCCAGCACGGAGGCTGCCAGCAGCGCGATCTGGACCACCGGGATTGGCGGCTGCGCGGATGCGGCGCCGGCCGGACGCAGTCGCCGCGCGACCAATATCGCCTGCAGCAGGGCCACCGGCAACAGGGCCCAGAATGCCCAGCGCCAGTGCCCGGCCTGGGCGAACAGGCCGCCCACGGCCGGCCCGCACAAGGTAGCCACTCCCCACATGCCCGATACCAGTGCCACCGCGCGCGGCCACAAAGGCGCGGGGAAGACCACGCGGATCAGCGAATAGCTCAGGGCCGCCAATGCCCCGCCGCCAAGGCCCTGCACGCTGCGCCCGGCCAGCATCCACGGCATGGACATCGCGCTGGCGCAGGCGCTTGACCCCAGCGCAAAGATGCCGAGCGCCGCCAGGCAGGCCCCGCGCGCACCGGCGGCGGCCAGCAGGCGCACCGACAGGGCCGCGCCGAGGATGGAGGCGACCACGAACAGGGTGGTGTTCCAGGCATGCCAGTCCAGGCCCCCGATGTCCCGCACCACCGACGGCAGCACGGTCGTGACAATGTGGACGTTGATCGCGTGCAGCGCGACGCCGCCGGTCAGGGCAAGGGCCAGCAGGCCGTTCTGGCCGGAAAAAAGCTCGCCCCAGGATGAGGTGGAAGGTAAGGCAGCGGACATGGTGGGTGATCGACAGGAGGGATGGATTGGCTTAATATGCAAGAAATTAGTTGGATAATAAGGCGACACCATGACTTATGCAAGTAAATCGTTGGATAATTCGGTCGATGGCAAGACGGCCGACCGCATCCTGTTCTTCATCAAGTCCAAGGGGCCGAGCGCCACGGCCAGGCTGGCCCAGATGCTGGAGATGACACCCGAAGCGGCGCGCCAGCAGGTGCAGAAGCTGGCCGCGGCAGGCTTGATCGAAGGCCGACAGCAGGATGCGGCGGGTGTAGGCCGGCCGCGCCAGCACTGGGTGCTGACCGAGGCCGGCAACCGGCGCTTTCCCGACACGCATGCGCAAATGACGGTGCAGCTGATCGGATCGATCCGCCAGTTGTTTGGCGAGGAAGGGCTGGACAAGCTGGTGGCGCAGCGCGAGAGCGAAGCGCGCGCGCTGTACCAACAGGCCTGCGGCGGCGCCAGTGTGCCGGAGCGGCTGGAACAGCTGGCCGCGATCCGCACCGGCGAAGGCTATATGGCGCGCATCGAGGCCGATGCGCAGGGCTGGCTGCTGATCGAGGACCACTGCCCCATCTGCGCCGCGGCGCGCACCTGCCAGGGCTTTTGCCGGTCCGAGCTGCAATTGTTCAGCGAGATCGCCGGCCCCGGCACCACGGTGATCCGCGAACAGCATGTGCTGGCCGGCGCCACCCGCTGCGTGTACCGCATCGCGCCCGCATGAAACACTATGTGCGGGATTGACTCAACAAGGTTGGCGCGGCCAATAAAAAGCCGCTCACGTGAAGCGGTGAGCGGCTTGAATGGCAGCGGCCACGGGCTCGGCGCAAGGCGCTGCAAGCCGGGCTTGCCTGGGCCGGTCAGCATCTCGCGGTTTGCTGGCTCGGCGAAAGCACGTCGTCTGGCGTCGATCATACGCGCGCCCACCTTGGCGCGACAATACAAATTCCCATTCGTGCGGGCGTGGCCGATAAGGCAAATCTATCGCAGCTTGGACGGGCGGTAGGCCGTCTGAAAATCGCGTATCCTGATGGCCGATTTCACTTTTCCACCGGATATACATTATGCATAAAAGTCTTGCCCGGACCGCCTTGTGGGCGGCGCTCGCCCTGACGTTCGCGCCCGCTGCCGCGCTCGCCGCGCCGCCGGCACCGCCGGCCGGAAAAGTCTCAGGCCTTGTGTCGGCCCAAGCCAAAAAACAGCTCGATGCGCTGGCGCTGGAATATTACGAAGCGGTGGCGCGCTTCGATCCGGTCGAGGCCACCGCCCGGGGCGACAACCGTTTCGACGACCAGATCGGCATGAGCATCGGCCCCAAGGAGCACGCACGCCAGAATGCGCGCTACAACGTCTTCCTCAACCGCCTGCACGCGCTGGACCGGCGCGCGCTCGACCTGCGCGCGCAGACCAACTACGACGTGCTCGAATTCGAGTTGAACAGTCTCCTGTCGTTCGCCAACCTGCCGGAACTGATGCTGCCCATGAACCAGATGGACAGCGTGCCGGTCACCATCGCCAACTACGCCAGCGGCGACGGCGCCCAGCCCCTGACCACGGTCAAGCAATACAAGGCTTACCTGAACCGCCTGACGCAGCTGCCGGCATGGATCGACCAGGCCATCGCGAATATGCGCGAGGGGATGCGCGTGGGCGTGACCCTGCCGCGCGCGGCGGTGGTATCGATGCTGCCGCAGTACCAGAAGCTGGTCAGCGCCAAGGCGGAAGAGAGCATCTACTACACCCCGATCCGCAACATGCCGGCCGCTTTTTCGGCCGCCGACAAAGCCGCGCTGGCGGCCGGCTACCGCAAGGCGATCGATGGCAAGCTGGCGCCGGCGCTGGCGCGCCTGGCCAGCTTCATCGAAAAAGACTACCTGCCGGCGGCGCGCACCAGCACCGGCTGGAGCGCCCTGCCCGAGGGGAAGGAGTGGTATGAAAAGCGCGTGGCTGAGCAGACCACCACCAGCCTGACGCCGGAGCAGATCCATGCGATCGGCCTGAAGGAAGTGGCGCGCATCCAGGGCGAGTACGCCGTGGTGGGGCCGAAGATGGGCTACACCGGGCCGGCGGTCGGGCTGCCTGGATGGGTGTCGCAGCAGCAGAAATACAGGCCCTTCAAGACCGACCAGGAAGTCATCGACGTGTACCGCAAGCTCGATGCGCTGCTGCGCACCAAGTTGCCGGCCTTGTTTTCGCTGATGCCGAAAGCGCCGCTGGACCTGCGCCTGGAGCCGGAACTGTCGCGCGCGACGGCGTCGGACCACTACTCGGCGCCGGCCATCGACGGTTCGCGGCCGGGCGTGTTCTGGTCGGTGGTGAACGATCCGACGCAGTACGGCAGCACCGGCATGGTGACCCTGTTCCTGCACGAGGGCCAGCCGGGCCACCACTTCCACATCGCCCTGCTGCAGGAGCTGGACTTGCCCAAGTTCCGCCAGTTCAGCGGCAACACCGCCTATACCGAAGGCTGGGCGCTGTATGCGGAAACCCTGGGCAAGGAGATGGGCCTGTTCGACAAGCCGGAGGATTATTTCGGCCACCTGAACGATGAAATGCTGCGCGCGGTGCGGCTGGTGGTCGACACCGGCATGCACGCGAAAGGCTGGACGCGCGAGCAATCGATCCAGTACATGCGCGATACCCTGGGCTATCCGGAATCGACGGCCCGCAGCGAAACGGAGCGCTACATGGTGTGGCCGGGACAGGCACTCGGCTACAAGATCGGCGCGCTCAAGATCCTGGCGCTGCGCCACCGCGCGGAAGCGGCGCTGGGCGATAAATTCAGCCTGCCCAAGTTCCACGAGATCGTGCTGGAAGATGGCACCTTGCCGCTGTCGCTGCTGGAAGTGAAGGTCGATCGCTGGATCGAAAAGAACCAGTAAGGCGCTTGCCGCGCACTTGCGCAGGAAATGGAAACGGCACCGTCGCGAGACTGGTGCCGTTTTTTTTTACCGCTGCACGCTTTTGCGCCGGTTAGCCGCCTTTTACATCACCGACAGCACCGGATAACGGCGCCACTCCGGCTCCACATGGCGCGCGCAATTGGCGAAGATGAAGTCGAGCACCGCGTACTGGTCCGACAGCAAGGCGGGATGCGCCGCCTTCCAGGCCTCGAACTTCGCCTGCAAGGCCGGCTCGTCGCGCAGCAGTTCGAGCGCGTGGTCTTCGAACACGTAGTCGGAATAGGCTTCCTTCTTTTCCAGCACACTGTTGAAAAAGCCCCAGCGGAAAAAGCTGTCGTGGCCCTGCGGCTCCAAGGTTTCGACCGCGTAGCGCGCCATGTCCTGGTCCAGCGCAATCCACCAGTCACCGGCGCGCAGGGTCACGGCCTGGGTAAACTGCTCCAGCCGCACGTCGTCATGGAACATATGGCCTTCGTAGGCATTCGCGCGCGACTCGACCGACGCGATGCGGTAGCAGCGCACCTCTTGGATGCGGTCGGCCTCGATGCGCTGCATCGCCACGCCGTTCCACTGCAGCCGCTCGACGACTTCGCGCCAGGCTTGCGGCACCACGTAGGCGCGCGGCGTCGCCACCACGATGTCGGCCGGGAAGCTGTTGAAGTAGGCGATGTCGCGCTCCCACGGCTCGCTGCGGTCGTACGACAGGCGCGTGTAGTTGCCGATCACGCTGGGCATGTATTTGGCCGCGTAGCCGTGGAACGGGAAGGTGGACGGATTGTCCACGTCCACTGACCAGTGCACCGGCCACTCGCGCCGCACCTTGCCCTCGTCGCGCGCGGCGCGGCGCAGCGCGGCGATGGTGGCCGCCTGCGCGACCGTGAAGTCGAGCGCCGTTTCGACCAGCGCGCGCATCGCATCGTAGCGGTCGGCGTAGGGCTTGAGCATGTGCGTCTCGGGCATGAAGCCGATGGTGTGGTGCAGCGCCGCGAAACCGGTCGAAAAGCGCGGCGTCTCCAGGAATTCGGCAATGCCGTGGTCCGGGCTGTCCTTGACCGGATTGACGTACGGGCAGGTCGGCCAGCCGCGCCGCTCCATCTCGGCGAACATATGCGGCAGCATGGTGCCCTGCAAAAATTGGCCAAGCGCGCCGCCAAGCTTGTCGGTCTGGGTGTGAATCAGGGTCATCGTGTACGGGTAGTCGGCGCCGTTGGAGGTGTGGGTGTCGACCATCACGTCCGGGTCCCAGGCGGCGAACAGCTTGTTGAACACCTGCGCGGTCAGGCTGTCGCACTTGACGAAATCGCGGTTCAGGTCGAGATGGCGGCTGTTGCCGCGAAAGCCGAACTGCTCGGGACCATCCTGGTTCACGCGCGAGGTGTTGGCGCGGTTGATGCTGCCGTCGACGTTGTACAGCGGGACGAACAGGAATACGGTTCTGCCCAGCGCGGCCAGGCGCGCCGGTTCGGTGCAGAAGTCGCGCACCAGCGCCATGCAGGCGTCCACGCCTTCCGGCTCGCCCGGATGGATGCCGTTATTGTTGAAGAAGACCGGGCGCCCTTCGTCCTTCAGGCGCTGGCGCTCGAACACGCCGTCGGCGGTCACCACGCCGGCGTGGATCGGGAGGCCGCAATCGGAAGTGCCGACCACCTTGAAGTGGAGCACGCCGGGAAAGCGGCGCGCCAACTCTTCGTACCATGCGATGCAGTCAGCCCAGGTCGTGGTCTGATTCTTGTTACCCAGTTCGTAGGGCGTTTTCAATTCGTTCGACATTATGTGTTGTGCGATGAAGGTTAAGACAGTGGGATGACGATACGGCACTCAGGCCGCTTGCGCGATCGGCAGGGCGATGCCGATCACGGTACCTTTGTCGGGTTCGGAGCTGAAGTCGATGGTGCCGCCCAGCGCGTACACCCTTTCGCGCATGCCGATGATGCCGATGCCGGACGAGGCGCTGGCGGTGCTGAAGCCGGCGCCATCGTCGGCGATTTCGATATGCAAGGTGTCGTCCTGTTCGGACAAGGTCATCGCCACCTGCGCATGCGTGGCGCCGGCGTGCTTGAGCACATTCGACAGCGCTTCCTGCACGATGCGGTAGGCGGAAATGGCCAGTTCGCTCCCCAGGCCCGAAAAATCGCCGTCGGAATGGAACTGGAAGTGGCATTCGGGATGGCTGGCGTCGTAGTGGCGGATCATTTCTTCCACCGCGCCGTGCAGGCCGAGCATGTCGAGCACCTCGGGACGCAGGCGCCGCACCAGGCGCCGTCCGCTGGCGTACAGGTCCAAGGTGAGCTTGGTGATCGCTTGCGACTTCTGCTTGATCTCGTCGATCGTCGGGCCCTGCTCCACCTTGCCGGCCAGGTGCAGGATGCTTTGCGATTCCAGGCGCGCGGCGATCAGCGAGGCATTGAGTTCGTCGTGGATCTCGATGGCGATGCTCTTGCGCTCGTCCTCGACGATCGAGTTCACCTTCTGGATCAGCTTGCGCTTCTCGGCATCGGCCTTGAGCGCTTCGTTGCGCGATTCGACCAGGTCCTTGGTGCGTTCGGCGACCTTGTTTTCCAGATCCTGGCGCGAGCGGCCCAGCGCCACCGACATTTCGGTGATCGATTCCTGCAGCTCGCCGACCTCGCCGCCGGTGGTGACGGGCAGCGCCACCTGGTAGTTCCCGCCGCGGATTTCGCGCAGCGCGCCGATCGAGGACTTGAGCGGAATGGTCAGGCTGCGCGCCAGCACGTAGGCCAGCGCGCCACTGACCACCAGCGCCAGCGCGGCCATCGCCAGCTCCACCTGGAAGCGGCCCGCCTGCTTGTGCAGCATGTTGGTGGGCGACATGGTCACCCGCACGTAGCCCACCACCTCGGTCGGCACGGTGGTCGGCTTGGTGTCGCTCGAACCGGAGACGTGCGGCACGCCATTGTCCGAAAACAGGTTAATCCAGATCATCTGCTTCTTGATCGGCGCTTCGTAAAACCGGTCTTCGCCGACGGCGGAGTTCTGCGAGACGACGCTGATGGCCCCCTTCTGGTTGGCGTCCACCACTTCGATGCGGTGGATGCTCTTGTCCGACTGGACCAGGCCATTGATGGTCAGGCGCAGGTCGGACAGGTTGCCCGAGATGACGTTGTATTCGCTCGTTTCGGCCAGCGCCTTGGCCAGGATGCGGCCGCGCTCCTCCAGCTCGAGGGCCACCTGGACCCGGTGCGAGTACCAGGAATAGCCGACGAAGGACGAGAACAGGAACACCACCGGCAGCATGGTGATGAAGGCCATGCGCGTGCCGATGCTCCAGCTTTGCCAGAATCGCAGCTTCATTGGCGCCTCACCGGTGCGCGGCGGCTGAAATGGCGGGCGGCGTCGTCGACCGCCACGTCGAGCGAGCGCGCCACGCCTTCGTTGATGACGGTGCTGAAATAGCGCGGGAACTGGGGCGGGGCCAGCTCGCCCGTGGCCACGAATTCGTTGGCCACGTCAGCCACCTGGGCGTTGATCTGCTCGATGGTGGAATAGGTGGTGGCCAGTGCGCCGGCCATCACCATGTCGGCCGAAAAGCCGATCACCGCCTGATTGTGGCGGTAGGTCGAGAGCAGGATGTTGCGCACGTTTTCGGTGTTGTAGACGCTGCGGTCGGGCATGGCCAGCAGGACCTCGGTTTTGCCGATGCGGTTCAGGACCACGTTGATATCCTCACTGGGGTCGTAATGTTCGATCTCGGCGATGCCTTGCAAGGTCGGTTTGAGAAAGCCTGTATTACTGCTGACGATGGCCGCCACGCGCACCGGGCGCTTGTAGAGCAGTTCGATCAGGCGCAGCTGGTCGACCGGGGCCGGCTCGGCGTAGATGGCCGTCATGGAAAGCACGCGCGCCGGCTGCAGGGCTTCGGTGACGGAGCGCCACACCTGGCTGGAGGTGAAGGCGGCGATGACGACGCAGTCGCACTTGCGCGCGGCCACGTTGCGCAGCGCGACCGGGCCGATGGCGACGTACACCATGCGCCGGTGCTGGGCCAGTTCGGTGCGAAAGCCGCCGAAGATGGGGACCAGCTGCTTGTACAAGTCGTCGGCGATACGGCGGGTGACGCCGGAATCGTCGGCGGTGACGATCTGGAAGCGGAAACCGGTGGGGTCGGTGGACGCGGTCGGATTGATGACGCCGGCGGCGCCGGCGCTGGTGGACAGGGCGAGGCCGATGGCAAGGGCGATGGCCGGCAGTACTCCACCACCGCCGCCACCGCCGTCGTCGTTCCCGCGCCAAGGCGGCACTCGGCGGGAACCCAAGTTCGTAGCGCAGCCAACGACTTGGCGAAGTACTTGGGTTCCCGCCGTCGCGGGAACGAAGGTACTGCGGCCATCGTGCGCCGCGAATGCCGCCGTCGCACCGGCGACGGTCGGGCGACACCGCGCATTCGCGACCCATCTCCTCAAGCCTGCGAACACGCGAACTCCCACTATGGCTCGATCAAGCCGTACTTGACGGCCAGCTTGGTGATATAGGCCTGCCGGTGCACGCCCAGCTTTTCCTTGACCGACTGGCTGATATTGCTGATCGTCTTGGTCGACAGATTGAGCTTCTCGGCGATTTCGGCATTGGTCAATCCTTCGGCCATCAGCTTGAAGATCTCCAGCCCGCGCTGGTCGAGCTGCGACTGTGGCGAGGCGTCGCCGCGCACCGACAGATTGGCCAGGCGCTCGGCGATCTGCGGCAGGAAATACAGCTTGCCCTCATGCGCATGGCGCACCGCCGTGGCCAGGTCGGCCGGGTCGCAATCCTTGGTGACGAAGGCGCGCGCCCCCAGACGGTAGGTTTCCTTGATCAGGCTATCCTGGTCGAACTGGCTGAGGAACACGATGCGCGCCGCCGGAAATTTTTGCAGGATGCTCTTGGCCGCGTCCAGCCCGGTCAGCTCGGTACCGAAGCGGATATCGAGCACCAGCACGTCCGGATCGAGGGCGGCATACATCTCTTCGGCTTCATCGGGCGTCTTGGCCTGCCCCACCACATCCATGCCGACACCGGCCAGCGACATGGCGAAACCGGTCATCACAATCGGATGGTCGTCCGCCAGCAAGACCCGAATCGATTTTTGCTCAATCTGCACTTTCATTCTCCACGGGTAAAGGCTGCGTTTGCTTACCCCGCCTTGCCATTGAATCGCATCAATATGTGCGACCCGACCGCAGGCACGCCGCGCCTACCAGATTATTTCACACATCCGCCCCTGACGCGAGCCATGGCCCCGCGGGCAAGATTTGCCAGCAAACTCACCCGGACGGAAGCAATCGCGGCAATAAAATTACTATGAAAACCCTTTTCAATTGCTATGACATAGCATATATTTGATCCATGGACTGGCAGTGAGGCACAACTTCCACCCTGGGGACCCATTTCGTGAACACAACAATACGGAGCACACCATGCATTTCTCTCAACAGCACATTGGCAGCGGCAACAAATTCACCAAAATGGCCATCGTCACCGCACTGCACATCGCCGTTGGCGTGGCGCTCATCCACAATATGAACCGGGTGGCGCCGGTCACCGTCCCCGAAGCGGCGCCGATCGAAGTGACACCCGTGCGCGAAAAACCGCTTGAGCCGCCGCCGGAGCCGGAGCAATTCAAGACCGACCCAGTGGTGCCGCCGCTCCTGATTCCCAAGCCAGTGATCGATATCTTGCCGCCGCCACCGGAGGTGGCCCCCACCGGCACCGTCATCGACAAGGTGGTGCCGCCGCCGGCCGTGATCGACACGGGGCGCAAGGTCGAGCAGGTCATCCCGCCAGCCGTGGTGCAGCCGGCCAAACAGACCCGGACCGCCGTGCTGGCCGACGCTTCCGCCTGCGTCAAGCCGGAATATCCGGCGCGCGCCGCCCGCAATGGCGACACCGGCACCGTCAATCTCGCGCTGCTGGTCGGCGTGGATGGCAAGGTGAGCGACGCCCGCGTCGATAAATCGAGCGGATCGTCTGACCTCGACAAGGCAGCCGTCGCGGCCCTGAGCATGTGCAAGTTCAAGCCGGCCACGACCAACGGCGTGGCCGAGCCGGGATGGGCGCGGATCGCCTACGTCTGGACACTCGACTGAGCGACGCGGCCGGAGGGCTTCACCGGCCCCCGCCTGCCATGCGCATGAACAAATTGACCACCGTGCCGGCCGGCGTCGCGGCACTGGCCGCCGCGCTGCTGATGGCGGCGGTGCTGGGCTGGCTCGCGCTGCGCCCCGCCGCGCTGCCGGCGGCGCCGCCCGATGCCGGTCCGGCGGCGTTTTCGGCCACCCGGGCGCTGGCGCATGCCGCCTTCCTGGCGCAGACGCCGCGCCCCATCGCCAGCGACGCCAATGTGCGCGCCCGCGACTACCTGCTGGAAAAGCTGCGCGCGCTCGGCCTCGACCCGCAGGTGCAGACGGCAACCGTCAGCGGTAGCGAGCGCGATGGCGCCGGCAATGTCCGGCTCACGGTCGCGGTGGTGCACAACATCGTGCTGCGCATCCGTGCCAGCGCGCCGTTGGGCCGCCTGCCGCTGATGCTGGCCTCGCACTACGACAGCGTGCCCGATGCGCCCGACGCCGCCGGCGCCGTGGCGGCCCTGCTCGAATCGCTGCGCGCCCTGCGCCAGGGCCCACCCCTGCGCAATGACCTGATCGTGCTCATCGCCGATGGCGAGCACGCCGGCTCGCTGGGCGCGCGCGCCTTTGTGGAGCAGCATCCGTGGGCCCGCAAGGTCGGCCTGGTACTGCGTTTCGAAGGCGCGCCGGGACCCGGACCAATGACCCTGCAGGGCACCCACGGCGGCAATGGCGCCACCGTGGCGGCATGGGCGCGCCTGGACGCGGCGCCGGCCGGCTCCTCGCGCGGGGCGGCCGGCGCGGCCGATGCATCACCGCTACGCACGCTCGGCCTGGCCGGCATGCGCTTTGCCGGTGCGGCGGACAGCGCCGCCATGCAGCACTGCGGCGACACGATCGTGGCGCTGGCGCGCGCATTCGGCGAACGAGCGCTCGATACCATCGCCGCGCCGGACCGCGTGTACTTCAGCGTGCCGCTGGCCGGCGCGCTGCACTACCCGCAACGCTTCGTCTGGTACATCACGCGGGTCGCTGGCGCGCTATGCCTGCTGGTGTGCTGGGCCACCTTGCGGCATGGCGTGCAGCGCATCGGCCCGCTCGCACTGAGCGGCGCCATGGCCGGCACCCTGGTGGCGCTGATCATCCTGAGCGCGGCAAAGCCGGGCGCCACCTACCTGCTGGCGTGGCCGCTGATCGGCGGGCTGCTGGCCGCCGGTGCGCTGCATCTGCCGCTGGCGGCGGCGCTGTCGCGCCATGCACGCGCTGCCATCCTGGCCGGTGGCACCTTGCCGGCCATCGCGCTCCTGCTGCCGCTGGCGGCAGCAGCATGGGCGCCGCCAGCGGCGTTGCCGGCGCCACCGGAGGCCATCACCTACCTGGCCGACGCCACCACCTGGAAATCGTACTGGCTCGACACCACCGGCGCGCGTGCGTCGACGGCGGCGCCGCGCACCGGCATCGCCTTTCCGCACATCGCCATGCTCAAGGACGACAACACGCCAGCCAGGCGCCAGGTGGCGTTTGCGCTGACGTCGAAAAACGCCGCGCCGACCATCGAACTGCGGGTCGATGGCGCGCGGGTGCTGGCCGCGCGCCTCGACGGCTGTGCGCTGGCGACGCAACGCGCCGGCAACTGGACCTTGACCCTGTACGGCATGGGCGAGCGGCGCCTGCACGTCGCGCTGGAGCTGGAAGGCGGCGCCAGCGCGCGCATTCATATCCAGGAGTCGATCCCGGGCTTGCCGGCCGACGCCATCCCAGGCGAGCGTACGCACACGACGCGCGGCGGCCGCACGCTTTCCACGGACATGCTGGTGCTGCGTTAGAACCGTACAATTTCCTTTGCAAACGGCGTGGCGGAATGGCATACAATGTTTCGCTCCGCCCCCCGTGGGCGCCGTATTTACCACCCTCCACCGCACTAGGAACCCATGCAAAAGATGCTTTCCGCCCTCGTCAGCACGGCCCTGGCTACCAGCCTGGCCGCAGCTTTCCCCGCGTACGCCGCCGGCGCCGCCTCCGTCCCCATCGTCAAGGAAGCGCCGCTGCGCGCCCACCTGTCGTTCCTGTCGAGCGATGTGCTCGAAGGACGCGGCACCGGCCAGCGCGGCGGCGACCTGACCGTGGCCTACCTTGAATCGCAGGCGCTGGCCGCCGGCCTCAAACCGGGCAACGGCGGCAGCTTCCGCCAGTCGGTCAAGATCGCTGGTGTGAAGGCCACGCCGGACAGCAGCAGCGTGGCGCTGGAAGCGGGCGGCAAGGCGCAGGCGCTCACCTTCGGCAAGGACTGGGTGTGGGCACCGGGCGACGCCAAGCCCGTGCACGCGATGGATGCGGAACTGGTCTTCGTCGGCTACGGCATCACCGCGCCGGAAGAAGGCTGGGACGACTACAAGGGCATGGACGTCAAGGACAAAGTGCTGGTCATGATGGTCAACGACCCGGCGCCGACGGCGGCGGAGCCGAACCGCTTCAACGGCAAGGGCCTGACCTACTACGGCCGCTGGACCTACAAATTCGAAGAAGCCGCGCGCCACGGCGCCGCCGGCGTGCTGCTGATTCACACCGATGCCTCGGCCTCGTATGGCTGGAGCGTGGTGCAGAACAGCTGGCTGAGCGAACGCTTCCAGCTGGCGCAGGGCAAACTGGGCGCGAATATGCAGGGCTGGATGACGGAAGCGGCCGCGCGCACCCTGTTCAGCGCAGCCGGCGAAGACCTGGATTCGCTGCGCGGCGCCGCCGAGACCAAGGACTTCAAGCCGGTGGCCCTGAAAGCGAAGGTCAAAGGCGAGATGAAGGCGGCCGTGCGCATGGTCGAACAGTTCAACGTGGCCGGCGTGGTGCCGGGCACCGATCCGAAGCTCAAGGACGAAGTGGTGATCTACAGCGCCCACTGGGATCACCTGGGCAAGCAAGGCGACGGCGCCGATACCATCTACAACGGCGCGGTCGACAATGCCTCCGGCAGCGCCGGCCTGCTGGCGATGGCGCAGGAAGCGGCGCGCACGCCGGCCAAACGCAGCCAGATGTTCCTGTGGGTGGCGGCCGAAGAACAGGGCCTGCTGGGCAGCGCGGCGTACGCCAGCAGCCCGCTGTGGCCCGCGAATAAAACCGCGGCCAACCTGAACCTGGACAGCCTCAATTTCGTCGGCGCGGCCAAGGATATCAGCACCCAGGGCAGCGAACGCACGGAACTGGGCGCGATGGCGGAAGCGACCGCGAAAGCGATGCATCTGGCGGTGCGCAAGCCGGAGCCGGACCTGGCGGGCGGCTACTTCCGCAGCGACCATTTCAGCTTCGCGAAAGCCGGCATTCCAGCCTTTTCGATCGAAGGCGGCAAGGATTACGTGAAGGATCCCGCAGGGAGCAAGGCCAAGGAAGATGCGTACCAGGCACGCTACCATCAGGTGAGCGACGAGTACGATCCGGCCTGGGACTTGTCGGGCATGGTGCAGCAGGCGCAGTTCACCTTGAACCTGGGTTTGCGCGTGGCGAACGCAGCGGCGATGCCGGCCTGGAAAGCCGGCGACGCCTTCGGCAAGGTCCGCCTGTCAGGCAAATAAACAGCATGGGGTGGGCTTGCAGCCTACCCCATCTTCTTATTGCAGTTCGAATTCGGCCGGGCTCAGGCCCAGTTCCTTGCAAATCTTGACCGCCACGACCTTTTCGGTGGCGTCGAAATTGCCGTCGGCCGCAGCGATGGCGATCACCATGCGCACCAGCAGGCGCGCCGCCTCGACGTTCGATTTCATCTTGCCCAGTGCCTGATAGGCTTTCGATTCACCGATATCCTTGTCGAATTCGAGCTGGCCTACATGGTCCTGGAAAGCCTTGATCACATCGCTGGTGGTGAACACCGACAACGCGTCGTGGGTCTCGATGAACTTGACCATTTTTTGCTTCTCTTCCGACGAGATATTACCGTCCGCCATGGCGATCAGCGCCGAACCGGCCATGGCCGCGTTCATGAAATCCTTGTTCTTGAATTTCAGGACGTCCGTTTTGATTTCACCGGCTTTGGTTTTCAGTCGAGTCAGAAAATTGTCGAAACTCATGGTGTACTCCGGTTTGCTAGGTTGATAAGAACGGCAATCTTACTCCGATTTCCGGCCAGGCTGCGGCAAACCAGTGATCCTTTAAACTGCCCGTAACAAAGGCCTGCCAGGAAGCGCGCGTGGCAAGTCGGATCGACGCTGCGTGGCAGCGTCTGCAGCGGCGTTCAGGCATTGCTGGCCCTGCGCGCTGCGGACCACATCGCGCGCCCCTTCATCGGAGACTGTGAGGAATCGGTCAGTTGTCGATGAGACGGTTGTTCAGCGCGTCTTTGCAGTCCCGCTCAGTCATCGTGCCGATCTGCGCATATGCCAGGTGCGGGCCGGCTGTACGCATCGCCAAAATCGCCTGCTCAAGTTCCGCGCCGCGGCTGAGGTAACGCATGTGTGCGCGCAGCTCGGGTATCTCCACACCCGGGTTAGCGCGCTGAAGAAGTTTTATCGCGTCCACCAGTTTATGTGCACGCATCATGTCATGCACTTCTGGCGGTACCTCGGTGACCAAGATTTCCATGCCAAAGCGCAGATGAAGGATGCGCTCGAATTCGTCCGCCCGATGCGGCAAGCCATCATGTGACTTATTTTCCGCCCCCCACAACAGATGGGCTTTGCGGCATGCATTGCAGTAGCGCACGCGGTAAATGATTTCGTCGTTTACCCCGCACCCGCCCCGCACCATTAATTTCGACTTAGGAAACAGGTTCCGGTGGGCCTTGTTGAACGCTTCGCTATAGCGGAACAATCCGTACGAAATTATGACCACCCCATCATTGAGCGGATCGCCGTGAACCGGGCAGTGCGTATCGAGGTCTTCCAGCAGCATGAGGTGATCCGTTTCTGTCAGCTTGGATGGCAACTGCCCGGCTAAGCCTGGCCTTACAGGATTTTAACGGAGCGCCGAACTCGACGCTCCTTTCGGCCAAAACAGCGATTAGGCAAGCTGGCGACTAGTCGTGCCAGCGGCTGCCGACTCCAGGCTGTACGCACCGGCGCCAAAGGCGACCACTTGCAGCAAGCCTCCAGCCATGGCCAGGTTTTTCAGCAGGTGAATCAGCTGGTTCTGGTCGCCGATCGCATGGTGGAACACCAGGCCGGTCACGATCGAAAACAGCGCCAGCCCGAGTGCCACCAGCCGTGTTTTGAAGCCGACGGCGAGCATCAGGCCACCGACCAGTTCGACCGCAATGGCGATCACCAGGCCGACCGAAGCCAGCGGCATGCCCATGGCCTCCATGTAGCCGATGGTGGCCCCCGGCGCCATGATTTTACCGATCCCGCTGAAGATGAAGATCGCAGCCAGCAGCACGCGGCCGATGACGGGGATAACGGAAGTGTTGTGAGTCGTGGTGTTCATGGTATTTCCCTTCAATTCAGATGATGAATATGGTGGTCGCTTACATCAATTTCGCCGCGCGCAGCTGGGTGCCGATGCGCTCGATTTCCTTTTCGCCCTTCGCCAGCGCCGCCGCGCTGGTGTGCACCGAGTAGTAACCCGTCACCAGGTCGTGCGGATGCTTGGGGGCCGAGCCGAGCACAAACTGCGTTGCACCCTGGGCCACGACATCGATCGCGCCCTCGCCTTCTTCAAACACGGCCACTTCGCGCTTGACCACCGTACCCGCCGTTTGCACGGCACCGCTGGCCACCGACACCCAGGCAACGTCATGGCCGGCCGGTGGCGTGTAGGTCCATCGTTCGCCATCGGCCAAGGTCACATGCAGATAGTTGATCGATGCGCGCGGACGAATGGCGCTGCTGGCATTGCCATAATTGCCGATGATGACGCGCGCCGGACCATGGCTCTGCACTTCCTGCGGCGCCAGATACTGGCTTTGCGCGGGGCCGTTTTCATCTTCTTCCGGCAGGGCAAGCCAGAGCTGGAAGCCTTCGACCTGCTGGCCGGGGACCGCGCCGCCGTCGTGCCAGACGCCGCCGCCGGCGCTCATCCACTCCACGCCGCCGGCCGGCAGGATGCCTTGATGGCCGGTCGTTTCCTTGTATTCGACGGCGCCGTCGAGCACCACGGTGACGGTGGCGATGCCCGAATGCGGGTGCATGCCCATGTTGCTGCCGTTCGCGCCCAGCTTGAACAGGTCGAGGAAGACGAACGGTTTGATCAACTGGCCGATGTCGCCGGGGCTGACCAGGCGGTTGATGCCGCCACGGGTGTGGCCTGCGGAACGCAGCGTCACCTGACGCTGGGCTGCCGCGGTTTGCTTGAGTTGCGCTTGATTCATGTTCATGACCTACTCCATTCTTCTCGGTTGTTAGTACATGAAGTGAATCTTATGCCTGCTCGAAGCATCTTAGAAGCCTATATAATCAGATCGATAGTATCCAAGGAATAGATATATGCTTGACGGGATGTCGATGGACCAGTTGCGGACTTTTATTGCCGCCGCCGATGAAGGGAGTTTCTCGGCGGCGGGCCGCAAGCTGCGCCGTGCGCAGTCGGTGGTGAGCACGACCCTGGCGAACCTGGAGTTGCAGGTGGGGTTTGCGCTGTTCGAGCGGACCGGCCGCTATCCCCGGCTGACCGAGGCTGGCCGGGCGATGCTGGAGCTGGCGCGCACGGCCGCGCACGGCATGGATGAATTCAAGGCCAAGGCGCGCAGCCTGGCCGAGGGACTGGAACCCGAGCTGGCAGTGGCGGTGGATGTGATGTATCCGATTGCCAATCTGACCGCAGCCGTGCAAGCGTTTCACGCGGCGTTTCCCTCGACGCCGTTACGTCTGTACGTTGAAGCGCTGGGTGCGGTACTGCAGCCTTTGCTGGACGGGAATTGCCGGGTCGCGGTGATCGGCTCGCTGCCGGAAATTCCGGCCGGCTGCGCGTCCGAGTTTTTGTTGAGCGTGGCGGCGGTGACGGTGGTCGCGCCAACGCATCCGCTGGCGGCGCTGCAAAGCATGGTGCCGCGTTCCGCCGCGGCCGAGCATATCCAGCTGGTGTTGACGGACCGCTCATCGCTCACCGCAGGGCGCAATTTCGGGGTGGTCTCGGCGCGCGTGTGGCGCCTGGCGGACCTGGGCGCGAAGCATGCCTTCCTGCGCGCCGGACTGGGGTGGGGGCACATGCCGCTGCACATGGTCGAGGCGGACATTCGCAGCGGCGCGCTGGTGCCGATCCAGATTGACATCTTCGCGACGGCCGGGCCGGGGTTTTCCATGCATGCGATCCACCTGGCGGACAATCCGCCGGGCCGCGCCGGCCGCTGGTTCATCGACCAGCTGAAACAGGGCTGAGCCGCGGCTTATGGTCGAATGCTGATCTTGTCGCCCGGGCGGACGAGGTCGTACAGCACGCGCATCGGTTGATCGTCGAGGGCGATGCAGCCCCAAGTCCAGTCGCTGCCCGCGCCTTTTCCATGGATGAAAATATCGCCGCCCATGGGCGTGTGCTGGGACGGCGCGCCTCCTTGTTTGATGGCGTCCGCAATGGCCGCGTGCTGCCGTGGCGTGATGATGCCCGACTTGGCGGCCACGACGGCATCATCGAGATTGGGGTAGCTGATGCCGAGCGACAGATAAAACTGGCTCTGCGGATTTTTATGCGTGATGAGGTAATTTCCCTCGGGCGTTTTGCGGTCGCCCTGGCGCAGCTTGCGGCTGGTTGGAGAGGCGCCCAGGCCGATCTTGAAGCGGCGGATCACGCCGTCAGCCTTGTATTCCAGGATGCGTTTCGCCTTGAACACGGTGATGTGCGCGGCCCACGCGGGCAAACTGCTGAGCAAGAGGAAAAAGAAGCTGGCCAAAAAGAAATAGTTACGCATGAGGTGAATCAGGCGGCGAAGGCAAGATGCGCGTCGATCAGTGGTGCAATGGTGGCGGCCATCCGGTTGGCCAGATCGTGGCCGCCACCGGCGATGACGTGCAGGTGGCTATCAGGAAGCAAGCCATTTAGCCTGGTACCGACCGCGACCGGACTGATCGGATCGGCGTCGCCCCACAGCAGCAAGGTGGGCATGCGGAGGGTTTTGATGGCGGCGCTGAGGTCAGCCCGATAATCGGTCAGCCAGCGCGGCACAGCCGGGTTGGCTGCCAGGAAAGCGCCGCGCCAATCCTCGGCATGCAGGTCGGTCATATCGACGCCCCCCGACGTGACGGCCAGCACCAGATGGGTGACCAGGTCCGGCCGCCGCAGCGCAGCCTGGATGGCAACGACGCCGCCCATCGACTGCGCGATCAATGCGCAGGGCCGGTCGATCTGGTCCAGCACCAGGGCGACCAGGCCATCCATGCCATCGATGCGGGGATCGGCTGGCACCACGCCAAAGCCGGGCCAGCCAAGCAGGCAGCGCGATGCCGGATGCACCAGCGCGTCGGACACGGGCTGCCAGAAGGCCGGATCGCCCCCGGCGCCGGGAAGGAAGATCAGTTTTTCTGGCATGGACATGGTGAACTTTTTTGAAGATATGGATGAGTGGATGTGGCCATGGCCTACCACCATGCGTAGCGGAACCAGTCGCGCCGTATGCCGATCAGCAATGCGGGCATGAGGACGAGCGTCGCCGTGATCACGATGTAAAACCAGGCCAGCACGGTCGACATGTTCAGCATCGTGTGCAGGACCGACCCCTGCGGCACCGGGCCATCGAACACGGTGAGCGCGAGCGGGCTGGCGAAGGCAATCGCTACGCTGAAACAGGAGGCAAAAAGCCGTCCCCAGGCGACGCGGCGGTACATTCCGACAATGCCGCCGCAGAGAAATAGCAAGAGCATCAGTTCCACGTAAAAACGCGACGCGTCACCAAGATAACGCTGTACCGAGCGCACGGCCGCATACGCAAAGACGGCGATCAAGAGATAGTGAGCGAAGCGGGCATAAGCAGGCATAGCAAGCATTCAGTAAGGTGTTTGGCGTGCAAGCGACGCCGGGTCGACGGCGGCGCTGCCGGCGATGGTCATCAAGCCACCGGGCTGAAGCTTATTTGCCATCCGGCGCTTGCCATAATTCGAGCTTGTTGCCGTCAGGGTCGATCACCCATCCAAACTTGCCTTGCTCCGACTCGTCGACCTTGTCTTCCACCGCGCAGCCTTCGGCGCGCAGCGCGGCCAGCAGGGCGTGCAAGTCGTCGACCCGATAGTTGATCATGAAGGACGCGGAACTCGGCGCAAAGTGCTTCGTGTCTTGCTGGAACGGACTCCACACCGTGGTGCCCGTTCCGGCCGGATTGCCCGGCCCCGCCCATTGGAAGGCGACGCCGCCCCATTCCTCGACCGCGAAACCAAGATGGACCCGATACCATTCGGCCAGCCGCTGCGGGTCCGGGGATTTGAAGAATATGCCGCCAATGCCGGTAACACGTTTCATATGGACTCCTTTGTCATCGTAGGTTGGTAAGGCGGGCGTTTCCGCCTGTCGGCAATCATGCCCTATTTCGGCGCCAGAGCGGCGGTCCAGGTGCGCAAGGAAATTCCCTCGGGGAAGCCGCGGCACATCGTGGCGCGCGTCGCATCGAGCAGCTTGAAGCCCTGCGCCGTCCACAGCCATTTGGTCGACGTGCCGCACTCGGCCGTGGCCTGCAACTTATCGTACGAGCTCAATACACCATCGTCGAACCCGCCGTTGGCAACGCTGTTGTCATGGTTGTCCGCGAGGCGCGGCAAGACCGCCGGCACGGGCGCATAGGGCGGTTTGGCGTTGGCGATCCAGACGTCGGACGCGGATTGATAGCTGCCGTGCCCGCACTGGATCATGACCAGCACTTTGCCGCCCGACGGCCGGTCCAGGCTGCGTACCATGCTGTCAGGGTCCTGCTCGTCGCGACTGCAATCGCGCTTGCCGATCGACTTGAGGATTGCCGCGAGCAAGCGCTGGTCGGTGGGGCCGGCCCGATCCAGCCGCGCCGCGCGCAGCACGGGAACGGGGAGCGCAGGCAGCACTGACGATTCGCTTTTGGTACCTTTGCGCACCAGGGCGCCCGGCGTGCCTACCCTTCCCTGCACGTCATCGATCTTGAGCAAGGCAGCACTGGCGCCGTTGAGCGACACGGCCCAGTGGCGCGCGCCGGCCCGGATCTCGGCGCGCTCGCCCTTGAGCAAGGCAGGGATCAAGCGGGCGGCTTTGTCCTCGTCGATCTCCTGTTCAGGAACCACGTCGTGCAGGACCACCTGGCCGACCGTGATACTGACTTTATCCGGAACATTACCCCTGCCGGTGTCGAGCATCAAGGTGAGCGAGGCCGGCTGTTCCGGGCCGGCCTCGCGCACCAGATGCAGGGCGACCGGCTCCTCGCCGGCGCTGTCGCGCTGAAAGCCGACGGCTTCGCAGCGCCGCGTGTTGTCGCAGGCGACGGCCCAGTCGCCGTACTCGACGTCGATTGCGTTCGCGGCGCTGGTTGCCAAGCCAAGCAGGATGGCGATCGCGTGGCTTGCTTTCATGCGGACTCCGTGTCGAGGTTGAACCGGCCTGATGAATCACATCGGCCGGATTTGAAATATTTTTAAAGTGTCAATTAAACCTGGGAAAGCGTCAAGGCCAACATCGACGGCCCATCAGATGTACGCGGCGTTGATAGCAAGACGGCGTTGGCTGTACACGCGCTTGACAGGCGTGGCGCGGCCACGGCCATCAATCCTTTAAAAATCAGTCACTTGGAAAAGTCGCGGAAGTGGCACAGAGCTTGCGTATAGATGAGTACGGAAAATTTTTCAGCAGGCGAGGATACGATGACGGCAGCGGCATATGAGCATTTCAGGACCGAAGGCTATGCCTTGGCAGGCGAGGCGCACGATTTGCAGCGCCGCGTGAGCTTGTATCGGCGCGTCTACCAGGACTCCGGCAAGCGGCTGACGTTCGCCTTGATCGCCGCGCACGGCACTTTGTGGGCGTCGGGCTATTTCAAGATGGGAACCCTGGGGGCGCGCATCGCCTCGCTACCGTGGCTGTGCGTGCCGGGCGCGCGCGCGCAGAAGCTTGCCGCGGTTGCCGCATTTCTGGACCATTTTCGCAGTATCAACCGCCAAGTCTGCGCCGAGTCGTACGCTATTTTCTACTACACCGGACAGTATGGCGGCAGCGCCTTCATTCGGTCGGTGATCGGTGACCGCTTTGCCGATTTGCTGGTCGCATGCCATGCTTCCTGCGCGGCCGGGACCGTGTATTCCCGCCATCAACGCGAAGCGCTGTTTCACGCGCTTATCGATTGGGAGCAGGAGCATATCGTCGTACCGGGCGTGGAGAAAGCCTTCGCCGGCTTCGACTGGCCGCTGATTGCCTGGGTAGCCAGGCGTCCGGTGATCCGGTTTGCCTATTTCGGCAAGCACGACCGCCTGCGCTTCAGCGATTTCGCACGCAAGGATGAACGCCTGAGCGCAGGCATGCAAGCCTGCCGGATCGCGGAGGAGCTGGGGCTGCAAGCAGTCGAAGATGCGCTGGGTGGGTCGAGGCCGGCGCCGGCGCGGGTGTCTGGCAGCTGGGGAAGCGTGGCGAGCTTATGGGGTGGCTTAGCCAAGTTCAAGTCCCAGCTGTGACGAGGTAAGCGCCAGCGATGCCAGGACTAGTTTGGCCATGTGCACCATGCCCCTCGGTCCACTGTCAGCATCCATACAATAGCTTGTCGGCAACCCTGCTGCGACTCCAACACCAACCAATGCATTTCTGATTCAGGAGGCGTTACCTGCGCTATTGCCAGGGTGGATGCGGTTTGTAGTTTGCATGACGCCTCAAACCTGCTCTACTTTTGCCGCAACCGCTTGTAGACCTCATCATCATTACGCTTTCCGATGACGAGTACCTCTATCTCTTCATCACTGTCTACATAAATAATTCTGTACTCGCCGGCATCAACGCGTCGTTCGGCGTGTCTGGACACCTTAAGACACTGACTGTCTTGCGGACGAGAATTTTCAAGAAGCGTTGTGATGGCCTTGCCAACTTGCCTGTACTGTTTTGCATCCAGGCTTCCCCAAAACTTCGCCGCACTCTTACTTAGCCTTAGCGTTTTCATGTCCGCTATTCCTAAGTCGGCGAAGTAGGCCTTCCACTTCTTCCTGCTCTGCGAAACCTTCCTTGCGCGCGACTTCTGCCTGAAACGTCCACAGCTGGTCCTCAAGATTCTCCAGCCTCTCCAGCATGGCCTCGTAGGCCGATTTTGAAACCAGATAAGCGGTGACCCGATCATCCATGGTAATGCCGACTGGCTGCCCCAAGGCTGTGTCCAGCAACTCTGCAAAACGCGTCGTCGCATCCGCAGCACTGAATGTGGTGAGATTTGATGCCTTCATGCTAGTTCTCCAGATAACATCGAAGCGATCAACATGTTCAGGCACACTTGCACCCTGCTTCGACGTTCGTGACAAACGATCAAACCAGTATGGTCGCCTCTAAAAAACGCGTCAAATGGCACACGGGCGGAACGCGTTGAATGCGGATCGGCTTTGATGTCGCGCAATGGGCTTGCCGGAAGGCACGTGCGACGCGCATAAAAAAACGGCACCGAGGATCGCTCCCCGGTGCCGTTTTTGCTTGCGTTAAAGCTAGATTACGCTTCGTCGCTGTGCTGTGCCGCCGTGTTGTCTTCCATGGCTTGCAGCTCGGTCGCCATGTTTGCTTTTTCAGCATCCAGCAGCGCCTTGCGCTCTTCCACTTCCCACGCCTCTTTCTCTTTCTTGGCGCGGTGGAAGGCCAGACCGGTACCGCCAGGAATCAGGCGGCCGACGATGACGTTCTCTTTCAGGCCGCGCAACGAATCGCGCTTGCCCATGATCGCCGCTTCGGTCAGCACGCGGGTGGTTTCCTGGAACGATGCTGCCGAGATGAACGAATCGGTCGACAACGATGCCTTGGTAATACCCAGCAGTACGTTTTCATACGTCGCAGGGATCTTGCCGGCAGCAATCACGCGATCGTTTTCGTCCAGCAGCTCCGAACGCTCGACCTGTTCGCCGACGATGTAGTTCGCATCGCCCGCTTCCACGATCTGCACGCGGCGCAGCATCTGGCGCACGATCACTTCGATGTGCTTGTCGTTAATCTTCACGCCTTGCAGACGGTACACGTCCTGCACTTCGTCAACGATGTAACGCGCCAGCGCTTCGATACCCAGCAGACGCAGGATGTCTTGCGGATCGGCCGGGCCGTCCACGATCATCTCGCCCTTGTTCACTACCTGGCCGTCGTGAACCAGCACTTGCTTGTCCTTGGTGATCAGGAACTCGTGCTTGTTGCCGTCCATGTCCGTGATTTCCAGACGCTGCTTGCCCTTGGTTTCTTTACCAAACGCAACCGTACCCGTGACTTCCGCCAGCATGCCGGCGTCTTTCGGCGAACGCGCTTCGAACAGCTCGGCAACCCGTGGCAGACCACCGGTAATGTCGCGCGTTTTTTGCGATTCGGTCGGGATACGTGCCAGCACTTCGCCGACCGATACCGATTGACCGTCTTTGACCATGATCAGCGCGCCGACCTGGAAGCCGATCGCCACCGAGTGTTCGGTACCGGCAATCTTGACTTCTTCGTTGACGTCGTTGAGCAGCTTGACTTGCGGACGCAAGGTCTTGGTCAGGGAACCGCGACGCTTCGCATCGATCGCCACCAGGGTAGCCAGACCGGTCACATCATCAACCTGGCGTGCAACGGTGACGCCTTCTTCGACGTTCTCGAAGCGGACGGTACCGGCGTACTCGGTAATGATCGGACGGGTCAGCGGATCCCAGGTTGCCAGGGCCGTACCGGCCTTGATGACCATGCCATCCTTGACGATCAGGGTCGCGCCGTACGGCACTTTATGACGCTCGCGCTCACGGCCGTGGTCGTCCGTGATCAACACTTCGCCGGAACGGGAAATGACGATCTGGGCGCCCTTGCCATTGGTAACGTAACGCATGGTCGCGGTGAAACGGATGGTACCGTTCGACTTCGCTTCCACCGACGAGGCCACTGCCGCACGCGATGCCGCACCACCAATGTGGAAGGTACGCATGGTCAGCTGGGTACCCGGCTCACCAATCGACTGCGCAGCGACAACACCAACCGCTTCGCCGGCGTTGACCAGCATGCCGCGGCCCAGGTCGCGGCCATAGCACTTGGCGCACAGGCCGAAGCGCGTGTCGCAAGTGAGTGGCGTGCGAACCTTGACTTCGTCGATCGACAGGCGTTCGATTTCTTCGACCATGTCTTCGTCGAGCAGGGTGCCGGCTTCGTACAAGGTTTCCTGGGTTTCAGGATTGACGACGTCATGCACGTTGACACGGCCGAGGATACGGTCGCGCAGCGGCTCGATGACTTCACCGCCTTCGACCATCGCCTTCATCAGCGCGCCGTTGGTAGTACCGCAATCGTCCTCGATCACAACCAGATCCTGGGTCACGTCGACCAGACGGCGGGTCAGGTAACCCGAGTTCGCCGTTTTCAGTGCCGTATCGGCCAGACCTTTACGAGCGCCGTGGGTCGAAATGAAGTACTGCAACACGTTCAGACCTTCGCGGAAGTTCGCGGTAATCGGCGTTTCGATAATCGAACCATCCGGCTTGGCCATCAGGCCTCGCATACCAGCCAACTGGCGAATCTGGGCTGCCGAACCACGCGCGCCCGAGTCGGCCATCATGTAAATCGCGTTGAACGATTCCTGGGTTGATTTCGTCCCGTCGCGCTTCACGACATCTTCTACTTTCAACTGGTCCATCATCGCCTTGCCGACTTCGTCCGAGGTCTTGCCCCAGATGTCGACGACCTTGTTGTAACGCTCGCCTGCGGTGACCAGACCGGAAGCGTACTGCTGCTCGATCTGCTTGACTTCCTGCTCGGCGGCGGAAATCAGGGTGACTTTTTGTGGTGGTACCAGCATGTCGTCGACGCAGATCGAGATACCGGCGCGCGTCGCGAGACGGAAACCGGACTGCATCAGCTTGTCGGCGAACACGACGGTGGCACGCAGCCCGCACTTGCGGAACGACGTGTTGATCAGCTTCGAAATCTCTTTCTTCTTCAGGGCACGGTTCAGTACGGAGAACGGCAAGCCCTTCGGCAGGATTTCGGACAGGATCGCACGGCCGACCGTGGTTTCGTAGCGCGTGACGGTGCGCACGAATTCGTCGGTCTCGACATCCTTCGGGTTCTCGACGATACGCACGGTAATGCGGGTCGTCAGTTCGACTTCCTTGTTGTCGTAGGCGCGGATCACTTCCGAGACGTCGGTAAACAGCATACCTTCGTTCTTGGCGTTGATCGCTTCGCGGGTCGCGTAGTACAGACCGAGCACGATATCCTGGGACGGTACGATCGACGGTTCGCCGTTCGACGGGAACAAGATGTTGTTCGACGCCAGCATCAGGGTACGCGCTTCCATCTGCGCTTCGATCGACAGTGGGACGTGGACCGCCATCTGGTCACCGTCGAAGTCGGCGTTGAACGCGGCGCAGACGAGTGGGTGCAGCTGGATGGCCTTGCCTTCAATCAGGACTGGCTCGAAGGCCTGGATACCCAGACGGTGAAGCGTAGGCGCACGGTTGAGCATGACCGGATGTTCGCGGATCACGTCTTCCAGGATGTCCCACACGACCGGTTCCTGGATCTCGACCAGCTTTTTGGCGGCCTTGATCGTCGTTGCCAGACCCATCAGTTCGAGCTTGTTGAAAATGAATGGCTTGAACAGTTCCAGGGCCATCAGTTTCGGCAAGCCGCACTGGTGCAGTTTGAGCTGAGGACCGACCACGATGACCGAACGGCCCGAATAGTCGACGCGCTTGCCCAGCAAGTTCTGACGGAAACGGCCGCCTTTACCCTTGATCATTTCAGCGAGCGACTTCAGCGGACGCTTGTTGGCGCCGGTCATCGCTTTACCGCGACGGCCGTTATCCAGCAGCGAATCGACCGCTTCTTGCAGCATGCGCTTTTCGTTACGCGTAATGATTTCCGGAGCGCGCAATTCCATCAGGCGCTTCAGGCGGTTATTACGGTTGATGACGCGGCGATACAGGTCGTTCAGGTCGGAGGTCGCAAAGCGGCCGCCGTCCAGTGGCACCAGCGGACGCAGTTCCGGCGGCAGCACTGGCAGCACTTCCATGATCATCCAGTCCGGCTTGATGCCCGAACGCTGGAATGCCTCGAGCACCTTGAGGCGCTTGGCGTATTTCTTGATCTTCGCTTCGGACTTCGATTCCTTCAGTTCCACGCGCAGGGCTTCGGCATCGCGGTGGATGTCGATCGAGCGCAGCAGTTCACGGATACCTTCGGCGCCCATGAAGGCGGTGAAGTCGTCGCCGTACTCTTCGTACTTGGCGGCGTAGTCGTCTTCCGACATGATCTGGCACTTCTTCAGCGGGGTCATGCCTGGATCGGTGACCACATATGCTTCGAAGTACAGAACGCGTTCGATGTCCCGCAGGGTCATGTCGAGGACCATGCCCAGACGCGACGGCAAGGACTTCAGGAACCAGATGTGCGCGGTTGGCGAAGCGAGCTCGATGTGGCCCATGCGCTCACGGCGCACCTTGGCCAGGGTAACTTCGACGCCGCACTTTTCGCAGATCACACCGCGGTGTTTCAGGCGCTTGTACTTACCGCACAGGCACTCGTAGTCCTTGATAGGACCAAAGATTTTGGCGCAGAACAGACCGTCGCGTTCTGGCTTGAAGGTACGGTAGTTGATGGTTTCCGGCTTTTTTACTTCGCCGTAGGACCACGAACGGATTTTTTCAGGCGACGCCAGACCAATCTTGATCGCGTCGAACGTTTCGTTTTGCTGAACTTGCTTGAATAGATCGAGCAGTGCTTTCATGTATCACTCCAGGTGATTGAATTTCTATGTTGCAACTTCCGCCGTCGCCCCCGCGAAGGCGGGGGCCCAAGTTCGTGGCGAACCGACAAACTTGGATTCCCGTCTTCACGGGAATGACGGGCCGGTGGTCTTTAATTACGCTCGAGGTCGATATCGATACCCAGCGAACGAATCTCTTTCACCAGCACGTTGAACGATTCCGGCATACCCGCGTCGATCACATGGTCGCCTTTGACCAGGTTTTCGTACACTTTGGTACGGCCGTTCACGTCATCCGACTTGACGGTCAGCATTTCTTGCAGCACATACGATGCGCCGTACGCTTCCAGTGCCCAGACTTCCATCTCACCGAAACGCTGACCACCGAACTGGGCTTTACCGCCCAGTGGCTGCTGCGTGACCAGCGAGTAAGGACCGGTCGAACGCGCGTGCATCTTGTCGTCGACCAAGTGGTGCAGTTTCAGTACGTGCATGTAGCCAACAGTTACCTTGCGCTCGAACGCTTCGCCGGTGCGGCCGTCGTACATCGTGACCTGGTTCTTCGACGGTGTCATGCCGAGTTTGGTCGCGATATGGTCAGGATACGCCAGGTCCAGCATGCGATGGATTTCCGACTCGTGCGCACCGTCGAACACTGGCGTCGCGAATGGCACGCCGTTCTTCAGGTTTTGCGCCAGGGTCATGATCTCGTCGTCGCTGAAGTTGTCCAGGTCTTCCGTCTTGCCGGTTTCGTTGTAGATCAAGTTCAGGAACTTGCGCATTTCCTGGACCTTGGCTTGCGCTTTCAGCATTTCGCCGATGCGCAGGCCCAGGCCCTTGGCTGCCCAACCTAAGTGGGTTTCCAGAATCTGACCGACGTTCATCCGCGAAGGAACGCCCAGCGGGTTGAGCACGATGTCGGCCGGGGTACCGTCCGCCATGTACGGCATGTCTTCGACTGGCACGATACGGGAAACCACACCCTTGTTACCGTGACGGCCGGCCATCTTGTCGCCCGACTGCAGGCGGCGCTTGACGGCCAGGTAGACTTTGACCATCTTTTGCACGCCTGGTTGCAGCTCATCGCCCTGGGTCAACTTCTTGCGCTTCTCTTCGAAGGCCAGGTCGAACTGGTGACGCTTCTCGGCGATCGATTCCTTGATCGCTTCGAGGGCAGTGGCGGCATCGTCGTCAGCTGGACGGATATCGAACCAATGGTACTTGTCGAGGTCGTCGAGGTACTCTTTGGTGATCTTCACGCCCTTGGCCAGCTTTTTAGGGCCGCCATTGACTACTTTACCAATCAGCATTTTTTCCAGACGCTGGAAGGCATCGCCCTCCACAATCCGCATCTGGTCGTTCAGGTCGAGGCGGAAACGCTTGAGTTCATCATCGATGATCTGCTGGGCGCGCTTGTCGCGGACGATGCCTTCACGGGTAAACACTTGGACGTCGATCACGGTACCGACCATGCCCGAAGGCACGCGCAGGGAGGTGTCTTTGACGTCCGACGCCTTCTCGCCGAAAATCGCGCGCAGCAGCTTTTCTTCCGGGGTCAGCTGGGTTTCGCCTTTTGGCGTTACTTTACCGACCAGGGTGTCGCCTGCCTGGACTTCAGCACCGATGTAGACGATGCCGGATTCATCCAGACGAGCCAGCTGGTTTTCCGCCAGGTTCGAGATGTCGCGCGTAATTTCTTCGGCGCCCAGCTTGGTATCGCGTGCCACCACCGACAACTCTTCGATGTGAATCGAGGTGTAGCGGTCGTCTTTCACGACGTTTTCCGAGATCAGGATCGAATCCTCGAAGTTCAGACCATTCCATGGCATAAATGCCACGAGCATATTCTGACCCAGAGCCAGTTCGCCCAGATCGGTCGAAGCGCCATCGGCGATCACGTCGCGCTTGGCGACACGGTCGCCCACTTGCACGATCGGACGCTGGTTGATGTTGGTGTTCTGGTTGGAACGGGTGTACTTGATCAGGTTGTAGATGTCCACGCCGACTTCGCCCGCCAGTGCTTCGTCGTCGTTGACGCGAATCACTACACGGCCTGCATCGATGTAGTCGACCACGCCGCCACGCAAGGCTTGCACGGTGGTGCCCGAGTCGACTGCCACGGTGCGTTCGATACCGGTACCGACGAAGGCTTTTTCAGGGCGCAGGCAAGGAACGGCCTGGCGCTGCATGTTGGCACCCATCAATGCGCGGTTCGCATCATCGTGTTCGAGGAAGGGAATCAGCGAGGCGGCGACCGAAACGATCTGGCCTGGAGCGACGTCCATGTACTGGATGCGCTCTGGCGAGACCAGGATCGTTTCGCCGGCTTCACGCGCGGACACCAGTTCATCCGACAAGGTGCCTTCGGACGAGATGGTCGCATTCGCCTGGGCGATGATGTAGCGGCCTTCTTCGATCGCGGACAGATAGTCGATCTTGTCGGTGACCATGCTGTTTTCGACCTTGCGGTACGGCGTCTCGAGGAAGCCGTATTCGTTCAGGCGGGCAAACAGAGCCAAGGAGTTGATCAGGCCAATGTTCGGGCCCTCTGGCGTTTCGATCGGGCACACGCGGCCGTAGTGGGTCGGGTGCACGTCGCGCACTTCGAAGCCGGCGCGTTCGCGGGTCAGACCACCAGGTCCGAGCGCGGAAACGCGGCGCTTGTGGGTGATTTCCGACAGCGGGTTGGTCTGGTCCATGAACTGCGACAGCTGGGACGAACCGAAGAACTCGCGGATCGCGGCCGAAATCGGCTTCGAGTTGATCAGGTCGTGCGGCATCAGGTTGTCCGCTTCGGCTTGGCCGAGGCGTTCCTTGACGGCGCGCTCAACGCGCACCAGGCCGGCACGGAATTGATTCTCCGCCAGTTCGCCGACGCAACGTACGCGACGGTTACCCAGGTGATCGATATCGTCGACTTCGCCGCGGCCATTGCGCAGTTCCACCAGGATCTTGATCACAGCCAGCACGTCGTCGTTCGACAGGGTCATCATGCCGGTCAGTTCATCGCGGCCGATGCGGCGGTTGAACTTCATGCGGCCGACGGCCGACAGGTCGTAGCGCTCAGGGCTGTAGAACAGGCCGTTGAACAGGGCTTCGACCGAATCTTCGGTTGGCGGCTCGCCTGGACGCATCATGCGGTAGATCGCCACTTTCGCAGCCATCTGGTCAGCGGTGTCGTCGATACGCAGGGTTTGCGAAATGTAGCCACCCTGGTCGAGATCATTCGTGTACAGGGTCTGGATTTGGCTGATGTGGGCTTCGCGCAGGCGGCCGAGCACGTCTTCGGTCAGCTCGTCGTTGGCCGAGGCGACGACTTCGCCGGTGTCCGCATCGACGATGTTCTTGGCCAGCACACGGCCGAGCAGGTAGTCTTCAGGCACGGAAATGTGCTTGATGCCGGCTGCTTCGATATCGCGCACGTGCTTGGCGTTGATACGCTTGTCTTTCAGCACCAGTGCTTTACCGGATTTGTCCACGATGTCGAAACGCGCGACTTCGCCACGCAGGCGTTCGGCGACGAATTCCATCTCGGCGCCTTCGGAGCGCAGATTGAAATTATCGAATACGAAGAAGTTCGCCAGGATCTGTTCGTGCGACATCCCGATAGCCTTCAGCAGGATCGTCACAGGCATCTTGCGGCGGCGGTCGACGCGGAAGAACAGGATGTCCTTCGGATCGAACTCGAAGTCCAGCCACGAGCCGCGGTAAGGAATGATCCGTGCCGAGAACAACAGCTTGCCCGACGAGTGGGTCTTGCCGCGGTCGTGTTCGAAGAACACGCCAGGCGAACGGTGCAGCTGCGAGACGATCACACGCTCGGTACCGTTGATGACGAATGAGCCGGTGGTCGTCATGAGCGGCAATTCGCCCATGTAAACTTCTTGCTCTTTCATTTCCTTAACCACAGGCTTGGTCGGCGATTCTTTATCCAGAATCACCAGACGCACCTTGGCGCGCAGCGGCGACGCGAACGTCAGGCCACGCTGTTGGCATTCCTTGACGTCGAAGGCCGGGTCACCCAGGACATACGACAGGAATTCGAGACGCGCAAAACCATTGTGCGACACGATAGGGAAAATCGAGGTGAAAGCCGACTGCAGGCCATCGTTCTTGCGGGTCGACGGGATGGTATCCGCTTGCAAGAAATTCTCGTAGGATTCGAGCTGTGTAGCCAGAAGGAAAGGAACGTTGTGAACGTTGGCGCGCTTCGCGAATGACTTGCGAATGCGTTTCTTCTCAGTAAATGAGTAGTGCATGGACACTCCGTGAGTGACAGAAAGGATGAGAATTCAGGAATTTCCAGGGCCGGGCGCGCACTAGAAAGGCCTCAAGTCTCGAACTTTTTGCCAGGTGATAAGAAGATAATACGAATACTACCGGGTACCGCTTAAGCGTTACTTATACGACAGGGACGACAAAAGAGCCAAAGCCGCATCCTCCCCCTTTCGGGAGAGGACCGCAAGCTTTGACTCCGGCGCAGAACTGAACGCCAAATAAGGCTTTGTTGCTATTACTTGATTTCGGCTTTCGCGCCAGCTTCTTCCAGCTTTTTCTTGCCGGCTTCAGCGTCAGCTTTCGAGATCGCTTCTTTCACCGTTTTTGGTGCGCCATCGACCAGGTCTTTAGCTTCTTTCAAGCCGAGGCCGGTGATTTCGCGAACTGCTTTAATGACGCCAACTTTGTTCGCGCCGAAATCAGCCAGGATCAGGTTGAATTCGGTCTGCTCTTCAGCAACAACCGCTGGACCTGCACCAGCGCCGCCGCCAACTGCGACTGCAGCTGCCGATACGCCGAATTTTTCTTCGAATGCCTTGACCAGGTCGTTCAGGTCCATTACGGACATTTCGCCAACTGCTGCCAGGATGTCGTCTTTGCTGATTGCCATTTGAAACTCCATTTATTTTGTGGAGGACAGAGCCGCTTTGCAGCGATGTCCTCTAATACGTTGTATAGATTGGTATTGACTAAAAAAAGCGCAAGTAATCGCGGACGATTACGCTGCTGCTGGGGCTTCTTCTGCTGCTGCAGTTTCTTCTGCAGGAGCGGCGCCTTCGCCTTTTTTCGCTGCCAGGGCAGCCAGACCACGTGCAAAGCTCGACACCGGCGTCAGCATCAGGCCCAGGATCTGGGAGATGAGGACTTCACGGCTAGGAATGCTTGCCAACGCGACAACAGCTGCTTTATCCAGCTGTTTGCCTGCGTAGTTACCTGCGGTAATAACCAGTTTGTCGTTGGTTTTAGCGAAGTCAGCGATGACTTTAGCTGCTGCAACGGCATCATCCGAGATCGAGTAGATCAACGGACCGACCATCGAGTCGGCCAGGTTAGCAAACTGCGTACCTTCAACGGATTTGCGAGCCAGCGTGTTCTTCAGAACACGCAGGTACACACCCTGGGTACGCGCTTTGGCACGAAGTTGCGTCAAGTGACCAACCTGGATGCCACGATATTCGGCCACGACGATGGTTTGCGCAGTTGCTACTTTTGCGGAAACTTCGGCGACGACGGCCTTTTTGTCATTCAGATTGAGACCCACGGTCAACCTCCTAAAATGATGCGCGGCAAATGCCTTGCATCGGTTCGAACAACGGCGTCCGACGTTTAGAAGTACAACTGAGCGGATGAATTCACGCAGCGGGACTAACAAAACTTGCTCGGGTGCACCATCTGCGTTGGGTGATCTATTAACCTCCAGCCTGCCTGCTGCCTTCAGCCCAACGGTCTTTGATTGTCTGCCCGGGCTTGCACCCGGACATCCCAAAGAGTCGCCACGGTTTGCACCATGGACTTAATTTTGTACTTGAAGCCGAAACTTAAGCAGCCAGGGAACCCTGGTCGACGCGAACGCCGGCGCCCATGGTCGACGACAGGGCTACCTTGCGCAGGTAAACACCTTTCGACGAGGCTGGCTTAGCCTTGTTCAGAGCATCGATCAGCGCAACCAGGTTGGCTTTCAGGTCAGCGTCAGCGAACGATTTACGGCCGATCGTTGCGTGGATGATACCTGCCTTGTCGGTACGGTACTGAACCTGGCCGGCTTTCGCGTTTTTCACGGCGGTAGCGACGTCAGGAGTAACAGTGCCGACTTTCGGGTTAGGCATCAAGCCGCGTGGTCCCAGGATCTGGCCCAGGGTACCGACGATACGCATGGTATCTGGCGAAGCGATGACGATATCGAAAGGCATGTTGCCGGCTTTAACCATCTCAGCCAGGTCTTCCATACCAACGATGTCGGCGCCGGCAGCTTTTGCTTGCTCGGCTTTTTCGCCGGTTGCAAATACTGCAACGCGAACGGTCTTGCCGGTGCCTGCTGGCAGAACGACGGAGCCGCGCACGACTTGATCCGACTTCTTAGGATCCACGCCCAGCTGAACCGATACGTCGATCGATTCGTTGAACTTGGCGGTGGCGAATTCTTTCACCAGAGCGACTGCATTGTCGAAGCCGTAGGACTTGTTACGGTCGACTTTGGCTTTGATTGCTTTAACGCGTTTGGACAGCTTAGCCATTACAGACCCTCCACCGTGATGCCGATCGAACGAGCGGAACCGGCGATGATGCGCACTGCGGCATCCATGTCGGCAGCGGTCAGATCCGGCTGTTTGATTTTAGCGATTTCTTCAGCTTGAGCGCGGGTCAGCTTGCCTACCTTGGTGGTATGTGGCGTTGGCGAACCTTTGGTGATGCCGGCGAACTTCTTGATCAGGTAAGTCGCTGGAGGCGTCTTCATCACGAAAGTGAAGGACTTGTCCGCGAACGCCGTGATCACGACTGGAATTGGCATACCTGGCTCTTGACCCTGGGTCTGGGCGTTGAACGCCTTGCAGAATTCCATGATGTTCAGGCCGCGCTGACCCAGTGCTGGGCCAATCGGTGGGGATGGGTTTGCTTTACCAGCTGGCACTTGCAGCTTGATAAAACCAATGATTTTCTTTGCCATGATGGCTCCTATCTTGGATTGAGTAGTAGCGCCCCGCCGGTACAATCATGGCAGGGCTCCTCTTACCGGATTTCGCTAAACGACTGCGGCGCTCCGATTAGGCGCTATCGTCGCCCCCGCGAAGGCGGGGGCCCAAGTTCACTGCGCAGACTACGGCGCCGAACTTGGGTTCCCGCCTGCGCGGGAACGACGTTTTATACTTTCTCGACCTGGCCGAACTCGAGTTCGACAGGCGTTGCACGACCGAAGATGGTAACCGAGACGCGCACTTTGGATTTCTCGTAATTGACTTCTTCGACGTTGCCGTTGAAGTCGGTGAACGGACCATCCTTGATACGCACTTGCTCGCCCACTTCGTACAGCACTTTCGGGCGCGGCTTCTCGATGCCTTCTTGCATCTGCTGCATGATCTTGTCGATTTCGCGCGCGGGAATCGGCGTCGGCTTGTTCGACTTACCGCCAATAAAGCCGGTGACCTTGCTGGTGTTCTTGACCAAGTGCCAGGTCTCGTCCGTCATTTCCATTTCAACCAGCACATAGCCTGGGAAGAAACGACGTTCGGTGACCGACTTCTGGCCATTCTTGACTTCAACGACTTCTTCGACCGGCACCAGGATGCGGCCGAACTGATCTTGCATACCGGCGCGCTCGACTCTCTCGGTCAGTGCGCGCATGACACTTTTTTCCATGCCGGAATAAGCATGCACAACGTACCAGCGCTTGTTGCTAACTGGCACGCTCAGTGCTGCGCCAGCGTCTTGTGCCGGAGCGTCTACGCCCGGCACCGATGCGTCGGCCGCCGAAGCGTCGGCCGCCGGAGCGTCAACCGCTGGTTCGCCGGCCGCATCATCTTGCACATTTTCGCTCATGTTATTTCCAACCCAGGATCACGTCGTACAACAAAAATTCAAGCATCTTGTCCGTGCCCCACAGGAACAGCGCCATGACGGTAACAAACGCAAACACGATACCCGTGATCTGCATAGCTTCTTTGGGAGCGGGCCAAACGACTTTCTTGGTCTCGCGCACAGACTCTTTGGCGAAATTCAAGAAATCACGGCCATTGGAAGAGGTCCACAAAAGCAGGACGGCAAAAACTAAACCAGCCGCGAGTGCGGCACCGCACATCCAAGCTGGTTTACTTTGGCCCTTCAGGTAGAAGAACCCGATCACCCCTGCAATCGCGGCAACCACTGCCAGCGCGACTTTAAACTTGTCGTTCGACGTGCTGACGGTTTGCACGGATTGATTAGACATACGTTTTTACTTTCGGTGCCCTGCACCAGAACGGTGGCAGGGACGGAGGGCATCGAACCCCCAACCTTCGGTTTTGGAGACCGACGCTCTGCCAATTGAGCTACGTCCCTACGTAAAACTTCAGTGGAATCAGCAATTATACCATCGTCCGGCCGCTGATGGCAAGCTGCTGATTTCGGCGGAGCGCCGGACGGAGAGTCCGGGCTCGCCCTAACTAATTACTTACCAGCGACTTCGCTGAGAATCTTTGCAACAACACCTGCGCCAACGGTACGGCCACCTTCGCGGATCGCGAAACGCAGGCCTTCTTCCATCGCGATCGGGTTGATCAGCTTGACGGTGATCGACACGTTATCGCCTGGCATAACCATTTCTTTGTCCGCTGGCAACTCGATCGAACCAGTCACGTCCGTAGTACGGAAGTAGAACTGTGGACGATAGTTGTTGAAGAACGGGGTGTGACGGCCGCCTTCGTCTTTCGACAGGACGTAGATCTCACCGGTGAAGTGATTGTGCGGCTTGATCGAGTTTGGCTTCGCCAGAACCTGACCACGCTGTACGTCTTCACGCTTGGTGCCGCGCAGCAGCAGACCGACGTTGTCGCCAGCTTGACCCTGGTCCAGCAGCTTGCGGAACATTTCCACGCCGGTGCAAGTGGTCTTGACGGTGTCGGAGATGCCAACGATTTCGATTTCTTCGCCGACTTTAACAACACCGCGCTCGATACGGCCGGTCACAACGGTGCCGCGACCCGAGATCGAGAACACGTCTTCCACAGGCATCAGGAAGGCGCCGTCGATTGCGCGCTCTGGCGTTGGGATGTAGGTGTCCAGCGCTTCGGCCAGGGCCATGATCGCGACTTCGCCCATTTCGCCGGTGTTGCCTTCGAGGGCCATACGTGCCGAACCCTTGATGATTGGCAGGTCGTCGCCTGGGAACTCGTATTTCGACAAGAGCTCACGCACTTCCATTTCAACCAGTTCCAGCAGTTCTGCGTCGTCGACCAGGTCGCACTTGTTCAGGAACACGATGATGTAAGGAACGCCAACCTGGCGTGCCAGCAAGATGTGCTCGCGGGTCTGTGGCATTGGGCCGTCAGCTGCGGAGCAAACCAGGATCGCGCCGTCCATCTGTGCTGCGCCGGTGATCATGTTCTTGATGTAATCGGCGTGGCCTGGGCAGTCAACGTGAGCGTAGTGGCGGTTAGCCGTTTCGTACTCGACGTGAGCGGTGTTGATGGTGATGCCGCGCGCTTTTTCTTCTGGTGCTGCATCGATCTGGTCGTATGCTTTTGCTTCGCCGCCGAATTTCTTCGACAGAACGGTTGCGATAGCTGCCGTCAGGGTGGTCTTGCCGTGATCAACGTGTCCGATGGTACCGACGTTGACGTGCGGCTTGGTCCGTTCGAATTTACCTTTTGCCATTTTAGACTCCTAACGATTTTGAGTGTGACCAGGCACGCGCCTGACTAACTATTGAATACTGCGACTGTTGCGTATGCCGTGAAGCATTGAATTCTGGTGCCCTTTACGTGGATTGAACACGTGGCCTCTCCCTTACCAAGGGAGTGCTCTACCACTGAGCTAAAAGGGCGATTATGTATTACGATTTTGCGATCTTGCTGCCACCGATCGCGCATTGCATGAAGCACTGGAGCGGGTGAAGGGAATCGAACCCTCGTCGTAAGCTTGGAAGGCTTCTGCTCTACCATTGAGCTACACCCGCGAGTTACTACTTCACCGACTACAACATCTTCTGCAACAACTTGGTGGAGGGGGCTGGATTCGAACCAGCGTACTCATAGAGAACAGATTTACAGTCTGTCGCCTTTAACCACTCGGCCACCCCTCCGCGAGGAACCGCAGAGTATGAAGCAAGATCAATCTACTGTCAATTATATTTGCAGGGTGCTTTCTGCTAACTCATTGACGTCTTGCTTCGGGGCGTGATTGTAACGGGAAGAAGTCGGGATGTGCAAGGGCTTGGCGAAAAAATGTGAAATTCTTTTTTTGATGCCTGGGTGATGGCTTTCTCCCTCCTCTCCCTTCCTCCGCCCCAGCCGTCATTCCCGCGCACGCGGGAATGACGGCTGGGGCGCGGGAATGACGGTGGGAGGGCAGGAATGACGGTGGGGGGCAGGAATCGCGGAGGGGCCGGGAACATAGGGGAACGGGAGCGTGCTACTACGGCGCCAGCGCCAGCAGCACCTGCCCTTTCAGGGCCTTGATCAGGGACGTTTCATCGGGCGGCACGCCCTCCGGCGCGAGCTCGGCGCGGTCGGCATAGAACAGGCCCACCTGCACCTTGCTCACCACCAGCGGCAGCACGATGAAGCTTTTGGCGTCCGGCAGCAGGGCCCGGTGCCAGAGCGGCACCAGGTCGCGGATCTTGGGGCTGGTGGCGTCCGCGATCATCAGGTCGGCATCGTTTTCCATGGACAGGTGGAACAGGTCGCGCGCCGCGCCCATGGGAAAGGCAAAGCCGGCCTGGCGCCGCGCATGGTCTTCGCCGAACGCCAGGCGCGCCCGGTACTGGCCGCTGCGGGCATCCTTCAGGCACACCGTGGCGAAGCGGAAACCCATGCTCTTGTACAGGGTTTCCAGCACCGCCAGGATGACATCGTTGACCTTGGCGTCGCCCGCGGCGCGCATCTGCGTCACATCCTGCACCCCGGCCAGCAGCAGCTCGCGCGCATTGTGCGGCTTGCCGCTCGGATGGGCCCCGCCCGCCGCGCCCCCGCCCGCGTCCATGGTGGCCAGCAACAGCACGTTCGGCAGCCCGCCGCTATCGGAGGTTTCCTCGTCGCGCGGCTGCGGCTCCATGTTCATGCTGCGCAGCAAGGTCGTCATTTCGTTCTGGACCGTCTCGAACAAGGCCTTCATCTGGTCGGCGCTCAGGTTCAGCGCCACCCCGTAGCGCAGCTGCAAGGCCTGAAATTCCGGGCTCTCGGCCGGACTGGCGGAACGCCCCAGCAGGCGCGATACTTCCATCGAGAACGACGCCACCTGGCGCATCCACTCGCCGCGGTTGATCGCCACCTTCTGCGCCCCCGCCTGCAGCGGGCTGAGCGAGCGGACGATCACGTCCGGAATCTTCCACTCCGCCATCACCGCCTGCGACAGGGCATCGTAGCTCGCTCCCAGGATCATTTGCGAGGCCTGGCCCACGCTGTGGGTGCCGCCCTTGACCAGCGCATTGATCTCGCGGTAGCGGTCGTGCTCGTGCGAAGCCACCAGCAGCGGCCCCAGGTTCTTGAACAGCGCCCCGATCGAGGCTTCCTCGGCGCCCTGGTAAGCGCTGTGGCGCGCCATTTCGCGCCCCACCAGGCTGGCGCACAGGGCCGCCTCGAGCTCGATCCGCACGCTGTTGGCATGGGCGCTGTTGGACAGGGCGTCGACCAGCAGCATCGCCAGCGCCGTGGTGCGCACATTGTCGAAGCCGAGCAGCGAGATGGCGCGCGAAATCGTGGTCACCGTGGTGCCGGACTTGGTGCGGTAGGTCGGCGTGTTCGACAGACGCAGGATGCGCTGGGTCAGGGCCACGTCCGACAGCACGTAATAGGCCAGGTCATGCGTGCCCTCGTCGTCGGAAGACGCCATCTCGACCACGCGCGCCACCGAGGCGCCCAGGGCGAACATGTCTTCGTCGCCGCACACCTTGTGGATCAGGGAGGCGCGCACGCGCCGGGTGTCGCCATCGGCGTGGGAAGGAGAAGCGGAAGGAGGAGAAGCGCTGGACATGGGGTAGGCTTAGGCGGGCGCGCCGGCTTTCCTGCGCGCGCCCTTGTCGTATTTGGTCAGGATCTGCTGATGCAGGCCGGCCAGGGCCGGCAATTTCGGATTGACGGGGTCGAGCCGGCGCACATTGTCGATCAGCGCCAGCGCATGCTGGGCCAGGGGCTCGTCCCAGCCAACGTTTTCCAGGCACTTGAGCACGGCGACGGCGGCATTGAACACCACTTGCGGATTGTCCGGCAACTTGCCGACCGCCTCCAGCATCAGCTCGACCGAACCGCGGTAGTCGCCCTCGTTGGCCTTGGCCGCGCCGGCCGCCACCAGGTCGACCACGGCCTGGCGGCTCTCGTGCGCCACCGTCAGGGCCAGGTCGGTGCGCCCGGCCTGCTCGAACACCGCCATCGCCTTGGCCATGACGGCGCCGTTGGCCGCGTTGCGCATCACCTCGCTCATGACGTCGGCCGCGCCCTGCTCCATATTGTTGTGCAAACAGTTGCGCGCGAGCTCCATCTTGACCTCGGGCGAGAGGCCGCTGGTGAGGCGGCAACCTTCCAGCGCCGCCGTGAGCGATTCTTCCAGGCGTGCATCGTTGCCGGTGTACTCATGCACCATGGCCGAGGAAATGGCGCTGCACACGGCCGTGTTCTTTTGCCCGCCCAGCGACTTGTCGAGGTCCCGGATCACGGCCGCCGCCTGCACCGGATCGCCCTTTTTCACCAGGGTCTGGACCAGTTTGACGTGGTCTTCCGGGTCGCGGAAGGTCGAATACTTGGCCTTGCTCACGACTTGCTTGAGGATTTTTTCGGCGGTCTCGGTGTCGCCCGTTTCCAGCGCCACCTCGCCCAGCTTGCGCAGGCGCCGCACCGCGTGGGGCGAGACCGCCACCGCGTCGCTCAGGACCGCTTGCGACTTGTCCAGTTCGCCCACGGCGGCATGCGTGCGCGCCAGCCAGTCATAGGCGTCGACAAATTTCTTGTTGCTGTCGACCAGGGACGTCAGGATCTCCTTGGCCTCGTCGAAACGTTCGCGCATGAACAGGGTCTTGGCCAGGCCGAGGCGGGCCCAGGCGATGGCCTTGGCGTCGAACAATTGCTGGTAGATCGGCTCGGCCAGCTCCGGCTCGCCCAGGAACATGTGCAGCTCGGCGCGCAGGCGCAGGAAATCGACCGCGTAGCGCGGGTGCAGGCGCATGCCGTCGGCGCACGCTTCGATCGCTTCGCGCTGGCTACCCGCATCCATCAGTTGATAGACCGGCATGAAGACATTGCGCTTGTCGAGCGCGCGCCCGATGCGTTCGAGCAGCAGGTCGGCGGTGAACGGCTTGAGGATGTAATCGGTGGGCGCCAGCTCGGCCGCGCTGACCACCTTGCTGTAATTGCCTTCGGCGGTGACCATGATGAACATGGTCGACATGGTCATCAGCTTATGGTGGCGCAAGTCTTCCAGCAATTGCTGGCCATCCTGGCCGCCGTCGAGGTCGTACTCGCAGAGCACCACGTCGAAGGTTTTCAGGCCCAGGTGCTTGATGGCGGCGTTGGAACTGCCGGCGTGGTCGATCTTGGTCAGCCCGCACAGGGTCAGCATGTTGTGGATGCTCGCGCGCATGCCCGCATGCGGCTCGACAATCAACGCGGTCAGTCCCTCAAGTTCGTTCATCTCTTGTTTTTCCGATCAGCCTGTGGCGGGCAGAGTTCCGCGACGTACGTCGGCACGCTGGGTCTCAGTATATTACGGCAGAGGAACGAAATAGTTGAATTGCGCCCTAAGGAACGGCGAAGCCGATGCAGGAATGCGACACAGCCACCCGGCGACGCGCGCCCGCTGCGCGCGCCGCGTCAATCGTCGTCGCCATCGACCGGTTCGGGCGGGCTGGTGCGGATGATATCGAGCAGCGCCGTCACCACCTCGGGATCGAACTGGGCCCCGCTGCGTTCGGCGATGTAGGTCACCACGTCCGGATACGGCCACGGTTCCTTGTAGGGGCGCCGGTGCAGCAGCGCATCGAACACGTCGACCACCGCCACGATGCGCGCCGCCAGCGGAATGGTGCGTCCGGTCAAGCCCTCGGGATAGCCGCCGCCGTCGAAATGCTCGTGGTGGGCGCCGGCGATCTGGGCGCCGTAAGTCAGGTAGCTCACGCCATCGACCATGCTGGCGGCGCGCTCCAGGATCGAGCGCCCGATTTCGGCATGGGTCTGCATCACGCGCCGCTCCTCGGGCGTGTGCGCGGCCGGCTTGAGCAAGACCTGGTCGGGTGTGGACACCTTGCCCACGTCGTGCAGGATGCTGGCCAGGCCGATCATTTCCAGCAATTGCGGGGTCAGGCCCGGATCGTCGACCCCGCCCTGCTTCATGCGCTGCGCGATGCGGGTCGACATGTCCTGCACCCTCCGCACATGGCCGCCGGTGCCGTGGTCGCGGAACTCGGCCAGGTCGGCCAGCGCCACCACGGTCGCTTCCTGCGCCTTGCGCAACTGGCCGAACATGTACAGATTGTCGAAGGCAGCCGCGATGCGCTGGCAAAACACTTCGAGCAGGTCGCGCTGGATCGGCGCCAGCGGCCACGGCGGCGTGACCGAAATGCACAGCTGGCGCTCTTCCTGGGTGTGGATGTACAGCACATTGACCGGATGCTCGAACTGGCTTTGCTTTTCGCGGAAGGCCTTGACGATGGCCGGCATCAGCGGATGGTCGGGCGGCAGCGCTTCACTGTCGGCCAGGGAAGTATAGCTGCCGGTGGCGGCCACCACGGTCGGCCCGCCGGTGACGGCCGACATCACGCACAGCACGCCGTCGGCGCCCACGTCGAGGATGGCGCTGACCTGGTTGAGCACGCCCGAAGCGAACTCGCGCAGCGAATGGATCTGGTACAGATTGGTGGCGCCGGCCAGGATCTTGCCCAGGCCGATGCGGCTGCGTTCGAGCATCATCAGGCTCTCGTAGGCGCGCAGCGCCGAGATGACGGTGGTAAACAGCTTTTGCGTGGTCAGCTCGGTCTTGGCCTTGTAATCGTTGATGTCGTATTCGATGATCACGCGCTGCTCGGGCGCCTGGCCCGGCTGGCCGGTGCGCAGTACCACGCGCACGATCTGGTTATTGAGTTCCTCGCGGATGCGGCGCGCCAGGATCAGGCCGGCGTCATCGGTTTCCATGACCACGTCGAGCAGCACCAGGGCGATGTCGGGCGTGTCGCGCAGGATGCGGTAACCCTCGGCCCCGCTGTAGGCGGAAAACAGTTCCAGCTCGCGGCCCTTGAAGGCCACGTTGCGCAGCGCCAGCCGGGTGACCGCGTGCACGTCGACATCGTCGTCGACGATGAGCACGCGCCACAGGCGCTGGTCGAGCGCGGCGGCACTGGCGCCCCCGCCGCTCTCGTCATCTTCGTCGAGCAGCCAGTTATCGTCCGATGCATCTGTGGGGTCGGTCATACAGGCTCCATAAGGGCCCCTGTCAACGGGGGTCATACATGATGCGAATCAAAACAGTGCGTTCCAGCCCGACCGTAACTATTAGCAAACAATGCAACTGTGACATGGCAAGGTCCGCTTTTTATCAATCAAATTATAAACAATGTTTTGTTCGAGGCGAGCACCGCTGCATTCATATTTTGCGAACCGGCAACAGCACCGCTCGTCATTTGGCGCGTCATCTGCTACTCTTTGAGAGCACAGGCGTCCGCCGCGGCGCCGCTTTGACAAGGAGACACTATGCAAGTTCCTTCTTCGACTGTAGCTGGTGGCGGGCCATCCGGCAAGGATATCGCGGGTCACGAGTTCCTGGCGTTCACGCTCGGCTCGGAAGAGTACGGGATCGACATCCTCAAGGTACAGGAAATCCGCGGCTATGAGGCGGTGACGCGGATTGCCAACGCACCCGACTTCATCAAGGGCGTGATCAACCTGCGCGGCATCATCATTCCCGTGGTCGACATGCGCATCAAGTTCAACCTCGGCACGCCGGTGTACGACCAGTTCACGGTGGTCATCATCCTCAATATTTCCGGACGGGTGATGGGGATGGTGGTCGACAGCGTGAGCGATGTGACCACATTGACACCAGAGCAAGTCAAGCCGGCGCCGGAAATGGGCACCGCGTTCGGCAGCGACTACCTGATCGGACTGGGCACGATCGACGAGCGCATGCTGATCCTGGTCGATATCGACAAGCTGATGTCGTCGCGCGACATGGGGCTGATCGAGTCGCTGACGAGCTGAGCACCGGGAAGGAACCCGCGGCCCCGACTCTACATCGGTCCTTGTACATCTGATGAAAGCGGACTCATTGCCCTTGCTTTGTGAGCTTCATGCGCTTCTAAAACTTCATCAGAGGGGTTAACGATGAACTCGAACAGCGCAGCCCTGCCATCATAGTCGTCGAGGTGACAAGGATCGGCGAGATTCCTGTACACCTCGTCTGGCGATGTCATCAAATCAATGCGATCTTGATCGGACATCGCTGCCAACCGATGCGTAAGGGTGGCAATGTTTTTGACGGAAAAATTCCTGCTCTGCCAATATAGATCATGTAAATTCGACTCAGACAAGTGACCATTCGCTCTCAGTTTTTGCAACTTCACGAGGATGCTCGTTAGCTCATCATTGAACTTCCTGTAATCTACTAGCAGGCTGCGCAATTCCAATCGCCCCCATTCGGCAGGTGGCCGTGGACAACTGGCCACACACTCTTCCAAGGATGCTGCAACAGAATCAAGGGCCTGTTCCGGAGTGGCGCCGGATTTTTGGACACCGCCGATTTGCTCTCCTGAATCGAGTCGCTCTACTGTCGCCCTGGCGAAATGAAAATTTGTCTGGACCTCGCGCACGTGCAAGACGATTCGGTGAAACCCATCACTCCACCCATCGTGATATTTGCCAATTTCCCATTTCGTTATGAGCATGAGTCGCAGTTCCAGACGTTCGAGTTGCGTTGTAAATGGAAGAATGGGGCGCAGGTCCCACCCTCGCCGGCTTCAGGTTCCATGCGGGTCGAAATAGGCGGCCCAGGTGATGGTCGACGGTTGCAGTTTGGCGGCAGCCCCGAACAGCGCCAGCGCCTGCCTCCGGGTGCCAATGTTGAACACCGCCACCGCCAGATTGAAGGTGGTGTGGCGATCAGGCGATCCCTGCGCCAGCGCTTCGCGCAGCACGGTGTCGGCCTCATGGTACCGCGCGCGGTCGCACAGCAGCGCGCCGAGGCAGGTCAGCACCTGCGGATCGTGCGGATGGGTGGCGCGTGCGTGCTCAAGCAATGCCTGGGCTGCGGCGATGTGACTGTCCCAGTGCTCCAGGCGCTGCCAGGCCTGGTCGACCAGTTGCCGCGCTTCGACAATCTCATTCATGGCAGGTTCGAGACGCGTTGCCGTACGTGGAACTCCGCCCGGCATCTCAGCGCACGCGCACCAGTTCCTCAAGCTCGGCCGCCCGTGCCGCGCGCGCGCTGACCGCGCATTCGTGGGCCGCCAGGCGCGCCGACGTGCCGCCATCGGGATCGGCATAAAACCCGCAATTCGCCTCGGTATATTTCAGCCACAGCCGCTGGGCTTCCTGGAGCTGGTTCTTGCGCGCGCCTTGCAGAGGCGCCAGCAAGGCCCGGTACGCGACATTGAGGCGCTTGTCCTCGACCGCGTACTGCGCCGACATGCACTCTTGCATATCAACGTTGCTGACCGCTTTTTCCATGCAGCGCTCGTACTGCTTGCCACGCGCGGTAGCCGGCGCGGTAGCCGGCGCGATAGCCGACGCGGCATCCGGCGCGGCGGCGCTGGCGGTGGAGACGGCGCCTGCGGCCAGCGCCAGCATCAACATCGTTCGTAATACGGTCATGGGGAAATCCCGGCAAGTCCGGGCGCACCCGGGATGAAAAAAAACCGGCTCAACCCGGATCAAGAGGACGCGCCGCGGCCGCCTGCTTGCGCCGGCCCACGCACTCGGCCTGGCTACCGCCCACGTCCACATTCTGGTAGCGCACTTCATACTTGCCGGCCGCGAGGCGGTCGACCACGAAGCTGTCGCGCGCCAGCACATACACATGGCGCACGTTCGAGCGCCGGTCGAGATCGAAAATCTTGACCAGCACCGGCGAGCCGTTGCGCGTGTTGTCGATGCTGATCTGGGTTTCCGGTCCCTGGTTCCCGATCGGGAAACCGTCCACATAGCCCGACTGCGCCGGCCACGGCTCGCCGTTGGGCGCGATCAGGGAGTGCAGTTCGCTCTCGCAGTCGGCCACCCGCGCCGGCACCACCAGTTCGGTCACGCCCAGGGTGCGGATATCGGGCGGGCGCTGGCCGGCATCGGCCACGTGCGGCTTGGCCACCGCCCAGCCGTCGGCGCGCGCATCGGGCGCCGGGCCGGCAGCCGTGGACGCCCCCGTGCCCGCCGTTCCCAGCGCCGCCGCCAGCACCACCGGCACCGGCACCGCCCGCTCCTGGCCCAGGAAAAAGGCGCCGGCCGCGCAACCCAAACCAAAACACAGCATCAGCCCGAACCACCAGCGCGGATCGCGCACGGCCCGGTACGGCGGCACCACCGCGACCGGCGCCGCATCCCATGCCGGCGGCGCGTCATGGCGCGGCTTGTCGCGCCCCTCCTCGGTGCGGGTGCTTTCCAGCCATTCGATTTCCCACTCCTCGGCCGCGATCCACTCGTCGTGCTCCTTGCGCCGCACCGGGTCGGACAAGGTGCCGTAGGCGCTGTTGAGGATCGCCATGATGCGCGCGGCCTTCTCGTCGCCGGGATTTTTGTCGGGATGGTATTTCTGGCTCAAGGCCTTGTAGGCGGCCCGGATAACTTCCTGCGGCGCCAGGCGCGCCACCTTCAGGTTGTCATAATGTGTGTGGATCTTGGCCATTGTCGTCGGGTCGGGGGAAGCGGGCTGTCGTCCATGATAGCCGATGTCGTCACGCCGGCAAGCCCGCCCGGCGTCACACTGCCATCGTCATTGTAGCTGCAAGGCAAGTTGCCAGAGGCGCTACAGGCGGTGGCTGCGGTCGGCCCGCGCCAGCACGTCGGGCAGGGTCACGCCGCTGCCCACCACCAGCACCTTGAACAATTCGCCCATTTCGGCTGGCGACACGAGCTTTTGCAGGGCCTTGGACTGCGGCAGGTAGCGCATCGGGTCGGACGGGTCGTGCCGCAGCAGCAGCTCGCCGATGCCGGCCCCGAGCAAAAACGAGGCCTGGTTCATGTAGGCCAGTACGTCCAGGCCGGCATCCTGGGCGGCCAGCGCCATGGCGGTGAAGTCGACGTGGGCGGTGATGTCCTGCAAGCCGGGCAGGTAGAACGGTTCCGGATGGGCGTGGTGGCGGTAATGGCACATCAGGGTGCCGCCGATCCGCTGGTCGAGATAGAACTCGTGCGCCGGAAAACCGTAGTCGAGCAGGATGGCGGCGCCCTTGCCAGTGCCGAACATGCGCGCCAGCGACCCCATGAAACCGCAGGCCACGGGATGGACCTCGGTCAGGTAGCCGTCCGGCAGCAGGTCGGCGTCCGGAATCTGGCGCGCGATCTGGGCCGCCAGCGCGCCATCGGGTTGGCGCGCCAGCCAGGCGAACTCGCCCTCTTCCACCGTGACCGTCAACTCGCGCCACAACCCCGCCTCCTTGCGCACCAGCGCCACCGGCATGGCGTCGAGCACTTCGTTGGCCAGCACCACGCCGTCGAAGGAGGAAGGGAAGTCGTCCAGCCAGCGCACCTGCGGGAAGTCTTTCAGCGCTTCCTGCTGGCGCGCGCACAGTTCGCCCGACAGTTCCATGATCGCGTAGCTCGCCACCGGCACGCCGTCGGCCGCCAGCGCGGTGAGCACGTCGAACGCCAGCTTGCCGGTACCGGCGCCGAATTCCAGGATCGCCGGCGCGCTTTGCGCCATGAGCGGCGCGGCCACCTGCGCCAGCGCGGCACCGAACAGGGAACTGATTTCGGGCGCGGTGACAAAGTCGCCGGCCGCGCCCAGCTTGGCGGCGCCGCCGGTGTAGTAGCCCAGGCCGGGCGCATACAGCGCCAGTTCCATGAAGCGGGCAAAGGAGATCGCACCGTCGTGCCGCGCAATTTCGGCGGCGATCAGGTTTTGCAGGGCGTGGGACGCGGCCAGGGCGTCGCTATCGGGGACTGGAAGGGACATCCCGGCATTGTAGCGACAACGGCAGGGATCAACAAAATTGCGTCAACAATGACGTCGACAATCGTCAGCCTCCCCCGGACGCGTTGGGCAGCACCAGGGTGGCGCAAAAGCCGCCGCCCTCGGCGTTTTGCAGCAGCAGCTGGCCGCCGTGGGCCTGGGCGATGCCGCGCGCGATGCCCAGTCCCAGGCCCATGCCGCTGCTATTTTGCTTGCGCCCGTGTTCGAGGCGGACATACGGCTCGAACAACTGGGCCAGCGCGTCTTCCGGCACGCCGGGACCGTGGTCGCGCACCGCGATGCGGATGCTCGATCCGACCGCGCGCACGGCGATCTGGGCCCGTTCGCCGTAATGCAGCGCGTTCTCCAGCAGGTTGCCGATGGCGCGCTTGAGCGCCAGCGGCTTGGCCGTCACCGACAGGCCGGTGGGGTCGAACGACACTTCGTGCCCGGCCAGCTGGGCGCCGCGCACCATGCGCGCCAAAAACGCATCGAGCCGGATTTCGGTCGGGGTTTCATGGATATCGCTGTCTTTGACGCACTGGAGCGCGCCCTTGACCATCATTTCCAGTTCATCGATATCTTCGTGGAATTCGGCGCGCAGGGTATCGTCGTCGAGCAGTTCGGCGCGCAGCTTGAGGCGCATGATGGGGGTGCGCAGGTCGTGCGAGATCGACACGAACAGACGTTCGCGGTCGTCGATGTAGCGGCCGATGCGCTCGCGCATGGCGCCAAAAGCGCGCGCGGTGTTGACGAATTCGCGGCTGCCGGTTTCCGGCAGGGCCGGCATGCGCTCGCCGTTGCCGAAGGCGGTGGCCGCTTCCGACAGCGCCGCCAGCGGGCGCGTGGTCCAGCGCACCACGGGAATCGACAGCATCACCACCGCCAGCAAGGACAATGCGTGCAGCAGCAGGTGGTCGCGCGTAAACAGCTTGCCGCTGTCGAGAAAATAGGGACTGGGCATCAGGGTGGCCAGGTACAGCCAGTGGCCCGGCTCCATTTCCACCTGCATCAGCAGCACCGGGGCCGGCTTGGCCAGCACGATCTGGCGCACCCGGCTCTCCGGCAGGGCCGACAGGCGGGTGCCGTCGTCGGCCACCACCAGCTGCTCGGGCCACACAAAGGCGACCCGCATATTGCGGTTGTTGGGCAGGTCGGCGTGCAGGGTGGACTGCACGGTGCCGAGCGCGATATCGGCCAGCGGCTGCGGTCCGATGCTCTCGGCCGCCACCGCGTCGCGGTTCAGGCCGACGAAAAAGCGGGTGCCTCCCATTTCGCCGAATTGCTGGATGATCAGGGGCCGGTAATTCGGCGGCAAGCTCAAAAAGAAGCGCACGGCGCTGGCGGCGCTGTGGCCGAGCTGCTGGGCTGCATTGGCGACCTCGACCTCTGACTCGGCGCGGCGCTGGCTGGCCCAGATGTAATTACCGGTCAGCTGGGTCAGCATCACGCCGGCCACCATCAGCAAGGTCAGCCGTCCGAGCAAGGATTGCGGCAGGCAGCGCTCCCAGCCGCGCGGGCGCTTACTCATGGCTGCTGATGACGCTGGCGGCGAAGACATAGCCGGCACCGCGCACGGTCTTGATCAGCCACGGCTGCTTGCCGCAATCGTTGAAACGCAGGCGCAGGCGGCTGATCTGCACATCGAGGAAGCGGTCGAACGGCCCGGCGTCGCGCCCGCGCGTGGCTTCGCACAGCACGCTGCGGTCGAGGATTTCGCCGGCATGATCGATGAAATACTTGAGCAGCTGGAAATCGAGCCCCGACAGCGGCACCGGCGTGCCGACATGGTCGACCACCTTGCGCTCGACGGTGTCGATGGTAAAGCCGCCGAAACGGTGATAGCGCGGCGGCGCCGCCGCTTCCATGCCGGTGCGGCGGTGAATCGCCTTGATGCGCGCCAGCAGCTCGCGCGGGCTGTGCGGCTTGGAAATATAGTCGTCGGCCCCGAGTTCCAGCCCGACCACCCGGTCGGCTTCGTCGGAACTGGCGGTGAGCATGATGATGGGCACGTTCGAGCGGCGCCGCACCGCCTGGCACAGGGCAAAGCCGTCGGTGTCGGGCAGCATGACGTCCAGGATCACCAGGGACAGGGTATCCACGCTGCGGTTAAATTCAGTAAAAAAGGACGCGCCGTTGTGCGCCAGGGTGACCGAATACTGGTTCTTTTCCAGGTAAGTCTTGAGCAGTGTCCTGATCTTCTGGTCATCGTCGACGATAAGGATGTTTCGCATTGTGTCAGTTTGTTACCTGTCTTGCGGGCGGCGGCCGATCACGCCTAAACGGCGTTGGGTATCGGCAACGCTTACCCTTTCGTTAAGAAAAAAGCGGTGCAGCTCGGCCACCATGGCGTCGCGTGCGGTTTCATCGGTGGCCATGCGGTGCACCATGCTCGGCACCTGCCCGGCCGGGGACGTGGCGAACAGGGTCCAGGAAGCGCGCGCGCAGGCATCCATGGCGGCCAGGTCGGGTGCGCGCAGCACCGGCACCGAACCCTTGACCCTGCTGTAGTCGCGCTGCAGGGCCGGCTGCATGACCAAGGCCGCCAGGGTTTCCTGGGCGGCGCGCTGGGCCGGGCGCTCGGCCAGCATGCTGAGCATGTCGACGTTATACAGGTGAAAGGCGGCGGTACCGGGCACGGCACCGCAGCCGATATCGCGGTCGCTGTTCAATCCCATGGCGTTGAGCTCGCCTTTGGCCCAGTCGCCCATGACCAGCATGCCGGCGCTGCCGTCGGCCACCTGGCGCACTTCCTCGGCCCAGCTCAGTTCGCGCACGGGCGCGCCCATCCACTTCTTGAGGCCGCGCAGGTGCGTCAGCGCGCGACCCAGGCGCGGATCGGCGAAGGCGGCCGGCTCGCGCTGCTGGAACAACTGGCGAAAATACGCCGCCCCGCCCTCGGCCAGCACCAGGGTTTCGAACAGGGTGGCGACCTGCCATGGTTCGCTGCTTTGCGCCAGTGGCGTCACGCCGGCGCGCGCAAGCACGGCGGCGGCGCGTTCGAAATCGGGCCAGGTGACCGGCGCGCTCAAGCCGTGACGGGCGAACAGGGCGCGGTTGTGAAACAGGATATTGATGCGGTGGATGCCGAGCGGGGCCGCCACCACATGCTGGCCGGGCCGGATTAGGGCCGCAATAGCGGGCAACAACTGGCGCTCCCAGTCGCCGCGCGCGGCCACCTCGTCCAGATCGGCCAGCAGGCCGAGCCGGGCCCAGTCGCGGATCACGATCCCATTGAGCTGGGCGACTTCCGGCGCATCCTTGGCCAGCACCCGGCTGCGCAGCACGATGCCGGCGCCGATGCCCGAGCCGCCCGGCACCATGGCGTCGCGCCACTGCACGTGCTGCTGGCCGAGGCGCTCGGCCAGCAGGTCGACCGCGCGCCGCTCGCTGGCCGACTGCCACCAGTGCAGCACCTGCAGCGACTCGGCCGCGGGCTTGGCTTCGGCTTCGGCCTTGGTCCCGGCCTTGGCCTCGGCCCTGGCCTTGGGTTCGCCCCCCGATGCCGGCAGCACCAGCACAGCGAGCGCCAGCGCGGTCAGCAAGCGCCTGCCGCACGCGCTTGCCTGCCGGGGCAACTTGCCCATTGTCGCTTTCGCCACTATCACGCCCTCCTGTTTGCGGGACAGTGTATAACGAAAAAACCGCACAAAAAATGTAATTTTACTACAGCGATTTGCAAAGTTATTTTGCGAATTGTTTCGTTTTGTTGCAGGCGAGGTCATCGTGTTTTAAGCCCGTTTTCGGTGCCGCGCCAGAGCGAGCGAAGGCAATGACGCGCACCGCGCGATTGTAAAGATATGTTGCAGACTCATCAGACCCGCAGCCGCGTTATCCTTACAAATCAGTCACTTGGAATGTTACAAGGGCCGGGGACGCCGCAATCGTACTTTTTTGCAAGCCAATGCTACTGTCGCCCACGTTGTCGCTTGAACACGCTTTAAGGTGGCCGGGATGTCGACGTAACAGTGCCACAAGCGTGCTGACCAAGGTAGCGCACCCTCGCCCCGCTACTTTACATACTAATAAGGAGACTAAATGAAACGCATTACTTTGAGTACATTAGCAACTGCATTGCTGCTCGCTTTCGCCAGCACCGCCGCTGTCGCCGGGGACCATGAGACCGAGGGCTTCCACGGTTACCTGCGCGCCGGGGTTGGCTCGTCGAACCACGGCGGCTCGCAAAGCTGCTACGGCCTGGGCGGCATCACCATGGCTTACCGCCTCGGCAACGAATGCGACAGCTTCACCGAATTCGGCTACACCCACACCCTGGCCAAGTCCAGCAATGGCGCCGAGTTCGTCGGCACCATCTGGGCCGACGCCTACAAGAACAGCTCGGACTTCGGCGACGCCAAACTGGGCGTCTCGAAAGCCTATGTCGAAGCCAAAAACCTGCCGTTCATGAACGGCGGCATCATCTGGGCCGGTAAGCGCCACTACTACCGTCCCGACATCCACATGCTGGATATGCAGTACATCAACATGAACGGCACCGGCGGCGGTGTCGACGGCTACCCTGTCGGCCCCGGCAAGATCAGCTACGCCGTGTTCAAGGACAACGACGACAACGTCTACTCCACCGATCCGGTCACGGGCGTGCGCACCCTGCGCAGCACCAGCGCCGCGCTGCGCCAGAACGTGGTCTACGAAGGCTTGCCGGTCAACCCGAACGGCACCCTCGATTTCGCCGTCAGCCTGATCCACGCCCAGGACGACAACAACAACGTCACGACCCACAACGGCTACCAGGTCTCGATGTTCCACCGCCAGGCCAAACTGCTCGGCGGCGGCAACACCGTGGGCGTGCAATACGGCGTCGGCCCCGGCACCGGCATCAATGGCCCATGCTGCGCGCGCATGGGTCCTTCCGGCAGCACCCTGCTCGGTTCGGACGTGACGCGCGTGCGCGTGTTCGACGATATCGTGATCCAGCCAACCCGCGACTTCAGCATGGAATTCGTGGCCCTGTACCAGCGCGACAAATCGGACCTGGGCGGCAGCAGCACCTGGACCACCGTGGGCGCGCGTCCGGTGTACGCCCTGGCCGAAAATTTCAAGTTGCAGGCTGAACTGGGCGTGAGCCGCCTGAAGGACAAGCTCAACCCGACGCCCCTGCGCCTGACCAAGCTGACCCTGGCACCGACCATCACCCTGGGGCGCGATTACTACGCCCGTCCGGAACTGCGCGCCTTTGTCAGCTACGGCAAGTGGAACGACGCCGCCAAGGGCGCCGTGAACGCCTTCAACAATGGCGGCCCGGTGTATGGCGACAGGACCAGCGGCACCTCCTACGGCGTGCACCTGGAAGCCTGGTGGTAACAGCAAGGCGGTAGCACGACTCACGCAGCAACGGTGCGCGGTGAACGCCGCGCACCCGCATCGACGCACCTACACCCGCAGTCAAACCAAAAAACGTTGGAGACAAATCCCATGAAAATCAAACACCTCAAATCGCTCCTGGCCGCGGCCGGCCTGGTCACCCTGGCCGGCATGGCGCAAGCCGCGCCGCAAGTCGAAGTGCTGCACTACTGGACCTCCGGCGGTGAAGCCAAGTCGATCGCCGAACTGAAGAAAATGATGGAAGCGAAGGGCGTGGTCTGGAAAGACTTCGCGGTCGCTGGCGGCGCCGGCGAAAACGCCACCACCGCCCTGAAGGCGCGCGTGATCGCCAACAGCCCGCCGACCGCCGCCCAGATCAAGGGCCCGGCCATCCAGGAATGGGGCAATGAAGGCGTGCTGGCCAATATCGACAGCGCCGCCACCGCCGGCAAGTGGGATAGCCTGCTGCCGCCGGTCATCTCCAACGTCATGAAATACAAAGGCCACTATGTCGCCGCGCCGGTCAATGTGCACCGCGTCAACTGGCTGTGGATCAACCCTGCGGTACTGGCCAAGGCCGGCGCCAAGACCCCGACCAACTTCGACGAATTCTTCGCCGCCGCCGACAAGATCAAGAAAGCCGGCCTGGTGGCGATCGCCCACGGCGGCCAGCCATGGCAGGACACGACCATCTTTGAAACGGTGGTACTGGGCATCGGCGGCGCCGACTTCTACAACAAGTCCCTGGTCAAGCTCGACCCGGCCAGCCTGACCAGCCCGACCATGATCAAGTCCTTCGAGACCCTGGCGAAAATCAAGACCTACATCGACAAGGATGCCGCTGGCCGCGACTGGAACCTGGCGACCGCCATGGTCATCAACGGCAAGGCCGGCATGCAATTCATGGGCGACTGGGCCAAGGGCGAATTCACCGCCGCCGGCAAGGTTGCGGGCAAGGACTTCCTGTGCGTGGCAGCGCCAGGCACCGAGAAATCGTTCACCTTCAACATCGATTCGCTGGCCATGTTCACGGTCAAGAATCCGGAAGAGCAGAAAGCCCAGCTGACCCTGGCGTCGGCCGTGATGAGCCCGGAATTCCAGGAAGTGTTCAACCTGAACAAGGGTTCGATCCCGGCGCGCGCCAACATTTCCCGCGCCAAGTTCGACAGCTGCGCCACCAAGTCGATGGATGACATGGCCGCCAGCAACAAGGGCAACGCCCTGCTGCCAAGCCTGGCCCACGGCATGGCGCTCGATTCGGCCAAGGCCGGCGCGATCCAGGACGTGGTGGCCAAGTTCATGAACTCCACCATGACCCCTCAGGCAGCGGTGCAGGCACTGGCCAAGGCAGCAAAAACGCAGTAAGCCTCTCGTAGCACCCCGCGCGCGGCTCACGGCCGCGCGCGCACCCGTCAGCCCGGCCCGCCGCATTGGCGCCGGCCTGCATCCGTCTTTTGGAGATCTAATTCATGTCCGCTTCCTCCCTGACTTCCAGTCCGGGGCCGCAGGCGCGCACGCGCGCCCCCGCGGTTCCCGGCCGCTGGGCCGCCCGCGTCGACGCAGCGATGGCGCGCCTGGTGCTGGCGCCCACCATCCTGATGTCGCTGGTATTCGTGTACGGCTTTATCGTGCTGACCGCCTTCCTGTCGCTGACCGAATCGCGCATGATGCCGCGCTTCGAGTACGCCGGCTTCGGCCAGTACACCACCCTGTTCGGCCTGGATCGCTGGTGGACCGCGGCGGCCAACCTGGGCATCTTCGGCGGCCTGTTCATTTTGCTGTGCTTGGCCATCGGCCTGTCGATCGCGATCCTGCTCGACCAGCGCATCCGCGCCGAGGGCGCCCTGCGCGCGATCTACCTGTACCCGATGGCGCTGTCCTTCATCGTCACCGGCGCGGCGTGGAAGTGGATTCTTAACCCCGGCCTCGGGCTGGAAAAAATGCTGCACGACTGGGGTTTCGTCAACGCTAGGCTCGACTGGCTGGTCGACTCCGACATGGCGATTTACACGGTCGTCATCGCCGGCGTGTGGCAATCGTCGGGTTTTGTGATGGCGCTGTTCCTGGCCGGTTTGCGTGGCGTCGATGACGCCATCATCAAGGCCGCCATGGTCGATGGCGCCAGCCTGCCCACGATCTACCTGCGCATCGTCATTCCGGCGCTGCGGCCGGTGTTCTTCAGCGTGCTGCTGGTGCTGTCGCACATCGCCATCAAGAGTTTCGATCTGGTGATGGCGCTGACCGCCGGCGGACCGGGCACCTCGTCCGACGTGCCGGCCATTTTCATGTACCAGTTCTCGTTCACGCGCGGCCAGCTTGGCCTGGGCGCGGCGTCGGCCATGATGATGCTGGCCACCGTGCTGGCGGTGCTGGTGCCACTCATGTACCTCGAAACCAAAGGAGCGCGCCATGGACGCTGATCAGAAGCAGCTCACCCCGGGGCGTATTTTCATCTATGTGCTGCTGACCCTGGTGGCCTTGTACTACCTGGCGCCGCTGTACGTGATGCTCACCACCTCGTTCAAGTCGCTCGAGCAGATCCGCACCGGTACCATCCTCGACCTGCCGCTGGCCCCGACCACCGAAGCCTGGACGCGCGCCTGGAGCGGCGCCTGTACCGGCGTGCGCTGCGAGGGCCTGGCGCCCTACTTCTGGAATTCGGTCAGCATGACGATACCGGCGGTGCTCATTTCGAGCCTGATCGGTTCCCTCAACGGCTACGTGCTGGCGCACTGGCGCTTTCGCGGCTCGAACGTGGTGTTCACGGCCCTGATGGTGGGCTGCTTCATTCCGTTCCAGGTAGTGATTTTGCCGATGGCGCGCCTGCTCGGCATGGCCGGCCTGGCCAACACCACCACCGGCCTGATCATCGTGCACATCATCTATGGGGTGGCGTTTACCACCCTGTTCTTCCGTAACTACTACGTCACCGTGCCGGAAGAATTGGTGAACGCGGCGCGCATCGACGGCGCCGGCTTTTTCACCATCTACCGCCGCGTGATCTTTCCGCTGTCGCTGCCGATCTTCATGGTCTGCTTCATCTGGCAGTTCACCCAGATCTGGAACGACTTCCTGTTCGGCGTGGTGTTCGGCGGCGCCGATGCGCAGCCGGTCACGGTGGCACTGAATAACCTGGTCAACACATCGACCGGCGTCACCGAATACAACGTCAACATGGCCGCCGCCATTATCGCCGCGTTGCCGACCCTGGGACTGTACCTGGTGGCTGGCAAATACTTCGTGCGCGGGCTGACCGCGGGCGCGGTCAAGGGCTGATTTCAACTCATTCAAGGCAGGAGAAACACAACGATGGCCAGTTTATCGATCCGCAATGTGCGCAAGGTGTACCCGAACGGCGCTGAAATCTTAAAAGGCATTAACCTCGAGATCGAGGATGGGCAGTTCCTGATCCTGGTCGGCGGCTCCGGCTGCGGCAAGTCGACCTTGCTCAACATGATCGCCGGCCTGGAAACGGTGTCCGAAGGCGAAATCCTGATCGGCGACAGGGTCGTCAACGACGTGCCGCCCAAGTCGCGCGACATCGCCATGGTATTCCAGTCGTACGCGCTGTATCCGACCATGACGGTGCGCGAGAATATCTCGTTCGGCTTGGGTATCCGCAAGGTGCCCAAGGCGGAGCAGGAAAAAATCGTGGCGAGGGTGGCCGAAACCCTGCAGATGACCCACCTGCTCGACCGCAAACCAGCCTTGCTGTCCGGCGGCCAGCGCCAGAGGGTGGCCATGGGGCGTGCCATTGCGCGCGACCCGTCGCTGTTCCTGTTCGACGAACCGCTGTCGAACCTGGACGCCAAGCTGCGCGTGGAAATGCGCGCCGAGATCAAGCTGATGCACCAGCGCCTGGGCACGACGATTGTCTACGTCACCCACGACCAGATCGAAGCGATGACCCTGGGCGACAAGATCGCCGTCATGCGCGACGGCGTGGTGCAGCAGTACGGCAGCCCGCAAGAAATCTATGACCGCCCGGACAATCTGTACGTGGCCGGTTTCATCGGCTCGCCGTCGATGAATTTCCTGAAGGGCAAACTGGTGCAGCACAACGGCGGCACCGCCTTCACGCTCGATGTGGACGGCGAGATCGCCCTGCTGCCGCTGCCGGACGGCGGCAGCCAATACGGCGCCTGGCACGAGCGCGAAGTCATTCTCGGCATCCGTCCCGAACACGTAACCGATGCCCTGAGCGCGCGCCAGTCGGGCGCCCACGAAGGCTACGAGCCGACCGAAGTGACCTGCATGGTCGAGATGACCGAGCCGACCGGTCCCGATACCCTGGTGTTTACCTGGGTGGGCGGCGTGCGCGCCACCTGCCGCACCCACCCGCGCGCGCACGCCGTGCCGGGTGAGCGCATCAACCTTGCCTTCGACCTGTCGCATGCGATCCTGTTCGACCCGGCCACGGAACAACGGTTGGGAGCATAAGGGAGCCAAAACCGGAGCGGTTTGGGTAGCTTGAGCAAACTTTAGGCGATAATAGCGGCTCGCGCCGGCGCGGCGCCCGATCCGCCTGTTTTTCTGCCTATTAGTCTGCTCATTTATGCAACAACCCGCATCCACCGCACGCCAGCCGGTCGCCCTCGTGACCGGCGCCGGACGCCGCATCGGCCGCGCCATCGCGCTCGGCCTGGCGCGCGCCGGCTGGGACGTGGCGCTGCACTACCGTTCGTCCGAAGCCGAAGCGCGCGAGGTGGCCGCCGCCATCGGCGCGCTGGGACGCCGGGCCGCCCTGCTGCAATGCGACCTGGCCGACGAAGCCGGCGTGCGCGCCCTGCTGCCGCGCGCGGCGGCGGAACTCGGTCCGGTCGGCTGCGTCGTCAACAACGCTTCGCAGTTCGACTACGACAGCGCGGCCGACTTTTCGCCGGCGCTGCTGGCGAGCCACATGCAAGCCAACGTGGCCGCCCCCATCCTGCTGGCCCGGGCCCTGCACGCAGCCACGCCGGCCGGCGAGCAGGCGGTCGTCATCAACCTGCTCGACCAGAAGCTGTACAACCTCAATCCCGATTTTCTGTCGTACACCCTGTCCAAGGCCGCCCTGCACACCGCCACCAGCATGCTCGCGCAAGCGCTCGCGCCGACGGTGCGCGTGGTCGGCGTGGCGCCCGGGATCACGATGCTGTCGGGCGAGCAGACCGAGGCCGGCTTCGCCCGGGCCCACCGGGCCACGCCGCTGGGGCAATCGAGCACACCAGACGACATCGTGGCCGCGGTGTGCTACCTGGCGGGCGCGCGCGCCGTCACCGGCACCACCCTGGTGGTCGACGGCGGCCAGCACCTGATGCCGCTGGCGCGCGACGTGATGTTCCTTACCAAATAAAACAACCTGAAAGACTCCCTATGCTGTCCGCCCTGTCCCACCCCAAGCTGAGCGCCTGCCGCCGCCTGTTCCTGCGCAATTACGAAGTGATGATCAACATCGGCGTGCACGACTTCGAGAAAAAGGGCGAGCAGCGCGTCCTGATCAACGTCGATTTGTACATTCCGCTGGCGCTGTCCACGCCCAAGGACGACCAGCTGGCCGAAGTGGTGGACTATGACTTCATGCGCGAAACCATCGCGCGCCGCATGGCCCAGGGCCACGTGCACCTGCAGGAGACCCTGTGCGACGACGTGGTGCGCGCGATGCTGGCGCACCCGAACGTGCACGCGGTGTGCGTGTCGACCATGAAGCCGGACGTGTATCCGGACTGCGAAGGCGTCGGCGTCGAGGTATTCCAGATCAAGGAAACAGCATGAGCGAAGCGGACGTGATCGAGCGCAGCGCCGACAAGGTCGCCCACGAAAACCAGAAGCTGCACAAGCGCCTGTGCCGCCAGGTCGGCCAGGCCATCGGCGACTTTAACATGATCGAAGACGGCGACAAGGTGATGGTGTGCCTGTCGGGCGGCAAGGACAGCTACGCGCTGCTCGATATCCTGTTGACCCTGCGCGAACGCGCGCCGATCCACTTCGAGATCATCGCCGTCAACCTGGACCAGAAGCAGCCGAACTTCCCGGCCGATATCCTGCCGGCTTATCTGACCAAACTGGGCGTGCCGTTCCATATCGAGAACCAGGATACCTACAGCATCGTCAAGCGCCTGATCCCGGAAGGGAAGACCACCTGCTCGCTGTGTTCGCGCCTGCGGCGCGGGATTTTGTACCGGGTGGCCGATGAGTTGAAATGCAACAAGATCGCCTTGGGCCACCACCGCGACGACATCCTCGAGACCTTTTTCCTGAATATGTTCTTCGGTGGGAAACTCAAGGCCATGCCGGCCAAGCTGGTGTCCGACGACGGCAAGCACATGGTGATCCGCCCGATGGCCTACGTGAAGGAAGCCGATTCGGAGCGCTACGCCGAGGTCAAGCAGTTCCCGATCATCCCGTGCGACCTGTGCGGCTCGCAGGAGAACCTGCAGCGCAAGCAGATCAAGAACCTGATGCGCGAGTGGGAGAAAAAATATCCGGGCCGGGTCGAGAGCATTTTCTCGTCGCTGTCCACCGTCGTGCCGTCGCACCTGATGGACCAAGAGCTGTTCGGGTTCAAGGATATCAAGGCCGATGGCGTGGCCAGCCCGCTGGGCGATATCGCTTTCGACGAGGAACCGTGTTCGACGCCGACCATGGGGACGATTCCGCTGCAGCCGATGTGAGGCTGATGGTTTTGACTGAAAAGCCCGCCGATGCGGGCTTTTTTACGTCGACGGCGGGCGAGCGTATGATTCTATTCACGAATCCATTCACGAATCTATTCATTCGGGTTCTTCTTCCCTGTGACAGGGGTGCAAACGAATCTATTCACTCGGCGCTGGTACGATGGCCAAGAATGAGCATATTGACAAGTTAAGATGGCTGTTGCTGCGCGGGCCGGCCAGCGCATCGACGATCATGGATGCATTGGCGGTCAGCCAGTCGACCTTGTCGCGTCTGTGGCAAGTCATACCGGATGGCGTTGTGCTGGGCGCGGGCAAAGCGCGCCGGTATGCGCTGCAACGCCAGGTGAGCGGGATTACAGCCCCGGTCCCGGTGTTTTGCGTTTCCACGGCGGGCATGGTCAGCGCCATCGGCGACCTGACCGCGCTTCAGGGAGGCTTTTACGTGCTGACCCGGCCGCACAACCGGGCATACACCTTGTACACAGGCATGCCCTGGTTTCTCAGGGACTTGCGGCCACACGGTTTCCTGGGCCGGTTCGAGCCGCGCAAACATCGGGACCTCGACCTGCCCACCGATATCCTCAGGTGGACCGATGAGCATGTGCTTCAGTACCTTGCGCGGCGCAGCGAACACGCGGCCGGCAACCTCATTCTAGGCAATGAATCGTACGCCAGGTATATCGCCGACCGGAGCGGGATGCGCGCGTCGCTCATCCCGCAGGACTGGCGCGCCGCGCTGTATCCGGTGATGGCCGAACAGGTGATGCAGGGAGAGCCGCCGGGTTCCTCGGCCGGTGGCGAGCAGCCCAAATTCACCGCGGTGGTCGAGCGCAGCGAACAGGGCCTGGTGGAGCATGTGATGGTGAAGTTTTCTCCACCCGTGGACACACCGGGCGGACGCCGCTGGGGCGACTTGCTGGTCTGCGAACATCTGGCGCTGGCGGTCCTCGCGCGCCACAACATCGCCGCCGTCAGCACCTCGATACTAAAAAGCGGAGAACGGGTATTTCTTGAAGTGGTACGGATCGACAGGGTCGGACTTGAAGGGCGCCGGCCCATGGCGACGTTGGAGGCATTCGATGGCGAGTTGGGCATGCTCGATCAATATTGGACCGCGGTGGCGCAGGAACTGGGACGCATGGGCAAGCTCACCGAAGACGATGTCGCCACGGTGGCCATGCTCGATCTTTACGGGGCGCTGATCGGCAATACGGACCGGCATCACGGGAACATCGCGCTGTCGTGGACACCGGATGGCAAGCGCCGCTTGCTCGACGCCTACGACATGCTGCCGATGCTGTACCGCCCGAGTGCGCACGGCGAAGTGACCGAGCGCGAATGGGTGCCGAATCTGGGAGCGCGGCTCGATTTACGCCATCTGGGCGTATGCTACCGCATGGCGCTCGCGTTCTGGAAGGACGTCATGGACGATCCCCGCATTTCCCCTCCTTTCAAGACCGACGTCGCCCGCCGGCATATGAATACGGTACATCAACTCGATTCCGGCGCTGGCAGCGGGGCGCCGGATTGAAGTGCAGGCGCGCTGTAACGATACGGAACGACGGAGGACTACATGAGAATCATTCATTTTTCCGATGCACGCAACAGCCTGAGGGCCGTTATTGATCAGGTTATACAGGATGCCGATGTGACGGTGATTTCACGCGGGGATGGGCCTGACGCCGTGGTGATGTCCTTCGACTACTACACCAGCCTGTTGGAAACCGTGCACTTGCTTGGCTCGCCCGCCAACGCCGCGCATCTGGCGAAATCCATCGAGCAGGCACGTGCTGGTAAAGCCAGGCAAACGAAGCGACGCAAGTCCAGGGCCGGTTGAACGGCCCTGTTTGTTCGTCTGAAAATTCCTTACGGCGCCACCGCCGTGCGCAGCACCGGATACAGGTTCAGGCGCTCGTCATACGAGGTGTGGCGCCTGGCGAAAAACTCCAGCCGCGCCTGGGGGTTCTTGGCGAACGCCGCATCGCTGTCGACCTTCGCCTTGAACGCGGCCGCCAGCGCCGGATCGGCCGCCATCATCTCGCGCGCGACCTCCTCGGCCACATAGTCTTCCATGTATTCCTTGCGCTCGAACGCGGTGTTGAACATCCCCCACTGGACCAGCGAATCCGGGCCGGCCGGCTCGAACAGGGCGATTACCAGGCGCGCCTTGGCCTGCGCCACCGGCACGAACAGCGCGCCCTTCTCCAGCGCGCGCGGCTCCGCTTTCCACGTGCCCTGCACCGTCACGCGCTGGTGCGATTCGAGCGAAGCCGGTGCGTACGTCACCTTCTCGGCGCGGAAGGTTTCCACTTCCGCTTTCGCCTTGGCGTCCACTGCGCCCAGGGTGCGGTAAGCGATGCCGTGCTGGCCCAGCTTACGCGCCACCATGGCCGCATGCGCGGCAGGCACGATGTAGCCGGCCTTGGGCGCGGTGGCCATCACGTCGGGCACAATCTCGTCGCGCAGCGGCACGGTCCAGATTTGCGGTTTGGTTTCGTCGTAACGCGTCATCAAGGCGCCCGATACGTCCGACGGCGTGCGCGTGTACGCGTAACCGCGGAAGTCGATCATGCGCACCTTGTCGGTGGCCTTGTAAGTGAGCGGCAGCTCGGTACCGCCCAGCCGCGCCGCACGCGCATCGGCGTCGCGCGCCGCCGCCTGCCACGCCTTGCCATGCTGCGCCACCTGGTCGAGCACCGACACCACCGAATTGCGCGTGATGCGCACCCGGGTCGGATAATCCTTCCACGAATGGGTTTCGACCAGCATGCCAATCCGGTTGCGCAAGGCAAAATAGCCGGTCGAGAAACGCGGGTCCGAGACGCCGTCGGCAAAGCCGGATGCCGGATTGTCGTCTTCCGCAAACGACATGTAGAACGGCTGCGGCAGGGAGCCCAGCTTCGTGATATCGGCCAGCACGCCGCTGCGCAGCGCCAGCCCCGCCTTGCGGAACTCGGCATCGGCCGAATGCACCGGCTCCACCTGGATCGAAATATCGTGCTCGAACTTGGCGCCGTCGGTCACGTGCAGGTCGACATAGACCAGCGGATCCCACGCGTTCACCAGCGCCAGCATGGCCTGCATTTCAATGGAGTCGGCCTTGGCGTAATCGCGGTTCAGGTTGAAGTTCTGGGCGGTGGTGCGCCAGCCCATTTCAACCGGGCCGCGCTGGTTGGGGCGGTTCCACTGCTTGAAGCGTTCGTGGCCGTCGACGTTGAAGACCGGGACGAACAGCAGCACCTGCTTGTCCAGCGCTCCCGGCGCGGCGCGGTTGTCCAGCACCTCGCGCAGCGCCAGGAAGCCGGCATCCTTGCCATCGATCTCGCCGGCGTGGATGCCGCCCTGGACCAGCACCACGGGGATGGCGCGCGCCGCCGCGGCTTGCGCCGTCATGGCACCGGTGCGCGTGACCACCAGCGCCTGCATAGGCCGCCCTTCCGGCGTGCGTCCGAACTCAATGCACTTGACCTGCTTCGGATAGGCTTTCTGGAACGCGGAGCACAGCGCGATGACTTCGTCGTAGCGGCCGGTTTTCTGGAATTGCGAACGCTCCGCGACGGTGCTCAAGTCGGGGGCGGCGTGCGCAAGGGGCACGGCGGACAGCAGGGCAAGCAGCAGCGCAGAACGGATCATCGGTAAAGCTCCGGCAAAGTTGTCAATACAGGGCGCACGGTGCGCGCGAACCGGAAATTATAGTCGGCTTTGCGCGCCCGGTATTGGCAATGTCGCAGGCAGTGCTTACGCCGCATTGAAGTACGGCCGCTCCGATATGAACAGCAGGCGCTTGACCGCCACGCGCCACTCGGCCGGCGCCTTTTGCCCGAGCAGCACCAGCGTCGCGCTGTACGCATGCGCGCGTACCGAGGGCGGGACGGTGTCGATCAGGCGCTCAGCCGCGCGCGGGTCCTTGCCGGCGGCGATGCTGTCGAAGAAGGCCAGCATCTGCTGCTGGTATGGTCCCGCCGCCTCCAAGGTCGATTTACGGAACGGCGCGGTATCGTAGCCGTGCTTTTGCGCCAGCGCGAGTCCAACCCAAGTGGTGGCGCTGTCGGTGCCGGCCGCGAACGGCAGCGCCATGGCGCGTTTGATCATGTCCGCATCGGCGCCATCGGAAGCGGCGGCCAGGCGCAGCACATGCGCCGCGCGTGTCGGATTGTCTTCCGCGATCTGGTGCGCTTCGTTCAGGCGTCCGGTCGACAGGGCGTAATAGGCGCGCAGCGGCGAGTCCGAGGACAGCGGCCCTTTCTCGATCGTCACCAGTTCCTGCAGCCGGCGTGAATCTTTCACCAAATCGCCGAGATCGGCGTCCGGCGCGAGGTAGCGTCGTACGCGCGCCAGGTCCAGGCCTGCATAGTTGCTTCCGCCAGGCGTGGCGCGCACGATTTGTTCGAGATCGGGGGCAGCGGCGCTGAAGTCTTTCGAGTGCAGCTTGTCGTACGCGGACCAGCGTGCCAGCCAGAGGTTCCCGGGCCAGCGTGCGCGCGCCTTGAGCATCAGGCGCTTCACGTTCGGATCTTCGTGGCGGCAGCGCAGCGCGAGATAGAAGGCGTCGCCGTCGTCGGGCTGCGCGGCCGCTTGCGCGCCCAGTTCCGCGCACAGCACAGGCTTGCGCGCCTCGCTGGCCAAGTCCATTTCGGCGCGCCGCAGGAACACGTCGCGCGGCTCGCGCCGCAAGCGTTCCTCCAGCACGGCCGCATATTCGGGGAACGTGGCGGCGTAGGTGAACCAGCTTTCGCTGTACGCCAAGGTGGTAGCGTCCCAGCGCGCGTGCATCAGGCCCGCATGTTTTTTCTGCGCCTCGTCGGTCAGCGTGCCGAGCTGGGTTTCCGGGGCTTCGTCGGCCAGGCCGTCAAGCACGCTACGATAGCCGCCATTGCCCTTGCCGGTGATACTCTTGGGCGGTGTGGCAAACAGGAAGTCGACATTGCTGTCGGTCCAGCGCAGCGCGCCCAGTATCTGTTCCGCTCTGGGCTTGACCTTGCCGTAATTTGCCCACCAGTTCACCAGCGGCGTGGCCGACGCCACGTTGTAGACCGGATGCCCGCCGCGCCTGGCCTCGGCGTCGAACGCTTCGATCAACCGGCCATCGCCGCTGCGCGTCTCGACATGGTGCTTGCCCAGCGCCGGCACGGTCAGTTCCCGGTTCATATGCGCCGGCACGCTCACCGTCTTGCCGTCGATGTTCACGTTCACTGGCGTACCCAGGCCGTTGTACACAATGATGACCGGATCGCTGCCGAAGGCCGACACGCCGCCGCGGGTAAAGGAACCGGCGCTCAGGACCGCGAGCACGATTGACGCGGCCACCAGCAGGCGCGCGGCGCCCGGCACGAAGCCGTCGGCCCGCTCGAAGCGCGCCCGCCAGCTAAGCTTCTGCTGGCGCTTGCGTTCGGCGCCGGGCAGCAGCACCGGGTACGACGGCGGCGCCTTCGATGGCCCCGGCGCGGCCGGCATCGCTTCGCCCCCGCGCGAGCAACGCGCGATCATGGTTTCGGTGATCAAGAGCTCTTCAAGGGCGTCCAGACGCAGCGCGTCGAGCGCGTTCGTCAGGCGCCTGGCCCAGCTCTCGGAAGCGCGCATCCATTCGTTGATGTTGTCGATGTAGGCCAGTGACAGGGTAAATTCGCCCAGCGCCTGGCGCCAGTCGGTATTGAGCTCCATGCGCGCGGTCAGGCGCGCGTCCAGATGCACCGCGCCGGCTTCCTTGTAGATCTGGTCCATGACGTAATGCAGTTCGTTGGCCTGGCCGACCACGCGCGAGACCCCTTCGGAAGTCACGCGGTGTACCGCCGTGACCACCGCCGCCGCGTTATTGAGCATGCCCTGCGCGTCCTTCAGGTCGGCCAGACGGTGTTCGGCGTAATGCACCATCGCCAGCAGGCCGTCGAGATAGGCTTCCCAGCCGCCACCAAGCTGGCGCGCCATGTTCTGGTGCCAGCTGCGGCACATCCAGTCGTGCCGCTGCAGGCGCGCGTTGACCGCATCGATTTCCTCGCGCACCCGCGCCAGCGCCGCCGGCAGCTGCTTCTTGCTGAATTCTTCCCCGCGCAGGCGCACCACCCCGCCCGGCGCCGTCAGCACACCGGCGATCAGCGCGTCGAGCTGGGCGCGTTCGTCTTGCAGGGTGCGCAGCAGATGGACGTCGGCCGTCAGCGAGGCCGGGTACAGCGTTCCCAGTGCTTCCGGCGCCGCCGGGTAGTGGCCCTCGCGCAGCTGCGCCAGGGACTGCGCATGGCGGGTCAGCGGGCGGGCGAAATACACGCCGCAGTAACGGCGGTTGTACTGTTCGCGCTTGAACGGACGCGCCAGCAGCTTGAGCGATTCTTCCAGGTCGATCGGGGTGGATTCGCCCTCGCCCAGCAGGCGGCTGGTCATCTGCTCGCGCAGCGCGGACGGGCGTTCGAAGATCGACCAGGCACTGGCCGGGTCGATCGGGGCGGCCACGTAAATGCGCTTGGCGTTCGCTTCGCGTTCGTGATTGAGCGGGTGGGAGAGCCACATTTTGGAAGGCTGCGCCAGTTCGGCCTTGAACACGCGGTGCTTGGCCTGCCCCTTCTCGGGCAGCGGCGGGACTTCGGCATAGGCGCGGTCGTTGAGGATGCTGCTCATACGCTGCAGCATGTGGGTCTGTACCGCGAAGGCGTCGCGCGTGGCGCGGCCGGCGGCGTGTTCGTCGGCGATGAAGACCAGCGCGCGCTCCCACGCGTCGTCCGCGCCACGGGTGCGGTGCAGCGCGTGAATCAGGGCGTCGCTGCCGGTCAGCGACACGGCCACCAGGTCGGCCTGCATTTCCATTTCGCGCGACAGGGCGCGCTGCATCACCACCACCACCCGGAACAGGCTGTCGATCAGCGAACGGATCGACCAGATAATCACTTGCAGCACGCCCACCGCCATGGTCAGGCGCAAATCGATCCTGCCCACGCCGACCAGGAATTCGTCGAACTTGTCGCGCCGCGCGACCATGTGGCCGGCGATCTGCTGGGCCACGTAGACCCAGCGCCCGACCGCCATCGAGCGCTGCGCGAAATGGCCGAATTCGTGGGCCAGCACGGCGCGCAGTTCGCCGCGCGAGAGCGTGTTCACCAGCGGCAGGCCGATTTCCAGGTTCTTCTTGGACGGGAAAATCAGGTTGAACAGCGACAGGTCGTAGAACACCGCGGCATTCACCCTGGCCGACAGGAACACCTTGTGCGGACGCGGCGCGCCGGCGGCATCGGCCAGCTCGAACAGATAGGCGAACAGGCGCGGCTGCTCACTGGCGGTGACCTCGTGCAAATCCTCCAACTTGGCGTTACGCACCGAGAAAATCGCCTTGAGCATCATCACGCCAATGAACAGCGAACAGGCAGCCATGATGTAGGCGAAAAGGCCGATGTCGCTGCCGGCGCCGTCGACGAAGACCTGCCAGGGCGTGTACAGGAACCAGCCGGCCAGGCCGCAGTACAGCGCGACGAACAGCAGCAGGCCGGCGACCGCGAGGCGTGCGCTGTTCTTGTAGGCGCGGCTCGGGGCGGTCAGGCGAGCCGTCAGCTCGGGCGACGGGGCGTTGATCGGGGCGTTGATGGCGGTCTCCTGGCGTTGAGGAAGGTGCAAAGATGCAAAACGTTCAATTTTAATGGAGAAACGCTGGAGGGCTTTGTCTAAACGCAATATATATGCACAAAATGCAACGACGAGCATGCACGGCATGGCGCTTGCCTGATGCGGCCGGGCGCAGATCAGCGGCACTTCCGGCGTGAGCAATCCGCGCTGTGCTTACGACTCCTTGAAGTACGGGCGCTCCGATGCAAACAGCATCCGCGCGACCGCCTTGCGCCACGCGGGCGGCGCCTTGTCGCCCAACAGCACCAGCGCGGCGCTCCAGGCGTGCATGCGCATCTCGGGGTCGGCCGCGTCGAGCAGGCGGTCGGCCGCGAGCGGATCCTTGCCTGCGGCGATGCGGTCGAAGAAGGCCAGCATGCGCTGCTGGTCCGAGCCGGAGGCGGCGCGCGTCTCCGCGCGCCAGGGCGCCGCGTCGTAGCCATGGCGGGTCGCCAGCGCCAGCCCGGTCCAGATGGTGGCGCCGTCCTGGCCTTGCCCGAACGGCAGCGCCATGGCGCGCTTGATCATGGCGGCATCGGCCCCGTCCGAGCCGGCCGCCAGCCGCAGCACGTGCGCCGTACGCCCTGGATCCGCTTGCTCCCCTCGGGTGGCCTCGTCGATGCGCCCGGCCGCAAGCATCTGGTAGGGGCGCACCGACGCGAGCGGCGACGGCCCTTCTTCGATCTCCAGCAAGCGCTGCAATCGGTGCGATGTTGCCGCCAGCGCACCGAGGTCGGCGGAAGACAAATCCGGCGCCAGCATGCGCCGCACCCGCGCCAGGCTCATGCCGGCATCGTCCGCCATGGCCGGCGTGCCGCGCACCAGTTGCTCGAGCGCGGGCACCGCACCGGCGACATCCCCGGCCTGCATCCTGTCGTAGGCGATCCAGCGTGCCAGCCACAGGTTGTTCGGCCAGCGCGCGCGCGCTTCGGCCATCCGGCGTGCGATGCCGGCGTTGTCGCCCTGGCAGCGCAGCGCAAGGTAGGCAAAGTCGCCGTCGTCGGGCCGCGCCGCCGCCTGGGCGGCGAGGTCCGCGCACAGCGCCGGCTTGCTGACGGCGCTGGCGCGGTCCATCTCGACGCGGCGCAGCATCACGTCGCGCGGCGCGGCGCGCAGGCGCTCGCGGAGCACGGCGGCGAATTCCGGGAGCTGTCCGGCGAAACCAAGCCAGGTTTCGGCGTCCGCCGTGGCGGTACTGTCCCAGCGCGCATGAACCAGGGCGAGGCTGCTGGCCAGCGACCCATCGGCGAGCATCGACAACTGGGTTTCCGGCGCCAATTCGCCCATGCCGCTCAACACGCTGCGGTGGCCGCCGCCCTTGCCGGAAATGCCCAGGGGCGGCCGCTCGAACATGAGATCGACCTTGCTGTCGATCCAGCGCGGCGTACCCAGCATCTTTTGCGGCACCGGCTCGGCGGGACCATAGACCGCCGTCCACTCCAGCAGCGGCGCGGCCGAGGCCACGTTGTAGACCGGATGCGCGAGCGGCTTCGAGAGCGCGTCGAAGGCTTCGATCAGGCGCCCGTCTTCGCTGCGCGTCTCCACATGATGCTTGCCCAGCACCGGCACGCTGAACCCCATATGCGCGTGGGCGGCCACGTTCTGCCGCCTGCCGTCGATTTTCACCCGCACCGGCGTGCCAAGGCCGTTGTAGACCATGATCACCGGGTCGCTGGCAAACACCGACACGCCGCCGGCGCCGAACTTGCCGGCACTGAGCGCGGCAATCACGATCGTCCCTGCCACCAGCAGGCGCGCGGCGGCCGGCGCCCGGCCGTCGGCCAGCTGGAAACGCGCCCACCAGCCGAGCTGGCGCTGGCGCTGGCGTTCGCCGCCCGCCAGCAGCACCGGGTACGACGACGGCACGCGCGAATGCGTCGGGGCGGCGCGCATCCCTTCGCCGATACGCGAGCAGCGCGCGATCTTCGCTTCGGTCGCCAGCAACTCGTCGAGCGCCGCGCCGCGCAAGGCATCGAGCCGCTCGGACAGCGACGTGACCAGCGGCGCGGCCTCGCGCATCCATGCGTTGATGTTGCCTTCGTAGGCTAACTCCATGCCGAATTGGCCCAGCGCCGCGCCCCAGCCGGACTCCATGCCAAGCTGCTCGAGCAGGCGCGGCGACAGGTGCACCGAGCCGGCTTCGCGGTAGAGCTGGGTCATCACCTTATGCAGTTCATTGGCCTCGCCGACCACGCGCGTGACGCCGTCGGCATTCACGCGGCGCAGCGCGGTGACCATCGCCACCGCGTTGTCGAGCATGCCCTGGGCGTCGCGCAGGGCGGCCAGGCGGTGTTCGGCGTAGTGCACCAGCGCCAGCATGCCGTCCAGATACGCGTCCCAGCCGCGCCCGAGCTGGTGCCCCATGTTCTGGTGCCAGCTGCGGCACAGCCAGTCGTGCTGGTGCAAGCGCGCGGCGATCCTGGCGATGTCTTCCTGCAGCCGCGCCAGTGCGGCCGGCAGTTGCGCCATGCCGAATTTTTCGCCGCGCACGTGCACCTCGCTGCCGGCCGCTGTCAAGGTTCCGGCGATCAGGGCGTCGAGCTGGGCGCGTTCGTTTTCCAGGGTACGCAGCTGTTCGATATCGGCAGCCAGCGCGGCCGGGTAGAGCGAATCGAGTAGCTCCTGCCTGGCCTGGTAGTGGCCCGCGCGCAGTGCGCTCATGTCGCGCGCATGGCGGGTCAGCGCGCGGCCAAAATAAATGCCGCGATAGCGCGCGTGGAACTGCTCGCGCTGGAAGGGCTGCGCCAGCGCCTGCAGCGACTGGTCCAGGTCGACCGCGACGCTGTCGCCCTCGCCGAGCAGATAGCGGGTCATCCCGGCGCGTAGCGAGGCGGTGTGGTCGAAGACCGCCCAGGCGCTGACCGGATCGGGCGGCGCGGCCACGTAAATGCGCTTGGCGTTTTCTTCGCGTTCGTGATTGAGCGGGTGGGTCAGCCACATCCTGGGGCGCTGGGCCAGGCCGGCCTTGAAAATGCGATGCTGGTCGCGGCCTTGCTCGGGCAAGGGCGGGACCCCGGCGTACGTGGGGTCGTTGAGGATGCCGCTCATCAGCCGCAGCATCTCGGTCTGCACCGAAAACACGTCGCGCGTGGCACGCCCGCCAGCATGTTCGGTGGCGATGAAGGCGAGCGCGCGCGTCCAGGCGTCGTCGGCGCCGCGCATGCGGTGCAGCGCGTGGATCAGGGCATCGCTGCCGGTCAAGGACACGGCCACCAGGTCGGCCTGCATTTCCATCTCGCGCGACAGGGCGCGCTGCATCATCACCACCAGGCGGAACACGGAGTCGATCAGCGAGCGGATCGACCAGATGATCAGTTGCAGCGGGCCGGCAAGCAAAACCAGGCGGGCATCGATCCTGCATACCCCTTCCAGCAAGGCATCCAGTTTGTCGCGCTGCGTGACCACATGGCTGACGATTTGCCGGGCCACGTAGACCCAGCCGCCGACCGCCATCGAGCGCTGCGCGAAATGGCCGAATTCATGGGCCAGCACGGCGCGCAATTCGCCGCGCGAGAGCACGTTGATCAGCGGCAGGCCGATCTCGAGACTTTTCCTGGCCGGGAAAATCAGGTTGTACAGCGACATGTCGTGGAACACGCTGGCGTTCACCTTGGCCGACAGGAATACCCTGTGCGGACGCGGTGCGCGGGCGGCGTCGGCCAGCTCGAACAGATAGGCGAACAGGCGTGGCTGGTCCTTTTCTGTCACTTCGAGCAAACCCTCGTGGCGCGAGCTGCGAACCGAGACCATCGCCTTGATCATCGACGCGCCGATGAACAGCGAGCAGGCGGCCATGAAGTAGGAAAAGCCGTCAAGGTCGCTGCCGGCGCCATCGACGAACACCTGCCAGGCTGTGTACACGAACCAGCCGGCCATCCCGCAGTACAGGCAGACGAACAGCAGCAGGCAGGCCACCGCAAGACGCACGCTGTTCTTGTAGGCGGCGCTCGGCGCGGTCAGGCGCGCGGCCAGTTCGGGCGAAATGGCGTTGATCGGGGTGTTAATGAGGCTCTCCAGGCACCGGGGATGCTGCAAAACATCTAATTTTAACGGACAATCGTAGGTACAAATTTTCCATTTGCAATATATATACACAAAAAGCAATATCAGCCGTGCAGAGCCTTCGGGTTTTCTTTGTTAATCTGACCATATTGCCGGCAACCGCCGGCGTTCAAGGGGAAAAAAGCGATGACGACCGAACTGATGATCCTGGGCTGGACCCTGGTGCTGGCGGTGGTGCAGATCATGCTGACCAGCTCATTCCGGAACAAGGAAACCGGGATGGAGTACAACATGGGGCCGCGCGACGGTGGGGCGCCGCCACCGCGGCCCGTGACGGCGCGCCTGCAGCGGGCGCAGGCCAATCTGTTCGAGACCTTGCCGCTGTTCGCGGCGGCCGTCCTGATCGCGCATGCGGGCGGACGCGAGGGCGCCCTGACCTTGTGGGGCGCCTGGGCTTATCTGATCGCGCGGGTGGTGTATGTGCCGCTGTACGCGGCCGGCATTCCAGTGGTGCGCTCGATTGTGTGGACGGCGTCGATGGTGGGGCTGGGGATGATTCTGGTGGCGATCTTGATGCCGTAGGAAGCCGTCGTGGCGGCCACGATATGCAAGACCGTCATCGGCGGGAAGTCATTTCCGCCAATGGCGGTTCAGAGGTGACGTGCGTAGCGAGTCACACCTCATCCATCGTGTACTCAAGTTCGTAGTAATGCTTGCTGTCGACGATATCGAGCTTGAACTTGCCCTGGATGCCGGAGAGTCCCTCGGTCCCAGAACCGGGCACGATGCTGATTGACAGATGGCTGGCGCCCGCATGCATGGTGCCGGCGTGCTGCAGCGCGAAGCTGCCGCTCATGCCGTCCAGGGTGCCGGTCACGTGTTCGATGGCCACGTACCCTGCCGAACCGGCGGCGGGATTGCCGGCCGAGAGCATCTCGCCCTGGCCGATGCCGATCAAATCGCCGCTGTAGTATTTATCGATCAGCATCCGGCCCAGGGAAACGCGTCCCGCGCCCTCGCCGGATGGCGGCGCCTGCATGGTGATCTCGAAAGTACCCTTGGCGGTGATGAACATGGTTGTCTGGCCTCGTCGATTGCGAAGCCTCCATGATACCCCGGATAAAAAAATGGCCCGCTCGAGGGCGGGCCATTCATCTTGCGCGAACAGGTATTACGCGACCCGGTCTTACGCGACCCGATGAATCTGGATCACGCCGTCCGGCGAGGCCGGCTTGCCGAAGGCCGCCAGCAGCGCGGCTTCCTTCTCCTTGGCCGCCTTCAGGTGACGTTCCTTCACATGCCCGTACCCGCGAATATCTTCAGGGATGCTGGCAATGGCCACCGCTTGCGACAGGGTTTCCGCGGTCAGCTTCGGTAGCAGCCCGCCGACCGTGTTGCGGTACTCGCCGATCAGCGCGCGTTCCATCTTGCGCTCCCCGGTGTAGCCGAAGATGTCGAGCGCGCCGCCACGCAAGCCCTTCATCTTGGCCAGCAGGCCGAACGCCTTCATCATCCACGGACCGAATTCCTGCTTGATCAGCTGGCCCTTGGAGTCGTGCTTGGCGAACAGCGGCGGCGCCAGGTGGAACTTGAGCTTGATGTCGCCCTCGAACATGCCGGCGATCTTTTCCTGGAAGGCGCCATTGGTGTACAGGCGCGCGACTTCATACTCGTCCTTGTACGCCATCAGCTTGTAGAAGTAGCGCGCCACCGCTTCGGTCAGGCGCGTGCCCTTGCCCAGCTTCGCTTCCTCGGCGCGCACCTGGTCCACGAACGCCTTGTACTGGTTGGCGTAGGCGACGTCCTGGTAAGCGGTCAACAGTTCGATGCGCCTGTTGATGATCTCGTCCAGGCTTTGCGTGCGCTTGAATTCAATCACCTTGGCCGGTGTGGTCATTTTCACCAGCGACGCCAGGTCGTGCGCCGCCGTGCGGCCCCACGTAAAGGCGCTCTTGTTAAAGCCCACCGAGACGTTGTTCAGTTCAATCGCCTTCATGATCGACGCTTCGCTCAAAGGAACCTGGCCTTTTTGCCACGCGTAGCCGAGCATGAACATATTGGTGGCGATCGAGTCGCCCATCAGCGCGGTGGCAATCTGGCCGGCGTCGACAAAATCCACGCGCTCGGCGCCGCAAGCCTTGACGATCTCAGCCTGCGAGGACGCGCCCGGGAACTGCCAGTCCGGGTTCTTGACGAAGGCCGCCGTCGACGAACCGGTGGAGTTGATGGCAGCGTACGTGCGGCCTTCGCCCATGCGCGAGAGAGCGTCGCGGCTGGCCGTGACGATCAGGTCGCAGCCGATCACCAGGTCGGCGCTGCCGGTGCCCACGCGGGTCGAATGCAAATCGGCCTGCTTGTCGGCCAGGCGCACGTGCGACATCACCGGGCCGCCCTTTTGGGCCAGTCCGCTCATGTCGAGCACAATGGCGCCCTTGCCTTCGACGTGGGCCGCCATCGCCAGGATCTGGCCGACGGTGACCACGCCGGTGCCGCCGATCCCGGTGATCAGGATGCCGTACGGCGCGGCCGTGCCTTTGAGCACAGGCGTCGGCAGCTGCGGCGGGGCCGCTTCGCCGGCGGCGGCTTTTTTCGGCTTCTTGAGCGAACCGCCTTCGACCGTGACAAAACTCGGGCAGAAGCCCGTCACGCACGAGAAGTCCTTGTTGCAGGACGACTGGTTGATCTGGCGCTTGCGCCCCAGTTCCGTTTCCAGCGGTTCGACCGACAAGCAGTTCGACTGCACCGAGCAGTCGCCGCAGCCTTCGCACACGGCCTCGTTGATGACGGCGCGCTTGGCTGGATCCGGATACTCGTTGCGCTTCCGGCGGCGCCGCTTTTCGGACGCACAGGTCTGGTCGTAGATCATGGCCGACACACCCGGCTTGTCGCGCAGTTCGCGCTGCACGTCCATCAATTCGCTGCGGTGGCGCACGGTCACGCCTTCGGCCCACTTGTAGTCGGACGGGTATTTTTCCGGTTCGTCGGTGACGACGATGATCGGGCCCACGCCTTCGGCCGCGATCTGGCGGCTGATCATGCCCGGGTCGAGCGGGCCGTCGAATTCCTGGCCGCCGGTCATGGCCACCGCATCGTTGAACAGGATCTTGTAGGTGATGTTGACCTTGGCCGCCACCGCCGCGCGGATCGCCAGGATCCCCGAGTGGAAGTAGGTGCCGTCGCCGAGGTTGGTGAAGACGTGCTTCTCGTTGGTGAACGGCGCCTGGCCGACCCAGGTCACGCCTTCGGCGCCCATGTGGGTGAAGGTCGAGGTTTCGCGGTCCATCCACAGCACCATGTAGTGGCAGCCGATGCCGGCCAGGGCGCGCGAGCCTTCCGGCACCTTGGTCGACGAATTGTGCGGGCAGCCGGAGCAGAAATACGGGGTGCGGTCGGTGTCCGGATTGGGCTTGGTGCTGACGTTTTTCAGTACCAGCTCTTTCGCTTCCAGGTAGGCGATGCGTTCCTTGACGCGCTGCTCGACCGGATGGCCGGCGCAGTAATGCGAAATGCGGCTGGCGATCGCGCGTGCGATCTGGGCCGGGTTGAGCTCATAGGTGGCCGGCAGCAGCCAGTCGCCGTGGCCGGTGCCGCCCTTGTTCGACCATTCGCCGGTGTCGTCGAATTTGCCGACCACGCGCGGACGCTGGCCGTCCGGCAGGTTGTACAGTTCTTCCTTGAGCGCGTATTCCAGGATCTGGCGCTTCTCTTCGACCACCAGGATTTCGTCGAGGCCCTTGGCGAATTCGTGCACGCCTTCCGCTTCGAGCGGCCAGGTCATGCCGATCTTGTACAGGCGGATGCCGATATCGGCGGCGGCCTGCTCGTCGATGCCCAGGTCGGCCAGCGCCTGGCGCGTGTCCAGATACGATTTACCGGCGGTGATGATGCCGATCTTCGGCTTCGGGCTGTCCCAGATGATTTTATTGAGCTTGTTGACGCGCGCGTAAGCCAGCGCGGCGTACCACTTGAAGCTGTTCATCCGCACTTCCATATCGAGCACGGTGTCGGGCCAGCGGATGTTCAGGCCACCCTCGGGCAGCACGAAGTCGGTCGGCAGTTCGATCTTGACCCGGTCCGGGTCGAAGTCGACCACGGCGCCCGATTCGATGATGTCGGTGACGCACTTCATCGATACCCACAGGCCGGTGTAGCGGCTCATGGCCCAGGCGTGCAGGCCGTAGTCGATATATTCCTGCACCGAGGCCGGATACAGCACCGGAATGCCGCAGGCGTTCAGGATATGGTCCGACTGGTGCGCGGTGGACGAGGACTTGGCCGCGTGGTCGTCGCCGGCCAGTACCAGCACGCCGCCATGCTTGGCGCTGCCGGCATTGTTGGCGTGCTTGAAAACGTCGCCGCAGCGGTCCACGCCGGGGCCTTTGCCGTACCACATCGAGAACACGCCGTCGTACTTGGCATCCTTGAACAGGTTCGTTTGCTGGGTGCCCCAGACCGCGGTGGCGGCCAGGTCTTCGTTCATCCCGGGATGGAACTTGACGTGGTGGGCGTCCAGGTGCTTCTTGGCCTTGACCGCGGTCATGTCGACCGAGGTCACGGGCGAGCCGCGGTAGCCGGTGATGTAACCGGCGGTGTTCAGGCCGGCCTTGAGGTCGCGTTCGCGCTGCATCATCGGCAGGCGGATCAGCGCCTGGGTGCCGGTCATGAAGGCGCGGCCGCGCTCCAGGGTCCATTTGTCGTCGAGCGAAATCTCGTGCGACGGCTCAGCGTCGAGGTGAGCCCGGTCTAGCGGTGCGTTCATTGTCTTTGTCTCCGTATGTTCTTGTACGCCGCGCTTCAAGCCGCGGTCGTGTCCTGCAGCACGCCGCGCTTGATCTGGTCGAGTTCAATCGACTCGAACAGCGCGCGGAAATTGCCTTCGCCGAAGCCCTGGTCGCCCTTGCGCTGGATGATCTCGAAGAAGATCGGGCCGATCACCGTCTGCGTGAAAATCTGCAGCAGCAGTTCGCGCTCGGTCTCGTTGCTGTGGCCATCGATCAGGATGCGCAGGCGGCGCAGTTCTTCGAGGTTCTCGCCGTGGCCCGGCAGGCGGCGGTTGACCAGCTCATAGTAGGTTTCGATGGTGTCCTGGAACACGATGCCGCTGTCGCGCATGCCCTGGACCGAGGTATAGATCTGGTCGGTGCCGAGCGCGATGTGCTGGATGCCTTCGCCGTGGTATTGGTCGAGGTATTCGGCGATCTGCGATTTGTCGTCCGACGATTCATTGATCGGAATGCGGATTTTGCCGCACGGGGACGTCATGGCCTTCGATTTGAGGCCGGTCAGCTTGCCTTCGATGTCGAAGTAGCGCACTTCGCGGAAGTTGAACAGGTTCTCGTAGAACTCGGCCCATTCCTTCATGCGGCCGCGGTGCACGTTGTGGGTCAGGTGGTCGATGTAGGTCAGGCCGTTGCCGACCGGGTTGGCGACGGCGCCCGGAATGGCGACGAAGTCGACGTCATAGATGCTGATGTCGCCGATGGTGCCGGGCGCCGAACCGGCATTGGCGCCCTTGCCGCGCCAGCGGTCGACGAAGTACAGGAGCGAATCGCCCACGCCCTTGATGGCGGGGATGTTCAGTTCCATCGGGCCGGTCTTGTTGTCGAAGCCCCAGGCGCCCAGTTCGAGCGCGCGGCGGTAGGCCATGGCGGCATCCTCGACGCGGATCGCGATGGCGCACACGGACGGGCCGTGGGTGCGTGCGAAGCGCTGTGCGAAGGAGTCTTTTTCGGCGTTGATGATGAAGTTGATCTCGCCCTGGCGATACAAGGTCACGTCCTTGTGGCGGTGGCGCGCGATGGCCGTGAAGCCCATCTGCTCGAACAGGGCGCCGAGCGCTTTCGGATCCGGCGCCGCATACTCGACGAACTCGAATCCATCGGTCCCCATCGGGTTTTCCCAAGGCGTAAATTGCATGACAGTCTCCTATTTTAATAGGGCACAGTATAGTCCTGCGACTCCAGCATTAAATTTCAAACACTGCCCCGCGCCTCGCGATTTGAGCAATAATATTGCGTTGAAATGCGGCTTTCGGAGGAAATATGCCAAAAATTGTGCTGGATAAAACAGATCGGAAGATTCTGGCGATTCTGCAGGCGGACGGGCGCCTGTCGAACCAGGACGTGGCCGACCGGGTCAGCCTGTCGCCCTCGCCCTGCCTGCGCCGCATCAAGCGGCTGGAAGAAGCGGGCGTGATCCGCCAGTACGTGGCCCTGCTCGACCCGGCCCAGATCGGGCTCGGTTTGCTGGCGTATGTGAACGTGCGGCTGGAAAAGCACAGCGAGGGCTCCAGCAACGCGGCCGGCGCGCGCCGCGCCACCAGTTCGCCGCATAGCGACTTCGCGCTGTCAGTCGAACACTGGCCGGAAGTGGTGGCCTGCTATGCGATGACGGGGGAAATGGATTACCTGCTGCGCGTGCACGTGGAAGACATGGACCACTTTTCGCGCTTCATGATGCAGACCCTGCTCAGCCACCCGGCGGTGGCGGACGTGAAGTCGAGCTTTGCGCTGCAGCGGATCAAGGATACGACCGCGCTGCCGCTGATGTAAGGCTTACTTCTTCGGGGCTTACTTCTTTGGCACGAAGAACTTGACGGCGGCGCGGGTGTTGGCCTTGAGGGTGTAGTCGATGGTGGCGAACTGCTCGTCGATGGCTTCCCTGAGCATGCTGGCCGGGTCGGGCGGAAGCAGGCGCAGGTAGGCATCGGCTTCGCCGTAGTCGCGCTGGATCTCCATGCCGGCCTTTTTCGCGATGTGCATCATGGTCTGGTTGGACGAGAGGCAGTGCATGTACAAGGTGTCGACATCGAGGTTGCGGCAGCGGATGGCGGCGCGCTCGAACAATTTGGAGCCGATGCCCAGCCCGCGCGCCGAGGCCGACACCGACACGCCGAATTCGGCCACGATATCCTTGGTCGTGCTGCTCAGCGCATGCGTCGAGGCTTGCTTGGGCGCGAAGGCCAGGTGGCCGACGGCGACCAGCTTGAACACCGGGTTGTAGACGCCATACACGGTGTCGTGCGAAAAATCGATCCTGGCCACGTAGGCTTCCACCAGTTCGTCGGGCAGGTTGGTGCCGAAACGAAGCAAGCGGTCACTATTGTCGAGCGCGAGGAAATGCCTCAGTACGCGGTGGCGGTCGCGTTCGTGGAGCTGTTTGACCAGCACCTTGCGGCGGGTCTTGCGGCCGCTGCGGGCGCTGAGCCAGCTGCTGAATGGGTTTGTGAACATGATTGCGGCCGTTATCCGTGACGTCGATTGTGCAGTGCACCAATTGTTCCATTGTATCGTATTAGCCGTCCTTCGTGTTTGTGGTCCGCCGACTGTCAAGCTGTCGATTGTGTCTTAGAGAAGTACTGATTTATTCATCGGCCACGGTGCCAGACTGATGCGATACCTGAGACAATAACTGCGCCTCCACGAACGTCTGATCGATCATGCAGAAGAGTTTTTCCGGTCTCGAATACATCGCCAAAAAGAAGATGACACGTTATGGCGTATTCTTGGCAAAGATAGAAATGGTGACACCAAGGTCACCGTTGGACGCGCCGATCGAGCCGTTCTATCCGAAGGTTGAACATGCTGGCAATCCGCCAATCGGCTGGGCACGCAGGTTGCGAATGTACGTGGACCAGACAAAGAAGGTAATGACTGGCACTTCGGGATCAAAGCACATATTGGCGTTGAAGCGAAGTCGGGTTTGGTACACACGGTGGTGAGCACTGCCTCCCACGTGGCCGACGTCACGCAGGCACGGGTGCTGCTGCACGGCGATGAAGTCGCGGTGATGGGCGATGCTGGATACCTGAGTGTTGAGAAATACGAAGAGAATCTCGTCACGAGGGTCACGTGGCACGTTGCATGTAGCGAACCAAGCGAAGGACCCTGCCTGCCAAAAAGCTTGGCCGAATGATGGAAAAGCTGGAACACTTGAAGGCAGGCGTACGAGCCAAAGTTGAGCATCCGTTCCATGTTGTGTGGGACGTCTTTCGTCATCGGAAAGCGCGCTACCGCAACTTGACGAAAAATACAGCCCAACTGTTCACTTTGTTCGGCTTCGCGAATTTGATACTCGCCGACTGGCAATTTACGGTCTTGGGGGGCCGAACTCTGTCCTGACGACGAAACAGCAGGAAGAAAAGCCTGTGTTATTCTCGAAGCGCGTGTATGACAAAGCGCGTCTTGACAACTAATGACTGGGGGCTTCCAGCATCACCGGTAAGGCCGGGCTGCCGAGAGCACGAGGTTTGGATAAATTATGCAAGGTTCAGGTCCATAAATTTTTTTCATTTTCTATGGAATTCTCAACACAAAAAATTTAGCTTATAGTTCGACATGCGATACGCTGGCCTTGGGCCGCCTGTATCGACAAGACCAAGCTCCATCTGGAAAAATGGTTTTTACGAAGAAGTTGCAAAGTTTCACGGAATCTGTAAACTTATATTTTTATTATTTAAATCAAACTGTGCTCCAGGAAAAATTTTTGATTGTAAAGAATTCAGTACTAAAAGCGCCAACCGGAGCCGTAACTTGCTAACAGCAATCTTTAATACTGTAATAGGAACTCTTGCCGTTGCTGGAGTCTGGTGGATCATCAAATCGCGTTGGCTATATGTGATTGCGCCTAAGCTTTACATGACTACTTCTAGAAACGGCGAGCAGATCCACTCTTTGTCCATCTACAACGCAGGACTGTTGTTGGAAGAGGAGGTTACGATGATAATACGGCCTGTTTGCAGATTTGAGATCGTTGGAACATCCAAAAGTACCGTAACTGTTCAAGGGAACATTATCACTATTCCTAAACTGATTAGACTAGAGACGGTTACTTTACTTCTTCTTGTGCAGGGTAGGCAGTTTGAGCACGCAGATATTGAAAGCATCGAATCAAAGGCAACCCATGGAAAGGTTGTGGCAAATAAAGAAAATGCAACAGCGGTCTGGCAAAGTATTTTGGTAATTCCCTTACTGACGATTTTCCTCGTGGTGCCGTTTTTATTAGGCACGTTCGTTGGTAGCGAGATGAAACAGTCGATGTTTGGATATATAGCGGAGAAGTACGAATTAATTGGCTCTAGTAAGCAGTTAGCCGGCTTCAAGAACACGACTAATATACGTTTTGGTCACGGGAAGTTAGAAAAGGATTTTAAAGAATCACGTGTTAAAATTACGGTGCAGGAGGTAATTCGACGTGGAGATGTGCTGACTCTAATGGTTGACATAAAAAATAGTACTGGGTCAGCTATAATTATTGACGGATCGATGAATGGCACCGCAGGTAAAGGGACAGTCGATTATCAAAATTCGCGAACAGAATCTTTCGCATTAGCAGAGGGGGCAAATAAAACGATTAAATTCCAAGTTTTTTTGCCTGAAATAACTTCAGTAAAAATGATAGAAGGAAATTATAGCTTTAAAACCTTCGATGGCGATGATTTAACGGTTGTGCAAATATTGCAATTTGATTAAATTTGCACAACAGCGCGATTGACAACGCTACTCAAAATTAGTGATCGCTGAAAATACCGTAGCTTGAACATTCCTGTTCAAATCCCCTTGCAACACTTAACGGGATTTCTAATCATTTTCGGAAAAATTATTGTTCGCCCAGCCTATCGGGCGGGCTATAAAAAAACGAAGATTTGAAATTAACTTTGCCACGCTTAAGCACAGTTATTTGAAGATGACGTCATTGCCAAATAGTTCGGTCACGCACTGATCAACAACGAAACGTGGGAGTCCATCGGCACGAATGGAAAATTTTACCCCCCCGAACGAGGCATCGCCGCAGAGATACAATATCGGCCGGAACAACTGGACATCTTCTAATTCCCACTTTCCCGCCAGCAGTTCAGACGGTGGTGGTTACGCCCGGCAGCGCGACCGGCGCCTCGTTCCACTGCGCCTGCGGGCTGAACGAAATCCCGTTCTTGCCCCCCTGCTTGGCCTGGTACATGGCCTGGTCGGCATCGGCCAGCAAGGCCGGCGCGCCGCGCATGAAGCCTTCCTTGCCCTTGGCGCTGGCCACGCCGATGCTGGCCGAAATGCGCACCGGGAAGCCGCCCGCCTCGGTGATCGAGCGGATCGCGTCGAGCGTCTGCTGCGCCACCCGCAAAACGCCATCGCGGCCGCTGACCTCTTCCAGCAGGATCACGAATTCATCCCCGCCCAGGCGCGCCAGCGCATCTTCCTTGCGCAGCTTTTCCTGCACCCGCCTGGCCACTTCGCACAGCACCAGGTCCCCGGTGGCGTGTCCGTAGGTGTCGTTGACCGCCTTGAAGCCATCGAGGTCGATGAACATGGCCACCACCACGTCGCCGCGGCGGCCGGCCCGCACCAGGGCATGCGCCAGCAGGCGCGTGAGTTCGCCGTAATTGATCAAGCCGGTCAAGCTGTCATGCTGGGCCAGTTGCTTCAGGCGCGCCGACTGCGCTTCCAGCTCCGCGGTGCGTTCGGCCACGCGGTGCTCCAGGGTCTCGTTGGCCGCCTGCAGGCTGCGATTGACCACGCCGATGATGCTGTAGCTGCGCAGCAGGCGGCGCGCCACGTACATCAACAACAGCAGCAGAAAGCCCGAATACGCGAACAAATAGGTCCGGTAACGCTGCTTTTCGATCAGCACCTGGTCGAACGAGGTGTCGAACAGGCTGCCCAGGTTTTCCATCGCCTCGGCGGTGCGGCTGTTCGCGATATGCATTTCGAGTTCGTTTTCCATCTGGCGGTAACGCAGGATGGCATGCGCGTGGCGTCCCAGTTCATCGATGGTGTCGCTCACGCTGTCGGAAAAATCGCCGCGCAGCGGCTGCATCGAGGCGATCGTGCGTTCGATCTGCGCCGCCAGCGCCGGCGACGGCGCCAGGTTGTAGCGCAGGATGTCGCTCAGCAGGCTATTGAGGGCGCCGTCGAGCGCCAGCACCGTGCGCGCCGGTACGATCGCGCCTTCGATGCCATTTAATTCGGTCTTCAGGTCGGTGATCGCGGGCGGGAAAAAAATCAGGGAATTGCGCAGAATCGCGTTCTGCGACTTGAACTGCTCGACCAGTTCTTCCTTCTTCACTAGCGCGCGCCTGACCTGCTCAAGCGCTTCCCCGGCCTTGGCATTGCCCGCCATGGGCAGCGCGGCGGCCAGGCGCAGCTGCAGTTCGCGCATGCGCGCCAGCGGTGCCGAGAGCGGGTCGTAATTGGTGTTCAAGCCGATGTGCGAGCGCAGGATGTTGACGTTCCACTCCGAGTCGAGCTTTTCCAGCTCGCGCAGGTTGAGCATGACCCGGTTCTGCGCTTCGATGTCGACGGCCTGGGTGCGGTTGAACAGCACGCCGAGCACCACCATCAGCGCCACCAGCAGCAGCAGCGCGGCGATCCTGCGCCAGGTGCCCAGGGCGCCGCTCACGGCTGTACTCCCGGCGCCGGCGGCACTGCCGGCACCAGCTTCTCGCCGCTCAGGGTATGCAGGAAGCGCACGATCAGTTCCTTGTCCTGCTGCGGGGCGGTGCGCCCGAGCTGGTATTTGAACATCAGTTCGACCGCCTGGTCGAGCGTGCCCACCGAGCCGTCATGGAAGTATGGCGCGGTCAGCGCGACATTGCGCAGGTCGGGCACGCGGAACACGTTGCGGTCGACGTTGCGGCCGGTGACCAGATAGCGGCCCAGGTCCGCGCCGCTCGTTTCCAGCCCCGGCATTTCGCGCATGACGCCCAGTTTCTGGAACAGGTTGCCGCCCACGTTGATGCCCTGGTGGCAGGCCGCGCAGCCGTAGCTCTTGAAGCGCAGGTAGCCGCGTTCTTCCTCGGCCGTGATGGCGCCCGCCTCGCCGCGCAGGTAGCGGTCGAAGCGCGACGGCGTCACCAGCGAGCGCAGATACTGGTCGAGCGCGTCGCGCACGTAGACCGGGCGCATGACGTCGCCGTAGGCATCCTTGAACTGGGCCGCCAGCGACTCGTCGCGGCTCAGGCGCGCGCCCATCAGCTGCCAGCCGTCGGCAAACCCCTTGGGCGTTGTGATCACGTGCTCGAGCAGTTGCTCGACGCCGCTGTGGCGCCCGGTCCAGGTCTGGCGGTAATTGAAACTGCTGTTGTAGACCGTCGGGGTATTGAAACGCGCCGGCTTGCCGTCCGGCCCCGTGGAGAGGGCCTTGCCGTCGGCGCCGCCACGGCGCAGCTGGTGGCAGGTGGCGCAGCTATGCGTGCCGTCGCGCGAAAAGCGCGGGTCCTGGAACAGGCGCGCGCCCAGCGCGATGCGCGCGGGGTCGCCCACCGCCTTCATCGGCAGCGCGCGGATTGGCTCATTGACAAGCGCCTGGGCCGCGGCAGCGCCTGCCCAGCAGCAGGCGAGCGCCATAAGGGAGCAGCGGGACCAGCGGGACCGCCGCGACCGGCGCAAGGTGGACAGCATCCCGTTTCTCCGTGTCAATGCCAATATCGGCTCAAAGAATAGCAGGATTCGCGCCGGGACTGTCGTCCGCCTGACCGCGCTCGTCGCCAAGGCGCAGCGCCGCCTTGACGGCCGAGACACGCGCCGTATGCACGGCATGGGGAATCTGCTGCTTGTTCTCGCCGCAGCGCAGGGCCACCTCGCCGGCGTTGACCGCGCGCGCCGCGGCCAGGGCACCGAGCAGGCAGGGCCCTGGCGGATACGGGCGGGTGCGGAAATCGTCGCCCGCGCCGCCGCGCCCGCGCGAGTCGCATTCGGCCGCCAGCAGCATCTGCTCGAAACGCAGCGGCTTGCGGAAGGCGTCGCAGCGTTCGAACAGGGTGACCAGGGTATTGGCGCGCAGTTCCTGGGCGCGGCTGACGTTGCCGTGCTCGCGCGCGGTCATGACGGCCAGGTCGCGGCACTCGCCCGGCACCTTGAGACGGGCGCAGAGCGTGTCGATCAAGGCCAGGCCAAGCTGCTCGTGGCCGTGGTGGCGCGGCCAGTGTTCGGCCGGGGTGGCGCCCTTGCCCAGGTCGTGCATCAGGGCGGCGAAGCGCACCGGCAAATCGAAGCCGCGTTCGGCCGCGTAATCGATCACCAGCATCATGTGCACGCCCGTATCGATTTCGGGGTGGTGCAGCGGCGGCTGCGGCACGCCCCACAAGGCGTCCAGTTCCGGCATGATGCGCGCAAGGGCGCCGCACTCGCGCAGCACGGCCAGCATGCGCGACGGGGTTTGCTCCATCAGGCCGCGCGCCACTTCTTGCCAGACCCGCTCGGCCACCAGGGCATCGACTTCGCCGGCCAGCACCATGCGCCGCATCAGTTCCATGGTTTCGGGCGCCACCGTAAAGTCGGGAAAGCGCGCCGCGAAGCGCGCCAGGCGCAGGATGCGCACCGGGTCTTCGGCAAAGGCATCGGAGACGTGGCGGAAGATTTTGGCCTCCAGGTCGCGCTGGCCCCCGAATGGATCGGTGACGGCGCCGTCGGCATCGCGCGCGATGGCGTTGATGGTCAGGTCGCGCCGCACCAGGTCTTCTTCGAGGGTGACGTCGGGCGAGGTGTGGAACACGAAGCCGCGGTAGCCGGGCGCGGTCTTGCGCTCGGTGCGGGCAAGCGCATATTCTTCCTGCGTCTTCGGATGCAGGAACACGGGGAAATCCTTGCCGACCGGGCGAAAGCCCGCGGCCAGCATGTCTTCCGGTGTGGCGCCGACCACGATCCAGTCGCGGTCCTGCACCGGCAAGCCCAGAAGGCCGTCGCGCACGGCGCCGCCAACGATGTATGTTTTCATGCTGAGATAATGTTGCCTAAACCGCTATTATGGCTTGCCGCGGATTTCTTCGTCATGGTGGGCGGCGATTTCGGTTTCGGCCAGCGCTTCGCGTACCCAGCGCGCCACGGCCGGGTGGGCCTGGACACGCTCGCAGTACGCTTGCAGGGCCGGCGCCAGCGCCACGCCGTAAATCCGGAAGCGCATCACCACCGGCGCGAAAAACGCGTCCGCGATCGAAAAATCGCCGAACAAGAACTGGTGGTGGCCGAAGCGCGACAGGCACTCTTCCCAGATCTCGCTGATGCGGCCGATGTCGCCCTGGGCACCCGGCGTACGCCCGCGTCCCGGAAGGCTCATGCGGATATTCATCGACATGGCGTGGCGCAAATCGGCAAAGCCGCTATGCATTTCGGCCGTGACCGAGCGCGCCATCGCGCGCGCCGCCACGTCCTGCGGCCACATGTGCTTTTCGGGGAACTGCTCGGCCAGGTATTCGCAGATCGACAGGCTGTCCCAGATCGTCATTTCGCCGGCGATCAGTACCGGCACCCTGCCCGCCCCCGAATACTCGGCGATGCGCGCCGACGTATCGGGCTGGTCGAGCAGCACCCGCACTTCGTTGAACGGAATGCCGAAGGCGGTGGCCGCCACCCACGGCCGCATCGACCAGGATGAATAGTTCTTGTTGCCGATGATGAGGGTCAGGCCGGCCTTGCGGGCGTCGTCCAGGGTCTGCGAGAGGGTCGGATCGAGTTCTGTGGTTTGCATGGTGACGGTTCCGGAAAAAGTAAATGATCAACGTCCCGCGCGTGCGCGGTAATCGTCGAAGCGCTCGTGCGGCGCCAGGTAGCGCGGCGCCACCGCTTCCAGCGCGCGCAGGTGCAGGCCGAGGGCGGCGGCGGTGGTGGCCTGGATGGCCGGATCGACCACGTTATCGACCTTCATCGAATCGAGGTTGTCGCGGCTGATCAGCGGATCGCCCGGCAGCAGCTCGAACAGCATGGCCTGCAGGCGCGCCAGGGCGTCGGGAATGCCGAATACCGGGCGCCGGTGGCCCGCGTAGCGCCCGGCCAGGCGCACCAGTTCGGCCAGCGAATAAATCTGGGGGCCGCCGAGGGAAAACACCTGGTGACGCGTTTTCAGGTCGCCCAGCGCGTGGACGAAGGCATCGGCCACGTCGCCCACATAGACCGGCTGGAAGTCGGTGGCGGCGCCGGCCAGCGGAATCAAGGGCAGCCACTTCTGCATGCGCGCGAAAGTGTTCAGGAAACTGTCGCCCGGGCCGAACACCACCGATGGACGGAAAATCGTGGCCGCCACGGAGGGTTCGGCGCGCGCGGCCACTTCGCCGTCGGCCTTGGAGCGCTGGTACATCGACGGGCCGTCGGCGGCCGCGCCAAGGGCGCTCATATGCAGGTAGCGCGCCACGCCCGTGGCGGCGCAGGCGGCGACGATGCGGCGCGGCAGCTCGACATGGGCGCGCCGGAAGTGCGGCCCGTACGGCTGGCCGCGGCGCGAATGCAGCACGCCCACCAGGTTGATGGCAGCGTCGGCCCCGGCCAGCAGGCGGCGCAGGGTGGCGTCGTCGCCGGCATTGGCGCTCACGACATCCACGCGCGGCAAGAAGATCAGGTGCCTGGCGCGTTGCGGGCGGCGGGTCGGCACGATCACGCGCGCGCCTTCCTGCGACAGGCGCGCCACCAGGTGGCTGCCGATGAAGCCCGAGCCGCCGAACACCACTACAGTCATGTCTTTCATCGTGCACGCTCCATCAATGACGGCGCCGCGCTGGCGCATCAGGGCAGGTCGTTGCCCTGGGCGCTGCGCGGCGTGATTTTGCCAAGGCGCGCCTTGAGCGACTGCGGCTTGTTTTCGAACATCGCGGCATAGTTGGTCGCGTTGGACATCACGTTCTTGACGTAGATGCGGGTTTCCATGTACGGGATCGACTCGGCGAAGATGGCCCCTTCCATCGGCTCGTCAAGCTTGGAGCGCCAGTTGCGCATGCGTCCCGGTCCGGCGTTGTAGGCGGCCGTGGCCAGGGTCTGCGAGCCGTCGGCATTGGCCAGCACCATGCTCATGTAATTTGCCCCGAGCAGGATGTTGGTGCGCACGTCGGTCAGCTTGTTCTTGACGTAGTCGCCCAGGCCGATCTTGCGCGCCACGTAGGTGCCGGTGGACGGCATCACCTGCATCAGGCCGGAGGCGCCCACGGTCGACTGGGCATCCATGATGAAGCGCGATTCCTGGCGGATCAGGCCATACACCCAGGCCCGGTCCAGGCCGAGCTGCTGCGCGGTCGGGTGCAGGATGTCGTTGTGCGGCGTCGGGAAGCGCTGGGTGTAGTCGAACTGGGTGCGGGTGCGGTCCGAGGTGTTGACCATGCGGTCGAGGATCTGGTTCATGCGCGCGAATTCGGCCGCGGCCAGCAGTTCGCGTTCGCTGAACTTGCGCAGCTCCCAGTTCCATTCGCGCGTGCCCTCGGGGCGCAGGCGCATGCTGAAGAACTTGAGCGCGCGGCGCAGGCCGGGGTTGCTGGCCATGGGCGCCATTTCCTCGGGCGTGAGGGCGGGGCCGGGCGGCGGGATCGAAATGAGCTGGCCCAGCTCTTCCAGCGCCAGCTGGCCGTAAAAACTGTTCTGGTCGGCGATGCGCTGGTACAGGGCGACGGCCGCTTCGTGCTCGCCGTGTTCGGCCTGCAGGGCGCGGCCCAGCCAGTAAGTCCAGCCGGGTTGGGCGCGCAGCGGAGCCGGCATCGCTTCGATGGTGGCCTTGACGGTCTTCCAGTCGGCGCGGCGCAGCGCGATCCGGGCTTTCCACTGAATCTGTTCGGCCGTGAGCGGGGCGCCGGCGCTCTTGCGCCAGTAATCGTAGGCTTCCGGGGAAAGGGCGAGGGAGGCGGCGTGCGCAATGCCGGCCCAGCCGATGGCTTGCTCCTGGGGCGACAGGCGCGGCGCGTTCTTTTCCAGCGCGACCACGGCCAGCTTCTGGCTGGTGCGCGCCATGCGGGCGAGCGCCATCAGATAGACTTCGTGGTCGGCGCGGGTGTCGCCGATGCCGCGCGCCATGGCCAGCGCCGGCAGGTCGACCGCCTGCGAGGCGCGCAGTTCGGACACGCCGAGCAGCGCGGCGATGCGGCGCGCCGGCCCGGTGGCACGGGTTTCGCCGGCCAGGCGCAGCTGGGCCAGCAGGTCGTTTGCGTCGAACTGGCCGGATTGGGCCAGGCTGGAAATGAGGGCGCCGCAAGCGTCGCCGTAGCCGGGCGGATTGGCCAGCAGCGCGCGGGCGTCGTCGGCCACTTTGTCGCCGCGCGCCACGCGCGACATCAGGGCGTAGCATTTGACCTGGGTGTCGTCGTTGAGCACGAACAGGGGCAGTTGCTGGTCGAAATTGGCCCAGTCGCGCGCGCGGCCCAGTTCCAGCAGCCAGTCGTTGCGCAGGCGGTCGGCGATGGCCAGGCCCTGGTAGCGGGTCAGGAAATCGCGGAATTCATCGCTCGACGCGACCCGCATCCGGGTTTTGAGCCGATAATAATCGACATACGCCGGGATCGGATAATTCTGCAGGCGCGAGGCGTAGGCGTTGGCCTTGGCCGCGTCGTCCTGGCGCGCGGCTTCGCGCAGCAGCAGGAAGGTATCGTCGTCGGCACGCGGGTCGTACGGGGGCACTGGCGCCTGGGCGTAGGCGGGAATCAGGCAGGCTGCGGCGACAATCGCGACGGCAAACAATTTCGGCAGATACATCAGGATGCGACTCTCCATGGATACTACATTGAACACATGACCGGCGAACCTAGAATACCATGCGGGCCTGCCGCCCTGCCAGCATCGGCGAACTCAAATGCTGCATTCGCACATGGGGCGGACAAGGCGGCGTTGCGCGCCATGCTCAAGGCGGCCCGGCGCGCGCTCGATCCGGCGCAAAAGGCGCAGCGCGACGCGGCGATCGGCGCGCGCGTGCTGGCGTGGTGGCGGGGTCGCGCCGCTGGCGGCGGGGCCGCGCCGTTGGGGGTGTACTGGCCGCTGCGGGGCGAGCCCGATTTGCATCCAGTCTACGCCGATCTGGCGCGCGCCGGCGTGCGGCTGGCGCTGCCGCTGGTGGTGGCGCCGGATACGGCGCTGGCCTTCGTCGAGTGGGTGCCGGGCGAGGACATGCTGAGCGACAGGATGGGGGTGGCGGTGCCGGCGCGGCGACGCGTGCTGGAGCGCCCGTCCGTGCTGCTGGTGCCGTGCCTGGGGTTTACCACCGAGCGCTATCGGCTGGGGTATGGCGGGGGCTATTACGACCGCACCCTGGAGGCGCTGCCGCGGCCGTACACGGTGGGGATTGCATATGCGGGGGACCGGGTGGAGTTTGCCGGGGCGCGCCATGATGTGGCGCTCGATGTGGTGATGACTGAGGAGTGGAGTGATTGCTAGATGTTTTCGCGGGTGTTCGCTTGGTCGTCCCCGCGAAGCGCCCAGTTTCAAGGAAACTCCTCAAATTTGCTGGAACTGTGCAGAGTCAGAGTCCGGTTCCACATGGCGCTAACGTGACCGTTTCGGGTTTGTGGTCGTAAAGCTGCTTAACCTGGCGGCAAAGGCTAATTCCTGGAGAGGCGGGGACGCATGCGTTCCCGCCAAGGTCGTCTTGAAGCCAGAGGCGGCGCTTTGAACTTGGGTCCCCGCCTTCGCGGGGACGACGCTTCAGCGACCCTCAAGCAACCTTCAAGCGCTCCCACAAGGCCGTCGTCGGTGCCGCCTGGTTCATGCTGTAAAAATGCAAGCCCGGCGCGCCGCCGGCCAGCAGTCGCTCGCACAGCTGCGTTACCACATCGAGGCCGAAGGCCTTGATCGAGGCGCTATCGTCGCCGAAACTGGCCAGCTTCAAGCGCACCCAGCGCGGAATCTCGGCGCCGCACATGTCCGAAAACCGCATCAATTGCGTGTAATTGGTAATCGGCATGATGCCTGCGACCACGGGAATATCGATGCCCAGCTTGCGGGTCTGGTCCATGAAGGCGAAATAAGCGTCGGCGTTGTAAAAATACTGGGTAATCGCGGCATTCGCGCCACACTGCACCTTGCGCGCGAAATTCTGCAAATCATCCTGCGGCGACCTGGCCTGCGGATGCACCTCGGGATACGCCGCCACTTCGATGTGAAACCAGTCGCCCGTCTCGGCCCGGATGAACTCGACCAGCTCGCTGGCATAGCGCAGCTCGCCCGCGCCGCCGTAGCCGCTTGGCAAGTCGCCGCGCAAGGCCACCAGACGCCGGATGCCGTGCGACTGGAACTGTTTCAGGATCGCACGGATCGATTCGCGCGATGCGCCCACGCAGGACAGGTGGGGGGCGGCCTGGTGGCCCTCGCCGAGGATCTCGACGACCGTGTCGAGCGTGCCCTGCTGGGTGCTGCCGCCGGCGCCGAAGGTGACCGAAAAATATTTAGGTTGCAGCAGCGCCAGCTTGGCGCGCGCCACGCGCAGCTTGTCCGCGCCTTCTGGTGTCTTGGGCGGATAGAATTCAATGCTGAAGTCAGGAGTTGCCATCTTTTTTGAGGAGTAAGGTAGACAGCGCCCACGAAATGATGCTGTACAGGATGGCGGCAATAAAAGCCGACCAGAAACCCGACACTTGGAATCCATCGACCAGGTTCGCGACTGCCCAGAACAGCAGCGCATTGATCACGAGGATGAACAACCCCATTGATAGCAGGGTTACGGGCAGAGTCAGCAGTACCAGTACCGGACGGATCAGGGTATTCACCAGCCCGAGCACGAGCGCGGCGACCAGGGCCGCGCCGAGATTCGTGACTTGAACCGAGCTCATCAGGAATGGCAGCGCGCATAGCGCCGCTGCGTTAATCAACCACGTCAAAAGTAAGCGCATAAGGGAAGCGAAAGTCCGGTTGATAAGAGAAAAACATCAGCCGGCGCGCGTTGCGCAAGGCAGCGCGCGCCGGTGCTACTGATTAATAGCGGTAATGGTCAGGCTTGTAAGGGCCTTCCTTGCTGACGGTGATGTACGCCGCTTGCTCGTCGGTCAGCACGGTCAGTTGCGCATTGAGCTTTTTGAGCTGCAGGCGCGCCACTTTCTCGTCCAGATGCTTGGGCAGCACGTACACGCCGACAGGGTACTTGTCGGTGTTGGCGAACAGTTCGATCTGGGCGATGGTCTGGTTCGCGAACGAGGAGCTCATCACGTACGATGGGTGGCCGGTACCGCAACCGAGGTTGACCAGGCGGCCTTCCGCCAGCAGGATGATGCGCTTGCCGCTCGGGAAGATGATGTGATCGACCTGCGGCTTGATGTTTTCCCACTCATATTTCTTGAGCGAGGCGACATCGATTTCGTTATCGAAGTGGCCGATATTGCAGACGATGGCCTGGTCCTTCATGGCCAGCATGTGCTGTTCGGTCAGGATATGGTAGTTGCCGGTGCAAGTGACGAAGATATCGCCATGTTCGGCGGCGTAATCCATGGTCACGACGCGGTAGCCTTCCATCGCCGCCTGCAGTGCGCAGATCGGATCGATTTCGGTGACCCACACCTGGGCCGACAGCGCGCGCATGGCCTGGGCCGAGCCCTTGCCCACGTCGCCATAGCCGGCGATGACGGCGACTTTACCGGCGATCATCACATCGGTGGCGCGCTTGATGCCATCGACCAGCGATTCGCGGCAACCGTACAGATTATCGAACTTCGACTTGGTGACCGAATCGTTGACGTTAATGGCCGGGAAGGCCAGCTTGCCCTCCTTGTGCATCTGGTACAGGCGATGCACGCCGGTGGTGGTTTCCTCGGTCACGCCGAGGATTTGCGGCAAGCGCTTGGAATACCAGGTGGCATCCTTGGCCAGATGCGCCTTGATCGAGTTGAACAGGCAGATTTCCTCTTCCGAACCCGGCTTGGACAGCACCGACGGATCGGTCTCGGCGCGCGTGCCCAGGTGCAGCAGCAGGGTGGCATCGCCGCCATCGTCGAGGATCATGTTCGAATACACCGGCTGGCCGGCTTCGCTTGGCCACTCGAAGATACGGTGGGTGTAATCCCAGTATTCATCCAGGGTTTCGCCCTTGACGGCGAACACGGGGGTACCGGACGCGGCGATGGCGGCGGCGGCGTGGTCCTGGGTCGAGTAGATATTGCACGATGCCCAGCGGACCCTGGCGCCGAGGGCTTCCAGGGTCTGGATCAGCACGGCGGTCTGGATGGTCATGTGCAGCGAACCGGTGATGCGCGCTCCCTTGAGGGGCTGGCTTGCTGCGAATTCCTCGCGGATGGCCATCAGGCCGGGCATTTCGGTTTCAGCGATCTTGATTTCCTTGTTGCCCCAGGCAGCGAGGGAAAGATCGGCGATGTGGAAGTCTTGCGAAGATTTGAGTACGGCGTTCATCACGCCCTCCTTTCAGTTAGAAAAAAGTAACGTGAGCGCAGTTGCGGTGGATTTCCGAGCCTGGCGAAATGGGAATTTCGTCGCAACGCTCCTCGGAACGAAGAAGTTTAGCCGCTAACGCCAAGTTGCGCCAGCCAAATTTCGCCCCCGGTAGAAATCCCACAGTCCCATCTCGCTTTCCTACAACCGGGGTCTGACCTCTGATTCGAAACATTTTGAATCAGAGGTCAGACCCCGGCGAGGGAATCTGGCGTAGCGGCATCGTGGCTGTGGAATGGGAGAATGGGACGCTGAAGCCCGGCATTGGAGGGGGCTGTTTCGCGAGATTCGTGCGCATTTAGCAGCAATGCGACAGTACTCTCATTGCCCCACGAGAAAATCGACGACAAACGACAACCGGGGTCTGACCTCTGATTCGAAATGTTTCGAATCAGAGGTCAGACCCCGGTGTGGGGTTGCGAACCGCCGGACGTTGGCGGTTCGCACATGTCGCGTCAGGACAGGCCGGCCTCGGCGCGCAGCAGGGCGACCTTGTCGGTGCGCTCCCAGGTGAATTCCGGCTCTTCGCGGCCAAAGTGGCCGTACGCCGCACTCTTCTGGTAGATCGGACGCAGCAAATCAAGCATCTGGACGATGCCTTTCGGACGCAGGTCGAAGTGCTCCATCACCAGCGCGGCGATTTTTTCGTCGGGAATGATGCCCGTGCCTTCGGTGTACACCGTGATGTTGATCGGCTTGGCCACCCCAATCGCATAGCTGACCTGCACCTGGCACTGGCGCGCCAGTCCGGCCGCCACCACGTTCTTGGCCACGTAGCGCGCCGCGTAGGCCGCGGAACGGTCGACCTTGGATGGGTCCTTGCCCGAAAACGCACCGCCGCCGTGCGGCGCCGCGCCGCCGTAGGTGTCGACGATGATCTTGCGACCGGTCAGGCCGCAATCGCCCTGCGGACCGCCAATCACGAAGCGCCCGGTCGGGTTGACCAGGTAGCGGGTGCCGTGCAGCCATTCGGCCGGCAGCACTTTCTTGATGATCTCTTCAATCACCGCTTCTTCGATCTGCGAGTGCGTCACTTCCGGCGCGTGCTGGGTCGACAGTACCACGGTGTCGACTCCCACCGGACGGCCGTTGACGTAGCGTAAAGTCACTTGCGACTTGGCATCCGGACGCAGCCACGGCAGGCGGCCATCCTTGCGCAGCTGCGACTGGCGCTCGACCAGGCGGTGTGCGTAGTGGATCGCGGCCGGCATCAGCTCGGCCGTTTCGTCGCAGGCGTAGCCGAACATCAAGCCCTGGTCGCCGGCACCCTGGTCCAGGTCGAGCCCGGCGCCTTCGTCGACGCCCTGGGCGATGTCGGGCGATTGCTTGTCGTAGCAAACCATCACGGCGCAGCCGCGGTAGTCGATGCCGTAGTCGGTGTTGTCGTAGCCGATGCGCTTGATGGTTTCGCGCGCGACCTGAATATAGTCGACGTTGGCGTGGGTGGTGATTTCACCGGCCAGCACCACCAGACCCGTATTGCATAAAGTCTCGGCGGCGACGCGCGCTTTCGGGTCTTGCTCGAGAATGGCGTCGAGGATGGCGTCGGAAATTTGGTCGGCAACCTTGTCTGGATGGCCTTCCGAGACGGATTCGGACGTAAAGAGGTAGTCGTTTGACATGCAATGCTCCTGTTACTGGTTGGAATTGAAGTCGCAGTAACCGGGTTGCCTGCGACGCTTTAGCGACATTTATATTCCGCTTCGCAAGTTGTCTATTAACTCGGCGGATCCTGCATACGTGGTATTTTACGCTCCTTGAGAAATTTTGGCTAAGCAACTAGCCGTTTTTTGAACGATGTCAAAACCATGTTAGTAATCCTGTTCCGTACCTTATCGAAGCTGCCGCTGCCGGTCCTGCATGTCATGGGCGCCGCGCTGGGCTGGTTCGCGTATCTTGCTTCCCCTTCTTACCGCAGGCTGATGCGCACCAATCTGCGCGCGGCCGGCTTCGGCCGGCACTTGTCGGCCGCCATCGCCGAGTCCGGCAAGTCGATCACCGAACTGGCCTTCGTGTGGTGCGCGCCGCCCGATAGAGTGGCACGCCTGGCCACCGACGAGAACTGGGACTATGTCCAGTCGGTCCTCGACGCCGGGCGCGGCATTGTGTTTCTCACGCCACACCTGGGCTGTTTCGAGATCACCGCCCAGCAGATCGCGCTGCGCACCAAGCTGACCGTGATGTACCGTCCGCCCAAGCAGGCGGCCCTCAAGCCGCTCATCGAGGGCGCCCGCGCGCGCCATAATCTGCATCTGGCGCCGGCCAATCTGTCGGGCGTGCGGATCCTGGCCAAGTGCCTCAAGCGCGGCGAGCCGATCGGGGTGCTGCCGGACCAGGTGCCGCAGGAGGGCGAAGGCGTGTGGGCGCCGTTTTTCGGACGCCCGGCCTACAGCATGACCTTGCCGGCCAAGCTGGCGCAGATGGGCAATGCCGAGATCATCCTGGTGTATGCCGAGCGGCGCCCTGGCGGTCAGGGTTTCATCGTGCGCTTCGTGCCGTTCGGCGAGAAACTCGACGGCAGCGCCGTCCAGCAGGCGAGCACCATCAACCGCGCCATGGAGCAGCTGATCGCGCGCTGCCCGGCCCAGTATTTCTGGAGTTATAACCGTTACAAGCAGCCCGGCGGCGTGGCCGCTCCGGATGCAGGGGAGAAAGCATGAAGTTTCTGTTGGGTCTGATGTGGCTGATGCACTGGTTGCCTCTGCCGGTGCTGGGACGCATCGGCACGGGCATGGGCAGCCTGCTGTTCATGGTGCTCAGGAAGCGCCGCGAGATCGCGCTGACGAATCTGCGCATGTGCATGCCGGAACTGTCCGAGGCGCAGCGGGTGGTGCTGGCGCGCCAGCATTTCCAGTCGTATTCGCGCAGCGTGTGGGAGCGCGCCATCCTGTGGTGGGCGCCGAAGGCGCGCCTGCGCCGCCTGATCCACGTCGAGCCCGGTGTGCCGCTGGCACAGATCGAGGGCCGCCCGACCATCTTGCTGTGCCCGCACTTCGTGTGCCTGGACGTGGCCGGCATGGCGGTCATGCTGGAACTGAATGTGTGCTCGATGTATGTGCCGCAGAAAAATGTGGTGTTCGACGAGGTATTGCGCAAGGGACGCGCTCGTTTTCGGCCGGTGAAATTGTTCTCCCGCAAGGAGGGCGTCAAGCCGATCATCCGCGCCATGCGCGAGAACCTGCCCTATTTCATGCTGCCGGATATGGATTTCGGCGACAAGGATGCCGCCTTCGTGCCGTTTTTCGGCATTCCCGCCGCCACCCTGACCGCGCCCGGACGCCTCGCGGCGGCCACCGGTGCCCAGGTGATTCCGGTGGTGGCGACGTTCTTGCCCAATTACACGGGCTGGAAGGTGAGGTTTTACCCGGCGTGGGAGGACTATCCGGGCGACGACATCGTGGAATCGGCGCGGCGCATGAATGCGTTTATCGAGGAGCGGGTGCGCGAGGCGCCGGCCGAGTATTTCTGGACGCACAAGCGCTTCAAGACCCGTCCGCCGGGCGAACCCTCGCCTTACGAGAAAAAATAATCGCGCCAGGGATATACTGACAAGATGAAACTCAAATTTACCAAGATGCATGGCGCTGGCAACGATTTTATCGTGATCGATGCCATCAGCCAGCAAGTCGATTTCACGCCCACCCAGTGGCAGCGCCTGGCGGACCGGCGTTTCGGCATCGGTGCCGACCAGATCCTGGTGGTGGAAAAGGCACAGAATCCGGAATGCGATTTCCGTTATCGGATTTTTAATAACGATGGCGGCGAAGTCGAGCAGTGCGGCAACGGCGCGCGCGCGTTCGTCAAGTTTGTGACCGACAAGGGCATGACCCGCCAGACCAGCATCCGCGTGGAAACCATGAAGGGTGTCATCACCCCGCGCCTGGAAGCCGATGGCACGATCACGGTCGACATGGGGGCGCCGGTGCTGGAAACCGCCCAGGTGCCGTTCGATGCGGCCGGCCTGGGCGGCTGGGCCGAGGGGCGCGACACCTTGTGGCCCTTGCCGATCAAGTATCAGGGCGGCAAGACGGTATTCGTCTCGGTCGTGTCGATGGGCAATCCGCACGCGGTGCAGGTGGTGGACGATCTCGACCTGGCGCCGGTGCAGGAAACCGGACCGCTGATCGAAGCGCATGTGCGCTTTCCGAACAAGGTCAATGCAGGCTTCATGCAGGTGGTGGACCGGCATCATGTGCGGCTGCGCGTGTATGAACGGGGCGCCGGCGAAACCTTGGCCTGCGGCACGGGTTCGTGCGCGGCCGTGGTGGCCGGCATCCGGCGCGGGCTGCTCGATTCGCCTGTGCGCGTCAGTGCGCGCGGCGGGGAATTGTCGATCGCCTGGGCAGGCGATGGCCAGCCGGTGATGCTCAGCGGACCGGCCGTGACGGTGTTCGACGGCGAAATCACGGTCTAGCTGTCGGCCTCGCGTTCTGGCGCGACTGGCGGCCGCGCCCTTGGGCCGCGCCCTTTGGCCCCGCCCTTGGGCCGCGCCCTTGGGCCCCGCCCTTGGGCCGCGCTTCAACTCTCAGGTCAACGGTATCGGGCTTGCCATTCGGCTTGCCGTTCGGCTTGCCGTTCGGCTCGCCGTCCGGCTCCCGCCCGTCGGCTCAGGCGGCCATTTCGTAGACTTCCACTTCACCGTGCTCCGCATGCGCTCCCTCGGACTCGGGAACCAAGGTCTTGAGGCGGTACAGGCGCTGCCTGTAATTACCCTCCGGACCGCCCGGACCGCAATTGACGCCGTCGAACAGCCGTACGATGCGGTCCAGCGCGTGGCGCTCGTGCATCGAATCGATCACCACCAGGCGCCGTTTGCTGCGCCCGTAGCTGCTGCGGATATCGATTACCAGGCAATGCCCCTGGTCGGCCGCCTTGACGTCGATCAGCAGCGCCTCGGCACGCGTGAGCCCGAACAGGGCCGCCAGCTCCAGGCGCGCGGCCAGCAGCGGATGCGCGCTGCCCAGCCCGTACGCGGTCAGGGCCCCCGTTTCGGTGTAAGCCGCGCCCTCGCAGCGCGGCGCGATCTTGTGCAAGGCCGCCCCCGCCTGCGGACAGCCCTGCAGCGCCGCCTTTTGCAGCCAATACACCGCCCGCACATCGTTGTTTTCATTTTCGCGGCGCGCGCGCCAGGCGCTGTTGCCGCATTCGAGCTGGGCGTCGCGGTAACCCATCTCGGCAGCGCGCTCCAGGTAGCGCTGGGCGTCGAGCACATTGCGCTGGGAAAATTCGGGCTTGATATAGATACGCGAGAGCGCATACCAGGCTTCGGCCAGTCCCTGGTTGCCGGCCAGGGTCAGCCAGCGGATCGCTTTCTTGAAGTTGGCCGATCCTTCGCCGACCGCGATGCGCTTGCCATCGACCTGCATGCGCGCGCACCATAGCCCGACCGCCATCTGGGCGTGGGCTTCGTGCTCGGCCGCGGCCAGTTCGAAGAAATGGCGGATTTCCGCTTCGTCGGCGCCGTGCTCCCCCGCGCCCGCCAGCGCGCCGGCGGCCAGCGCCCGGGCGCAGCGCGACAACAGGGTGACGTCTGCCTGGCTGAGCTGGCCGAGCGCGCGCGGACTGGCGCCCAGTTGCCGCGCCAGCGCCCTGGCCAGCGGCAGCGCGCGGGTGGCATAGGCGTCCATCAGGCCAGCTTCCCAGTCATGGTCGAGCTGCGAGAGCTGGGCCTGCGGCATGCCGCTGTCGGCGGCGCGCTGCAGCCAGCGCGCGTCGGCCGCGCGTTGCGGCGCGGCACCCTGCGCCGCCGCCGGTGCCGGTGCCGGTGCCGGGCGCAGCGCGGGCGCGGCCGGCGCCGGCTCGGGCTCGGGCGCTTCCAGGGTGGCGGCCAGGCGCCGGTGCTGCGACAGCAGCCACTGGGCCTCGGCCAGGCCCGCCGCCGCGCCCGCCTCCAGCGCGGCAAAAGCTTGCTCGCGCCGCGCGGGGCCCGCCACCTCGCCCCCCTGCCCGCCCAATATCAGCTGGGCCAGCACCAGGCCGGCGCGCAGGTTGCCCTCCTCGAAGGCTTGCCCGAACCAGCAGGCCACCGGGCGCTGGCTCTGCAGCGCGACGTCGAAGGGAATATGGGTGCCGATCAGCTGGCAGGCGCTGGCGCAGCCCTGCTGGGCGGCGCGGTCGAGCCAGTGCAGCGCCGTCGGCAAGCTTTTGGGCAAGCCCGCGCTGCCGAACAGATAGAGCGTGCCCAATTCGAGCTGGGCCACGACGCGGCCGGCGCGGGCGCCACGGATGAGCGCTAATTCTTCACGGTTTGCCATGGTTCATGCCATCTCGTTGAGTGGAGGAGATCAATCCGCTGAGTCTGCTACAGCCCGCATGGCACCGGCTTGGTTGCCAATATACAATATTTGCCTGGCTGATGCGGGGGCAGCCGACGTTGTAAAGTCTACGTCAGGCGCGCCGGGCGGGGGACGCTGATGGGCACTTCCTTGATTTCGCACAAAGCTTGTCAGTAAGAATATGTGGAATACCACATGAAAGCTTTTCATTTAAATGCAGGTCTTCTTGCCTGCATCAATACCGTGTGTCGTTTCATAAATACAACAGCACTGCTGGAATCATTGGCTTTCAACCAATTCTACCCCTCATAATCAACCAAGATGGTCGGCAACACATGGCCAAGCAATTAAGGTTTCTTAATCCGAGTGTTCAGGAAATTGAAAACTCGACGCACTGTCGGATTCGACGGATTCACTTTTTAAGGACGTGTACATGAAAAAATCACTGGTCGCTCTGGCACTTCTCGGCGCAAGCGCCGGCTTTGCACAAGCCCAATCGTCTGTGGTCATCTACGGCACGGTTGATGCCGGCATGATCAAACGTACCGACCAATCGCTGGCCATCGGCAAGCGCGCCAATAACACGCTCGGTTTCAAAGGCGTCGAGGATCTCGGCAGCGGCCTGAAAGCCGTGTTCCAGCTGGAAATCCGCTATGAACCGGATTCGGGCACCATCGAGCAGGGCGCCGGCGGCGTCCAGCGTCCGCTGTTCCAGGGTCAGAGCCGGGTCGGCCTGCAAGGCGGCTTCGGCATGGTGCGCATCGGACGCGGCCTGACCGCGTTCCAGGAAAGCAGCACCCAGTTCGAGCCTTTCCACGGCGTGCCCAGCCCTGCCGGTTTCCAGACCGACCTGATGGTCGCCGGCTACACCTCCGATCCGCTCGGCTCGGTGGGCAATTCGACCAACCGCTTCTCCAACGCCGTGTTCTATAACTCGAACCTGATCAACGGCTTCCAGATCAATGCCACGGTCGGCACCAAGGAAGCGAGCTCGGGTTCGGTAGCCATCACCGGCCGCGGCACCCCGGCCAATCCGCAATACCGCGCTGGTTCGGAAGCGTCGGCCAATCCGTATTCGGTCTCGGCCACCTACAGCGGCGCCAAGGGCTCCGTGATGCTGGCAGCCGAACGCAACGCGGTCGAATCGCGCCTGTTCTCGATCGCCGGCTACGTCATGGCCACGCCGGAACTGAAACTGATGGCCACCCGCGTCCAGCAAGACCGCGGCCACACCTTCTTTAACAGCGAAGATGCCCGTTCGTGGGTGGTCGGCGCCAATTACAAGATGGGTTCGAGCAAGATTCTCGCCGGTTACGGCCGCAAGAAACAGGGCGCGCTGAACCAGGGCATGCAGTCGACCAAGCAAATGTCGATCGGCTACGAGTACAGCCTGTCGCCACGCACTTATCTGTATGCCGATGCGTCCAACAAGAAAGGCCCGACCATTCCGTCGAGCATGAATATCTATGCACTGGGCGTCAATCACGCTTTCTGATGCAGGCTAGGAAATGAATCGCGCCGGACATCAGTTCGTCGGATAAAACCAAGGGCGGCGATGGGAAACCATCGTCGCCCTTGTCGCATCCGCCTTATGCTTGTGGTGTTTCAGATAAGACGGTATTGACGTTTTTGCTTCGTCTGTGTCTTTTTCGCAACCAGCTCTTGCACGTGATCCGGGCTTTCTGTACAAGCCTAAAAAACGATGGCATATTGGTCAAAACGAATTAGTACGCACGTTCGTTTTTAAACAAAATAATCTCCTGGAGACACAATGAAAACAAAATTAATCGCTGGTGTAATCGCTACCTGTTTCGCAGCCCCGGTCCTGGCCCAGTCCAGCGTGACCATTTACGGTATCGCCGACGCTGGTTTCATGAAAACCAAGGGTGAATCGGCCAAACTCGTCAGTGGCATCGCGGACGGTTCGCGCATCGGTCTCAAGGGTACCGAAGACATCGGCGGTGGTTACAAGGCCATCTTCAATCTGGAAGCGCGCGTCGAACTCGACACCGGTTCCCAGAGTCCTGGCCTGGTGACCCCGAATCAAGGCTATTACCTGACCAAGGGCATGGATGCCTTCAAGAGCCCGGCCCTGGCCTCGACCCTGGCCGGCATCCGCGGCGGCCTGCAGCCTGCCGTTGCCGTCAATTCCGAGAAAGCCCTGTTCGACCGCACCGCGATGGTCGGCCTGGTCACACCCGTGGGCGCCATCATGCTCGGCCGCATGTACACCCCGGGCTATGAAGTATTCGCCGCGGCCGACGCCTTCGAAACCGGCACCGGCGGCACCTGGGGCGGCATCACCGGCGGCACCGCCGGCTTTACCGCGCTGGGCGCGGACATCCGCTCGCAAAAATCGATCCAGTACCGCATCGCCACCCCGTCCGGCTTCGGCGGCTCGCTGATGTACGGCGCCAAGAATTCCGGCTACCTGGGCCGCTACAACAAGTTCATGGGCGGCGCGGTCACCTACAAGACCAGCATCTTCGACATCGGCATTGGCCACAACCAGGGTGAAGACCTGCAAGGCCGCAAGAGCCTGACCACCACCACCGTGGGCGGTTCGGTCAAAGTGGGCGACTTCAAGTTCTTCGCCGGCTACCACGACCAGGTCAACCGCAATTCGGCCCTGCTGGCCGACTACCTGAACGTGTTCACCGGCTCGGTCGCGCCGGGCTTGCGCGCCGCCGGCGTGCCGGCTCCTAACATCGCCGCCCTGAACAAGATCTACAACGACAACATCACCCGCAACAGCCAGGTCGATGCCTGCAGCTACCAAGTGGGCTTGCACTACCGCCTGGGCCAGGGCCGCCTGATGGCCTCGGCAGCGCGCCAGAACGACCGTACCGCCTCGAACAGCGATGCGACCCTGATGGCGGTCGGTTACGACTACAACATCTCGGCCCGTACCGATATCTACAGCGTGCTGTCGTATATCAAGAACCAGAACGATGGCCAGTACACGCCGGGCGCGGCCGGTTCGCCGGGCGGCTTCACCAAAGTCGCTGGCGAAAACAGCCACGCGGTCCAGATCGGCGTGCGTCACCGCTTCTAAGCGCAGCGCAGCTCCGCAAAAAAGACGCCTCCGGGCGTCTTTTTTCATGGGCGCGCGCAAGCGGTCGGTTAGAATTGCGGGACGTTTTTCACCCGCACCAAGACTTCAAGCAAAGATTTCAATGACCGCCACACTGGACTCCACCGCCGTCGCCGACTACCTGGCCGACCATCCGCACTTTTTCCAGGAACACGCCAAGCTGCTGGGCGACGTCAAGCTGTCGAGCCCCCTGACCGGCAAGGCCGTCTCCTTGCAGGAACGCCAGATGGAAGTGATGCGCGACAAGTACAAGGCGCTGGAACTGCGCATGTCCGACCTGGTACGCCTGGCCGAAGCGAACGCCGCCATCGCCAACAAATTCCACGGCTGGACCCAGACCCTGCTCAAGACGCGCCACGACAGCGACATGCCGCGCGCCCTGGTCGATGGCCTGGCCACCCATTTCGGCGTGCCCCAGGCCACCCTGCGCCTGTGGCAGCTGGCGCCGGCGCATGCGGGCAGCTGGTATGTCAACGGCGTCTCGGAAGATGCGCGCCTGTTCGCCAACAGCCTGCTGGCGCCCTATTGCGGCAGCAACCACGATTTCGAGGCGGTGCGCTGGCTGGCCGACGCCGGCGCGGTGCAATCGACCGTGATCTTGCCGCTGCGCAGCAACGGCAGCGCCTTCGGCTTGCTGATCCTCGGTTCGCCCGATCCGGACCGCTTCACCGCCAGCATGGGCACCGATTTCCTGGTCCATATCGGCGACACCGCCAGCGCGGCCCTGGCCGCCCTGCGGGCCTGAGATGGATAGCGGCGCGAGCGAACTGGACTGGGTGGAATCCTACCTGGCCCAGCTTGCAACCTTGCGCCAGCTCTCGCCCCACACCATCGACGCCTACCGGCGCGACCTGCGCCAGTTGCACCTTCTCGCCAAGGGCGTGCCCTGGCAGCAACTGCGCCAGGCCGACATCCGCCGCCTGACCGCTATCCTGCACGGGCAGGAACTGGGACCGCGCTCGATCGCCCGCAAGCTGTCGAGCTGGCGCGGCTTTTTCGGCTGGCTCTCGCACCAGATGACCCTGGCGGCCAACCCCACCGATGGGGTGCGCGCGCCCAAGCGCCCCAAGCCGCTGCCGAAAGCGCTGGCGGTGGACGACGCCGTGCAACTGGTGTCCAGCACCCCGCCCGGGCGCGCCACCCTCACCGGCGCCGAACTGTGCAACCGCGCCATGTTCGAGCTGCTCTATTCGAGCGGCTTGCGGGTGGCCGAACTGGCCGGGCTCGACGTGGCCTACAGCAAGGGCCGCGATGGCCAGAGCGCCTCGCTCGGCTGGATCGACCTTGCCTCGGGCGACGTGCTGGTCACCGGCAAGGGCAACAAGATGCGCACGGTGCCGGTGGGCAGCCACGCGCGCGCGGCGCTGGCGGCCTGGCTGGCGGTGCGCCCGCCGCCGACCGACGGCAGCAGCGCCCTGTTCCTGTCCGAGCGCGGCACCCGCGTCTCGCCGCGCGTGGTGCAACTGCGCCTGAAACAGCACGCGATCGCGGCCGGCACCCCGGTGCACGTGCATCCGCACATGCTGCGCCACTCGTTCGCCTCGCACGTGCTGCAATCGTCGGGCGACCTGCGCGCCGTGCAAGACATGCTCGGCCACGCCAGCATCACCTCGACCCAGGTCTACACGGCGCTCGACTTCCAGCACCTGGCGGCCGTGTACGACCAGGCGCACCCGCGCGCCAAGGCAAAATAAGCACGCCAAACACCCTTTGCGGGCCACTTGCGGCATGATCCGCATCAAGCGTTATGGCGGTAGTTGGAAGCAAATTGGGAATTCCGGCATAATCGCTCGATTATTCGCCCGGTCCGGGCGCCACACTGACTGATGACAACATGGCCCTGATACCCAGCACCATCCTGACCGGCTTCCTCGGCGCCGGCAAAACCACGCTCCTGAACCGCATCCTGCAGGAAGACCACGGGCTGAAGATTGCCGTCATCGAGAACGAATTCGGCCAGGAAAACATCGACAATGAAATCCTGGTGCAGGACAGCAGCGAGCAGATCGTCGAAATGAACAATGGCTGCATCTGCTGCACCGTGCGCGGCGACTTGATCGTGGCGCTGTCGGCGCTGGCCAAGAAGCGCGAAGCGGGCGAGCTGCACTTCGACCGCATCATCATCGAGACCACCGGCCTGGCCAATCCGGGCCCGGTGGCGCAAACCTTTTTCATGGACGAGGAAGTCGGCGTGCACTACATGCTCGATGCGGTGCTGACCGTGGTCGACGCGCGCCATGCCATGACCCAGCTCGACGAGTACGAGGAAGCGCAGCGCCAGGTGGGCTTTGCCGACAAGCTGCTGATCTCCAAGACCGACCTGGTCGAGCCGGCCGAGCTGGAGGCGCTCAAGGCGCGCCTGATGCGCATCAACCCGCGCGCGCCGATCAGCCAGGTCGACTTCGGTCGCGCCCCGCTGGCCGAGGTGCTCGACATCCGCGGCTTCAACCTGAACGACAAGCTGGAAATCGACCCGGACTTCCTCAAGGCCGAAGAAGCGCACGATCACGAGCACGAACACGTGCACACCGACGCCTGCCGCCACGAGCATGGGCACGATCACGATCAAGCGCATGATCACCATCACGGCCACCACAGCGACGACATCGCCGCCTTCGTGTTCAAGAGCGAGCGTCCATTCGACCCGGCCAAGCTGGACGAATTCCTGGCCAGCCTGGTCAATGTCTTCGGTCCGCGCATGCTGCGCTACAAAGGCGTGCTGCTGATGCAGGGCGCCGAGCGCAAGGTGGTATTCCAGGGCGTGCACCAAATGATGGGCAGCGATCTGGGCGCAAAATGGGGTGAAAACGAGGAACGTGGCAGCAAAATGGTTTTTATTGGCAAAAATTTACCAAAAGATGTCTTTGTCAGCGGTTTGGAACAATGTTTGGTATAAACTATCCGGGTTTTAAGATGCCCGCTTGATCGCACCGGCAGCAAAAAGTCATCGTGGTGCGGTAAGACACGAACAAGGCGGCAGTTCAGCAAGCCGTCAAGGTAGGCGCTTCGGGCGCAGGCATCGCCGCTTTACCGGTGCCTCGGCCGAGTTAGCTGATAAAATGAAAACCACTGTCGTATCGAAGGTAAGTGAAGTCATGACTAAAACAACTAAATCGACCCCCGCCGTCAATACAGAAGGCCATCTCATCTCCGAAGACGAAATTCGGGCCATGGGCGAGAAGGACTATATGAATCCGGCGCAGCTGGCGTTTTTCAAGGCGCGTCTGCAGCAGCTTGAAAAAGACTTGCTCAAGAACGCAGGCGAGACCACCGAGCACCTGCGCGAAACCGTGCTCGTGCCTGATCCGGCCGACCGCGCCACGATCGAAGAAGAACATGCGCTCGAACTGCGCACGCGCGACCGCGAGCGCAAGCTGCTCAAGAAGGTGCAGCAATCGATCGCCGCCATCGACGGTGGCGACTACGGCTGGTGCGAAGAAACGGGCGAGCCGATCGGCATTCCACGCCTGATCGCGCGCCCGACCGCTACCCTGTCGCTCGAAGCGCAGCAGCGGCGCGAGCTGAAACAAAAACTGTACGGCGATTGATCATCGCTGCACGCCACCTCAGAAGAAGCATGCGGGTTCGCCCCCGCATGCTTTTTTGTTTTGCTGCTCCTGCCAAACCGACTCGAAGCTTGCCTATCGGCTACACTATGCTTGCTTGTCCAGGCCGGCGCAGCGCGGAGCTGGCGGCAGGTGACGCCGTCCGGGTCGGCATGCTACCGTGCGGTGGTGGGCGGGTTGGTACCGCAGTGTGTTCAATTACGGCGCTTGGCGCGGCCGGGCGCCTGGTGCGGCCGGCGCAGTGCGCAGCTTAGAACGAGACAGGGAACGACGTGGGTATCTTCTCCATCTTCAACAAGAAGAAAACTGATCAGTCGGGCGCCAAGGCGGCGCCGGACTCGCGCCTGCGCGTCGGCGAACCGTCGCGCCTGGCTGTCGACACCGACGCCGACCGCGCGCGCCAGCGCGAAATCGCCCGTGCCACGGCCGCCAAGATCGATGCGATCGAGTCGGCCATGTCGAACGACATCTTCAACACGCCGGAGCCGGCCTGGGGCAGCGGTCCGCGCAAGGCCAAGCCGCCCGTGGCCGACGGCGCCGCGACCGACACCCTGCCGCTGCTGGAACTGGCCACCACCGAACTGCTGGCCGACGAAGACTTGCCGGACGCGCCGGTGTCGCCCCAGACCGCGCCCGTCATCGAAGAAATCGCCATCATGTTCGCCAACGACCAGATGGCCGTGACCGAACACATGCTGCTCGACAGCCTGGCCGAACTGGGCAAGGACGACCGCACCATCTGGTGGATGCTGTTCGACCTGTACCAGGTGGGCGGGCGCCAGGACGACTTCGACAATATCGCCATCGATTACGCCAGCCAGTTCGAAACCTCGCCGCCCTCGTGGTCGCCGCCGCTGATGCCGCACGGCCTGGAAGAGCGCACCTTTTCCGGGGTCACCCCGACCGAAGTGTTCAGTGGCGTGCTGGACGGTGAAGTGGCCCCGCGCCTGGAACGGCTGCTGCAGCGCGCCGGCGAAAACCCGGTGCTGCGCCTCGAATTTGCGCGCATCCAGACCGTGACCCCGGACGGCTGCGCCCTGCTGCTCGAAACCATCAAGCGCCTGCGCGCCAGCGAGCGCGAACTGATCGTGGCCGGCGCCGCCGAACTGGCCGAGCTGGTTCACTCGACCATCGAAATCGGCAAGCGCGACGCCAGCGAAGCGCCCTGGCTGCTGCTGCTGGCCCTGTTCCAACTGCTCGACCGCGAAAAGGATTTCGAGGAAACGGCCATGGATTACTGCGTCACCTACGAGGTGTCGCCACCCTCGTTCGAGCCGCCCTCGAAGGTGGCCACCGCGGTCAGCATCCTGCATGCGGCGCCGGCCACCGAACGCTTCATGCTGCCATCGGTCATCGAAGGCGCCAGCACGGCCCTGTTCGCTGCCATCGACGCCTACGCCGCGGCCAGCGAAGAAACGGTGCTGCTCGACTGCTCGCGCCTGGCGCGGGTCGACTATTCGGCCGCCGCCGCCCTCCTCAACCGCCTGCGCCCGCTCGCCGCCGATAAAAAAATCGAGCTGCGCGAATTGAACCATTTGGTCGCCGCGCTGTTCAAACTCCTGGGCTTCACGGAAGTGGCCAAGCTGTTCCCGCACAAATACTGAGCGGCGCGGCCGGGTGCCGGCAGCTATCTTGCAATTTCGATTAGCATCCCCATTTCTGGGGTGCAAGCAGCCGGCCAGGCCCGGGAGTTGACTCCTGGCCTGGCGGCGGCTCACTAACTGAGAGGCAACGATAATGGAACAATTTCACGGCACCACCATCCTGTGCGTACGGCGCGGCAAGCAAGTCGCCCTCGGCGGCGATGGCCAAGTCACCTTAGGCAACATCGTCATGAAGGGCACGGCCCGCAAGGTCCGCAAGCTATACCAGGGCAAGGTGCTGTGCGGCTTCGCCGGCGGTACGGCCGACGCCTTCACCCTGCTCGACCGCTTCGAAGGCAAGCTTGAAAAGCACCAGGGCAACCTGCTGCGCGCCTCGGTGGAACTGGCCAAGGATTGGCGCACCGACCGCGTGCTGCGCCGCCTGGAAGCGATGCTGCTGGTGGCCGACCATGAGTCGACCCTGGTCATCACCGGCAATGGCGACGTGCTCGAACCGGAAGACGGGGTCGGCGCCATCGGTTCCGGCGGCACCTATGCCCAGTCGGCCGCCAAGGCCCTGCAGGAAAACACCGACTTGTCGCCGGCCGAGATCGTCAAAAAATCGCTGACCATCGCCGCCCAGCTATGCATCTACACCAATATGTCGCACATCATCGAAACACTCGATTAAGGGGAAGCAGCATGCCAGGCACCATGAATATGACACCCCGTGACATCGTTTCGGAACTCGACAAGCACGTGGTCGGCCAGGGCAAGGCCAAGCGCGCGGTCGCCATCGCCCTGCGCAACCGCTGGCGCCGCCAGCAGGTGGCCGAGCCGCTGCGTCACGAAATCACGCCCAAGAACATCCTGATGATCGGCCCCACGGGTGTGGGCAAGACCGAGATCGCGCGCCGCCTGGCCAGGCTGGCCGACGCGCCCTTCATCAAGATCGAAGCGACCAAGTTCACCGAAGTCGGCTACGTGGGACGGGATGTCGACACCATCATCCGCGACCTGATCGACATCGGCATCAAGCAGACGCGCGCGAGCGAAATGAAAAAGGTGCGCCAGCGCGCCGAGGACGCGGCCGAAGACCGCATCATCGACATCCTGGTGCCGCCGGCGCGCGACTTCGGCTTTAACGTCACGCCGCCGGCTGCCGAAAACAAGGAAGGCGAAGGCACGCGCCAGACTTTCCGCAAGCGCTTGCGCGAGGGCGAGCTGGACGACCGCGACATCGAGCTGGAGCTGGCCGAGGCCGGTCCCCAGATGGAAATCATGGCCCCGCCCGGCATGGAAGAAATGACCGAGCAGATCAAGTCCATGTTTTCCGGCATCGGGGCGGGGCGCAAGAAGCCGCGCAAGATCAAGATCCGCGAAGCGATGAAACTGCTGATCGATGAGGAAGCGGCCAAGCTGGTCAACGACGACGAGTTGAAGCAAAAGGCGATCGCCAATGTCGAGCAGAACGGCATTGTGTTCCTCGACGAAATCGACAAGATCGCCTCGCGCTCCGAAATGGGCGGGGCCGACGTCTCGCGCGCCGGGGTGCAGCGCGACCTGCTGCCCTTGGTCGAGGGCACCACGGTCAACACCAAGTACGGCATGATCCGCACCGATCATATTCTGTTCATCGCCTCGGGCGCCTTCCACCTGGCCAAGCCGTCGGACCTGATTCCCGAGCTGCAGGGGCGTTTTCCGATCCGGGTCGAGCTCGAATCGCTGTCGATCGCCGATTTCGAATGCATCCTGACCAGCACCGATGCCTGCCTGACCAAGCAGTACGAAGCGCTGCTGGCCACCGAGGACGTCAAGATCGAATTCGCCCAGGACGGCATTACGCGGCTGGCCGAGATTGCGTTTTCGGTCAACGAGCGCACCGAGAACATCGGTGCGCGCCGCTTGTACACGGTGATGGAAAAGCTGCTGGAGGAAGTGTCGTTCAGCGCCAGCGAAACCGGCGGCCAGGTGGTGGCGATCGATGCCGCGTACGTGAACGAGCGTCTGGACAAACTGGCCGACAACGAAGACTTGTCGCGCTACGTGCTGTAAGGAGGCGCGCGATGGCAAACAAGGCACTGGCGACGCGGCAGAAAATGCGCATCACGGTCAAACCGACGCAGCAGGTTGCCAAGGTGCGCAATCCGGTGGCCGTGGCAGCCAAGCTGCGCGCCGCCGGACCGCATGCCAAAGGCCCGGCGCAGGAGCGCCAGGCGGTCAAGCGCGCGCTCAAGAAGGCCAAGCTGGAACCGGAGCCGGATTGAGTATTACCCTGCACAGCTGCGGTTTTTCCGCCCTTAAAACTTTCGCTCTCCCCGCAGGCCTAAAAACGTCGTTCCCGCGGAGGCGGGAACCCAGGTCCGTAGAGCCGCCTGTGACTACGGAACGAACTTGGGTTCCCGCCTCCGCGGGAACGACGTTTTTATAGTTAACGGGGATTGGAAATAACAGGCTACCTAGGGCCGCCAGCGGGCGCCCTGGTGGGCGCCCGCGATCAGGCCATCCTTGTGTGCGTCGCCTTGGCGGCCCGCCTAGAACTTGTAGGCGGCACCTAACGTCCATAAATGCACATGTGTGCGTGCCAAGGCGCCGAAACCGGCCCTGAGCAAATCATAATCGCCGGTCAGCGACAGATGCTTGTCGAGCGCATACGCGATCCCCAACCCACCCGTCATGCCGGTCGTTGCGCTTGAGGCGCCACCCAGCTTGCCCGACAAGCGCGTCGTCCCAACCCTGGCGTGCACCGACAGCGCCTCGGTCTCACGCGAACTGATCCTGTACGACACACCCGCGCCATCGAACGATGCCGCCCCGCCCCGCGGGCCAAGGTCGGCCTTGCCGCCCCGGTAAGCCACCAGTTCAACCGAACTGGTCAGCTCAGAACCCTGCCACGCGCTGAACGGCGCAAAGTTAAATCCCGCGAACAGCTTGCCACTGGCATTGTCTTGCCCCTTGCACGGCTGTCCGCCGCCGCAGTCCGCAGTGAACTGCATCCGTCCGATCGCGCCGCCCGCATAGATCGGACTGGTGTCGCCGTAACTGGCGGCGCTGGCGGCACCGCTGAACACGGTCAGCAGGAGGGCGGCAAGCAGCGGGGTTATCGGCATCGGTTGGCTTTCGGTCGGAGCTGTTTCTGGCATGGACTCAGTGTCCTGCTTTTCCTCAAAAAGTCCTATCTGCTTGTGCGAAGCACTGAAATTCGGTACATTGAGTATCGGATAACTGTACATTTCGCCTCAAAGGAATCGCATGAGCTCACCTGAGCTGGTCATACAAGTGCTGCGCGCCGAGTTGCGTGCGGCGGGCATCACCTACAAGGCGCTGGCCGGGCGCATCGGCATGAGCGAGTCGAGCGTCAAGCGTATGTTCGGCCAGAAAGACATGGCCCTGTCGCGCCTGGCGCAAATCTGCAAGGCGGCCGGGGTGCCGCTCGAAGACGTGCTGCGCCGCGCCGCCGATGCCCGTCCCCAGGCCGATACCCTCACCCCGACCCAGGAAAAGTCGCTGATGGCCAATCCGCGCCTGCTGCTCGTCGCCATTTGCTGCCTGGGCAACTGGACGCTCGACCAGATCATCGAAACCTATCAACTGAGCGAACCCGAATGCATCGGCCTGATGGTGGAACTGGACCGCCTCGGCCTGATCGAACTCAAGCCCCTGAACCGCTACAGCATGCGCGTGTCGACCACCTTCCGCTGGCTGCCGGACGGGCCGGTGCAGCAGTACTTCCGCGAGCATGTGGTGGAGGATTATTTCAGCGGCCGTTTCGATGGCGCCGGCGAAACCCTGATGTGCCTGCCCGCGCGCCTGTCCCTGGGCAGTTCGCGCGAATTGCTGGTGAAAATCCAGCAGCTGGCGGCCGAACTGGCACGCCTGCACCAGGCCGACCGCCGCCTGGCCAGCGAGGAGCGCAACGGCGTCACCCTGCTGCTCGGCTTTCAATCGTGGGAGTCGAGTGCCTTTACCGCCCTGCGCCGCTAGCCGCGCCGCGCGCGCCTACCAGATCGGCCCCAGGAACAGGTAGGCGGTGCCGCTGCCGTGCACGGTCTTGCCGGCGCCGACATACACCGGCCCGAAGCGCGTATCGACCGACAGGAAGCCGCTGAGCGCCTGCTTGAAAGCCGAGCCGCTCTGCGCGGCCTGCTGTTGCTGGCGGTCGAAGGCGCCGCCGGCTTCCAGCGAAAAGCCGGCGCGCACGGTGCCGCCCAGGGTCACGGGCAAGGCACCGATGCGGCGCGCCATCACCAGCCGCCCGAAGGCGATGCGGCTGCCTTCGACCGATTCCGGCAAGGAGCCGGACAGGCGCAAGAAGCCGCCCAGGTTGAGCGGCGCGGCGCCGCTGCTGGCCACCGCATATTCGCCGTACACATGGCCGGCCCAGTCGCGCGTGCGGAAGGCGCTCAGGCCAAGCACGGAAAACTGCGCCATCGCGCCGGTGCCGTCGGCCCCGTTGCCCCTGCCCGACAGCTGGGCGTCGAGCAGGTAGCCGCGGCTGGGAAAGCCGAGCGAGTCGAGCGTGTCGACCCGGTAGCGCAGGTAGTGATAGGTGGTGGCCGCGTGCTCGCCGCTCTCCTGCTCCGGGATCACGGCGCGCGCGCCCAGGTTCTGGTGCACCACGCCACCCTGCACGTCGCCCCAGGTGCCCAGTTCGCGCCCCACCACGAAGCGCGCCGAGCGCTCCGAAAAGGCGTAGCGGCTGCGGCGCCGCCCGGCGTTGAACAGGTCGACCGAGCTTGAACTGTACTGGATTTCGGGCGCCACATACCAGGGCGACCCGGCGCCGAGCGGCTGGTGGAACTGCATGCCGATGCCGCGCTCGTCGCCGATCTGGGCGCTGGTGCGCATTTCGCCGCCCCAGGGGTTCATCGACGAGCGTACATGCATCACTTTCAGGGCGAAGCGGTTGGCGTCGTCGAAGTCGCTGGCCAGCTCCAGGCCCACGCGCAGGCGGCTGTTGGTCCATGCCGCTTCGGTGGCGCGGATGGCGACGGCGCGCTGGCCGCCCTCGTCCTCGATATCGGTTTCGACCCGTTCCAGGTCGCCCCGTCCGTACAGGCTGTTGGCGGCGCGCCGCACCTGCTCGCGCGTGAGCGTCTGTCCCTGCGCCAGGCCGGACTGCACCTGCAGGATTTTCGGGTTGATGCGCCCGCTGGTCTCGACCTTGACCTCGGCCAACGGCAGCGCCGTGTCCGACAGCGGCGGCGTGGCCAGCCGGTTGTTCTCAAACAGCGCGTACTCGCTGGCCGGCAGCGCCAGCGCCGCCAGGCGCTGCGACAGTTCGCGCGTGGCCTGCTCGCCGCCCTTGATGGCACTGTCGATATTGCGGAAATCCAGAAAGCTGATGCCGCTCAGTTCCGGCGAAATGAGCACATCGCCGGGACCGAGTTCCCTGATCGAGCGCTGCACGTTCTGTTCGGTCAGGATATTGATCATCTGCTGCGCCACGCCAAGCGCGCTGCCGAGGTTTTTCTCGGGCGCGAGCGGGGTGCCGACGTTGACGGCGATGACGACGTCGGCGCCCATCTTGCGCGCCAGGTCGATCGGCAGGTTGCGCACCAGGCCGCCGTCGACCACCAGGCGCTGGTTCACCCGCACCGGGGCGAACACGCCCGGCACGGCGAGCGAGGCGCGCATGGTCAGGAACAGCGGGGTATCGACCAGGTCGACCAGCTCGCCCGTGACCAAGTCCGAGGCGACCGAGCGAAACGGCAGACTGAGTTGATTGACCGGGCGGTCGCGCGTGCCGGCCGGCAGCAGGCGCGCCAGGGCCAGTTCGAGCGCGGCATTGCCGGCGGCGGCCGGCGGCAAGGACATGCCGTCGCTGTGCAGGCCGAATTCGATGCGCGATGGCAGCAGCACGTCTTCTTCGCGACGCCGGAATTCCAGGTCTTCGCGCGCCGGACGGTCGGCCACCACGCGGTCCCAGTCGGTCAGGCGCGCCATCTGTTCGAGGTCGGACACCGAGGAGCCGGCCGCGTAGGCACCGCCGATCACGCTGCCCATGCTGGTGCCAACCACGATGTCGACCGGCACGCGCAGTTCGCGCAGCACGCGCAGCACGCCAATGTGGGCAAAGCCGCGCGCGCCGCCGCCCGAGAGCACCAGCGCCACCCTCGGACGGGCGGTGGTCACGGCGCCGGCTGGTGCCGGCACTGGCACTGGCACCCCCGCAGTCTCCTGGGCCAGCGCCGCGCCGGCCTGCAAAGCCAGGGCGCAGGCGGCGGCCAGCATGCGCACACACATCATGCGGCGCTTATTGGGTCGCCGGCTGGTTGCCCGGGCTGACCACGGTGCGGGTCGGCGCCGGCATCTGCGGCGCCGGCGTGGACGGCGGTGTCGGCATCGGCGGCTCCGGCGTCAGGCCGGGGGCCGGCACCGGTTCCGACGGCGGCGGGGCCGGCGGCTGGTTCTGGCCCTGGCCCTGGCCTTGGTGCTGGACGCCGTTATTGTTAGGAGGCATCGGCGGCGCCATGTCGGGACCGGCCTTGGCGTCGGTGGCCAGTTCGATGCGTTTCTCGACGCCGCCTTCGGACAGGGTGATATAGCGCGGGTACACCGCGGTGACGGTCACGCCGGGGGCGATTTCCTTGCCCACCTTGAGCGCGCGCGGCGGCTGGCCGTCGGACACCAGGATGGCGACGCTGTCGCGCCCGGCCGAGACCACGCCGGTCAGCTGGTAATTGCTGACCACCACGGTGGCGGCCTGGCCGCCGAACAGGGTGGCGGCGGCATCCGGCGCAGGCACCGGATCGGGCGTGCTGGCCACGGCCACGATCGGGCGCTGCTCGCCGCGGATGAACTGCATGGCCCAGTACGCGATCGAGGCCGACAGGAAGACCACGGCAATCAGGCTAACAACTATTGGCAAACGCTTCATTACATTCCTTTTTACCGCACCAGCTGATTGATTTCAATAATAGGCATCAGCACCGCGAGCACGATCAGCAGCACCACCACACCCATGGCCAGGATCAGCACCGGTTCGAGCAGGCCGGCGATGGTGAGCGTGCGCCGCTCCAGGTCCTGCTGCTGCGAATTGGCCGCCCGTTCCAGCATGGCGGGCAGTTCGCCGGTGATTTCGCCGGCGCGGATCATGTGGATCAGCATCGGCGGAAAGTGCTTCTGGGCCGACAGCGCGCGCGCCAGGCTGACGCCTTCGCGCACGCTGGCGCTGGCCTGCTCGACCAGTTCCTTCATCGCCACGTTGGACAAGGTGTCGCGGCTGGTGTCGAGCGCGCGCAAAATCGGCACACCCGAGCCGGTGGTAATCGCCAGGGTACTGGCGAAGCGCGCCGTGTTCAGGCTGCGCTCGAACTTGCCGTACACCGGGGCCGTCAGCAGCCAGGTGTGCCACTGGCGCTTGAGCACGGGATTGCGCAGCGCGCGCCGCCACAGCCAGAACGCGCCGACCATCAGGATGCCGGCCACGATGCCCCAGGCGCGCACGAAATTGGACACGGCCAGCATCATGACGGTCAGCAGCGGCAGCTTTTGCTTGGTGTTGGCGAACACCGAGACGATCTGCGGCACCACATAGGTAAGCAAAAAGATCACGATCGCGAACGCCACCACGGTCACGATGGCCGGGTAGGTGAACGCCAGGCGCACCTTTTGCACCAGCGCGTTGCGCCGTTCGATGTAGTCGGCCAGGCGCGAGAGCACGCGCGCCAGGTGGCCGATCTGCTCGCCCGAAGCGACCAGCGCCCGGTAGATTTCGGCAAAGTCGCGCGGATGGCGCGAGAGCGCGTCGGAAAACGAGGCGCCGCCCATCACTTCCGAGCGGATCGAGGCCACCAGGTCGCGCACATACGGACGCTCGGCCTGTTCCAGCAGCGCGGTAAACGCTTGTTCGAGCGGTAGCCCGGCTTCCAGCAGGCTGGCCAGCTGGCGCGTGAACAGCGCCAGTTCGACCTGCGACAAGCGCTCGCCGAAGCCGCGGCTTTTCTCGACCCCGGCGGCATCCAGCTGGGCGGCGATGGCGTCGACCGTGAGCGGGGTCAGGCCCTGCAGGCGCAGGTCGGCACGCGCCGAACGGGCGCTGTCGGCGTTGACCACGCCCTTGCGGGTGGCGCCGTCGGCATCGACGGCTTCATAACGGAATGCGGGCATGGTTCTCGGCCTAGTCCTTGGTCACGCGCAGCAATTCAGCCTGCGTGGTGGTACCGTTATCGAGCCAGCGCTGGCCATCTTCGCGCATGGTTTTCATGCCGCTGGCTTGGGCCGCCGTGCGGATCTCGGCTTCCGAGGCGCGGTTGTGGATCTGGGCGCTGATCTTGTCATTGGTTTCGAGCAGCTCGTACACGCCGACCCGGCCGTGGTAACCGGTGTGGCCGCACTTGTCGCAGCCGACCGCTTTCCATTGCACCGCGCGGCCCTGCGGCGTTTCGACTTCGTCGCGCACCTTGCAGTGCTCGCAGAGTTTGCGCACCAGGCGCTGCGCCATCACCCCCAGCAAGGACGACGACAGCAGGAACGGTTCGATCCCCATGTCGAGCAGACGGGTGACGGCGGCGGCGGCATCGTTGGTGTGCAGGGTGGCCAGCACCAAGTGGCCCGTGAGGGACGCCTGGACCGCGATCTGCGCCGTTTCCAGGTCGCGGATCTCGCCGATCATGATCACGTCCGGATCCTGGCGCAGGATCGCGCGCAGGGCCTTGGAAAAGCTCATGTCGATGCGGGCGTTGACCTGGGTCTGGCCGACCCCGATCAGGTCGTACTCGATCGGGTCTTCCACGGTCAGGATGTTGGTGGTCGACGCGTTCAGGCGGCTCAAGGCCGCGTACAACGTGGTGGTCTTGCCGGAACCGGTCGGCCCGGTGACCAGCACGATGCCGTGCGGCTGGTTGATCAGTGTATCGAACTGCGGCAGCAGGGCGGCGTTCATGCCCAGGTGCGACAGGTCGAGGCGGCCGGCTTCCTTGTCGAGCAAACGCAGCACGGCACGCTCGCCGTGCCCGGTCGGCAGGGTCGAGACGCGCACGTCGACCGGTTTGCCGCCCACGCGCAGGGTGATGCGGCCATCCTGCGGCAAGCGCTTTTCGGCGATGTCGAGCTGGGCCATGATCTTGATACGCGAGATCAGCGAGGCGTGGATGGCCTTGCGCGGACGGACCACGTCGCGCAAGGAACCGTCGATGCGAAAGCGCACCACGGAAGTTTGCTCGAACGGTTCGATGTGGATGTCGGAAGCGCCTTCGCGCAGCGACTGGGTCAGCAGCGCGTTGATCATGCGGATCACCGGCGCGTCGTCTGACGATTCGAGCAAGTCTTCGATGGCCGGCACGTCTTGCAGCAGCTTGGTCAGGTCAAGGTCGGCATCGAATTCGTCAGCCACCTGCGAGGCGTCGCCGCCGGCGCCGGCGTAGGCGCTGGCAATGGCCGCTTCCAGGTCGGCCCGGTCCATCGAACGCAGCGCGATGCGCCCGAAACGGCGCGACACTTCGGCGATCGCCGCCGGCGCGGTGGCGCCCGAGACCCACACTTCGATCGGATGCTCGCCGTTGTCGGGCGAGCGCGCCAGCACGCCGAAATCGCGCGCGAAGGCGTAAGGTAAAAGATTGCTCATCGGTGTGTCATCACTTGGTCGCCGGTACCGGCTTGGCCGGGCGGTACATATTCACGTCGGCCGGGTTGATCGTGCCCGGTGCGCTCAAGGGACGCTCGGTCGTGCTGCCCGGGGCCGGGGACGGCGTGGCGGGCGCTGGAACCGGCCGCGGCGGCATCGGCGCCATGGCGCCACCGCCCGGCGGCTGGCCGTTGCTCAGCGACGGCAGCACCGGGGTGCCGTAATCGGGCATCACGATGCCGTCCTTCGGTCCGCCCGTGGCCTGGCCGGCCGACCGCATGTAATCGTAGCGGTCGCTGGCGATGGCATTGCTGTCCTCCTTGCTGCGCACGATCACCGGGCGCAGGAACACCATCAGGTTGGTCTTGTTGCGCGAACGCTTGCGGTACTTGAACAGGTTGCCGAGCACCGGAATATCGGCCAGGCCGCGCACGCGATCTTCGCCCTCGCTCGTATCGTCCTTGATCAGGCCGCCGAGCACGATGATCTGGCCATCGTCGGCAATGACATTGTTTTCGATGATGCGCACGTTGGTGATCACGCCCGCAGCCGAGTTATCGGCCACATTCGAGGTCTCGTGGTAGATCGCCATCTTGATGGTGCCGCCTTCGGAAATCTGCGGACGCACCTTGAGCGTGAGGCCGACATCCTTGCGTTCGATGGTCTGGAACGGGTTGCCGGCGGCGCCGCCGCCGGTGTTGGTGGTGAAGCTGCCGGTGATGATCGGCACGTTCTGGCCGACCTTGATGGTCGACAGTTCATTGTCGAGCGTGAGCATGTTCGGGGTCGACAGGATGTTGACGTTGCCCGTGTTTTGCATCGCATGGGCGAGCGCGCCCAGGCCGAGTTCGCCCGCGACCTGTTTGAACAGGCCGATGGTCAGCCCGGCGCCGGGCGTGGCGGCAACGCCCTTGCTGGCCAGCGCCAGCAGGTTGTTGTCCTTCGCTATGGTCGAATGCTGGATCGCACCGACCCGGTAATTGCTGCTCTCCGTGCCCGACAGGCCGAGCCACTGCACGCCGAATTCGGCCGCGTTGTCGGCATTGACTTCGACGATCAGGGACTCGATGTAGACCTGGGCGCGGCGCACATCGAGCTGGTCGATGACGGCGCGCAGGTTGCGGTAGACCGCGTCCGGCGCGGTGATGATCAGGGTGTTGGTGGACGCATCGGCCTGGATGAAACCGGCGCCGCTGCCGCCACTGCCGCCGCCGCTGGTCTGGCTTTGCTGGGCCATGCTGTTGCCGGCGCCGCTGTTCTGGTTATTGCTGTTCATACTGCTGTTGGAAGCACCGCCGCCGCTGGCCACGCTGCCGCCGCTGGTGCCCTGCTGCTGCTGGGCCAGGGACGAAGAGTCCGACGAGACCACCGCGCGCAGGGTTTGCGCCAGCTTGGTGGCGTCGGCATTTTTCAGGTACACCACGTGGACGTTGCCCGCTTCCGCGGTCGGCTGGTCCAGCTTGGCAATGAGCGACTTGGCCAGGTTGGCGCGCGCCTGCGACGGTGCGCGCAGCACCACCGCGTTGGTGCGCGGATCGGCCACCACCGAGATGCGGCCCGAATCGCCGCCGGCGCTCGGTTCCATCAGCTTGTTGACCATGGTCGCCAGGTCCGAGGCGATCGCGTAGCGCACGGGAATGACGTCGAGGTCGGCCGCCACTGGCGAGTCGAGCGCGGCGACGATCTTGGCCAGGCGGCGCAGGTTGTCGGCGTAATCGGTGATGACCAGGCTGTTATTGCCCGGATTGGCCATGATCGAATTGTTCGGCGAAATGAGCGGGCGCAGCACCGCGGTCAGGTTGGCCGCCGATTCGTGGCTCAGGTGGAAAATCTGGGTGGCGATCTGGTCGCCCTTGACACCCGAGCCCCCTACCCCGACCTGGGTCGGCGACGATTGCAGCTTCGCTTCCGCTTCCGGCACCACCTTGGCGTAGCCGTCGCCGGTGACCACCGCGTAGCCCTGCAGGCGCAGCGCCGAGGTCAACAGACCAAAGGCCTGGGCCTTGGTGACCGGCTTTTCCGACGTCACGGTCAAGGTTCCCTTGACCCGCGGATCGATGATGAAGGTCATGCCGGTGTAATGGCCGACCGCCTTGATGACCGATTCGATGTCGGCGCCGACGAAATTGAGGGCGGCCGACTCCTCCGGGGCCGCCAGCGCGGGGCTTGGCGCCCCCGCGACCGCGCAGCACAGCAGGACGCCGGCGGCAATGCGGCGCAACGCCGGGGAAGGGAAAGTGCTCAGTGACTGTTTTTTCATCATTTAAACTCTAAGGCGATAGTTTTCTTGCCGTCAACCATTCGGCGCTGGCCCAGTAAATTCAGGAGATTGCCCAGCGTTTCTTCATATCCATCGGCGGCCTGTGCCGTGCCGGAAAACTGGAAGCGGCCCTGGTTCAGGCTGCCCTTTCCCGCCAACAACAAGGCACCGCGTTCCGTCTTCAAATTCACGTTTGCCTGCTGGCCCTGCCAATCCATGGTCATCTTGTAACTGCCCAGCACCTTGATCGGCGCCATGCGCGAACCCATGTCATTCAATTCCAGGGTGGTCACCCCGTCCACCGCCACCCCGCGTCCATCCGGCGCGCGCGCCAGGCCCAGGGTGGTCCAGGACAGCCGCATGTCGCCCGACAGCGCCAGGGTGTTGAGCGGCGCGCCCAGCCCGGCCAGGCCGGCCGCCGGCAGCAGCAAGGCCGACGGACTGAGCTGCCACTGCGACCAGCTGCCGCTCAATTTGACCGGCTGGGTCAGCGCCAGCGGATTGGCCAGGGTCATGTCGACCTGGCCGAGCAGCGCCAGCGGCGACAAGGTCCAGGCGAAACGCCCAGGCAGCAGCGGCGTGACCGACCCGCCCGGCCCGGGCGCGCCGCCGATAAAGGCTGAGCCGCGCCAAAGCGTACCCTGCGCGTCCCCCAGAGTCAAACGCCCGCCGGTCTGGCGTTCGACCACGTCGCCCAGCCATGAGGCCGGCGCGAACGCCAGCACGGTGAGGGCCACGGCCAGCACGATCGCGCCCAACCATAGCACGGCGCGCATCATCGCGAACCCGCATCCGTGCTCTGGCGCAAGGTAAAGGTGGCATCGACCTGGCCGGCCGGGGTCGAGGCCGTGATGGCCGCTTCCAGCACGCCGATGCGGTGTTCCAGGCGCTGCGCTTCGAGCCAGGCGACCAGATTGGAAAAGGCGACGCCGCTCACCTGCACCTTGGCGTACTCGCCCGTCATGCTGACCGACTCGGGCTTGATGCCGCGCGCGGACAGGCTGGCCGAGAGCGTTTCGCGCGACATCGGCGTCACTTGCGGCGGGGTCTGGCCGGACAAGGCGGCGGCGGTCTTGGCCAGCGCTTCGAGCTGGGCCTTCTGCTGCTTGAGCTGCGGCAGTTCGGCGCGCAGGGCGGCGCTGCCTTCCAGCGCCGGCGCCAGCAACAGCGCGTACACCAGCATCAGGCCGGCCAGGGCGCCGCCGATGGCGAGAAATTTGCGCTCCTGCTCGGTGCGCGCCATCCAGTACAGCCCGATCTGGTCCTTGAACCGGCTCACGGCACTCAAGGCGCTCATGGCTTCGCTCCCGCGGTGCGCACCAGGAGGGTGTTGGCGGCGATCTCGCCCAGGTCCAGCTTGTATTTTTGCAAGGTCGGCTTGAGGGTGGCGGCCACGCCCGGATCGGCGCCCTCGGGCTTGAGCTTGATGGTGGTGGTGCGCTCGCGGAAGGTGAGCGCGGCCAGCTCGGGCGGCTTGCCGAGGGTGCGCACCGCTTCGCCCAGGACCGCGGTCTGGAAGGTGAATTCGTCGGGCCCGACCTGGCCGGAAGCGCCCCTGGCCTGGGCGATTTTCTGCTGCATCTGGCGTTCGAGATTGTTACTGATGACCGTCTCCTTGGGATAGGCGGCGCGGAAAATCTGCACCATGGCCTGGCGCGTGTTGTCGGCTTCGCGCTTGAGGCGCAGCCATTCGTAATTGAGGCCGGCCAGGTTGACCGCCACGGCCAGCAGGGCCAGGCGCACCGGCCACTTCCAGCGCTGCCAGTCGCGCGCCTTGGCGCCGGCCGCGCCCAGGCCGGGAACCAGGTCGAGGGTGGTGCTTTTCGAACCGGCGATCCAGTGACTCCAGTGTTCGGCTTCGAGCGTGATGCCGGGGCCGGCCTCGGCCACGAGCGCCTGGTACTCGCCCAGATGCTCCTGCGGCACGTACAGGGTCAGCGGGCTGTCGCCGGCCAGCGCGCGCACCGTTTGCAGGGCCATGGCCGGTTCGCCGGCGATCGCCAGCCCCAGGCCGTGGTACAGGCCGTGGCGGATGGTGATGCCGCCGCCATCGATGGCGGCGGCGGCATTGCCCGGCGCCAAGGGCAGGCACAGCTGGGCGGGAACGGCGGCCACCACGCGCGCGCCCTGGGCCAGCACCGAGCGCACCAGCGCTTCGAGCCAGGCGCGCTGGGCCACAGCGATGGCGCGCAAGCCATCCGCGGCCGAGGCCGGGGCGGCCACCAGCACGCATTCCTCGGGGTCGCCCAGCACCTGTTCTTCGACCAGGTTGGGCAGGGCCGCGCGCAGGCGCGCCGCCGACAGCGGCGGCACCTTCACGTGCAGCAGGGTGACATCGGCCGCGGCCAGCAGCAGCACCACCCGCCGGCTGGAAGCGATCAGCTCGCCCATGCCCTTGAGCACGCCTTCGCCCTGCTGGATCAGCGCGCCACCGTCGGCGACCAGCGCGAAGCGGGCCAGGGCCCCTTCGCTGTCCGCCCTGGCCGGATGCCGGATATATAAAGTAGTCAAACCGTCTCGCTTTCGTTCTTAATTTTGCCGTACCCAGACGGTCGTGGTCGTCACACGATCGTCCAGCCTGCGCTGGACCAGCGCTTCCGCGTCGAGCGCGGCCCGGTCCAGGCGTATCCGGCTCTTCACCAGAAAATATTCGCTTTTAAAACTATACGTGTTCTTGAGCGGATCCTTGCCGTACAACTGTTCCTTGAAGCGGGCATCGTCGAGAAAGTAAGCCTGCTTGCGGCGGGTCACCAGGGCCGCCGCTTCCGACACCGAATACCCCGGCACGATGGCGGCCAGCACTTCGGCCGGCGCAGTGTTGGCGTTGACCTTGGTCTGTTCGGGCAGCACGATGGCGAACTCGCGCAGGCGGTTCACGGTCTCCTGGGTGTAGCCGGGAATGGCGAGCAGGTCGTCGAGCTGGGTCAGGCCGATCGGCGCGCTTCCGGCCGACACGGGCACCGGCACAGCGTCGGGGTCGAGCGGCGGCTGTTGCGGCTGGCTGGGATCGGGCACGATTGGTGCGGCAGGCGCCGCGCCCGAGGCCACCGCCAGCGCGGTGCGCTGGGCCAGGGCCGGGTCGAGCTGCAGGTTTTGCAGCAGGCGCTGGTACACCTGCACATTGATCTTGTCGATGACCCTGCCGTTGGACAGGTTCATCAGGTTGTAGCGCGCGGTGGCGTCCGAAATCTGGCCCGACAGGGTGGCGTCGAACACTTCGCCCTCGACCCGCTCGCGCTCGATGTACTGGTCGAGGCGGGTTTCGGCCAGCGGCGTGTTCCACACCGCGTTCAGGGTGGTCAGGTTGCGGTTGTCGATGCCATCCTGGCGCAGCACCAGGCGCGCCCAGTCGAGCGCGCCGCGCAGGATCCACTTGGTCTGCAGGTGCAGGCGCTGGTTTTCCATCGAGCGCACCTGGACTTGCTGCTGCCAGAACAGGCTGGCGACGATGGTCACCGACAGCATGGTCAGCAGCAGGGCCGTGATGATGGCCACGCCCTGCTGGCGGCGCGGATGAGGCTGGCGCATCACATGCCTCCCAGCAGGAAGGATTTGCTCATCACGGCGGCCACGTTATCGACCTGCAGCTGCACCTGCAAGCCGGTCGGCGCCACGTCGGGCGGGACCGGCTGCAACTGCTGCTGCTGTTGCTGCTGTTGCTGCTGTTGTTGCTGTTGCTTGACCGATTGGGCCACCGGCTGGCTGTTCTGGCGCCAGCCATTGTTTTCCCAGTTCATGACCTGCATCGCGCTCACACCCGACTGCAGGGTGACGGACGGCGTGGTGTCGGCGTTGCTGATGGCGGCCTGCCACATCACGTCGAGCTGGACCAGGTCGCGGGTGCCGTTCGATTCGCGCCGGGTGAGCATGCGGTCGACGATGCGGTAGGCGACCACCTGCAGGCGCGCCGGTTCGTTTTCGGCGTACACATTGCGTACCAGGGTCAGTTTGTCGGGCGCCGAGAGCAGGTAGGGCCGGCCCAGCATCATGGCCGGATTGGCCAGGTGCTCGCAATCGCTCTGCATCTGGGCAAAGGCGAGCTGCATGCCGCGCGCCGATTCGAGGCGCGCGGTGAGCGTTTCGCGCGCGCGCACGATGCTGTCCAGGCCGCGCCAGCCGAGCACCGCCACGATGGCCAGGATGCTGATCGCCACCAGCAGTTCGATCAGGGTGAAACCACCTCGTTGCCGCTCTCGCCCGTGTTGCCTGTGCCCGGTATGCCTCATTCGTTGAGCACCAGTTGAACCAGCTTGATGATGCGGCGCTCCGGATTGACGCTGTCGAACACGCTGACCTCGACCCGGCGCAGGCGCGGATTCGGACTGGCCAGCACTTCTTCCTGGCAGATCAGCTTCAGGTCGCCCTGGGGACACTCATAACTGTTCTTGCCGATGGCCGGATATTCCTTGGCCAGGCGGATCTGCACCAGCCGGTTTTCGGCCGACCAGGTGGCCATCATGGCGGCGCGCAGGCCGGCGCTGTTGGACGTCAGGCTGCCCACCGCGCGCAGGGAGGCGCCCAGCGCGGTGCCGATGATGACGAGCGCCACCAGCACTTCGAGCAGGGTAAAGCCGGACTGGCGGTGAAGGCGATGGCGCATGATCTTGTTCTACAAATGATTCAGGGGTTACTCGACGACGAAGTGGCCGATGCCGTCGGCCCGGATGGCGACCCGGTCGTCGCCGATTGCCAGGGTCAGCACGAACGGTTTGTCGACCGGCTCGCGCCCGAAGGTAATGCGCACCGGATTGCCGCCCACCGTTACCGGCGGGTCGAGCAGCAGCTGCACCGGGGCGCCCTTGAAGGGCCGCTCGCGCAGCAGGTCGTCGCGCGTGACCGGTTCCCAGATCGCTTCATTGCGCACCAGGAAGCGGTAACGTTCGGTATCGGCCTCGAAAGCCACCAGGCGGTTGCGCACGATGGCTTCGTCGCGCGCCAGCTGCAGCAGCAAGGCCAGGCGGCGCGCCTCGTCTTCGAGATTCTGGCGCGGGCTCGGCATCGCATTGATCGAGACCAGGCCCAGCACGATGCCCATGATGACCATCACTACCATCACCTCGATCAAGGTGAAGCCGCTGCTGGCGCGCACTGCTTTCATGAGCTTCAAGACGTCTCGGTCCGGGCCTAGTTTTCCCAGGAACCGATATCGGCGTCGTCACCGGTGCCGCCGGGCAGGCCGTCGGCGCCGAGCGAGAACACGTCGATTTCACCCTGCACGCCGGGCGAGAGGAACTGGTAGGGGTTGCCCCATGGGTCCTTCGGCAGTTTCTCGATGTAGCCGCCGGTTTTCCAGCCGTTGGCGGTGGGGCCGTTGGTCGGCTTGACGACCAGCGCCTGCAGGCTTTGTTCGGTGGTCGGGTAGCGCTGGTTGTCCAGCTTGTACAGCTTGAGGGCTTGCATCAGGTTGGCGATGTCGACCTTGGCGGCGGTGATGCGGGCCTGGACCGTACGGTTCATCAGCTTGGGCACGACCAGCGCGCCGAGAATGCCGATGATGACCACCACCACCATGATTTCAACAAGGGTAAAGCCGCGCGCGAAGCGCTGGCGGAGAGGACGGTGTGCAGCGAGTTTCATAGTCAGTCAGTAAATAAGTTCTACAATGAGTCGGAGTATAAGGCCAATAACGCCCGCCGTCGCTAACGAAGTGCTGGCTATTTTGCGTCATCTTCCTGTCATCTTGCGCAGGCGGGAATCTAAGTTGCCGGGGCGTTATTCAAGTTACCCCGGCAGGGCCGCCGCGCTTCCCGCCAGCGGCGGTAAGGACGGTGCAGGCGCGCCACCGGATTGTAAGTCAGTGTGGCGCCGCCTTCCAGTGATGGACGAATCGACAGCGCCGCCTGGCGCAAGCCGCTTGCCGATCAGTGGTGATGCCTGGCGCCGCTGCCGCTCAGGCGATGCAGCGCGCCCTCGTTGCCGCCTTCGGCCAAGTTGCTCGATACCGGGGCCAGGGTTTTCAGCATCGGCGCATCCTTGACGAAAGGCACGATGCCGAGTGCCTTGTCGACTTCCTGCGGATAGATCACATAGCCGCGCGTGATGACCGCCGCCACCTTGCGGATGTCGCCGATCTGTTTGGTCGGGTCGCCATCGACCAGCACCAGGTCGGCCAGCTTGCCCTGGGTCACCGAACCGCGCTCGCCGCTGGTGCGGGTGTAGCGCGCGCCGTTGCGGGTGGCGACCTGGATCGCCTGGGCTGGCGTGAGGCCGGCCTTGACCAGCAGTTCGAGTTCGGCCTGCAAGGTGAAGCCCGCCATTTCATCGGTGCCGGCCACGATCGGCACGCCGGCCTTGTACAGGCGGCCGACGAAGTCGACCATCTTGGCGTAGGATTTTTCGTAGCGCTTCTGGGCCGCTTCGTCGGCGATCTTCATGGTACCGACATAGAAACCGCGCTTCACATCGGGCGGCATATGGTCGGCCACGGCCGCGAACGGCTCGTTGAGGTCGCCGTCGCGCTGCTTGAGGAAGGCGAAGGTGGCCAGGGTCGGATCGATCACGGTCTGCTGCGCTTTCAGGCGCGCGATGAATTGCTTGACCTTGGCCGACTCGAAGTCCAGGCCCGCCACTTTTTCCGACGGCAGGATGAAGCGTTCCAGGGTGCGCGTTTCGGTTTCCGGCGTGGCCAGGAAGTTGAGCATGACCTGGTTGATGTGCTGGATTTCATCGTAGCCGGCATCGAGCGCTTCGTGCGCGCGCAGGCCGACCGGGATGTGGCCCGACACCCGCATGCCGCGGCTGTGGGCGTAGGCCACGGTGTCCTTGAGGATGGCCTTGGGGAAGGAATTGTAGATTTTCAGCTGCGGATAGCCGTGCTCGGCGTACCAGTCGATCGCGTTTTTGGCGGCCGGCAAATCCTTGACGACGAAGCCGCCGTTCGAGGAAAACGGGCTCTCGCCTTCCAGGAAACCGGCCGGCACCACTTGCGGCGAGAGCAGGCGGCCATCGGCCACTTCGTCGAGCATCTGCTGCATCTGCTCGTTATCGTTGCCCATGTCGCGCACCGTGGTGACACCCGCAGCCAGGTTCAGGCCGCCTTCCCAGCGGCTCACGTGGCCATGCATGTCGAACAGGCCGGGCAGCATGATGCGCCCCGCCGCGTCGATTTCATTGACGGCGCCGCGCACCGGCGCGCCGGCCGGGACGATGGCGCTGATGCGCCCGCGCAGCACGTACACGTCGGACGGCGCGCCGACAGTGGCTTTCTCGCTGTCGAAGATGCGCGCGTTTTTGACCACCGTCAAGCCGGTCAGCTTGTGCTGCAGCTGGCTGGCGAGGTCGGTCAGCATTTTGCTCTCGGCCACTTTCTGGCGCTCGGCCAAGACCTTGGCCACGCCGATCCAGCCTTCTTCGGCGGCGGTCATGAAACCGGGAATGACCATGGCGAACAGGCGCGGCCTGGCATCGGTGGTGGCCCAGTAGAACTGGGGCGACATGCCCAGGCCGGTCTGGGCGAACAGTTGCACCTTGCGCGTCTGGCCGTTGCTGCTGACCTCGACTTCATCGAGCTTGCGCTGGGTCAGGGTGCCGGAAGGCAGCAGCGGCAGGGTGCCGTTGGGGCTGGCGGCCAGGGCGGCGATGGCGATCGAGGCCATTTCGGCCGAGCCGTTCAGGGGCACATACATGGCCGGGCCGGCGATCGACTTCTCGCCTTTTTCCGAGGTCGATTTCCAGATGGCCTGGTCGCCCTTGCGCTCGAAGCGGTCGTCCACCACCGCGCCGTAGGTCGAGTTGCCCTTGACCGTGTACTCGCTCAGGGTGCCGTCGGCGCCGAGGCGGAACTGTTCGCTCAGCTCGGGGCCGCGGCCGTTGTCCTTGTAGATGAAACGCACGCGGGTGAGGCCATCGTCGTCGCGTTCGACGACTTGTTCCCCGATGCGCTTGCCGTTTTCGGCGTGCATCTCGTAGCGGATGGTCTGGGTGGCGGCGTGCGCCGACCAGCTCAAGGCGGCGGCGACAGCGAGGACGAGCGGACGTTTCATGTAATGCATCTCCCTGGACGGAACGTTAGTTATTATGTTTGGGACGCAAGAATAGCACGGGTACGTACGGTCCAGAGCAATGTCATAAAGACAAATGAACAAATGATTATTTTTGGGGCTTAAGGAGGAGAAAATAGACCTCCGTCGTTCCCGCGCAGCCTCCAGTTTCCAAGAAACTCCTCCAATTCCTTAGAACGAGGCAAGTCCAGAGGTTAATGCCGCTAACTTAAGCTCCGTCATTCCCGCGAAGGCGGGAATCCAAGTCCGACGCTCAGCCAACGGCTACGGAGCAAAATTGGGTTCCCGCCTTCGCGCACTGCTGTCCGGAATAAAGTGGGTTGACAACGTTAAAAGGGTTGCAGGTATTGGTTTACGAGGGTTAACCTCTGTTTGCCAACTTAAAAACCAAACCTGCAACATGTTCAGCATAACTACTTTTCAGCGTTTAATGAAGGGGCTCCCGCGAGGAACCTTCGCTCAACTAGTCGAACGGCACAATGCCGACAAATATTGCAAGAAGTTCGGGCATTGGGATCATCTCATTGCCATGCTCTACGCGCAGATCAGTGAGGCGAAGGGGTTGCGACCACTGGAGACTGGCTTCAACAGTCATGTCGCGCATCACTACCATCTTGGTACGTCAGCGATCAAGCGCTCCACCTTGGCTGACGCCAATGAGAATCGATCTGACACGGTGTTTAGTGATACCGCTGCCTGGTTGATGGGGAAGGTGTCGCGTAAGCTGCGCCAGCAAAGCAATGATCTGATGTATTTGCTTGACTCCACCTCGTTGACGTTGAAGGGACGGGAGTTTGAGAGGTGGACGCCCGAGAATAGCACTCGCAATACGCAAGGCTTGAAGCTGCACGTTTTGTATGATGCCCATGATGCAATCCCTGTCTGGCACGACATTAGCCACCCCAACGTCAATGACGTTGAACGGGCAGTTGACGTACCGCTCGAAGCGAACGCGCTCTATGTATTTGACAAGGGCTATTGCGATTTCAATTGGTGGAAATCCATTGACGAGGCCAACGCGCGCTTTGTTACTCGTTTCAAGAACAACGCCGCTGTCAACGTCCTGCAGAAATCGGACATCCCTGCTGATGATGCGCACATCGTGCTCAGCGACGAAATCGTTACTTTCAAGCACAAACGGCTCGGCGGAAAACGGATCAATCTCTACTTTGGGAAGCCTTTGCGCCGTGTCATCGTGGCGCGGCCGAACAAAGATACGCCCATCGTTCTGGCTACTAACGACTTCGACAGTAGTGCCATGGAAATTGCCCAGCACTACAAAAAGCGCTGGGCAATCGAGCTGTTCTTCAAATGGATCAAGCAGCACCTCAAGATCAAGCAGTTCCTCGGACGATCTGAAAACGCGGTCCGGATTCAGATACTTACCGCTCTCATCAGTTATTTGTTGGTTGCACTGTTCAACGAGTCCAACCGTGTGAAACGGACCCTGTGGGATTGCCTTTGCTTCGTCCGCGCAACCCTATTTCAACGTACGGACACCGAAGATTTACATGATCGCCGACGACGACAAGCGGCGCACGAATTCGCAGAAATTCAAGGATGCCTCTTCTCGTGAGCGCGTCAAGAAAATTATTCCGGACGACAGTGCGCCTTCGCGGGAACGACGGTTTTGACGTTTGTGATCAGAAATCCGCTAACCTAACGCCCCTAAGTTCAGAAGCCAGTTCTTGGAGAGGCGGGAACCCAAGTTCGTACCGTAGCTACAGGCGGCTCGACTAACTTGGGGGGGACGCATGCGTCCCCGCCTTCGCGGGAACGACGGTTTTTCGTTTAACGGTGCGAAAGAGGCGCTAGCAGATATGCTACCCGGCGCACCCGCACACCGGGCACCCCGCATTACGCGCCACGCCGATGCTGGTCCACTCCATGCCGCGCCCGTCGAGCAGCAGCAGGCGTCCGGCCAAGGATTGGCCGACCTGCATCACCAGCTTGAGCGCCTCGGCCGCCTGCATCGCGCCAATCACGCCCACCAGCGGCGCGAACACCCCCATGCTGCTGCAGGCGGCATCCTCGAAACCCTGGTCTTGCGGGAACAGGCAGCTGTAGCACGGCGAATCGGCGCGGCGCGGATCGAACACGCTGATCTGGCCGTCGAAGCGGATCACCGCGCCCGACACCAGCGGCACGCGCCGCGCCACGCAGGCGCGGTTGACGGCGTGGCGGGTAGCGAAGTTGTCGCTGCAATCGAGCACCACCGACGCCTGCGCCACCAGCTCGGCCAGACGGGCATCGCCGGCCCGCTCGCGCAGCGCCACTACCTCGATCTCGGGATTGATGGCCAGCAGCGCGGCACGTCCGGACTCGGCCTTGGGCTGGCCGATGCGCGCGCTGGTATGCAGAATCTGGCGTTGCAGGTTGGTCAGGTCGACCACATCGTCGTCGACCAGCACGATGCGCCCGATCCCGGCCGAAGCCAGGTACAGCGCCGCCGGCGAACCGAGCCCGCCGGCGCCGATGACGAGGGCGCTGGCCGCCAGCGCCCGCTGCTGGCCTTCGATGCCGATCTCGTCGAGCAGGATGTGGCGCGAATAGCGCAGCAGCTGGTCGTCGTTCATCGGGTGCCGATGCTGGTGATGGTACGACTGCGGCGCATTATTTTTTGACGCCTTTGTTCAGCTCCGGCACTTTCACGTCCGGCACCGGCTTGACGGCGCCCTTGTCCTTGGCCTTGTCGGCTTCCTTGTCGTGCACCACCTCGACTTTCGACAGTTTGACCGGCAAGCCCTTGAACTGGTTCAGGGCCTGGGCCAGCTGGAAGTCATCCTTGCTGCCGAATTCGAGCGGCTTGCGGGTGCGCGCGAGCGCCTGGGCATGCTGGTCTTCTTCGAGTTCGTCGCGGCGCGCCCTGGCCGGATCGATGCTGTCCTTGCCGCTGCCGTCGGACAAGTGTTTTTCCAGGTCGGCTTCGCGCACGCGCAGGCTGTTCAAACCGTCGCCGTCGGCGGTTTCGTCGACCATCACGTCAGGCACGATGCCCTTGGCCTGGATCGAGCGGCCGCTCGGGGTGAAGTAGCGCGCGGTGGTGAGCTTGACGGCGGTATCCTTGGTGAGCGGGCGCAGGGTTTGCACCGAGCCCTTGCCGAAGGTCTGGGTACCCATGATGATGGCGCGCTTGTAATCCTGGAGGGCGCCGGCGACGATTTCCGAGGCCGAGGCCGAGCCGGTGTTGACCAGCACGATCATCGGCACGTTCTTGAGCGCGGCCGGCAGCTTGGCCAGCGGATCGGCGCCGCTGCGGGCGGCGTAAAACTCGCGCCGGCCGTAGAACACTTCGTTCGAGTCGCGGCGCTGGCCGGCGGTCGAGACGATCGGCTTGTCATGCGGCAGGAACGCGGCCGACACGCCGATCGCGCCCGGCAGCAAGCCGCCCGGATCGTTGCGCAAGTCCAGCACCAGGCCCTTGAGCTTGGGGTCCTGGGCGTACAGCGCGTTGACCTTTTTCACCATGTCGTCCACGGTCTGTTCCTGGAACTGGCTGATGCGCAGCCAGCCGTAGCCCGGTTCGACCATCTTGGCCTTGACGCTCTGGACCCGGATTTCCTCGCGCATCAGCGGCACGATCCACGGCATGTCGTCGCCCTTGCGCGCGATGGTCAGCACTACCTTGCTTTTCGGCTCGCCGCGCATTTTCTTGATCGCTTCGTCCAGGGACATGCCCTTGATCGGGGTGCTGTCGATGCGGGTGATCAGGTCGCCCGCCTTGATACCGGCGCGAAAGGCCGGCGAATCTTCGATCGGGGTGACGATCTTGACGTAGCCTTCTTCCATGGCCACTTCGATGCCGAGGCCGACGAAACGGCCCTGCATGCTTTCCTGCATTTCACGCAGGGCTTTTTTGTCGAGGTAGACCGAGTGCGGGTCGAGCGAGGCCACCATGCCGCTGATCGCTTCGGACAGCAGCTTGCTGTCTTCGACCGGCTCGACATAATCGGTCTTGATGAGGCCGAAGACATCGGTGAGCTGGCGCAGCTCGTCGAGCGGCAGGGGCGCGCTGCCGGGTTTTTGGGCCATGGCCGAAAACTGGAAGGACGCGGCGACGCCGGCCACCATGCCAAAGCCGATCAGGCCGATACTTTTGACTTTCATTCTTACACCCATTCTTCATACTGTCGGCAGCAACGCCGAAGCGCGGGCGGACCGCATGATCCGCCCGACTTTGTTGACCTAAAAGTTCACCCAGAGCGCCGGATCGACCGCCGCGCCTTTGTGCCTGATTTCAAAGTATAGCCCCGATTCTTCGTTGCCGCCGGTGTTTCCCGCGCTGGCGATCGGGTCGCCGCCCTTGACTGCATCGCCCTCGCGTTTCAGCAGCGCCTGGTTGTTGCCGTAGATGGAGAGGTATTCGCTGCCATGGTCGACCAGGATCAGGTTGCCGAAGCCGCGCATCCAGCGCGCGAACACCACCCGCCCGCCGGCCACGGCGCGCACTTCGCTGCCTTCGGCGGCCTTGATGAACATGCCTTTCCAGCTCGGCCCGCTGCCGCGCTTGGCGCCGAAGCGGGCCGCCAGCTTGCCGGCCACCGGCGCGCGCAGCTTGCCGCGCAGGCTGGCGAAAGCGCCTTCCGGCATGGCTGGAGCGAGCGCGATGTCGGGTTTGCGCGGCGGCGTCGCTTCCGGCTTCGGCTCGGGTGTCTGCGCGGCCACGGGCGGCTCGTCGTCGATCGGATCCATCGGTAGCGGCACCGGGACTGGGACCGGCGGGATCTTGGCGCCAGTGCGCGGATCGAGCTTGGGCGGCTTTTTGGCCGCTTCGCGCGCAAGGCGTTCGCGCTCGCGTTCGCGTTCACGTTCGCGCTCGGCGCGGCGTTCGGCCTTTTTCGCCTCAGCCAGCAGGCGCGCCTGTTCGGCGGCCTTGGCGTGCGCGGCGGCCAGCGCTTCCTGGCGGCGCTGCTCGGCGGCCGCCGCTTCGGCCTGTTCCTTGATCAGTTTGGAGAGCTTGTCGACCAGCCCGGCCATGCGCTGTTCGTCGCGCTCCAGGCCGCCGATTTCCTTGCGCTGCTCGGCCAGCCGGTTCGACAGGGTGCCGAGCAAGGCGGCGCGGCGCGCCTTTTCCTTTTCCAGCACGGCTTTCTGTTCGCGCTCTTCCTGGGCGATTTCATCGAGTTCCTCGCGCGCGTTTTCGGCCTTGTCGCGGTTGCTGGCGACGGCGGCCAGGTTGCCGTGCAGCGAACCGAGCAGCTTGGCCTGGGCCTTGGACACATAGGCCATCAATTGCAGGTCGCGGTTGATGCGGTTCGGATTGTCGCCCGAGAGCAGCAGCTTGATACGGTCTTCATTGCCGGCAACGTATTGCTCGCGCAATAGGCGCGCCAGTTGCTGTTTCTGGCTGGCGATGGTGTCGGCCAGCCGCTGTTGCGCCGCGGCCAGTTCGGCCACGGTGGCATTCGTCTCGCTCTGTTCGCCGGCGAGCTCGCGCAGCACGCGGTTGGCGTTGGAAATGGCTTCCTCGGACTCGGCCAGGGTATCGGCCGCGTCCTCGCGTTCGCTTTCGGTCTTGCTGACTTCGCGCTTGAGTTCGGCCAGTTTTTGCTGGATGCCGGCGCGCGTCTTCTCCGCCAGCACTTTCTGCTTGCTGCGCTCGGTTTGGCGGGGAGCAGGCGCGGCGGCGGCACTGCACGTGAATACGGCCGCGAGCGCGCACAACAGCGCCCCGGCCGCCAACTGCGTCGAATTACGATACAAAACTTACTTGGCCTTCCCTTGGTTGGCCACGGCCGCGACGGCGGCGGCGATGGCGTCCTGGTCGCCCAGGTAGTAATGGCGGATCGGTTTCAGGTCGGCGTCGAGCTCGTACACCAGCGGCTGGCCGTTGGGAATGTTGAGGCCGACGATATCCTCATCGCTGATGCCGTCGAGCATTTTGATCAGGGCGCGCAAGCTGTTGCCGTGGGCCGAGATCAGGATTTTCTTGCCGGCGCGGATGGCAGGGGCGATTTCCTCATCCCACACCGGCATCACGCGCGCCACAGTGTCTTTCAGGCATTCGGTCAGGGGAATGCTGTCCTTGGGCACGCCGGCATAGCGCGGATCGTTGAACGAGGTGCGCTCGTCGGACCTTTCCAGCGCCGGCGGCGGGGTGTCGTAGCTGCGGCGCCAGACCAGCACCTGGGCGTCGCCGTACTTGGCCGCGGTTTCGCCCTTGTCCAGGCCTTGCAGGGCGCCGTAGTGGCGCTCGTTCAAGCGCCAGTCATTCTTGATCGGCAGCCACATCATGTCCATGTCGTCGAGCGCCAGCCACAAGGTGCGGATGGCGCGCTTGAGCACCGAGGTGTAGGCCACGTCGAAGGTAAAGCCGGCTTCCTTGAGCACCTGGCCGGCGCTGCGCGCTTCGCGCACGCCTTTTTCGGTCAGGTCGACGTCAGTCCAGCCGGTGAAGCGGTTCTCAAGATTCCAGGTCGATTCGCCGTGGCGCATGAAGACAATTTTGTACATAAGCAATTTTCAAGAAGGTGGAAGAAGAAAAAGGTGATGCGACATTGGTGAATGCAAACTGCAAAGCGTCAGTGTAAACGGTAAGTGTAAACAGATTCGGCTTCTATTTTATAATGCGCGGATTGTCCTAAACCATTGGAACCCCGTGAAATTCATTATTGACAATATTTTTATCGTCAGCATCGTCGTGCTGTCGGGTGGCGCCCTGCTCTGGCCGGCGCTGCTTCCGCGCGGCAAACGCGCTTCCACCTTGCAGGTGACCCAGCTCATGAACCGCGGCAAGACCGTGCTGGTGGACGTGCGCGATGCCGAGGAATTTGCCAAAGGGCATTTGCGCGACGCGAAAAACATTCCGCTGGCAGACTTGTCGTCCCGCATTGCCGAGCTCGACAAAGCGAAAAACAAGACCATCGTCGTCATGTGCCAGACCGGCGCGCGTGCCGACAAGGCCACCAAGATCCTCGAAGCGGCCGGTTTTGCCGACGTGTTCAGCCTCGATGGCGGCCTGACCGCATGGCAAGCCGCTGGCTTGCCGACCGCTAAGTAAGAAAGGAAACACCATGACAGCCCATGTAGTGCTCTACCATACCGCCTCCTGCCCGTACTGCGTGCGCGCCGAACGCTTGCTCGAAGCGAAGGGCGTGACCGATATCGAGAAGATCCGCGTCGACCTCGACCCGGAACAGAAAGTGGTCATGATGAACAAGACCGGACGCCGCACCGTGCCCCAGATTTACGTGGGCGACACCCATGTCGGCGGTTTCGACGATTTGTATGCGCTGGATCAACAAGGACGCCTCGATCCCTTGTTAAAAGGGGTTTGAGCGGCATATAGACCCGAATGCAAGTCGATTGATTGCGCAAAACTATTTCAAGCCGTATGATTTTGCTACAATTGCCGTCGCGTTTGAAGTCCAAGCACAGAGGGAACGGCGTGTCGCCGTTCTGTTAATTTCTCAACGAAAGCGTTCCATGTCTGACGAAAATCTGCAACCCGTATTCCAAATCCAACGCGTCTACCTGAAAGACATGTCGCTGGAACAGCCGAATTCCCCAGCTATCTTCCTCGAACAAGAAGCACCGTCGATCGAAGTGTCGCTCGACGTTGGCGCCGAGGCGATCGCCGACGGCATCTACGAGTCGACCGTCACCATCACCGTGACCGCCAAGGTCAAGGACAAGGTTGCGTTCCTGGTTGAAGGCAAGCAAGCCGGTATCTTTGAAGCGCGCAACATCCCTGCGGACCAGATGGATCCCCTGCTGGGAATCGGTTGCCCGAACATCGTTTACCCTTACCTGCGCGGCAATATCGCCGACGTGATCACCCGTGCCGGCTTCCCGCCTGTGCATCTGGCCGAAATCAATTTCGAAGTGTTTTACCAGCAGCGTCGTCAGGCGCTGGCTGAAGCAGCCGCCGCTGCCCCAGCAGACAGCGCAGCACACTAAGCACGACCGCAGGGTGGCCAGGCCGCCCGCGCGCATGCGCTGCGCGCGGGTCCTGTCCGGGCACGGCTCGCGCCGGCGCCGCGGCCGCTCCATCCTGCACTCTCACGGCGAAGGCCACGCAATGACAATTCCCCGTTTTCTCCTCAGTGCCGCCTTCGTGCTGGCAAGTGCTTCGGCGCACGCCCTCGATTTCAAGAGCATCGGCGCGGCCAGCACCATCCTGTACGACGCGCCCTCCGTCAAGGGCGGCAAGCTGTTCATCGCCGTGCGCGGCATGCCGGTCGAAGTCGTGCTCACCTATGGCGAATGGGTCAGGGTGCGCGATGCGAATGGCGACCTGGCCTGGGCCGAAGCGAAGGCGCTCAGCCCGCGCCGCAATGTGGTGGTGCGCACCGCCAACGCCAAGGTGCGCGCCGGAACCGACAGCGATGCCACCCTCTTGATGACCGCCGACAAGGGCGTGCTGCTGGAACTGGTCGACCCCCAGCCCGCGAGCTGGATCAAGGTGCGCCATCGTGACGGCATCAGCGGCTTTATCCGCGCTGCCGACGTGTGGGGCATCTGAGTCCCATGCCGACCAGCGCCTCCCCCCTTGCGCCACGCAAGATTACCGTCCTGGGCGCCGGCGCCTGGGGCACGGCGGTCGCCATCGCCCTGGCGGCGCGCCATGAGGTGCTGATGTGGGGCCGCAATGGCGGCGCCATGCAGGCCATGGCCCACGCGCGCGAGAACAGCGCCTACCTGTCCGGCTGTGCCTTTCCGGCCGGGCTGCAGGTGACGGCCGACTTCGACACTGCGCTGGCCCATGTGCTGGACACGCCCGAGGCAGAGGCGCCGCTGCTGATCGCCGCCTGCCCGGTGGCCGGGCTGCGGCCGCTGCTGATGCAGCTTAAACCCCACGCAATCTCGCACATCGTCTGGCTTTGCAAGGGATTCGAGGGCGATACCGGCCTGCTGCCGCACCAGGTGGTGGCCGAGGTGCTGGGCGACCAGGTGGCGGGCGGGGCCTTGTCTGGCCCCTCGTTCGCGCAGGAAGTGGCGCGCGGCCTGCCGTGCGCGCTGACGGTGGCGTCGCGCTCGGACATGCTGCGCGAGCGGGTGGTGTCCACCGTTCATGGCGGCAATATCCGCGTGTATTCCTGCGACGACCTGGTCGGCGTGGAAGTGGGCGGCGCGGTCAAGAATGTGCTGGCGATTGCCACCGGCGTGGCCGATGGGCTGGGGCTGGGCTTGAATGCGCGCGCCGCCCTGATCACGCGCGGGCTGGCTGAAATTACCCGCCTGGGCATCGCGCTGGGCGGCACCCCGGCGACCTTCATGGGCTTGACCGGGATGGGCGACCTGATTCTCACGTGCACAGGCGACCTGTCGCGCAACCGCAGGGTCGGGCTGGGGCTGGTGCAGGGCAAGGCGCTCGACACTATCGTGGCCGAGCTGGGCCATGTGGCCGAGGGCGTGCCGTGCGCCAGGGCGGTCCGCGCGCTGGCGCACAAGCTGGGGGTGGACATGCCGATCACCAATGCAGTGGCCGGCGTGCTGTTCGATGGCGGCACGCCAAAGGCGATGCTGGCGCAATTGCTGGCGCGCGATCCACGCGATGAATTAAGCTGAGCCGCAAGCCTGGCGCGGCGCTCGCCGCGCCAGCGCCATGCGCGGCCGGCACTAAGGAAGGGTGGCGCGCGCGCCCTGCTTCTGCAACTTCTCGATGGTCTTGTCCGCCTTCATCGCTTGCAGGGCCGTCACCAGCGCCGGCACCAGCGCGGCGTGGTTCTTGTTGACGTAGTGGTAGACCGGGAACGAGGCCAGCGCCGGCGAGAGCACCCGCACCTCGTCGATCTTGAGGGCCTCGGCGACCGCCAGTCCCGCCAGGCGGTTGCCGACCACGATATCGGTGCGTCCCATCGTCAGCTTTTGGAAAGCCTGTTCCATGGTCGGCACCGCTTCGGTCTTCATGCCCTCCGTATTTTCCTTGACGATCTTGATGCCGCGCACATAGCCGATGGTGTACGGCCGCAGGCTGTCCCAGCCGCTGACGACGAAGTCGGTCCCGCGCGTGAAGATCACGATTTCATAGGTGAGCAAGGGCACCGGGACGATCATCAGGTTGGGATACTCCCGTTCCATGCCAACCTTGCGGTACAACTCGCCATCCATCCTGCCTTCGTTGGCCATGACCAGGGTGCGTTCTCCCGGCAGCTTGTGCACCACCAGCACGCGGCCGATGCGGCGGTAGGCTTCCGCCATCACCAGTTCGGCGATGGCGGAGGCCGGATCGCTGCCGATCAGGGTTGATACGTGCATATCGGCCGCGGCGGCGGCGCGCCCCGGGGTCATGACGCTCAAGGCAAGAGCCAGTGTCAGCAAGCTGCGACGGTCCACGATCGTCTCCAGAAATATGCACTCAGCATGATCTTACTCCTTCCGTGGCAGCGTGACACACTAGCTATGTCAGCAAGATGGTCAGCAAGGCCACCGCATCGTCGTTCGCGCGCAAGCCGTGCGGCACGCCGCCCAGCAAGTACAGCAGGTCTCCCGGGCGCAGCACGACGCTCTTGCCGTGCGCATCGCAGACGATCTGGCCCTGCAGGCAGAGCAAGGTGATCTCGCCGTCCACCTTGTGCACCGGCATCTCCCGGTCCTTGGGCAGCACCAGCCGGATCAGTTCCATGTTCCCGGTCTTGGCCAGCGCGACCGAGGTGAAATGGGCGATGTCGTCGTCGCCCCGCTTCAGTGGTATCAGCTCGCCCGAGGCAGCATGTTGTAAGGCCATGACGTTTCCCTTTATTCTTCCGCGTTGCTCATTTCCACCTTGCGCAACCATGTCACCAGCGCAAAGGCATCCTTCAATCCGCGCGCCAGCTGCGGCACCAGCTGCTCCGGTTCATTGAGCTTGAGATCGACCTCGGTCCAGACAAAAAAGCTCTTGAGCTTGAGATACTCGACATGCACGTGCTGCGGATCGAATCCCTTGGGCGGCCGCTGCAGCTTGTCTTCTTCCTGCAAATGGCCGAAGGTGGCGCGCATGGGTTTATTCTTCAGCAATTTGGCAAAGCCTGTCGCATCGTTGACGATCTGCGCGCGGATGGCTGTCAGGCGCGGGGCCGGCGGCAAGTATTCGCCGGCCCCGAACAGCAACTTGCCGCTGCCATCGATCTGAAAATAATACGTCGACCCGCCGCCGGCGCTGGGGCGGCGCAAATCCTTGGGCGTGATGCCGGCCGAAAAACGCGTCTTGTACGGGCTCTTGTCGTTGGCGAAGCGGATGTCGCGGTTGATGCGGAACATCGCTTTCTTGGGATTGCAGGCGGCCACCTGCTGGTCGAACTTGCTCAGTTCGCGGATCAGTTCGGTTACGACTGCCAGGAATTCTTCGCGCAAGATATCGTAGCGCGGTTTGTTCATGATGAACCATGGACGGTTGTTATTCTCGCTTAACTCGGTCAAAAACTGCGTCAGGTCGCGCAAATGCATGCTGTGGGTCCGGAAGGTGAAGGGAAAAAAAGGGAAAGCGACATCACTGCGGCCGCGGGCGCTTGCCGACGGTGACGTCGACCGTGGCCCGGCGGTTCTTGCGCATCACGGTCATTGTAGCCTTGCCGCCGGGCTCAAGCTGCGCGATCAGCTTGAGCGTGTCGACCGTGCCGCCGACCTGCTTGCCGGCCACGGTGAGCACGATGTCGCCGGGGCGCAGGCCGGCGCGGTCGGCCGGGCCGTTGCGCACCACGCCGGCGATGATGGTGCCGCTTTGCTGCGCCAGCCCGAAGCTGTCGGCCAGCTCGGGCGTGATGTCCTGGGTTTCGATGCCGATCCAGCCGCGCACCACGGCGCCGTCGCGGATGATGGCCTCCATCACGGCCTTGGCGGTGGTGACGGGAATGGCGAAGCCGATCCCGACCGAGCCGCCGCTTTCGGAATAGATGGCCGAATTGATGCCGAGCAGGTTGCCGTTGGTATCGACCAGGGCCCCGCCCGAGTTGCCGAAATTGATAGCCGCGTCGGTCTGGATGAAGTTTTCGAACTGGTTGATGTGCAAATTGTTGCGCCCGAGCGCGGAGACGATCCCCAGGGTGACGGTCTGGCCCACGCCGAAGGGATTGCCGATGGCCAGCACCACGTCGCCCACGCGCACGGCCTCGTCGTTGCCGAGCACGATCGCCGGCAGCTTGCGCACACCGATGCGGATGACCGCAAGGTCGGTCTCGGGATCGCTACCGACCAGGCGCGCCGGCCACTTGCGCCCGTCGGCCAGCACCACTTCGATCTGGTCGGCGCCCTCGATGACATGGTTATTGGTCAGGATGTAGCCGTCCGGGCTGACGATCACGCCGGAGCCGAGGCTGGACTGCGGTTCCCCGGGCGGCAGGCGGTCGCCGAAAAAGCGGCGCAAGAAGGGGTCACGCAGGAGCGGATGCGCGCGCCCGAGATTCTTGCTGGTGAGGATGTTGACGACGGCGGGCATGGCGCGCGCGGCCGCCTCGCGGTAGCTGCCCGGGGCCGGCTGCGCGCCCGGCGCCTGCAGCACCGGCACATCGCTGGCGAGCTTGCCCGCTTCGATGCGGCGCGCCGGCAGGGGCGGGCCGAGCCAGCCCGGGCGCAGGGCCGCGGCCACGAAGTACAGCGCCAGGGCCACGGTGACCACCTGGGCGAACAACAGCCATAAGCGCCGCATCGGGCCCTCCGCTCTATTTTTTGAGGGAATCCCGGATCTCGCGCAGCAGCAGCACGTCTTCGGGGGTGGCGGCGGGGGCCACCGCCGGCGCCTCCTCGGCGCGGCGCAGCTTGTTCATCACGCGGATCATCTGGAAAATAATGAAGGCCAGAATGATGAAGTTGAGCAGGATGGTCAGGAAGTTGCCGTAGGCCAGCACCGCACCGGCTTTTTTGGCTTCCGCCAGGGGCAGGTTCATGGCCTGGTTGTTCAGCGGAATATAGTAATTGGCAAAATCGAGGCCGCCGAACAGGCGTCCGATGGGCGGCATGATGATGTCTTGCACCAGGGAATCGACAATCTTGCCGAAAGCGCCACCAATGATGACGCCGACCGCGAGGTCGACCACATTGCCCTTCATAGCAAACTGCCGGAACTCGCTCATCATCGTCATTTTTTGCCCTCTGGTTGTGAAATAGCCATCGAGATCATACCGTACCGCGGTTAGAAACCAAACCGGGCCAGTGGTTCCCCACCGCCGCGATGGCGGCGCGCGGGCGCCCGCAAACGGGCAATTGCCCCCATTGGGCGCCCGAATCGTTTCAAAATGGCGCTGATTCGCTCTTGACAGGCGCGCGTGCAACATTTTTTCTTTAACTCGCCCCCCTATTCCCTTATAATTTAAGGTTGCTAGAAGCTCTAAGTAGCTTTTTAAGATTTCGCATTTTGACTGATTGGGGTTGGTATGAGTAACGAAAAGCAGGTCGATCCGGGCCGACGCGTCATGCTCGCCGCTACGTGCGCGGTGGGTGGTGTTGTCGGTTTGGCCACGGCGGGAGCCTTGGTAAGCACATTCCAGCCGTCGGAGAAGGCAAAAGCCGCTGGCGCGCCGGTGGAAGTAGACATTACCGGCATGGCGCCGGGCGAGATGAAGACCGTGGAGTGGCGCGGCAAACCCGTCTGGATTCTCAAGCGTTCGCCCGAGATGGTCGCTTCGCTCAAGAAGACCGACAGCGCGGTGGCCGATCCGGAATCGAAGCGCACGCCGGACGCGCTCACGCCAGAGTACGCGCGCAACGAACACCGTTCGATCAAGCCGGAATACCTGATCGCGGTCGGCATCTGCTCGCACCTCGGTTGCTCGCCAACCTCGAAATTCGCGGAAGGCGCCCAGCCCAACCTGCCGGACAACTGGGCCGGCGGCTTCCTGTGCCCTTGCCACGGTTCGACCTTCGACCTGGCCGGCCGCGTGTTCAAGAACAAGCCGGCACCGGACAACCTCGAAGTGCCGCGCCATATGTACTTGAGCGAGAACAAGCTGATCATCGGCAAAGACGAGAAAGGCGAGGCATAAGATGGCCGCTTTTAAAGAAACAAAGTTCCCCGCGAATGCGCCGGTGGCCGACAAGGCACTGGGCTGGGTGGATGACCGCTTCCCCCTGTCCAAACTGTGGAACGACCAGTGGGGCCAGTACTACGCGCCGAAAAACTTCAACTTCTGGTACATCTTCGGCTCGCTCGCGATGCTGGTGCTGGTGTTGCAGATCGTTACCGGCATTTTCCTCACCATGCACTACAAGCCGGACGCCCTGCAAGCCTTCGGTTCGGTCGAATACATCATGCGCGAAGTCCCGTGGGGCTGGCTGGTGCGCTATATGCACTCGACCGGCGCCTCGGCCTTCTTCATCATCGTCTACCTGCACATGACGCGCGGCCTGCTGTACGGTTCGTACCGCAAGCCACGTGAACTGATCTGGCTGTTCGGTTTCGCGATCTTCCTGTGCCTGATGGCCGAAGCCTTCTTCGGCTACCTGCTGCCATGGGGCCAGATGTCGTACTGGGGCGCCCAGGTGATCGTCAACCTGTTCGGTGCGATTCCTTTCATCGGCCCTGACCTGTCCTTGTGGATCCGCGGCGACTACGTCGTGTCCGACGCCACCCTGAACCGCTTCTTCGCCTTCCACGTGATCGCGATTCCGCTGGTTCTGCTGGGCCTGGTTGCCGCCCACCTGATCGCGCTGCACGAAGTCGGCTCGAACAATCCTGACGGTATCGAAGTCAAGGAAACCCTGGGTCCGGACGGCCATCCGCTCGATTCGATCCCATCGCACCCTTACTACTCGGCGCACGACCTGTTCGGCGTGTCGGTGTTCCTGCTGATTTTCAGCGCGGTGGTGTTCTTTGCCCCGGAAATGGGCGGCTACTTCCTGGAGTACAACAACTTCATCCCGGCCGATTCGCTCAAGACCCCGGCGCACATCGCCCCGACCTGGTACTTCACGCCATTCTACTCGGTGCTGCGCGCCACCACGGCCGACTTCATGTACGTGCTGATGGGTGCGATCGCCCTCTACGTGGCCTTCATCTGGGTCAAGACGCGCCTGCCGTTCATGGTCAAGATCGCCATCGCCGGCTTCGCGCTGCTGGTCATCATCGGCATGCTGCCGCAGATCCTGGATGCGAAATTCTGGGGCGTGGTGCTGTTCGGTTCGTCGGTGATGATCATCGGCGCCCTGCCGTGGCTGGACCAGTCGCCGGTCAAGTCGATCCGCTACCGTCCCGACTGGCACAAATATGTGTACCTCGTGTTCGGTGTCGCGTTCGTGCTGCTGGGCTACCTCGGTACCCAGCTGCCGACGGCGGTCTTCACGATCATGTCGCAGGTGTGCACCCTCTTGTACTTCGGTTTCTTCATGTTGATGCCTTGGTGGAGCTCGATGGGCACCTTCAAGCCGGTGCCGAAACGTGTGACGTTCCATCCGCACTAATCGACGACATCACAGCAAAAGGACATTACATGAATTTTCCGAAAAAACTGATCGCGATCCTGGCATTGCTGCCGGGCCTGGCGTTAGCCAGCGGTGGCACCCATCCGCTGGACAAGGCGCCCGCGCGCCCCAGCCTGACCTCGCTGCAAAACGGCGCCAAGCTGTTCGTCAACTATTGCCTGAACTGCCACTCGGCTTCCTCGATGCGCTACAACCGCCTGAAAGACCTGGGGCTGTCGGAAGAGCAAATCAAGGAAAACCTGTTGTTTACGGGTGAGAAGGTCGGCGCCCTGATGACGACGGTGCTGCGCCCGGCCGACGCCAAGGAATGGTTCGGCGTGGTACCGCCCGACCTGTCCGTGATCGCCCGCGCCAAGGCTTCCTCGGCCGGCTCCGGCCCTGACTATCTGTACACCTACCTGCGCACCTTCTACAAGGACGAGACCCGTCCGACTGGCTGGAACAACCTGGTGGTGGCGAACGTGGCCATGCCGCACGCCATGTGGCAGTTGCAGGGCGTGCGGTCGCTCAAGACGGCCGAAGAAAAAGATCCGCATGATGAAAGCAAAACCGTGCACAAGGTTCTTGGTTTCGAGCAAGTTTCTCCTGGCAGCATGACGCCTCTGCAATTCGACGAAGCGACCGCCGACCTGGTCGCCTACCTCGAGTGGATGGCCGAGCCGGCAGCGGCCACCCGCAAGAGCCTGGGCGTGTGGGTGCTGTTCCTGATGTCGATCTTTGCCCTGTTCGCTTGGCGCCTGAGCGCATCGTTCTGGAAAGAAGTCAAGTAAGCAGGCTGCACGCTTCATTCATTGCCCGCCGAGTCAGTCGGCGGGCACATTTCGGGGTGATCCGCTCGTCGTTTCACCCCCTTTGTTTCTAAGGAACTATAAAAATGATGGTTCTCTACTCCGGCACCACGTGCCCATTCTCCCAACGCTGCCGCCTGGTCCTGTTTGAAAAAGGCATGGACTTCGAAGTGCGCGATGTGGACCTGTTCAACAAGCCTGAAGACATCTCGACGATGAATCCGTACGGCCAGGTACCGATCCTGGTCGAGCGCGAACTGATCCTGTACGAATCGAACATCATCAACGAATACATCGACGAGCGCTTCCCGCATCCGCAACTGATGCCGGCCGATCCGCTGATGCGCGCGCGTGCGCGCCTGATGCTGTTCAATTTCGAGAAAGAACTGTTCGTCCATGTGCACGTGCTCGAGAGCGAGCGCGCCAAGGCCAACGACAAGAGCCACGACAAGGCGCGCGCGGAAATCCGCGACCGCCTGACCACGCTCGCGCCGCTGTTCCTGAAGAATAAGTACATGCTCGGCGATGAATTCTCGATGCTGGACGTGGCCGTCGCGCCTTTGCTGTGGCGCCTCGATCACTACGGGATCGAGCTGTCGAAGACGGCTGCGCCGCTGATGAAGTACGCCGAGCGCATCTTCTCGCGTCCGGCCTACATCGAAGCGCTGACCCCGTCCGAGAAAGTCATGCGCCGCTGATCGGCGGCTGCTCCTTCGCCACTTTCGTTACACGCCAGTCACAACGCCTTCGGGCGAATCGCAGTAGACTGGCGTGTACACGTCGTACCACACCACTACCAGAACATGCCCGACATCTCAACCAAGCCCTACATGCTGCGCGCCATTTACGAGTGGTGTACCGACAGCGGGTTTACGCCCTACCTCGCCGTGAAGGTCGACGCCGCTACCACGGTGCCGATGGAATACGTCAAAAAAGGCGAAATCGTCCTCAACATCAGCTTCGGCGCCACCTCGGGCCTGAAGATGGACAATGACGCGGTCCAGTTCCACGCCCGCTTCGGCGGCGTCTCGCGCGAGATTTACGTGCCGGTGCAGAATGTGCTGGCGATTTACGCGAACGAGAACGGCCAGGGCATGGCGTTCGAGGTGAACAGCACGGCCTCCGAGAACGCGGCCGGCCAGCCGACCGACAGTCCGTTGTCGAGCGTGCCGTCCTTGGCCAAGGCGCCGGGTGCGGCGCTGTCGAGCGTGCCGGATACCGGTTCGGACAATGCCCCGACCGGCGTACCGGCCACGGCGCCGGCGCCGGACGACAACAACGATCCGCCTAAAAAAGGCGGCCGTCCGACGCTCACGCGCATCAAATAGCGTATAATCGCGGCTGTAAAAGTTTCGCCGACTTAGCTCATTTGGTAGAGCAGTTGATTTGTAATCATCAGGTGGCCAGTTCGAAACCGGCAGTCGGCACCAGTATAATCAAGCACTTAGCCCAGCCTTTCAGGTTGGGCTTTTTGCTTTCTGGCGCCAGGGTAGCAGTTTGGGCAGCGGTCGAAATACATCCCAAACTCTCCAATGTTTACCCTGCCCTCCGATACTGACGATGATGGACACAAAGGCTACAATGGTTGTTCAAAAACTCCTGCAACCCTCAACGTGCCGATACCGAACTACCAAACATTCATGCTGCCGCTGCTGCGCCTGGTTGCCGACGGTGAAGTGCATCGCTCCCGTGATTGCATTGAAAAGCTCGCCGTTCAGTTCAATATCACCGATGAGGAACGCAATACGATGCTCCCAAGCGGGACCGCTCCGCTCTTCGATAACCGCGTTGGCTGGGCTCGCACGTATTTGAAACAAGCCGGCTGCTTGGAATCGAAAAAGCGCGGCTTCTTCAGCATTACCGCCAGAGGACAATCGCTCCTGGCGCAAAACCCTGCGGACATCGACAACAGAACTCTCTCCCAATTCTCCGAGTTTCTTGACTTCAAACTTAGGCACAATGAGAGCAAACAGCAAGATGGGCTCGCGCCGCTGCCGCAAGTCATCGATGGACCGGGAGATCTTGCCGAAGCTGCAGAGATCACGCCCGAGGAGCTTTTTTCCCAAGCGTATCAGCGCCTAAGGGTGAACCTCGAAACCGAGCTGCTCGAACAAGTAAAGCTCTCGTCCCCTTCATTCTTTGAACGACTCGTCATCGACCTGCTCGTCGCAATGGGTTACGGCGGATCACGGCACGATGCTGGCCAAGCCATCGGAAAGAGCGGCGACGGCGGTATCGATGGAATCATCAAGGAAGATAAACTCGGACCAGACGCAATCTACGTTCAAGCGAAAAGATGGGAGGGCACAGTTGGCCGTCCCGAAATTCAGAAGTTTGCAGGAGCGCTACAAGGACAACGAGCAAACAAAGGCGTGTTTATTACAACCTCGAACTTCTCCCGCGAAGCTGAGGAATACGCCAAGATTATTTCGTCGAAAATCATCCTCATCACCGGGCAGCAGTTGGCGACATTCATGGTGGATCACAACGTAGGTGTGTCGCCCATCAGTCAGTATGAATTGAAGCGTATCGACTCCGACTACTTCGAAGGCGAGAACGTATAACGCCTTCAGCGCCGGGCGTAGAGAGTAGGTCATGCGCTCATACGGCCTGGGTGCTGAATCCGTTGGCCGCGTGGCTATTGTGCTGTGGTATAGCTACGTAGATGCCGTCAAGGTCTTACTTGCCGCTGCTTGAGAGCCAATTATCCGCTATACGGATAAATTGAATTTATCCGATATTCGGATATATTGACTTTATCTGAATTTCGGGTAAAATTAATTTATCTGAATAACGGATATTTTAAATGTCTTTCGCCCCCCTCTCCCAACTTCTGCTCACCGGGCCACAGCTCGGCCAGCTGCTCGTGTCGACTCGCAAGCGACACAAGCTCACCCAAGCGGCCGTCGCGACTCATGTTGGCTTGAGCCAGAATCGCATCTCGTACCTCGAGAGCCATGCCGACGAAATCAGCGTCAAGCAGCTGCTGAGCTGGTGTTCGGCCCTCGAGCTGGAGTTGCACTTGGGCGAGCGCGATACATCGACGGCAAGCAGCTCGGCGGAGTGGTAGCCATGGGTCGCCGCTCGCACAGCCAAACACTGCACCTCTGGGCCAACGGCGACTACGTCGGCCGCTGGACGGTCAATGCCAACGGGGACTCCGAACTAGCGTACGACGCCGGCTGGCGCCAATCAAGGCTTGGTCGCCCCATCTCGCTGTCGTTGCCGTTCAATATGCGCGATGAGCCACTTAAGGGCGCACATGTCTCAAACTACTTCGAGGGATTGCTTCCAGACAGCGACATCATTCGTAAGCGTATTGCGACCCGGTTCAAGACAGGCTCGCTCGACCCTTTCGACCTGCTCGCGGCCGTTGGCCGGGACTGCGTCGGCGCCTTGCAGCTGCTGCCGGAAGGTGCCAAACCGGAAGGGCTTGTTCATGTTGACGGCATCGCCGTCAGCGAGGAGGACATCGAGCGCCACCTACTTGACGTGGTGAACCTGGAGCGGCACGGCGCCGCCGATAACGACGACGACTTCCGCATTTCGCTCGCCGGGGCGCAGGAGAAGGATGCATTCCTCTGGTGGGATGGAAAATGGATGAAGCCGCGCGGCGCCACGCCGACGACACACATCATCAAGCTCCCCATCGGGATGGTGGGCGGGAAGCGGGCCGACTTCACCACGTCGGTCGACAACGAGTGGTTGTGCCTGAGACTGTTCAAGGAATTCGGACTGCCCACGGCCAATGCCGAGATTGCGACGTTTGGCGCGCAACGCGTGCTCGTCGTCGAGCGCTTCGACCGCACGCGCTCGGCCGATGGTCAGCAGCTGTTCCGGCTTGTCCAGGAGGACTTTTGCCAGGCCACGGGAACATCGCCGCTGCTGAAATACGAAAACGACGGCGGCCCGGGCCTTAAACAGATGTTCACCCTGCTGCAGCAATCGCGGGAGAAAGCCGCAGATATGCGCACGCTCATGGCATCCCAACTGCTGTTTTGGATGCTTCGCGCACCGGATGGCCACGCCAAAAACTTCAGTATCCAGCTACTCGCTGGTGCGGGGCGATTCAAACTGACGCCCATCTATGACGTGATGTCCGCCTACCCGGTTATCGGCCCCGGGCCGAATCAGTGGAGCGAACGTAAGCTCAAGTTGGCGATGGCGCTACTCGGAAACAACCGGCACTACCTGGCACATAGCATCCAGCGGCGTCACTTCAACAGCACTGCAAAAGAAGTCGGCTACGGTGCGAACGCAGAGCCGCTGCTGCAGGACTTCATTGCGCGCACGCCTGCGGTCGTGGACAAGGTCCGGGCCGAGCTCCCTACAGGATTTTCAGAGAAGGTAGCCGACAAAATTCTGGGGGGTCTTCTCGCTTCGGCGCACTCCCTGGAACGGATGTCCCCAGTCTAATCGACCACTTGCCTGCCTCGCAGGCCCCAAGGGCGCGCGCAGCCCGACTGTGGAACCGACGAGTTGACGATGACGGTGAGCCGGGAAATCTGCGCACGTCGTGGAGGGGGAGCGCCCACCTTCACGCCGCGACCATCCGCGCCAACCCCGCGCACGATTGAATTTTCGCCTAAGTATGTGCATGTATTCTTTGGCAACGAGCTGACACGATCCTCATGCCGCCGGCCAGCGCTGCGCGCTCCAGGCATGGACGGTTCGGCCTCCCCTTGCCAACCTATCCAGAAAGCCACCATGCGCCTGCCCCTCATCTCCCCTTCCGACCTCACCCCAGAACAGCAACCCCTGTACGACGACATGCGCAAGGGTATCGCCTCGAACTTCAACGCCTTCGTCTCCCAGCGCGAGGATGGCGCCCTGATGGGGCCGTGGAACCCATGGCTGCACGAGCCCGCCATCGGCAAGGCGATCTGGAACCTGACCCTGGCCATGACCGCCAACGCCGTGCTGCCGGACAATGTGCGCCAGATCGCCATCCTGGTGGTGGGCGCGCGCTTCGACGCCGCCTACGAGCTGTACGCCCACATCGCCGTGGCCGAAGCCGAAGGCATGCCCCTGGAGCGTCTGGCGACCCTGGTGGCAGATCTGAAACCGACCGACCTGAGCAAGGAAGAAAGCGTCGCCTACGACCTCTCGTATGCCCTGTGCCGCGGCGGCCTGCTGCCCGAGCCGATCTACCGCCTGGCACTGGCCACCTTCGGCCAGAAAGGCACGAATGAACTCATTTACCTGGTCGGACTCTATTCCATGGTATCGACCACGCTCAATGGTTTCGACGTTCCGGTGCCCGAACATGCGTGATGGATCCTTGCATAACCGCGCCACGGCGCCGCCCGAAGCGGCGCGTCCCTGCGCCACGCCGTTCGGCAGCATCGCCCTGCTGCTGCAAGGCGGCGGCGCGCTCGGCGCCTACCAGGCCGGCGTCTACGAACGCCTGCTGGAAGCTCGTATCGAGCCGACCTGGGTGGCCGGCATCTCGATCGGCGCGATCAACAGCGCCATCATCGCCGGCAACCCGCGTGCCGACCGGGTCGCCAAGCTGCGCAGCTTCTGGGAAAAGGTCAGCAACGCCGGCGACGGCGGCGGCAGCGATTACTGGACCGGCCTGCTCAGCGGCGACGCCCTGCGCGGCTGGGCCAATCAGATGGCGGCCGGAAGGGTGCTCTCGCATGGCGTGCCGGGATTTTTCAAGCCGCGCATGCCGCCCCCTTACCTGCCGCTGGCCAACCGCGGCGCCACCAGCTATTACGATACCTCGATGCTTGAGGGCACGCTCGACGCCCTGGTCGACTTCGACCGCATCAACAGCCGCGAAATGCGCCTGAGCGTGGGCGCGGTGAACGTGCGCACCGGTAACTTCGCCTACTTCGACAACGCGGTCGATACCATCGCCGCCAAGCACATCATGGCCAGCGGCGCGTTGCCGCCCGGCTTCGATGCCGTCGAGATCGATGGCGAGCATTACTGGGATGGCGGCCTGGTCTCGAACACCCCGCTCGACTGGGTGCTGTCGGCGCGCTCGGGGCTCGACACCTTGGTACTCCAGGTCGACCTGTGGAGCGCCAGCGGCGATCTGCCGCGCGACCTGACCGAGGTGGCCGTGCGCATGAAGGAAGTGCAGTTTTCCAGCCGCACGCGGGCCGCCACCGACAAGTTCCGCAAGCTGGCCGAGCTGCGCACCGCCTTCAACGAACTGCTGGCCCAGATGCCGGCCGCGCTGGCCGACACGCCGCAGGCGCGCCTGCTGGCCGAAGCGTCCGACGATGCGGTGTATAACATCGTCCAGCTGGTGTACCGCTCGCCCAACTACGAAGGCCAGTCGAAAGACTTCGAATTTTCGCGCCGCACTATGAACGAACACTGGCGTTCAGGCTACGATGACGCAGCGCTGACCCTGTCGCATCCGCAGATCATGGCCTTGCCGCCGGCCGGGCAAAGCCCTGCGATTTACGATTTTCTTACTTCCCGGCACGCAAGTGCCGCCACCAATACGTTGAAAGAGGCATCCCATGAACTTGCAAGATAAAGTTGCTGTCATCACCGGCGCCGCCAGCGGCATCGGCAAACACATCGCCCAAGTCTACTTCGACAGCGGCGCCAAGGTCGTCATCGCCGACCTCAACCTCGAAGCGGCCCAGGCCGCCGCCAAGGAACTCGACCCGTCCGGCGAGCGCAGCATGGCGGTCGCCATGAACGTGACCAGCGAAGAGGAAGTCGACACGGGCATCGCGGCCGTCGCGGCGCGCTTCGGCGGGATCGATGTGCTGGTATCGAATGCCGGTATCCAGATCGTGGCGCCGCTCGAAAGCTTCGCCTTCGCCGACTGGAAGAAAATGCTCGCCATCCATCTGGACGGCGCTTTCCTGACCACGCGCGCCTGCCTGAAACTGATGTATGCGCAAGGCCGCGGCGGCAGCGTCATCTACATGGGCTCGGTGCACTCGAAAGAAGCGTCGCCGCTCAAGTCGGCCTATGTCACGGCCAAGCACGGGTTGATCGGCCTGTGCAAGGTGGTCGCCAAGGAAGGCGCGGCGCACGGAGTACGCGCCAACGTCATCTGCCCGGGCTTCGTGCGCACGCCGCTGGTGGAAAAACAGATTCCCGAACAGGCCAAGGCGCTCGGCATTTCCGAAGCCGACGTGGTCAAGAACGTGATGCTCAAGGAAACCGTGGACGGCGAATTCACCACCGTCGAAGATGTAGCGCAGACCGCGCTGTTCCTGGCGGCGTTCCCGAGCAATGCGCTGACCGGGCAGTCGATCGTGGTCAGCCATGGCTGGTTCATGCAGTAAACCGGCCACTGGAGGCGGCGCCGCACGTCCGGCGCCGTTCCGTATTAAGATGATCGCGCTCGCCCGTGCGGCGGGCGCTGCCGTGCGTTCAAGCGGACCGGCAGGTGATGTCCTGCTGAACGGATCCCATGCGCCCCCCACCCGTCGAAACCGTCATCCCCGCGTCGAGCGCCATTGTGGCCTCGCTTCCCGGCGCCTATTTCCACGACGCCTGGTCGATCGCCCCGGACGATTCCGGCGCCACCGCGCTTGAACTGTTTCTCAAGGTAAGCGCATCCACCCCGGGCTGGGTCAACACCCTGATGACCTTGCGCAACCGGATAGTGGCGATGCTGGGCCTGAAAAACCTCGGCACCTTGTCCGGCCTCGATCCGGCCAAGCCGGCCTCGGCCTACAAGGCGGGCGACCGGGTCGGCATCTTCACCTTGTTCGCCAACACACCAGACGAGGTGCTGCTGGGTGACAAGGACAAGCACCTCGACGTGATCCTGTCCGTGCACAAGACCATCGATGCCAGCGGGCAGGTGCTGGCCACGGTCAGCACCGTGGTCCACGTGAACAACTGGCTGGGCCGACTCTACATGCTGCCGGTTACGCCCCTGCACCGCATCATCGCGCCGGCCGTGCTCCAGAACGCTGCCCGGGCCTTGCCGGCCGCCTGAGCAAGGTTGCGTTTTGTAAGCAATATTGTCCACTCTGACAATATTGTATCGACTGAGCTACACTTGCGCATTCTGACCATCCCGTGAATTCCCGATGAGCCGTCCACTCTTGCCTGCATGCGCTTGCGCCGCCCTGCTGCTGTCCGGATGCCTGGTTCCTGAACGTTTCACTGCCAGGGCCGCTTTCCAGGCCGATGGCAGCTACGAGTATTCCTACGCCGGCACGGCCGTGCACACCATCGCGGCCGGGCAGCTGGCCAAGGGCGGCAAACTCGTCCCCAAGGATGAGGAAAGCCTGGGCAGCGACGCCGCGGCAATCAGGCACGACCAGGATATCCGCCAGGCCGAGTACAAGGGCAATGCGCGCTACGACCTCAGTGTCGAGGGCAAGCGCCAGCGCGGCCAGGCGCTCGACCTGCTCGGCGTGCTGCGCGTGGCCACCGACAAGGATGGGGTGGTCACCCTGGCCGCCGGCAAGCTCGACAACAAGGAAAAAGCCAGCATGGCCAAACTCGGCATCAAGCTCGACGGCACGCTATCGGTGACGGTGCCGATCAGCGCGCAAGTGTTGTCGCACAATGCCACTTCCACTCCCTCGTTCTTTGGCCTGATCGGCACCTACTCGTGGAAAATCGGCAGCATCGAGCAGCGTCCGGAAATGAAAATCCGCTTCAAGCCCTAAGCGCCGCGCGCCACCCGCGCAGCGGCGCCGGCGCTGCGCGTCGATGTGACGCTTTCGCCCCCAAACCGACGCTCCATCCCGCCAAACACGCAGTTCATCGCAATCGCCGTGTTGACGGCCGGCCCTGTGGCTATAGTTCACTCAACCAAGGAACTTAACCCACAGGAGTCAATCATGAACATCGCAAAAAACATGGAAGCCATCTTCGTCGCCGCCCTCGTGGTGGTCTGCGCAACCAGCTTTGCTACCGCCGGCGCACCGGCCGCGCGCAGCAGCGCGCCCGCCGCCGTGCAAGCCGGCGCCGATGCCAACATGACCGTCGTCACCGTCAGCGCCAAGCGCCTCAGCGCCGCCGAAAAGGCCCAGCTGAAAGGCTGAGCAGCGACCTTGCGCCGACACCATCACGGAGATCCATCATGAACAGATTGTTTGCCGGCGCCCTCGTGGCCGCCGCCCTTGCCACCAGCAGCGGCGCGGCCAGCGCGGATGAGCAGGTCAGCGAACAGCGCAGTGTCGATGCGCGGGTGCTGAAGATCGCGCTGGGCGGCGTGATTAATCTGGACGTGAAGCAAGGCGCAACGCCCTCCCTGATCCTGTATGGCGACAAACGCGACCTTGCGGAAGTGGCCGTGACCCAGCAAGGCGATACCTTGCGGATCGGTACCACCAGGCACGACCTGCATGTCGGCCACAAGCGCACGCACGCGTTGCGCGCCGAACTGACCCTGCCGAACCTGAACGAATTCGTCTCGGAGGGCATCGGCTCGACCGAACTGCGCGGCTTCAAGGGCGAACGCATCGTGCTCAGGCTCGACGGCGCCGGCGCCGTCAGGCTGCAAAGTCAGTATCGACAGATCAATGCACGCTTGGGCGGCGCCGGCAACATGACGCTCGACGCGGGCGACACCGAGCGGGTCGACCTGAGCTTGCGCGGCGCCGGCCGCATCGAGGCCAATGGGCAGACCAGGGTGCTGCGCGCCGACCTCGGCGGCGTAGGCCGCCTGGATGCGGGCAAGCTGCGCGCCGATGCCGTCGAACTCGACATGGCGGGCCTGGGCAGCGCCGACGTGTTTGCGAAGAACTCGGCCAAGCTCACGCTCAATGGCCTGGGTTCGGCCACGGTGCACGGCAAGCCGCCGGTGCGCAGCGCCAGCGCCCATGGCCTGGGCAGTGTCACCTGGGAATAAGGCAGGCGCCGCCATGCAGCCGCCCGACGTTCCGGAGCGGCTTGTCGATGCCCGCCTCAACGCACCAGGAGATCGTTCTTCACGCTCTGGACGCCGTCGATCTTGCGCGCCAGCGCCACCGCCTTGGGGATGGACTCGGGCGTGCTGACAAAGCCGCTCAGCTGCACCGTGCCCTTGAAGGTGTCGACGTTGATCTGGGTGGCCTTGAGCTCGGGATCGGCCACCAGGGCCGCCTTGACCTTGCCGGTGATGATGCTGTCGTCGATGTATTCGCCCGTGCCTTCGCGGTGTGGGGTGGGAGCGCATGCGACCAGGGCCAGCAGGGCGAAGCCGGACAGGGTCCGTGTAAAGCGTTGTGCAATGCTCATGGGATGCTCCGGTAGTGAATGGATCATCCTATTGTCGCGTGAGCCCCCGCACCGGGTTTGACATGGCACAAACGGACCAGCCCCCGAAGGGGCATCAGCCCGCCGCCGGCCCCTGCTTGCGGCGCGCCGCGATGGCGATCGGCAGCGCCGTGGCCGGCACCAGGTCGCGCCCGATCACCAGGCGCACGTCGGCGCGGCCGATGTCGCCCACCGCCAGCACGCGCGCGGCGCCGAACCGTGCGGCCAGGCGCTCGGCGGCCTCGCGAAATTCCGGCTGGTATTCGATGCGGGTCTGGCGCACGCCGAACCCTTTCTGGTTGCTCAGCCGCACCACGCGCAAGGCGCCCTCCTCCATCGTGCCGGCCAGCGAGCGTGCCATGCCGGTCACGCCGTTGCCGTTGCGGATTTCCAGCAGGGCCTGGGCCGGACGCCCCTGCGGCGGCGCCGCCGCCGTTGCTGGCGCGGGCGCGGCAGGCAGCGGCGCCGGCCGCGCGCTCACGCGCTGCACCACGAAGACGCCGGCGGCATCCTGGCGCACATCGATGCGGTCCCACTGCGGCTCCTGGCCCGGCGCCGGCCCGTCCGCCTTGACGGCGCTGTCGATGGCGGCCACGCCGGCGCGCTCGGCGACCGCGTAATCGGCCTTGAAGTCGTGCGTGCGCAGGGCGCTGGCCTGCCTGGCCATCTGCGCGGCGCGTTCGTACTGTCCGACCTTCGCGAGCGCGTCGCCCAGATGCTGCCAGGCGCGGTCGTTGAGCGGATCGAGCAGGCAGGCTTTTTCCAGCGCGGCCAGGGCTTGGTCGAACTCGCCATTGAGGAAGTGGGCATAGCCGAGATTGCTGAACAGGAAGGCGCTGGCTTGCCCGCCGCCGTCCGCCACTTCCCGGGTCATGGCTTGCCACAGCGCGATGGCGCGCGCGAACTCGCCGCGCTCCGCGTACAGGGTGGCCAGGCCGTTGCGCGCTTTCAGGTGGCGCGGATCGCGTGCCAGCGCGGCCTCGTAGGAAGCGCGCGCCGCCTCGTAGCGGTAAGCCAGGTGCTCGCTGCGCCCCAGCAGGTAAGCATCCTCGGCGCGCAGCGGGGCAAGGTCGGCCACGGACGGCGCGGCGGCGCCATGCCCGCCGGGATTGGTACAGGCCAGCAGCAGCGCGCCGGCGCACAGCAGGGAACAGCAAGTGAGGGTGGTGCGCATGGCAGGCTCCGTTAAAAAAGAATGGTATTTACTGGCCGTTGACCGACTTGAGCGTGCGCATGATCTGCATGGCGGCGGGGCCGAGCAAGACCATCAGCAAGGTCGGGAAAATGAAGAAAATCAGGGGAAACATCAGCTTCACGCCGATCTTGGCGGCTTGTTCCTCCGCCATCTGGCGCCGCTTGGTGCGCAGGGTGTCGGCATGCACGCGCAGCGAGGTGCCCATGCTGGTGCCGAAGCGCTCGGACTGGATCATCATCGCCACCAGGGTGTCGACGTCTTCCACGCCGCTGCGCAGGGCAAAATTGCGCAGCGCCTTTTCCTTGCTGAAGCCAGCCCGCATTTCCATCAGCACCAGCTGCATTTCCTGGGCCAGCACCATGCTCTTGATGTGGATTTCGGCGGCCACCTTGATCAGCGCGCGCTCCAGGCTCAGGCCCGCTTCCACGCACACCGTCAGCAAGTCGAGCGCGTCGGGAATTGACTCGAAGATCTCGCGCTGGCGCCGGCGCGCCTTGAATTCGAGCACGGCATTGGGCAGGTAGTAGCCGAATGCGGCCGTACCGAGCAGTATCATCATGATGCGTTGCCCGCTCATGACCTCGCTCGAAAGCGCGATCCACAAGCCCACCAGGGCCGGCAGGAACAGCGCCAGCAAGGTCTTGGACCCGAAATACAGGGTGGCCACGGCCGGGCCGCGCCAGCCGGCATTCATGAAGCGGGTGCGCAGGGGCGACTTTTCCCAGCCCTGCTCGGGCAAGGACAGGCTGCTGAACGGCTGGGCCACCTTGGCCACCTTTTCCACCCAGCCGTCGCTGCGGTGCGCGCTGGTGTCGGCGCTGGCGCCCACGCGCGCCAGGCGCTGCTGCATGTAGCCGGGCCAAAAGGTCACCATGGCCAAGCCCGCCAGGCCGACCACGACCGCGAACACGATCAGCAAAAACAGTAGTTGCGAGCCGCTCATGGCTTCCCCCTAGACGCGAATGTTGATCAGTTTGCGCAGCCACAGCACGCCGATGCTGATCATGCCTCCGGCATAGCACAGCAGGCGCACGCCGGCGGGGTCGGTCCACAGCATGCTGATGTATTCAGGGTTGGCCAGATACATCATGCCGGCCACCGCGAACGGCAGGATGCCCAGGATCCAGGCCGAGATGCGCCCTTCGGCCGACAGCACCCGCACCTGGCCGAGCAGCTTGAGGCGTTCGCGGATGATGTGGCCGATATTGCCCAGGATTTCCGCCAGGTTGCCGCCCGACTCGCGCTGGATCAGGATCGCGATGACCATGTAGCGCAGGTCGGTCAGGGGAACCCGTTCGGCCAGGCTGTGCAGCGCTTCACCCATCGGCACGCCGTAGTTGATCTCCTGGTGCACGATGCGGAATTCGCCGCTGAGCGGTTCGGGCAATTCGCTGCCGACCATCTGCAGGACATTGGTGAACGAGTGGCCGGCGCGCATGGCGCGCGCCAGGAAGTCGGCCGCCTCGGGCAATTGCTGCTCGATCTTGCCCATGCGCCTGGCGCGCGTGCGCCGCAGCGTGAAATACGGCAAGCCCAGGCCGCCCAGCAGCAGCGGCCAGGTCACCAGGGACGAGGTGTCCCAGGCGTGCGCCGCCAGCGCGGCCGCGAACAGCAATACCAGCGAGGCCAGCAGGAATTGCGCCACCGTCCAGTTCACCCCGGCCTGCAGCAGCAGGCGGTCGATGACCTGCGCCAGGCGCAGGCGGTGCAGCATGCCGTCCAGGCCGTCGCTGGCGCTGTAGCGGCGCCGCTTGAGGATGGAGATCGCGCCATCCTCGGTATCGGTGCCGCCCGACATCACGCGCAGGCGGCGCGCGATGCGCTTGGCGCCGCCGCCGCGCGTTTCCGACCACAGCAGGTAGCCGCCCTCGATCATCAGGATGACCGCGGCAAACAGCAGCACGGCGAAGCCGTAGAAGACATAATCCATGGCCGTTCCTATTCGAAGATGCGGCTGGGGTCGAAGGCCGAATCGGGCACGGGTGCGCCGAACAGGCGCAGGCGGTCGGCAAAGCGCGGACGCACACCGGTGGCGCGGAAATGCCCCACCACCTTGCCTTCGGCATCGACCCCGGTCTGCTCGAAGCAAAAGATTTCCTGCATGGCGATCATCTCGCCTTCCATGCCGGTGATTTCCTGCAGGCTGACCAGCTTGCGCGCGCCATCGGTCAGGCGCGTCACTTGCAGCACCACCGTGATGGCCGAGCAGATCTGCTGGCGCACCGCGCGCGGGGTGAGCGTGACGCCAGCCATGCCGACCATGTTTTCCAGGCGCGCCAGGGCGTCGCGCGGGGTGTTCGAGTGGATCGTCGCGAGCGAGCCTTCGTGCCCGGTGTTCATCGCCTGCAGCATGTCCATCGCTTCGGCGCCACGCACCTCGCCCAGGATGATGCGGTCGGGCCGCATGCGCAGCGCGTTGCGCACCAGCGCGCGCTGGGTCACCTCGCCCTTGCCTTCGATATTCGGCGGGCGCGTCTCCAGGCGCACCACGTGCGGCTGGCGCATCTGCAGTTCGGCCGCATCTTCGATGGTGATGATGCGCTCGTTGGCCGGAATGAAACCCGACAGCAGGTTGAGCAGGGTGGTCTTGCCGCTGCCGGTGCCGCCCGAGATCAGGATGTTGATCTTCGAGTGCCCGAGCGACTGCAGCACCTGCACCATGGGCGGGGTCATGCTCTTGAAGCGCAGCAGGTTCTCGACCGTCAGCGGGGTCGCCGAAAAACGCCGGATCGACAGGATCGCGCCATCGACCGCCAGCGGCGGGATGATGGCGTTCACGCGCGAGCCGTCCGGCAAGCGCGCGTCGACCATCGGGCTCGATTCGTCGACCCGGCGCCCGACCCGCGAGACAATCTTTTCGATGATCTTCATCAGGTGCGCACTGTCGTGGAAGGTGATGTCGGTCAGTTCCAGCCGTCCGCGCCGCTCGACATACACCTGGTTGTAGGTATTGACCAGGATGTCCGACACGCTCGGATCGGCCAGCAAGGATTCGAGCGGGCCGAAGCCGAGCATTTCATGCTGGATGTCGAGCACCAGGTCGTGCCGCTCGTGCTGGTTGAGCACGATGTGCTCTTCTTCGATGATGTGCTGCACCAGCAAACCCAGTTCATGCTTGAACTGCTCCGGCGTGAGGCGCTTGAGGCGCTCCAGGTCGATGCGGTCGAGCACCATCTGGTGCATGTTCTTCTTCAGGTCGTGATAAGCATGGTTGGCCGGTTCCGCTTCGGTCGGCTGGGTGCTGCGGCTGTCGTCGGTCGCCGTCAGGCGTTCGCGCAAGGTCATGGGATTCTCCTGGGGTTTATTGTTCGGCCTCGGCGCGCCCGAACAGGCGGGTCAGCAAGCCCTTGGCTTCCGGCACGCGCCGCGCGGTGACCAGCTCGACCAGTTCGGCCAGGCTGCGCGCGACCGGGCTGGCGCGCGACAATTGCAGCACCGGCACGCCCTGGTTGACCGAATCGGTCACCGCCACGTAATCGTTGGGCACGGTGTGCATGACCTCGGCGCCGAGCGAGGCTTGCACGTCCTGCAGGCGCAAGCGCCCGCCCTTTTCGTAGCGGTTCACGATCAGGCGCGTGTTTTCGATGGCGTAGCCGAGCGAGCGGAAGATGTCGAGCAGGCGGCGCCCGTCGCGCAGGTCGGGCAGGGCCAGTTGCAGCACCGGATAGATGGCGTCGGCGTTGTCGAGCGCGCGCAGGGAAATGGCGTCGATCTGGCGTCCCACGTCGAGCACCACATAGTCGTAGTGCTGGCGCGCTACGCGCAGGATGATGTCCATCTGCTCCGGTTTGAGGTCGATCGCATGGGATGGATCGTCGGCCGCGGCCAGGATCCCGAAGCTGGGCGTGACGTGCACCAGGCACGAGTCGAGAAAGGCGCCGTCGATGCGCGCGATCTGGCTGCACACGTCCGACAGGGTCATGGCCGGCTTCTGGTCCGACACATACAGGGTGGCGTCGCCGAACTGGCCGTGCAGGTCGATCAGGATGACTTTTTTCTCGGCCAGGCTGGCCAGGGCGTAGGCGAAATTGGTCGACAAAAAGGTGGCGCCGCTGCCGCCCTTGCAGGAAATGAAGGCCAGCACCTTGCCGTCGCACAGCTTGCCGGCATTGGCGGCGTCGGCGATGCGGTTGATGGCGTCGTGGAAGGCGCTGTGCACCAGCGGCAATTGCAGCACTTCGCGCACGCCGGCGCGCATGGCGCGGATCAGCAGGTTTTGCTGCTGGTCGCGGGTGAGCAGCATGAAGGTGGCGGCCGGATACAGCTTGGCCAGACGCACCAGCAGTTCGGCCTCGCCTTCATCGAGGCCGCTGGCGTCGACGATCACCAGCGCCGGGCTGTCGGGCACCACCCTTTCGAGCGCATCGCGCAGGCGGCTGCGCACGGCCACCAGGGTCACCGGCGGCATCCGCGCGGCGCCCTGGGCGGCGATTTCGGCTTGCAGCTGGCTGTCGTGAGTGATAAGTAAAGCTTTCATGGCACATCCTCGTGGGTAAGGCCGCGCGGCTCAGGGGCCGGGGCAGACTTCGGTGCTACCTGCTTGGTGACCCAGCGACGCGGCCGGGAGGATTGTCGCGAAGGTCGGATAGGTGAATGTCCAGTCCAGCGATTTGCCGGCAAACAGGGGTTTGTACGTGGCCGGTTCGCAGGTGGCGCCGCTGTCGGGAGAGCACAGCTGGGCGCGCACGTAGCGCACGCAGTTCTCGCCGTTTGGATTGGCATTGCAGTTGACGATGTTTTGCGAGGGACAGGCCGGCAAGGACGTGACCGGCACGAAATCGCTGCGCAGGTGGCTGATCGCGATGCGCGCATTGCCTTTCTCGCCCAGCGACAGGCCGCCGGCGCGCGCCGCCAGCGCGGCCGCCTGCGTCACCGCGTCCAGGGCGGCGCTGTCGGAGGGGGCGACCATGGCCGCCCCGCGCGCCGCCGCGTAGGTTGCGTTCGGCAGCATGTTCCACAGGTAGATCACGCGCGCCATTTCGAGCAGACCCAAGGTGAAGAGCAGGAAAATCGGCAAGGTCAGGGCGAACTCGATCATGGTGCTGCCGCGGATGCGCTGGCGGGCGGGGCGGAACGCTTGGTGCATGGAAAACTCCCGCTCAATGGTTGTAAGGAACCGTGACCGAGGTCTGGATCGCCATATTGCTGGACATGCCCAGTTCGGTCATGATCTGATAGCCGTTCGGTATGGCGACCCCGAGCGTGACGGTGATGGTGTCCTGGCGATCGCCTCCGCACATCAGGTTGCCGTTGCAGTCGAAGTCGTATTCGAGCAGGGGGAAGGTGGGCGCCACATTGGCGTCGAGCAGCGATTGTTCGATCAGGTGCAAGGCCCTGAGCTTCATCGGGCTGCTGTACGAGACGCTGGACGCCCACTCGCCCGGCGGCACCGCGGCCAGGCTGGCGGCGGCGGCGGCGGCGGTCTGCTTGAGCACCGCGTAGACATAGAACATGCGGCCCATGCTAAAGATGACGGGCAGCAGGAAGGCCATCCAACAGAGGATCAGCGCCAGTTCGATATGCGCCATGCCGCGCGCGCGGCGCCGGAAAATGGAAAACATGATGGGGGCCGCTTTCATCGGTACAGGACCGTCGAGGAGTTCAGGGAGTCGGCCGTGGCCAGGCCGCCGAATTCGGCGTAGACACCCGCCGGGTTGTCGCTTGCGCGCGAGGTCATCAAAAAGCTGCCGACCGCCAGCACCACGGCCGTGCCGGCGGCGTTCACCGGGCAGGCCAGCAGTGGAATGTTGACGATGCGCCGCCCCGCCACCTTGGGATAGGTGGACGGACTAGGGTTTTGCTTGAACACGCCCGTCCCCCTGTACGGCACCCCCGGATCGGCGGGGTAGATGATGGTCGCTTGGGCCTGCTCGGTGGTGGCGACCGGGTACAGGACCGGCCAGGCGCTCTTGGGAAAGCTGGCACCCGGGGTGTTCGGGGTGGTCGCATCGTAGCGCTGCGGTTTGGAAAAGGCCCACAAGGGACCGTAGCTGACCGGGTTGGTACCGGGCGTGGCGCCGCTGACCTCGGCAATCGTCTTGCGCTCGCCGGCGCCGATGACGGGGCTGGCGCTGGCCGGAATCTTGGTCAGGTTGGGGGTGGCGGCCGGCATGCGCATCCAGAAGGTGGGCACCGTGTATTCCTTGATGTTGGTATCGGCCGGGGCCGAAACGGGATCGCAGGTCGAGCCGCTGCCGGGCAGGAGGCCGAAGCGCGAATTGAGTTCGGCCGTGAGCGAGACGGGAAAGCCGGCGCGCACGTAGACGTTCGCGCCGGCCGGCAGGAACGGCAGCGCCAGGGTGCCGCTGCACACCATCGCCCGCAAGGTGTTGATGTTGCGGTGCGCCACATTCTCGACCGCCGGCGGAAAATCGATCGGATTGACCTGGTAGTTCAGCGCGCCGGCACCGGTCGGATTCAGATCGAGCAGGTTGTAATTGACGCCGCGCCGGAAGCCATGCTCGACGATTTCCTCGTAGCCGGGTGCGTTCACCCGCACTGTCTTGGCCTGGTTGCTCATGGCGCAGATGGCCAGCGGCGTGATCTGGACCTCGCTGCGCCCGGCCACCGCGTGCGCGCCGACCTTCAGAATGGTGATTCTGTCGCCCATGATGCGGCCGAACAAGGCGTTCACCTCGGCCAAGGCCGCCGCCAGCCCGCTGGTATCGACGCGGGCGTAACGCATGGTGGCGACATTGGCGGCAGTGACGGCGCTGGCCGCCAGCCAGGTGCCGCCCAGGTCGGGGCTGTTGCTAAAGCTCAGGGCAGCCGGCGACCAGGTCATGGCGTGTGCCAGCGCGTAGGTACTGGCATTGACGATCTGCTTCGCGCGCCCATCGGCGTTGGCGACCCCGGCCACGGTGCCGTCGAGCGCGCGCGCCGCCGCCAGCGCGGCCGCGTCGGCCACCGCCTGCAGGTCGGTGCGGCGCATGTAGGCCATCGACAGGTCGATCGCCATGCCACCCAGCAGGACCAGCGGCGTCATCAGCAGGGCGAACATGACCGAATAAGCGCCGCGCTGGCGCCGGTGCCGGCAGGCCGCAAGGCGCATCCGCTTCATTTTACACCCCCGCCAATGGCCAGCGGCGCCAGCGCGGCGGGCGCTTCGGCCGAATGCTGGTAGCGCTCCTGGGCGGCGGCCGCCGTCTTGCCGTCCAGGCCAGTGACGGGACGGGTGTTGCGCACGGCCGCCGGGTCGATCACCTGGGCCGCCAGCGCGCTGCGCACGGCCTGGCCGAAACGCGCGTCCCAGCGCGGCGTGCTCGAGCAACCGCCCAGCCCGGCCGTCAATGCCAGCAAGCCGGCGATGCAAACGATGCGTGTGTTCATGGCGCTCTCCTATTTCAGTTCAAAACCGCTGTGGGCGGGGGCGGCTGGCGCCGCGACCGCGGCCGGGGGCCGGGCCTGCTGTCCTTCCAGGCGTGAACCGAGCAGCATCTGGGTGCGCGAGGGCGCGGCCAGGCCATCGGTGGGCAAGGTGTAGGTCGACGGCAGGGGCTTGACCAGGTGGGCCGTCACGACAAACACCAGCTCGGTGCGGTCTTCCTGGAAGTCGGTGCTGCGGAACAGCGCGCCGAGCACCGGTACTTCGCCCAGCAGCGGCAAGCCCTTGCGGTTGCCGATCAGGTTATTCTTGATCAAGCCGCCGATGGCGAAGCTCTGGCCGTCGAACAATTGCAAGGTGGTGCTGGCGCGCCGCTTGGTGATCAAGGGCAGCACCGCGGCGCCGGAAAAGCCGGCGGCCGATATGCCAATGCCTTCGCGCGAGACTTCCGACACTTCCGGCGCCACCTTCAGATTGATGCGCCCGCCGGCCAGCACGGTCGGGACGAAGCGCAGGCCGACCCCGAATTCCTTCTCTTCCAGGGTGATCTTGTTGTTATCCTGGGCCACCGGGATGAAGATGCTGCCGCCGGCCAGGAAGCTGCCTTCCTGGCCGCTGACGGCCATCACGTTCGGCTCGGCCAGGATACGCACGATGCCATCCTGCTTCTGCGCCTCCAGCTTCACGTTCTTGCCAGTGCTCCGGCCCACCCCGAGCGCGCCCTCGGCATTGCCGGTGATGAAATTGGACAGCAAGCTAGTGGCCCAGCTGCCCGCGCCGAAGCCCCAGGTGACGCCCCCTTCGAGCCGTTCGATCATGCTTTTCGAGACTTCGGCGATCTTCACTTCGAGCATCACTTGCTGGGGCGCGCCGACCGTCAGCAGATTGATCACGCGCAGGGCCGGCGCAGCGCTGGCGCTGGCGGCGGCGCCGCCGGTGCTGCCCTTGGCGGCGGCCGCGCCGCCGGTGGCCGGGTCGCCGCCCTGCTGCGCCAGCGAACGCAGCGGCCGGCTGACGAAGGCGGTCGCCAGCTCGACTGCGCGCTGCACGGCGGCGCCGTCGGCCACGGTGCCGCTCAGCACCAGCGAGTCGGCGGCGCTGTGCACGCGGATCTCTTTTTCTTCCGGCATCAGGGCCGCCAGGCTCGCTTGCAGCGCGGCCGGGTCCATGCCGACCACGATGTCGACGATGCTGCAGGCGCCGCTCTTGCCCTGCACAATCATATTGGTGGTGCCGATATCGACCCCGAGCAGGTACAGGGTGTCGGGCGCGACCAGCATGGCTTGCACCACGGCGGCGTTGCCGATGCTGCGGTTGCGCACCGGTTCGGGCAGGCGCAGCAGGTTCGATTTGCCCACCATTAAGGTCATATTCCCGGGCCGCGCCGCTGTGCCGCTGCAGTGCGGGCCGCTGTCGGCGCGCTCGGCCTGGGGCTGGGCCTCCTTGGCGGCGGCGGCCTGGGCGCTGGCGCCGGCCAGCGCCAGCAGCACGCCGAGCACGGCGGCGGCGCTGCGGGTCGGTTTGCCTGGTTCGATACATCTGTTCATGTCGGCCATCCTGTAAGGTGATTGCTCGAAAATCAAAAACATTCTTGTGATGTGGTCACGCCGTTCAAGACGCTGACGCAGTCGCGCTTGGCATGCGCCAGCACGGGGGCCGGGCGCGCGGCGGCACGGACGGCTGCGCGCGGCCGGGCTGGCGGCGCTTTGGGAGCGGACGCCGGCGCCGGCCTGGCGGCGGCCGGCTCGTCGAGCAGGCTGGCCTTGGTGGCCCCGGCCGTCTGCGGCGAGCCGGGATCGACCTGGTTGCGCAGCGCCAGCGACAAGGTGCCGACCCCGCGCGCCAGGTCGAGTTCCTCGGCCTGCTCCGGCGTGACTTCGAGCGTGACGGCGTTGACCACTTTCGGCTTGGTTTCGTCGCGGCTTACTTCCTGGGCCACGGCCAGCACCAGGATGCGTTCGAGCACGATCTTGGAGATGTGCAGCGCATTGCGGTTTTGCCTGGCCTGCTCGTCCGGATCGCGTTCGGTGTGCACGATGATGTCGACGTAATTGCCCGGCAGCGCAAAGCCGGCCACGCCGATGACATCGTTGACCCGCACCGTGATGGCGCGCTTGCCTTCGCTGATCAGGGCCGACAGGCCGCCCAGGGTGCCGGCCGGGGCCAGCTTGGCTTCGGTCAGCGGCTCGCCCTTGAGGACGTTGGTCTTGAGCACCCGGTCGCTCAGCTTGAGGCTATCCTTGAAGGCATCCTTGGGCATGGTCGCGCTGGGCCAGTCGGCCAGGCGCAGCATGTCGGGCGAAATGCGCTGGCCGCGGCTGATGTCGCCGGCGGCGACGACGATCCGGCTGGCGGCGTTGCCCGGTTGCCCGAGCAGCCACAGCGAGGCGAGGATGACGGCGCCGATCCCCAGAAGGACCGCCACGCCCATGGTCAGCAATGCGCGTTTGTTTTTCATGAGATCCTCTCGTACAAGGTGGGGCCGTTATCGGCTGAAAACGACATCGGCGGATGGAGCGGGGCGCTGGCCGGCGTGCCCGGCCCGAGCGACATGCTGTGCCAGGCTTGCTCGATGGCCGCCGCGCTCAGGCGCGCCGTGGTGCCGGCGAAGGCGGCGAAATCGTTGAGCCGCCCGAGCAGCTCGGCCGGATAGCTGGCCAGCAGCGGCCGGCCGCTGGCGCGATGCAGGCGCGTCATCAGGTACTCCAGTACAGCCTCGTCGCAAGCGAGCGCATGCTGGTGGCACTGGCGCCGGAACAGGGTGGCGTAAGCCGCCTCGGACAGCGGGCCGACCAGGATCTTGTAGCCGATGCGGCGCAGGAAGGCATCGTCGAGCAGCAGGTTCGGCGTCAGGTTGGTGGCCAGCACCAGGGTGACGTCGAACGGCACCGCGATCTTGCAGCCGCCCTCGATGGTGAGCTGGTCGCTGCCGCTGTCGAGCGGGGCGTTGAAGCGGTTGAGCAATTCTTCGCTGGGAATGCGCTGGCGGCCCAGGTCGTCGATCACGAGGATGCCGTTATTGGCCATGAAGTGCGGCGGCGCGCGATACACGCCGCTGGCCTGGTCCAGGCGCAGGTCGAGCATCTCGTAGCCCAGTTCGGCGCCGACCTGCACCACCGGGCGCTGGCACAGGGTCCAGCGCGCATCCGGCTTGCGCCGTTCTTCGGTCTGGCGCAGGTGCAGGGGCGAGGCCGGCACATGCAGGGCCGGGTCGTGGAACTGGATGAGTTGGCCCTCGGCCAGGATCGCATGCGGAATGGCCACCAGCCCGCTCTGGAGCTGGCCCAGCTTGCGCGCCAGGGTCGTCTTGCCGCTGCCGGAAGGGCCGTGCAGCAGCAGCGGACGGCGCGACTGCAGCGCCGCGCCGAGCAGATCGCGCACGCCGGGGTCGAGCACATCGTCGGCGAAGACGGCGGCCATCTCGGCCATGCCGATCTGCGCACCCTTGCCGTGCCGGCTAGACTGGCGCTCGGCCAGGTCGCGGTAAGCCTGCAGGGTGACCGGCGCCGGTCCCACATAACGGCAGCGCGCCAGGAACTCGGCCGCGCGCAGGCGCCCGCCCTCGGTGAGCTGGTAGTGGACGTCCAGATCGGAATCGCCGCGCCCCGCCACTTCGGCCAGATGGTCGGCCTGCATGGCATCGAGCACTTCGCGCAAGACATTGATTGACAGCTTGAGCTTGCCGGTGAGCACAGGCAGGTGGATCTTGCCGATCGAATACATCGCCTTGGCCACCAGTTCGATCACCAGCCCCAGTTCGAGGCCGGTGTCGCGCACGCAGCGCGGCTGCGGCGGCAGGCTGTTGATGCCGTAGTCGGAAGAAGGAGTACGCACCCGCAGGCTGCTGGGCGGAAGCGCTCCGGTCGGGGCGGTGTCACTCATGTGGGTTCCTCAACAAGGCAGGTGGCGTTTCCAAAAGGCACAATTTATTTTAGCCACCCCTCCCTTGACCGATTTGATAAACAGCAAGCTCTGACCGTAGGGAAACTTACAACCAGGGCTGAGCCAGAGTAAAGAAGGTGCCGGCGGCGATGGCGACTGCGTATGGCATATTTCCCACACTCGGGGTCGGCATCGGTTCGGCCGCGAGCGGCATGCCGCCCATGCGCAGGAACAGGGGGCGCAGCAGTGACATCAGGTTGATGGCGGTGTCGCGCAAACGTCCGCTGGCGACGATCATCATCAGCGCCATGACGCCGCCGGCGCAAAACGTGGCCAGGGCGATCTGCAGGGCCAGGGCGGGGCCGGTAAAGGCGCCCACGGTGGCCATCAGCTTGACGTCGCCAGCGGCCATGCCGCGCAGACAGTACAGGGGCAGGAACAGCAACAGGCCCGTGCCGAAGCCGGCCAGACCCGTGCTGAGCAACGCCAGCGGCGTGTCGGAACACAGATGCAGGATGGCGGCGCAGACCAGGCCGGCGGCGAGCAGGCGGTTGGGAATGCGGCGCGAGGCCAGGTCGCTGGCGGCGGCCGCGAGCAGCAAGGCAATCAAAACATAGTGGGGGAGCGTCAAGGCAGGCATGGGCAACTCACGAAAAAATGCCCCCCGAGACAGGGCCCTGTCCCGGGAGGCGTGGTGCAGCAAACAACGGCTCAGGTGGGGCCTGGGACGCCTTAGCCTTTCAGGCCGTCGACAACCGACTTGAACAAGATTTTCAGTTGCGCCTGCACATCTTGCAGCGACGAGACGATCGCAACGGCGATCAGGGCTGCGATCAGCCCGTACTCGATGGCGGTGGCGCCATCTTCGTCGTTGATAAAGGCTTGCACTGCGGTGGTGATGGTGCTCATGGTGACCTCCGGTTGGTTAAGGACTGCCAACATCTGGCACGGGTTCGGCGTCGTTGCTGCCTTGCCTTGAGGTACGTTGCTGCTGTACTTCAATTTTTCCGCCATTGAGCCCACTATATGCAGCTGAGAAATCATCAACTTGACTTCACACAACTTTCCTCTAAGGTATTAGTTTTGCTATCATGGAAACGGTCGATATACGACAAGATGGCGAAAAAGTTGCTGTGCGGTGAGCCGCAAGGCGCTGCACAACGGTAGAATCGGGTGAGCGCGAGCGTTTATGCACGACAATTGCCAATCAGGCAATACCGCGCGCCGGCACGATATGCCAAGCGGCACGCGCCCGGCGATCAGGTACACTAGTCTGCGCCTACGTCGATGAACATCGATTCTTCCGCTAAGTGGTAGTTGTTTGATTTACATTTCTGAGAACGACATGGATTCCCTTCTTAAACACATGGTGGACATGACTGGCCACCGCGACCACACGATGCTCGACATCTCGGTGATCTCGGCGGTTCAGGAGCTGGCACAGGCGTCGCAGACGCGCGTGCTGACCATCGTGCATGTGCGTGGGGACCTGTATGTGCGCGTGCGCGCCAGCATCTGCGCCGGCGGCGCCGCCCGCATGGAAGAGCATGCCGATGCGAATGCCCCGGGCGAGCCGATCAGCAGTTTCCCGGCCCTGGCCGCCTGCATCGCCAACAATGACACCAGCGCGGAGGGCCTCTCGGCGGACGGCAAGCGCACCTTGTGGCTGCCGATCTGGATCGGCGAAAAGGTCGACACCTGCCTCGAAATCCTGCATCCGACCCCGTACACGAGCGACACCATCCACGTCATCGGCGGCATCGTCAGCGTGTACCGCAACTTCCAGAACCTGCTCGACTACAGCGAACGCGATTCGCTCACGGGCCTGCTCAACCGCAAGACCTTCGACGACCAGCTGGCCAAGATGCTGCATGTCACCGCCGAGCAAGAGTCGCTGGAACCGGGCCAGGAAGAGCGGCGCCAGCAATCCGATGCCCAAAAGCAGTGGCTGGCCGTGGTCGATGTCGACCATTTCAAGCTGGTCAACGACAAATTCGGCCATCTGTACGGCGATGAAGTGCTGATCCTGATCGCCAACCTGCTGCAATCGTCGTTCCGCTCGCAGGACCGGGTGTTCCGTTTCGGCGGCGAAGAATTCGTGGTGCTGCTGCGCTCGACGACCTTGGACAATGCGCAAAAAATCATCGACCGCTTCCGCACGAATGTCGAAACGCACGATTTTCCGCAGGTCGGGCAGGTGACGGTGAGCGTCGGCTTCGTCAGCATCAGCCCATTCGAGTCGCCGGTGATCATTCTCGGGCATGCCGACCAGGCGCTGTACTACGCCAAGAGCCATGGGCGCAACCAGGCTTGCCACTACGACGAGCTGGTCTCGGGCGGGCTGCTGCAAGCGGTGGCGTCGAACGATACGGCCGAGTTCTTCTAGCCATCGCGCCGGACGGCTAGTCGACGCCGAGGAAGCGCATCGGGTCGACCTGCCACTTCTGGGGCGATTCGGGACGGACGATCTTGTCGCCGCCGCCGAAGCCCAGCGGGCGCGACAAGTCCACCGTTTCCGGCTTGATATACACATTGCGCCTGGTGTTGAAAAACACATTCACCTTGGGCGCCAGCAGATTGGTTTCGTGGGGCGCGATCACCACCGCCAGCCGCCCCGATTCCAGCATCACCATGGTTCCCACCGGATAAATCCCGACACAGCGCATGAATTCCTGGGCGTAGGTGGGATGAAAGTGGAACTTGCTCCACTCATAAATCTTGCGCAACGCTTCGGCCGCCGGCATGCCCTTGTGATAGCAGCGGTCGGCCGTGATGGCGTCGTACACATCGACGATGGCCGCCATCTGCGCCAGCTCGCTGATGGCGCCCTCGCCCTGCTGGTCCGGATAGCCGCTGCCGTCGCGCCGCTCGTGGTGATGCAAGGTGATGTCGAGCGCGATCGCGCTCACGTCGGGCGACTTGACCAAAATATCGTAGCCGTCGCGCGGGTGCTTCCTGACGATGGCGAACTCCTCGTCCGTCAGCGGGCCGGGCTTGTTGAGGATATGGTCCGGCACCAGCGCCTTGCCGGTATCGTGCAGCAGCCCGCCCAGGCCGGCCTGGTGGGTGGTATGGGCATCCATCCCGCGCGAACGGCAAAACGCCACCAGCAGGGTACACACGCTGACCGAATGCAAAAAGGTGTAGTCATCCTTGGTCTTGATGCGCAGCAGGCCCATCAGCGCGCCGGGATTACGCAGGATTGATTCGGTGATGTTCTGCACCACCGGCGAAACGTTGTCGAGTTCGATGGCCTTGCCCAGCCGCGCATCCTGCATCACCGTGCGCACCAGCCCGCTCGCCTGGTGGCGGATCACGGCGGCGCGCTTGAGTTCCTCGGCTAGGCTGGTGCGGGTGACGAGCACCGGCGGCGCGGCGATGGCCACCAGCGCCTCTTCGGTGCGCTCGCGCGTTTCCTCGAGCGTGGGCGCATGGTCGACGTCGAGCCCCCTGCTGCTATCGATGACCACGTCATGAATGCCGGCATCCATGATCTTGCGGATTTCCTCGTCGCTGGTCAGCAGGAAACGGTTGCGCACGAAGGGGTGCGTCATCCAGTCGCAGCTCAGGTCATGGATGTACATGCCGGGCCTGAGTTGGGAAGCATCGACTTTCTTGAGCATGGGTTTGTCCGTCTGTGGTGTAATCTCGCGCAATCGCGGCGACAACGACAGTATAACGTCAATATTTCTTTTATACATTTATACTTGCCGAAATTCACTAATAACCCCGGACGACCATGGAATTACGCCAGCTGCGCTATTACGTTGCCATTGTCGATCACGGCTCGCTGTCGCGCGCGGCGCTGGTGCTGCATGTGGCCCAGCCGGCCCTGACCCAGCAGTTGCGCCGGCTCGAAGACGACCTCGGCGCGCAACTGCTGCACCGCTCGGCCCAGGGCGTGCTCACCACCGACGCCGGCAAGGTGTTCTACGAGCATGCGCTGGCGATCCTCAAGCAGGTCGGCGACGCCCGTTCGGCCGTGATCCAGTCCACCACCAGGCCCTCGGGCAGTGTCACCCTGGGGCTGCCACACAGCATCTCGGGCGCCCTCGCCCTGCCCTTACTGATGGCAGCGCGCAATACCTATCCGGAAATCACCCTGCAGCTGACCGAAGAGTTATCCGGCAATCTGAACGAACAGCTGAAGTCGGGCCGGATCAACCTGGCGGTGCTGTTCGACGATGGCCAGCTGGGGGCCTTCGCCAGCAGCGCGCTGGTCGAGGAGGAGCTCAGTTTCATCTGCCGCGCCGGTTCGGCGTTCAGTCCGCCGGGCGAGCGGGTGGCGCTGGCCGACGCGCTGGCCACCACCTTGATCCTGCCGGCCCAGCAGCAAGGGGTGCGTCCGCGCATCGAAAACGTGGCGCGCGAGGCCGGCCTGCAGCTGTCGCACGTGATCGAAATCAACTCGATCGCCATCCTCAAGTCGGCGATCCTGGCCGACATGGGCGCCACCATCCTGCCGGTGGCCCCGCTGCTGGCCGACATCGAAGGCGGCGCCATGCTGGCCCGGGCTATCCACAGCCCGGCGCTGGCGCGTACGGTGACCCTGTGCGCCTCGCGCAATATCCCCCTGACCAACGCCGCCGCTGCGGTCAAGCGTCTGGTGCACCAGGTGACCGAAGAACTGTGCGCCGGCGGCGCATGGCCGGGCGCGCGCCTGCTCAAATAAGTCGCAGCAGGCGCAAGCCATCATTTTTTCTTATACCCCCATCCCGAAACCGTATTTCCCCTGCGCGCGTGAAGGCCATACACTCCACGCCAATGGCGATCCATACCGGATAGTCTTGTAGAATCACGCTGTAAAACAAGCCGCATTAAAGCGGCACCCCACCCCGTCACCAAGGCGCTTACCCGGCGCCGTCCTGGCGGGGCGACATCCCGAATACCATTTTGGAGACTCACCATGCCAGATACCACGGCAACGGCGCCTGCCCCGCAGGACGTCGCTTCACGCCTGACCACGGTCACCCTCGACGACAAATACACGGCGACCACGGGCAATATTTTCCTGTCCGGTATCCAGGCGCTGGTGCGCCTCCCGATGATGCAGCGCGAACGCGACCAGGCCGCCGGCCTGAACACGGCCGGCTTCATTTCCGGCTACCGCGGCTCGCCCCTGGGCGGTCTCGATGAAAACCTGTGGAAGGCCAAGGCCCACCTCGAAGCCCATCACGTGAAATTCGTGCCTGGTGTGAACGAAGACCTGGCCGCGACCGCCGTGTGGGGCTCGCAGACGGTCGACCTGATCGGCCCGGCCAAATACGACGGCGTGTTCGCCATGTGGTACGGCAAAGGCCCGGGTGTGGACCGCTGCGGCGACGTCTTCAAGCACATGAACCACGCCGGCACGTCGAAGCACGGCGGCGTGCTGCTGGTGGCTGGCGACGACCATGGCGCCTATTCGTCGACCCTGCCGCACCAGTCGGACCACATCTTCTCGGCCTGCATGGTGCCGGTGCTGTACCCATGCAATGTGCAGGAATACCTGGACCTGGGCGTGCACGGCTGGGCCATGTCGCGTTTTTCCGGCTGCACGGTGGCCTTCAAGGCGCTGGCCGACACGGTCGAATCGAGCGCCTCGGTGGACGCCAATCCATTCCGTGTGCAAGTGAAGCTTCCGCAGGACTTCGTGATGCCGGAAGGCGGCCTGAATACGCGCCTGTCGTCCGACCCGCTCGGCCTGCAGGCGCGCAAGCAGGAAGCGCTGATGCAGGACTATAAGATCTACGCCGCGCTGGCCTATGCGCGCGAGAACAAGCTCAATCACACCACCATCGACAGCGCCAACGCCAAACTGGGCATCATCGCGTCCGGCAAATCCTACCTGGACGTGCTCGAAGCGCTCGAAGAACTGGGCATCGACGAGAAGATGGCGGCCGACGTCGGCCTGCGCCTGTTCAAGGTCGCCATGCCATGGCCGCTGGAGCCGGACAGCGTGCGCGAATTCGCGCAGGGGCTCGATGAAATCCTGGTGGTCGAGGAAAAACGCCAGATCGTCGAGTACCAGCTCAAGGAGCAACTGTACAACTGGCGCGACGATGTGCGCCCGAAAGTGATCGGCAAGTTCGACGAAAAAGGCGAATGGGTGGCCCCGCGCGGCGAATGGCTGCTCACTTCCAAGGCCGACTTCTCGGTCTCGCAGGTGGCGCGCGTGATCGCCTCGCGCATCTCGCGCCTGATCACCGACGCGCGCACCTGCGACTTGATCAAGGCACGCCTGACCTTCCTGGACGCCAAGGATGCGGTGCTGCGCAAGGCCATCAACACGCCGTTCCGCCCCGCCTTCTACTGCTCCGGATGCCCGCACAATACCTCGACCAAGGTCCCGGACGGCAGCTTCGCGCTGGCCGGCATCGGCTGCCACGTGATGGCCACCGCGATCTACCCGGGCATGAACAAGCTGACCACCCACATGGGCGGCGAAGGCGCGCCGTGGATCGGCCAGCAAGCCTTCTCCGAAGTGCCGCACGTGTTCCAGAACCTGGGCGACGGCACCTACTTCCACTCCGGTTACCTGGCGATCCGCGCGGCGGTGGCGGCCAACGTCAACATGACCTACAAGATCTTGTATAACGACGCGGTAGCGATGACGGGCGGCCAGCCGGTCGACGGCCAGACCTCGGTGCCGATGATCGCCCAGCAGATGGCGGCCGAAGGCATCAAGCGCATCGCGCTGGTCACCGAGGATTTGTCGCGCTACAGCGACCGTTCCTCGCTGCCGTCCATCGTGACCCTGCATGACCGCAAGGAGATGGACGCGGTCCAGCGCGAACTGCGCGAAGTCAAAGGCGTGTCGGTGCTGATCTACGACCAGACCTGCGCGGCCGAAAAGCGCCGGCGCCGCAAAAAGGGCGAATTCCCCGACCCCAACAAGCGCATGGTCATCAACGACGCCGTGTGCGAAGGCTGCGGCGACTGCGGCGTGCAGTCGAACTGCGTGTCGATCCTGCCGAAGGAAACCGAGTTCGGTCGCAAGCGCACCATCGACCAATCGTCCTGCAACAAGGACTACTCGTGCGTGAAGGGCTTTTGCCCGAGTTTCGTGACCGTCGAAGGCGGCACGCTCAAGAAGACCAAGACTGGCGTGACCAAGGGGAACGTGGACGACGGTTTCGGTGCGCTGCCGGAACCGGTGCTGCCGAATATCGACCAGCCGTACAACATCCTGATCAACGGCATCGGCGGCACCGGCGTGATCACCGTCGGCGCGCTGATGGGCATGGCCGCCCACCTCGAAGGCAAGGGCGCCTCGGTGCTGGACATGACCGGCATGTCGCAGAAAAACGGTTCGGTCACCTCGCACGTGAAGGTGGCGCGTTCGCCCGACCATCTGCGCGCGCAGCGCATCGCCACCGGCGAAGCGGACCTGATCCTCGGCTGCGACATGCTGACGGCCGGCGCGCAAGATGCGATTTCCAAGATGCGTCCGGGCCGGACCATGGCCGTGATCAACCTGCACGAGCAGCCACCCGGCACGTTCGCACAGCAGGCCGACTGGGAGTATCCGGCGGCGGAAGTGCGCGCGCTGATCATGGAATCGGTGGGTGCGCCGGCCATTGACGCGGCTGACTTCATCGACGCGACCAAGCTGGCAACGGCGCTGATGGGCGACTCGATCGCCGCCAACCTGTTCATGATGGGTTATGCGTGGCAGAAGGGCCGCATTCCACTGACCGAGGCGTCGCTGCTGCGCGCCATCGAGTTAAATGGCGTGGGTGTGGAGCCGAACAAGAAAAGCTTCCTGTGGGGCCGCCGCGCCGCCGTGGACCTGAAGGGCGTGGAGAAGGTGGCCACGCCGACCCAGGCCATCGTGGTGCAGATGCCGCAAAGCCTGGAAAACATCATCAAGAAGCGCGTCGAGTTCCTGACCGAGTACCAGGATGGCGCGTATGCGGCGATCTACGAGCAGCTGGTGGCCAAGGTGCGCGCGGCGGAAACGGCGCAGGGACTGGGCAACCGGCTGTCGACGGCCGTGGCCAAGTACTACTTCAAGCTGATGGCGTACAAGGACGAATATGAAGTGGCGCGCCTGTACACCGATGGCCGCTTTGTCGAGCAGCTCAAGTCGCAGTTCGAGGGCGATTTCTCGGTCAAGTTCAACCTGGCGCCGCCGATGTTCGCCAAGAAGGACGCCAAGGGGCATCTGGTGAAGGCGGAATTCGGCTCGTGGATGTGGAAGGCGTTCGCGCTGCTGGCCAAGTTCAAGGGCCTGCGTGGCGGAGCGTTCGATATTTTCGGGCGCACCGAGGAGCGCAAGATGGAGCGCGCGCTGATTGTGGAGTATCGCCAGATGATCGAAGGTTTGGTCGCTGGCCTGAATGCGGACAATCACGCGACCGCGGTGGAACTGGCCAACCTGCCGGAGCATATTCGCGGGTATGGACATGTGAAGGAAAAGGCAGTGGCGCAGTTCCGCGTGGAGAAGGCGCGGCTGCTGGGGGATGAGGCGCGCAAGCACGCGGCATAATCGTCGCTGACACCAGCGCCCCCCGCTCCCGCTAGCCCCGGCTCCGTCGTCTCCGGCACTGCCGGAACCGACTCCCCGCGAAGGCGGGGACCCAAGTTCGTGCCCTACGCTGACACACTTGGGTTCCCGCCTCTCCAGGAACTAGTCTTTGCCGCTAATTTGAGCAGCTTTGCGACTACAAACCTCGAAACCGTCGCTCCCGCGCAGGCGGAAACGCATGCGTTTCCCCCATAGCACCGTCGATATACGAATGTGCTATGGATTCCCGCCTGCGCGGGAAGTCATTTCTGCCAATGGCAGGAATGACGGAGCTTAGGTTAGCGCCATTTGGAAGCGCCCTCGCACTTTGCACAGTTCCAAGAGATTTCAGGAGTTTCATAGAAACTGGGACCTGCGCGGGAACGACGGGGGGATATTCCCGCTCCGCCTATTACGGACACGTCGCTTGACGTTTACGTAAACGTCATATACCTTACAAGAACGATATCGCAAGGATCATCATGAACGACCTGACTCCCGCCGCCAAACTGAATCTCCCCGAACAGCCGAAACTGGCCAACAAAGTCCGCTTCGTCACCGCCGCCTCGCTGTTCGACGGCCACGACGCATCGATCAACATCATGCGCCGCATCCTGCAGTCCAACGGCGTCGAAGTGGTCCACCTGGGCCACAACCGCTCGGTCGACGAAGTCGTCACCGCGGCGCTGGCTGAAGACGTGCAAGGCATCGCCATCTCCAGCTACCAGGGTGGCCACGTCGAATACTTCAAGTACATGATCGACCTGCTCAAGGAACGCGGCGGCGCCCACATCAAGGTGTTCGGCGGCGGCGGCGGCGTGATCGTCCCCGACGAAATCGCGGACCTGCATGCCTACGGCGTTACCCGCATCTTCAGCCCTGAAGACGGCCAGCGCATGGGTTTGGTCGGCATGATCCAGTCGATGATCCAGACCTGCGACATCGACCTGTCCACCTATTCCCCGACCACCCTGGCGCCGCTGCGGCAGGGCGACGTGGCCTCGCGCCACCGCCCGCTGGCGCAGCTGATCACCGCGCTCGAAAACGAGAAGGCCACGCCCGAACTGCGCAAGGCGATTGTCGACGCGGCCGAAGGACTGCACGTGCCGACCCTGGGCATCACCGGCACCGGCGGCGCCGGCAAGTCGTCGCTGACCGACGAACTGATCCGCCGCATCCGCCTCGACCAAAACGATGCGCTCAATATCGCGATCATCTCGATCGACCCGTCGCGCCGCAAATCGGGCGGTGCGCTGCTGGGCGACCGCATTCGCATGAACGCGATCAATCCGTGGAATGGCCAGGCGGGCGCGCAGTCTCGTGTATTTATGCGCTCGCTCGCCACGCGCGAAGCCGGTTCCGAAATCTCGCAGGCGCTGCCCGACGTGATCGCCGCCTGCAAGGTGGCCGGCTTTGACCTGGTGATCGTCGAAACGTCCGGCATCGGCCAGGGCGACGCCGCCATCGTGCCGCACGTGGACGTGTCGATGTACGTGATGACGCCGGAATTCGGCGCCGCGTCCCAGCTCGAAAAAATCGACATGCTGGACTTCGCCGACTTCATCGCGATCAACAAATTCGACCGCAAAGGCTCGCTCGACGCGCTGCGCGACGTCGCCAAGCAGTACCAGCGCAACCGCGAAATGTGGAGCAAGCGTCCCGAGGAAATGCCGGTGTACGGCACCCAGGCGTCGCGCTTCAATGACGATGGCGTGACTGCCCTGTATCTCGGCCTGCTGCCGAAACTGGGCGAATTCGGCCTGCACATCGCGCCGGGCAAGCTGCCGCGGATGGACATCCGCCATTCGAGCGGCAAGCACGTGATCGTGCCGCCGGCACGCGCGCGCTATCTGGCCGAAATCGCCGATACGGTGCGCGGCTACCACAAGAACGCGTCGAAACAGGTCAAGCTGGCACGCGAGCGCCAGCAACTGACGGAAGCAAAACGCATGCTGGCGCTGGCATCCAAAACGGCCGATTTCGACGAACTGATCACGGAGCGCGACAACGCCCTCGACGCCACCGCCAAGAAACTGCTGGCGATGTGGCCCGAAATGCAGGCCGCGTACGCGGGCGACGATTACGTGGTCAAGATCCGCGACAAGGAAATCCGCACGCGCCTGATCGCTCACACGCTGTCGGGCACCAAGATCCGCAAGGTGGCGCTGCCGCGCTACGAAGACCACGGCGAAGTGCTGCGCTTCCTGATGCTGGAAAACGTACCTGGCTCGTTCCCGTTCACGGCCGGCGTATTCGCGTTCAAGCGCGAAGGCGAAGATCCGACCCGCATGTTCGCCGGCGAAGGCGATTCGTTCCGCACCAACCGCCGCTTCAAGCTGGTGTCGGAAGGCATGGACGCCAAGCGCCTGTCGACCGCATTCGATTCCGTCACCCTGTACGGCGCCGATCCGGCGCTGCGCCCGGACATTTACGGCAAGGTCGGCAACTCGGGCGTGTCCATCGCCACCCTGGACGACATGAAGGTGCTGTACGACGGCTTTAACCTGTGCAGCCCGAGCACCTCGGTATCGATGACGATCAACGGCCCGGCGCCGACCATCCTGGCGATGTTCATGAACACCGCCATCGACCAGCAGATCGACAAGTTCGTGGTCGAGAACAAGCGCCAGCCGACCGATGACGAAGCAGCGAAAATCCGCGCCTGGGTGCTGCAAAACGTGCGCGGCACGGTGCAGGCCGACATTCTCAAGGAAGACCAGGGCCAGAACACCTGCATCTTCTCGACCGAGTTTTCGCTGAAAGTCATGGGCGACATCCAGGAGTATTTCGTGCATCACCAGGTGCGCAATTTCTACTCGGTGTCGATCTCCGGATACCACATCGCCGAAGCGGGTGCAAACCCGATTTCGCAGCTGGCGTTCACGCTCTCGAACGGCTTCACGTTCGTGGAAGCCTACCTGGCGCGCGGCATGCACATCGACGATTTTGCGCCGAACCTGTCGTTCTTCTTCAGTAACGGCATGGACCCGGAATACACGGTACTGGGCCGGGTGGCGCGCCGCCTGTGGGCGGTGGCGATGCGCGACAAGTACGGCGCCAACGACCGCAGCCAGAAGCTCAAGTACCACATCCAGACCTCGGGACGCTCGCTGCACGCGCAAGAGATCGACTTCAACGATATCCGCACCACCTTGCAGGCGCTGATTGCGATCTACGATAACTGCAACAGCCTGCACACCAATGCGTACGACGAGGCGATCACCACGCCGACCGACGAATCGGTGCGGCGCGCGCTGGCGATCCAGCTGATCATCAACCGCGAATGGGGCCTGGCCAAGAACGAGAATCCGAACCAGGGTTCGTTCATCATCGAGGAACTGACCGATCTGGTGGAAGAAGCGGTGCTGCAGGAGTTCGAACGCATCGCCGAACGTGGCGGCGTGTTGGGTGCCATGGAAACCGGCTACCAGCGCGGCAAGATCCAGGAAGAGTCGATGCTGTACGAGCACCAGAAGCACGATGGCACCTTGCCGATCATCGGCGTGAACACCTTCCGCAATCCGAAGGCCAACGACACCCCGCAAAAGATCGAACTGGCACGCTCGACGGACGAGGAAAAGCAGTCGCAGTTGACGCGCCTGGACGACTTCCATCGCCGCAACGCCGAGCAGGCGCCGCAAGTGCTGGCGGCGTTGCAGCAGGCCGCCATCGACAATGCGAACGTGTTCGAGAAGCTGATGGAAGCGGTGCGGGTTTGCTCGCTGGGGCAGATTACGACGGCGCTGTTCGAGGTGGGTGGGCAGTACCGGCGCAATATGTAAGTTTACCGGGCGAGGATCGTGCGGAATAAATCGTCGCATTCCTCGCCCATGGGCAATTCCGTTTTAATTACCCGCTTGCTTGCAACGGCCTCGCTGCGTCATTGCACCGCACACCATTGCACGGCGTAGTGAGTTGGCCTCTACTATTTTTTCCCTACCAATTTCGCAAACTCTTCATTACTAAGAAAATTTCGCGTCGCAACTTGGACCGCTTTAAGATAAATATCGGGATCGCCGGTTCGACTAAAGTCGTCGAATTTGCTTGTTCCTTTGGATTTCAGAAGCACCGTCTTTGCGCTCGCCTTGTCAAATACTTCCCAGCTGAGCTCTGCGAATACCTCACCCTTCGTCCCGGTATTTAACGCAGAACAAATGTTCCCTTTTATATCGGTGAGTGCGACGCCAACCACCACGTCCGCATCTCGCTCGGAAGCAATGGCAAGAAGACTGGTCGAGACGGCATATCCGTTAGACAGTAACTCTTCCCTTACCTGCGAACTCATCAAGTTCCTTATTGCGACGTTGCCGGTCCATAAAAGTTCAGTACCGCCTACGCACAGCGTTCCACTCTCAGCCTGTCCTATTTTCAACGAACTCAACTTATCAACTAAATCCGCAACATAAATTTTCCTGGATGTCCCGGGAGATAGCTTGATTGGATTGCTTACCTGAACGGTTTCAATGTCAACTCGTGGAACTGGCGCGGCACATCCTGATAAACCTAAGGCAAGGAGGATAAGGATAGAGCAGGTTTGTTTCATGTACGTTCCTTCATGAGCAAGTAGTCATTTTGAATTATTTAGCAAAAATACATGCACATTCGAGAGCTGGAGAGGCGCTATCCAAGAACCGCCATGGGCATTTTTGTTGCACGAATATTAAGAACAACGATGTAGATTGTCCGCAAGAATTATATCCCACACGCACCGCAATGCCGATGAGCCGGTGGGCAATGTCAGATCCACACATCGTACGATGTATCAACTTTAGCGAGCGAATCATCCAGATAAACTCCACCATCGGTGGAGAGGCAGGACGCTGGCCGGTGTTTACGGGGCAAGAATAGTACGGACGAAATCGCCGTACGCCTCGCCCGTGGGTAGCTCAGATTCAGTCTTCATCACCCGCTTGCTCGTGATCACGTCGACCTGTACCCTGGCCTCAGGCACGGGCGCTATAGACGTGCTGCCGGCGCATGCGATAACACGTCTTGCGTGCCGCCGCATGCTGACCCAAGTCCTGCCTTAGGTATGGCAGCGTGGCGGTAGCGAATCGAGAAAAGCGGAACCGCAGCCTTTCAGGTGGATTTCCTGCTCGGTTATGCGCACTGGCCGCAGGAGGTGTTGGCCGGATAGGGCGAGCGCGGCGCTCATCAATATCAGCACTCCTGCGGGATAGGCGAGCCAGAATTTGCCCAGGAACACAGCACCAAGCAGGGCGATGGCGCCGAATGCGCCGACGGCGTGCGCAGCCATCGACCGATGGCGGCGCCGGCGGCGATGCTCGTCGCACAAGCCCAGGACCAGCTCCGCTCTCTTCCTGACAAATAGGCAGGCCACCATATAGACAAGTATCGGGATCAAGGCATACCAGCCGGGGTGGTGCCACATATAGGCGCGCGGACTGTCCATGCTTGCGGGCTTGTTGCACTTGATGCAGCGCGGCGGCAGATAGGCGTCCACGGGTGCAATCAGGATGTCTTCCTGACGCCAGCATTGCGTGCTCTCATACGCGCACTGTGCGCCGTTCCAGGCCTCGAAGGAAGCCTTGGGCGCTGCATAGGGATTGGGGGATATCAGTGTCACGGCATGCTCCGGGGCCGTCGGGAAGGCGCTGCCGGCTGCGCGTTCGGAAGCGAGTCGAGAAAGGCGGGGCCGCAGCCTTTCAAGCGGATTTCATGCTGGGTGATGCTTGCCACACGCAAGGTATGCTGACCGGCGATGGCGAGCAGCATAGCGCCCCCCATCAGCAGGCTGGCAAGCCATCCAAGCCTAGGATCGACGTGGTTGACCGCCTTGAACAGGGCGACGATACCGAGCCCGAAAAGGCCATACGCGGCCAGCGACACATTGCGGCGCTTGCGGCGGTGTTCCTCGCAAAGGCCGATCACCAGGGTCGCCCTTTTCCGGACGAACATGCTGGCCATGATGTACACCAGGACTGGAATCAGCACGTACCAGCCGGGGTGATGCCAGGAAAAGGAACGCGGCTTGTCCATCACCGCCGGCTTGTTGCATTTCACGCAGCGCGGCGGCAGGACTTCCCTGCGGGACGCGACCAGGAGTTTGCCGTCGCGCCAGCATCGGTTTGTCACCACGCCGTCCTTGAATGAAGCCTTCGGCGCAGTATACGGGTTGGGGGACTTCGGTGTCACTACGCACTCCGGGAACAGTTGAGAAAGCAATCTTGGTCAGACCAAGTGATTATGGGAAATTATATTGCTTGCCGCTATTGTTATCCGGCTGGCCAGGCGCGGATAGCCAGGCGATGGTTTCGAACAGGCCTTGCAAACGCTGGCCACGCTGCGGATTGACCATGGTTACATAGGCGACCTTGCCCGCGAGGTAAGCGCGAAAGTCGGGGTGATGATCGCGGTTCTGCGCCTGTGGTCCGTGCCGGGCGCAGTTGGTCAGGGTGGCTTTGAGCAGGTCGAATTCGTCGCGCGCGATGTTGGGATGGCGGTTGACGACGATGCCGGTGACCTGCTGGCGCACGCCAGCGCGCATCATGCGCGTCTTGCGCGCGTTGACGGCAAAGCCTTCCTCGATGGCGATGGCGCCGACCTGCGCGTGGAAGCGGTCCATGGCGCGTTCCAGTGCGCGTCCGCCGGAGAACACCAGGTCGTCCGCATAGCGGCTGTAGCGCGCGCCGAGCGACTGCGCCAAGGTGTCGAGACGCACATCGAGCCGCCAGGCGCAGGCGTTGGCCAAGGCCGGCGAACAGGGCGAGCCTTGCGGCAGGTGGGGCGTGCGCAGTGCCTGGCGCTGCATCCACGTGAGCGCATTGTCGTCGACGGGTGCGCGCAGCACGCCGGCCGGCACGCGGTTCACGCACAGGCGCGCCAGCACGCCCGCCACGCTCTGCGAATAGCCCAATTTGGCGAACAGCGCGTGAATGCGCGAGGCCGGAATGCTGGGGAAGAAATCCTTGAGATCCATGCGGATCACCACGCGCTGCCCGGTATGCAGGGCCGCGTGGGTGACGCAGGAATGCCCGCGCCGGAAGCCATGTGCGGCCGGGTGCGCGGGCACGCGGTCGAGCAGTTCGCGCAAGATGGTCGCCTGCATTGCGCGCAGGCGCTGCTTGGGGATTTCGATCAGGCGCACGCCGCCGCTGCGCTTGGGCACCCAGCGGTAATGGTAGTGCTCCATTTGCGCAGCTGGCGCCGCATCAACACGCCACTGGTCGGCGAACCACGCGATGTCGTCGACCCGCAGCCGCAGCCAGCGCGCCAGGCCGCCCACCGATGGCAGCGCCGGCAGCGCGAGCGCGGCCAGCCAGTCGGGCGGCGGCGGGACCAGCGGTAGGTCGAGGCAGTAGCGTTCGAGCTCCGGCGCCGGTCCGTCACCGTCCCAGGCGTCGTGAAACACGTCCAGCTCGAAAATGATCTGCGCCAGTTCATGGCGGCTGAAATGGTAAAAGTGTTCGGCGGTGCGCGAGTGGATTTGCTCGCACAAGTCCGGTATCCACGGCCAGGGATGGCCGAACGCCCAGGTCGCGCTGGCGATCAGGCCCGCGAGCGTTGCGTCGCGCGCCAGCATGGTGTCGGCGAGCGCCTGGGCGACGGCGTCTTTCGGAATCATGGGGCTGCCATTTGAGGGGGGCGGAGAGCCTTCAACCAGTCTCGTGATGCATGAGCTTGTATGCGCGTAAGCGCATTGCGGCTCATGCGGTGAATTGCACAGCAATGAATATCCCACGGGGTAGCCCCGTAGAGGCTTGTCCTTACACGAGGCAAGAACACGCCGGCTTGAAGGATCCGCCCATGTAGAGAGTAAGGCAATTTTGCATGAACGTCAATGCGGATGCTGCGCTGCAATCAGCCGATGCAGCGCCCGACAGTCGCACCGGGCAGCAGCACCGGTTGCCACAAGACCTGCAACTGCGCCGGCGGCGTGCCCGCCACTAGCGCCGAGAGCATCTCGGTCATCTTGGCGCCGGCTTCGTTGGGGGCCGGCTGGTCGATGGTGGTCACGTTCGATCCCACCAGGCTGTCCTCGATGCTGCCCCAGACAATGACGGACATGTCCTTGCCGATCTCGATGCCGGCATCGAGCAGCGCGCGCACCGCGCCCACCCCGGAGAGGTGATTGTCGACGATGACGGCGGTCGGCCGCGGCGAGCAGGCCAGCAGCTCCTGCATTGCCTGGTAGCCGGTGCGGCGGTCGAGCGTGTTGTCGACCAGATGACGCGGATCGACGGCAAGGCCCGCCGCCTGCATGCAGGCGATGAAGCTGTTCTTGCGCTGGCACGCGAAATTGAGTTCGAGCGGCGCGCTCACCAGCGCGATCCGGCTATGGCCATGTTCAATCAGGTGCGCGCACGCAAGCCCGATGCCGGCCTCGTTGTCGTAGTCGAACCATGCGTAGGGCTGCTTGAGTTGCGTGCGGCCGTGCGCCACGAATGGAAAGCCCTTCTTCACCAGATAGGCGATGCGCTCGTCGTGCACCAGGGTGCGGCTGACCACCAGGCCATCGACGCGGCGCCCGCGCACCATCTGCTCGTACGACGGCAGCTCGTTTTGCGGCGACACCGGCGCGATGATCAGGTTCATCTTGCTCTTTTCAAGCGCGGCCGACATGCCGCCCACCACGCCCAAAAACATCGGGTCGCCCAGGTCGCTCGGCAGCAGCGGATAGATGATGCCGAAGACATTGGTGCGCCCCACCGCCAGGCTGCGCGCCATGGGATTGGCTTCGTAGCCGGCTTCCTTGGCCGCCGCCAGCACCCGCTCGCGCGTGTGGACGTTGACTTCGGGGTAGCCGTTCAGGGCACGGCTGACGGTGGTCTTTGAAATCCCGAGCGTACGGGCCAGGCTCTTGAGATTCATGGTCGAACTTCGTGGGGCGATGTCGTAAAGACGGCAATTATAGCAACAGGGTCATGCGGCACGGTCGACCTGCCGTTTAAAGAAGTACATGGTGACGAGCACCAGGGTGATCGGCACCAGGGTCAGGTAGAACGCGAAGTGGCCGCTGAAATTGCCGAACACGTAGCCGGTGATGAACGACCCGGTGGTGCCGCCCAGCGCCGAAAAAATCACCAGCAGCCCGGTCATCGACGAGTGCTGGTGCGGCGGCAGGGAACTGAGCATGACCGAATTGATGCCCGGGTAAATCGGCGCCATGAACAGGCCAATCAGCGGGAACAGGAAGGTCGCCAGCGGGGCGCTGGACCAGGTGATGTTCGGGTCGGCCACCACGTCATGCGTGAGCGGCAGCGCCAGCAGCACCATGGCGGCCATGCCGATCACGCAGATGTTCATCACCGGGTACCAGTTCATCTTGCGCATCACCACGCCGGCCGACAGGCGGCCGATGGCGAGGCAGGCGGCGAAGATACTGGTTACCTGCACGCTCATGGCCGCCGGCAGCTTGAGGATTTCATTGTTAAAGGTCGGCAGCCAGGTGCCCACGCTTTGCTCGATCAGCACATACAGGAAGGCGGTCATGACGAACACGCACACCAGCGGCTTGAAGAACAGCTTGAGCATGGCGGTAAAGTCGTCCCAGCGGCTGCGGCCCGGCGGCAGCTGCGCCGTGTCTTCGTCGAAAGAGGTGGACAGCACCAGCACGAAGGTGACGGCGCACAGCGCCGCCAGCACCCAGTACACCCGCAGCCAGCTGCGCGAAGCGGGGTCGGACGAATCGATGAAATAGCCGAAGATCCAGTAGGCGCTCAGCACGCCCACCATGAACACACCTTCCAGGGTATTCATGATGCCGGCATGGTGGCGGCGGTCGCGCGCGATCAGGCCCAGGGTGGAATACACCGATACCTTGACCAGCGCGAACGCCACGCCAACGCAAAGGAACAGCAGCTTGGCGGTCCAGAAGGCCGGTACCAGCGGCATGGCGATGCTGGCCGCGGTGACCAGCGCCAGTGCCGCGAGCATGGCGTTCTTGTAGCCGATGCGGGGCAGGAAGGACGCCACCAGGAACGACACGACCGCGATCGGCAAGTCCTTGAACGCTTCCAAAATGCTGGCGCTCGATTTGCTCGCGCCGTAGTTGCCGATGACCTGGAGGATGACCGTGCCGACGCTGTTAAGCAGGATCGCAAAGACAAAGTAAATCAGAAAAAGGGCTAACATGATGCGTTGGTTTTTCACGCTGTCTCCATTGTATTTTTTATTCTGTGTTCTACGACGGACCTGCTGGACGCTTACCGGTAATCCTCCAGCTTGAAGCGGTCCAGCGCCGGGATGACCCGGTCGGCTTGCGTGAGCACGTCCGGGCTGCCGATACCGAGTGCCCACATGCCGGCGCTCTGGATCGACGCCACGCCGGCCACCGCATCTTCCACGCCAAGGCAGTCGCCCGGCGTCACGCCCAGTTCACGCGCCGCCGTCAGGAAAATCTCCGGATGCGGCTTGCTGTTGGCGATCAGCGCGGCATCGACCACGTAGTCGAAACGATCGCGGATGCCGAGTCGTTCGAGCACCGTGAACGCGTTCTTGCTCACCGAGGCAAGGCCGATGCGCAAGCCCGCCGCGCGTACCGCCGCCAGCGCCTCGACCGCGCCCGGCAGCAGGTCGGCCGCCGACATGGTGGCGATCAGTTCCTGATAGTGGCGGTTCTTGGCTTCGGCCAGCGCCAGCTTTTGTTCATCGCTGTAGCTGCGCGCGGCGCCGGCCAGGATCAGATTGAGCGATCCCATACGGTCGATGCCTTTCAGCTGCTCGTTGAACGCTTCGTCGAAATGCACGCCTTCCGATTCGGCCAGCCGCTTCCACGCCAGGTAATGATAATGCGCGGTGTCGGTGATGACACCATCGAGATCGAAAATCACTGCCTTGAACCTGCTCATGCCTTTTCCTCCTGGATGGAACGCGCGATCGATATCGATGGCGCGGCGCGGGTCAGCGCCACGCGCTCGCCGCAATGGGTCAGCCCCAGCGCTTCGCCTTCCAGCAAGGTATAGCGCGCGTGGCTCGTGTCGACGCGCACCTGCAGCAGCGCGCCGCGGATGTGAATCTGGAACTGGTAGTGCTGCCAGCGCGCCGGCAGGGTGGGCGCGAAGCGCAACGCGCCGTCGGTCACGCGCATGCCGGCGAAGCCGTAGGCCACGCCCATCCAGGTGCCGGCCATGGCCGCCGTGTGCACGCCGTAGTGGGTGTTCCCGTGCGTGTCGTCCAGGTCCAGGCGCGCGGTCTCCATGAAGTAGTCGTAGGCCTTGTCGTGGTAGCCCACTTCCGAGGCGATGATGCTGAAGATGCAGGACGACAGCGACGAGTCGTGCGTGGTCACCGCTTCGTAATAGTCGAAGTCGCGCTTCTTGTCGTCCTGGGTGAACTGGTCGGACAGCAGCAGCAGCGCCAGCACCACGTCGGCCTGCTTGCAGACCTGGTGGCGGTAGATCACCAGCGGGTGGTAATTGAGCAGCAGCGGATAATTTTCCTTCGGCGTGGCGGCGAAATCCCATGGCTTCTTGCCGAGGAAGCTGTCGTCCTGCTCGTGGATGCCGAGGGCGGCGTCGTAGGGCAGCGCCATGCGGCCGGCGGCGCGGCGCCAGGCGGCTGGTTCGGCGTCGTCAAGGCCGATGGCTTGCGCGATGCGCTCGAAGTCGTGCGCCCGCGCGCCGCGCAGGGTGTCGACAATCTCCGCCGCGAAGCGCAAGTGCATCTGCGCCATGGCGTTGGTATAGTAGTTGTTGTTGACCAGCGCCGTATATTCGTCGGGGCCCGTCACTTCGTTGATGCAGAAGCGCCCGGCCCGGTCGTAGTTGCCGATGCCGATCCAGATGCGCGCGGTCTCCAGCACGATTTCGGCGCCGGCCGACGCCATGTAATCGAGGTCCCCGGTGGCGTCCAGATACAGCTTGATGGAGTAGGCGATATCGGCGTTGATGTGGTACTGCGCGGTCCCGGCCGGGAAGTAGGCGGAGCACTCTTCGCCGGCGATGGTACGCCACGGATACAGCGCGCCTTTGGCATGCGACATCTGGCGCGCGCGCGCGCGGGCCTGCTCAAGACCGGCGTAGCGGTAGGCCAGCAGCTGCTTGGCGATCTCCGGTTTGCTGTACAAGAAAAACGGGAAAATGTAGATCTCCGTATCCCAGAAGTAGTGGCCTTCGTAGCCTTCGCCGGTCACGCCCTTGGCGGCGATGTTGGTCTTGCCGTCGCGGCCGACCGATTGCAGCAGGTGGAACTGGTTAAAGCGGATGCCTTGCTGGAGTGCGTCGTCGCCGGCGATCTCCACGTCGGCACGGTCCCAGAAGTCGGCCAGGTACGCGGCCTGGCGCGCGCACAGAGCCTCGAATCCGTCGGCTTTGGCCTTGGTCAGCGCGGCGCTGGCGAAGCCCGCGAGTTCAGCTTCGGGATAGTCGCGCGACGAAAAATAGACGCCGTACTTGGTCAGGGCTTGCGGCAGCATCACATCCAGGTTGAACGTGAAACTGTGGCTGGCCGCCAGCTCCTGGCGGCTCGCGCTGCCTGCCACCGCGGCCACGGTATCGATCGCGCTCACCAGGGTAAAGCCGCTGTTGTGGGTGCGCTGGGTGAGGCTCGATGTCGTGGCGCCCTGCTCCACCGACAGCAGGCGCAGCGCGGGACCCGATACGGCCGAACCGATACGCGGATCGTCGCCGGCTTCCTGGTTGCGCACAGCCCCGTCGATGCTCGATACCACGCGTACCTGGCCGGAGAAATTGAGCGCGGTCAGTTCAACATCGAGCGCGAACAGGTGCTTGTCGGCCAGCGAGACCACGCGCCGCGTGACCAGCCCAAGGCGCTTGCCGCTCGGGGAAGTCCATTCCAGGCTGCGCCGCAGCACGCCGGTGCGAAAGTCGAGCACGCGCTCGTAACGATCGAGCGTGCCTTGCAGCGGGTCGAAGCGTTCGTCGCCGAGCCAGACTTCGATGCCTTTCGCGTTCGGCACGTTGAGCATGAACTGGTTGGTCTTGGCGAGGCCGAAGGCGGCTTCCGGATAGACGATCGGTTCGGACTCATAGAAGCCATTGAGGTAGGTGCCGTCGAGCGAGGTGCCGGCCGGGCCGCTGTAGCCTTCTTCCGGCGTGCCGCGCAGGCCAATGTAGCCGTTACCGAGGGCGAACAGGGTCTCGTTCAAAAAATGTGTGGCGGGGTCGAAGAAGGTCTCGCGAAGGCACCATGGATCGGTCGGGAGAGCGTGGGGGATACTTGCGTGCGGCACGGGTTTGTCCTTTGTCTGTCTTTTGAAATTGTCGTTTCAAACCGGTTTGAATTCGAGCCGAGTCTATTTCAAATCGGTTTGAAAAGTCAATTTATTTAGATTTTGTCGGGAAGATCAGGTCTGGCGGGCGATCAGGGTGGTCGGCAGCATTTCGGACTCCACCTGCTCGCCGTTCATCAGCGCCAGCATTTTTTTGGCGAGCAGTACGCCGCCGTCGCGCAGGTACTGGTGCACGCTGGTCAGCGGCGGCACGAAACTGGCCGCGCCTGGTGTGTCGTCGTAGCCGATGACCGACACGTCGTCCGGCACGCGCAACTGGTGTTCGGTGAGCGCGCGGATCGCGCCCATGGCCAGCAGGTCGCTGGCGGCAAACACGCCATCGAAAGCGTGGCCCTTTTTCTTGAGCAGCGCGGTCATGCTGTCGAAGCCCGACTCGAAAGTAAAGGCCTTGGGGCGGATGATGTGGACCGTGCCCTGCCCGCCCAGCGCGTCGATAAAGCCGGCGCAGCGCTCCTCGACTTCGGCGTGGTCGACGTCGCCCAGGAACACCAGCTTGCGCCGGCCCTGCGCGAGGAAGCGTTCGGCCACGCTGGCGCCGCCGCGGCGATTGTCGCTGCCGACCACGATGGCGCCGCTTTCGGGAGCTCCCCACACCACCAGCGGCAGTCCGGCTTTTTGCAGGAAGCGCACCGCTTCGCCGTGCGAGCCCTGGCCGAGCAAAATCAGGCCGTCGGCGCCCTGCACCGGAGCGGTGTCCATCAACTGCTTGGAGGTGAGCACCACGCTGTAGCCCGCCGTGGTCAGTTCCTGGGTGATGCCGCCCAACAGTTCGAGCGGATACGGGTCGGACATGGGGCGGCCCTTCACTGGTGTCATTTCGACCACCACCGCGACCGAATAGCTGCGCCGCATGCGCAGGTTGCGCGCGCTGATGTTCAGGCGGTAGCCCTGCTCGTCGGCGATGCGGCGGATTTTTTCGCGCGTTTTCTCCGTCACCAGCGGGCTGTCGCGCAAGGCGCGCGATACCGTGATCGTGGAAACGCCCGCCAGGCTGGCGAGGTCTTCCATCGTCAGGGCGGCGTCGTTCTTGCGCGGCGCGATCGTGCTTGCTGCCGGCGCGGCAGTCTTGCTTGCAGCCTTGTTTGCGGCCATGGAAACGCTCAATTTTGGTAGGAAAACAACGACACTGCCGCATTATGACAGGTTTACGCCACGCCACAGACCAAATGACATCGATAACATTTAGATTGACATCGATATCATTTCTTGTTTCAATGATTTGTCTTTTCTTGCCATCCTAATCAATTGCAGACGAGCCCGAGGTGCGGCAAGGTGGGGAAAGAAAGTGGACATGCATGCGGCCGGCCCTTGGCCAGCCAGTCCTGGAGACGGATTTTAACAAGAACACACGATAAAAAAGCGAGCATAACGATGAACAGTCACAAGCACTTCCTGCTTTCCTCAGTCACGCTGGCCGTGCTGACCCTGATGAACCAGGCCCAGGCAGCCGGCCAGGCTTCGCCTCCTGCCCCGGCGGCGCCTGATGCGGTGGCGACCGAAATCGCCCAGGTGGTGGTGACCGGCACCGCCTCGGCGCGCGGCACGCGCAAGATCGACACCAGCTTTTCGATCACGACGGCAAATGAGGAACAGCTCAAATCGGCCTCGCCGAGCAGCACGGCCGACGTGCTCAAACTCGTGCCAGGTGTGTATGCGGAGTCGACCGGCGGCCAGTCGGGCGCGAACATCGAGGTGCGCGGCTTTCCGTCCGGTAGCGATTCGCCCTTCGTATCGGTGCAAATGAACGGCAATCCCCTGTATCCGGTGCCGGTGCTGTCGTTCTTCGAGGGATCGTCCGCGTTCCGCCTGGACGACACCGTGGCGCGGGTCGAAGTGCTGCGCGGCGGACCGAGCACGATTTACTCGGTCGGCCAGCCGGGCGCGACGATGAACTTCATCCTCAAGAAGGGCGACGATACGCCGGAAGCCACCCTGCGCTTTACCACCGGCACCGGCAAGCTGCGCCGGCTCGACGGTTTTGTCGGCGGCAAGATTGCCGATGGCTGGTACGGGACCATCGGCGGCTTCGCGCGCCAGACCCAGGGCGTGCGCGATCCCCAGTTCAAGGCCGACGATGGCAAGCAGCTGACCGCCTCGCTCACGCGCAAGCTCGACGAAGGCGAAGTGACCGCCTACGTGCGCACCACCAAGGACAAGAATGCGTTTTACACGGGCGTGCCGCTCATTTCGAGCGACAACGGGCGCACGATCACGGAGTTTCCCGGCTTCGATCCGCGCACCGGCACCCTGATGAGCAATGAAATGCGCCACTTCACCATCGATGCGGCACCCGGCAAAACCCTCACGCGCGACCTGGCGGACGGGCGCGGCATGGATGCGACCGTGTTCGGCGCCGAGTACGAGCAAAAACTGGGCGGCTGGGATGTGTCGAACAAGGCGAATTACTTCAGCGGCGACCTGAACACGATCTCGATGTTCACCGGGAATAACCCACTGACGGCCGCAGCCTACCTGGCCAATGCCAACGCCACCCACAATCCCGGGGCGGCAAGCGGCTCGGGCAGCATCACCTACCTGAAAGGCGGTACGGTCGATCCCAACCAGCAAGTGGTGCAGGCCGGATTGTGGTCGGTCGAGAAGAAGCTGAGCTCGTTCACCGATGAATTCCGCATGAGCAAAGAGCTACTCAAGAACAATACGACGACCATCGGCGCGTATGTGGCCCGCTACAAGTCAAATGACGAATGGTATCTGGGCAACAGCCATCTGATGACGGCCACGCCCAACGCTAGCCTGATCAATGTGCAACTGACGAACGGCACCATCGTCTCGCGCAATGGGGTGGACGGCAATGTATTTTATGCGCCGGTGGCTGCCTACAAGGGCAACAATACCGCCCTGTTCGTCGCCAATGAATGGAAAATCAACGAGCAGATCAAGGTGGATGCGGGCGCGCGCCGTGAAAAGCAGAGCCTGAAAGCGACGATTTCTAACCTGACCTCGATGGATACGGATACAAATCCGCTGACGGTGTACAACAACGGCACCTCGGTGCCGACCGGCACCAATACCCAGCTCAGCCGCGACGACAGCGTCAATTCCTTCACCGTGGGCGGCATCTACAAGTTGTCCAAGGATATGAGCGTGTTTGCGCGCGCCAATACCGGCCACACCTTCATCTATTTCGACGACATGCGCAACGCCGGCACCCAGGCCGCGCTGAACGACCGCAAGGGCGTGCCGACGCCGAAAGCGACCCAGTACGAAGTCGGCTTCAAGACCGTGGGCGCGATGTACAGTGCGTACATCAACGCCTTTTACACGGACTTTACCGGCATTTCGTTCCAGCAGATCACGACCGATTCGGTGCTGAACTCGGTGAGTGGTTCGCGCGGGCATGGCGTGGAGTTCGAGCTGGCCGTGCGCCCGGTGAAAAACCTGCAAGTGAGCTTGATGGGCAATTACCAGGAATCCAAATACCGCGACAATCCGGCGATTGCTGGCAAGCTGGTGCAGCGCCAGCCGAAGATGCAGTTCCGCCTGTCGCCAAGCTACCGCATTCCCATGGGCGACAATTCAATCAAACTGTACGGGACCTACGCGCATGTGGGCAGCCGCTGGGCCGACCAGGCCAACCTGTCTTACTTGCCGTCGTATAAAACGGTGGACGCCGGCATCCTGGCATCGATGGGCGCGCATTGGGAATTCCGGCTCGCGGGCACGAACCTGAGCAATGAACTGGGGCTGACAGAAGGAAATTCTCGCCTGACCGGGGCGCAGAGCAGCGGTCCGATCAATGCACGGCCGATTTTCGGGCGCGCGGTGGAGGCATCGGTACTGTACCGGTTCTAAATCAGATGGCAGGCGTGGACAGAGTGCTTGTCCACGCCGGGGCCATGCCCATTTACTCGACGACCCAGGAATACTTGACCTTGGCCCAAGCCAGCGCAGCCTGGCCGTCTTTCGCACCGGGTTCAAACTTGCAGCGGGCGCCAGCGCGGACCGAGGCACGATCGACGCGCACCGCGCCGCTCGACTCAAGCACTTTCGACTGCACGACCTTGCCATCGGTATCGACCAGGTAAGCGACGGTCACGGTGCCGCCTTCCCCGTCATCCTGCCAGCGAATCGGGAATTCAGGTTTTTCGCAGCCGGCTACGTCGAGGCGGGCCGGGCGGTCTTCAGCCATGGCCTGGGTCGCGCTCAGGCACAGTAAGGTCGCGGACAGTACGGTGGCAAAACGGGTAGTGGCAAACATAAAACCTCCAGAGGGATATGGATAAATTCGGCGCTTCTGGCGCCCGAATCGTCTGCTGCGTAGCCAGCTGACAGTTCAAAATATACTGCGCCGCAGCATATTTTCTGCATTTATTATCCCAATGGCGGATATACGAGTTGCGCATAACTTATTGCTCCGCACCAACATATTGCATTCACAAACTGCATAACAGTTATGAAAGATCTATGTTGGTGCATATGAGCTAAGAAACACATCGCAAACGACCCGATTTATAGCAAAACCCTTTGTTGGTGCATGACCTTGGTTTGTGGCAATAACGCGACCTTGTGGCAAATTATTCTCAGCCCGGTGCGGGATCGACCCGTTTCCACCACGCCGCGCCCGCTGTGGGCGCCTTCAGATCGAGCGCCTGCCCCATTTCGGGGGTGGTCAGGGGCACCCCGCGCGCGTTGGCGAGCGCGGCGATGCGGTCGAAGGGTTCGTGCCAGGCATGCAGGCCGAGGTCGAAGGTGCCGTTATGCACCGGCATCAACCATTTTCCCTTGAGGTCGAGAAAGGCTTGCAAGGTTTCTTCCGGCTGCATGTGGACGTCCGGCCATTGCTTGTCATACGCGCCGGTTTCCAGCATGGCCACGTCGAAGGAGCCGAATTTCTCGCCGATGGCCTTGAAACCGTCGAAATAACCGGTATCGCCACTAAAAAAGACGCGCAAATCCTTGTGCTCGAACACCCAGGAGGCCCACAGGGTCGAATTGCCATCGCTCACGCCGCGCCCGGAAAAGTGCTGCGCCGGGGTGGCGACCAGGCGCACATTACCCACTTTGCGTTCCTGCCACCAGTCGAGCTGGCTCACCTTGGCGCCATCGATGCCCCAAGCTACCAGGCGGTCGCCCACGCCGAGGGGAGTGAGGAATTGTTCCGTCTTTGCCGCCAGCGCCAGGATCGAGGCATGGTCGAGGTGGTCGTAATGGTCGTGCGAGAGGATCACGGCCTTGAGCGGCGGCAGTTCTTCGATGCTGATCGGCGGCTGGTGAAAGCGCGCGGGGCCGGCCCACTGCACCGGCGAAGCACGCTTGGAAAACACCGGATCAGTCAGGTAAAAGGCGTTGTCGAGCTTGAGCAGCAGGGTCGAATGGCCGAGGCGGAACAGGGTATTGTCGGGCGCAGCCAGCAATTGGGCGCGGGTGAGTGCTTGCACCGGGATGATGCCGCTCGGCACGGTATTCTTGTTCTTGCCCGTCAAAAAAGTCCACATGAGGCCGGCCATCTCGGCGGCGCTTTGCTTGAACATGGGAACCGGATTGCGGAATTTGCCCTCGCTGAACTGGGGCGACGGGTAACGCGGCGCGGCGCTGGCGGCGGAGGTGCAAGAAGCCATGGTAAGGAGTGTCCCTATGAAGAGGAAGCTGAGGAAAAGTCGGTACACGGTGAGTCCGATCAGAAATGTACACTACACAGTGTAGTTTCATTTTTTGAAAAAGTAAACTGGTGGGTGTAAAATATTGGAATGAACTTACCTCAACGCCTGACTGACCGAAAACGCCTTGCCATCCTTGCCGCCGCCGCCGAGCAATTTCGCAGTTGCGGCTTCGAAGCGAGCAGCATGGACAAGATCGCCGCCGATGCCGGCGTGTCGAAACGCACGGTTTACAACCACTTTCCCAGCAAGGATGAGTTATTCGCCGAAACCCTGGTGCAGTTGTTCGAGCGCAGCGCGGCCGAGCTGGACTTGCCTTATCGCGGCGACACCAGCCTGCGTGCGCAGTTGACCGAACTGATGACCATCAAAGTGCGGGCGATGGCCGACCAGGACTTTCTCGACCTGGCGCGCGTCGCCATCGCCGAGGGCATGCACGCACCGGAGCGGGCGCGCGCCATCGTGGCGCGCCTGGGCGAGCGCGAGGAAGGGGTGACGCGCTGGATCCGCGCAGCCCTGGCCGACGGCAAGCTCAAGGACTGCGACCCGGTCTTTGCCGCGACCCTGCTACAGGGGCAGGTCAAGGCGATGGCGTTCTGGCCGCAGGTGACCATGGGCGCGCCGCCGCTGGCGCCGGAACTGCACGCCGCCGTGGTCGACGCCGCCGTCAGCATGTTCCTGAGCTACTTCGCTCAGGCAAAACACGCCGCGTAGACGGGCGGCATGGTGGTCGACACCGTGTGCCAGCTGTCGCCGGCATTGTCGGACATCCATACTCCTCCGCTGGTCGAGGCCATCAACAAGGTCGCGCCATCGTCCGCCACCGCAAGACCATGGCGGTACACCAGATCGTAGCAATGCTGCTGCGGCAAGCCCGCATTGACGACCTTGAAACTGTTGCCGCCGTCATGGGTGCGGGTGACCGCCAGCGCGGCGCCGACGGGAATGCGGCGCTGGTCGGCCTCGGCCGGCGCAAACCAGGCGGTGCCGCCGTCGCGCGGATGGGCGGCCACGGCAAAGCCGAAGTGCGACAGGGGCGCGCTGGTGATTTCCACCCAATGGTGGCCGTTGTCGCCGGAGCGCCAGATGCCGTTATGGTGCTGGCACCACAGCACGTCAGGTTCGCCGTTTGAGCGCACGACCCGGTGCGGATCTTGCACAGCTTCATTTTCGTTGAGCTCGGGCGGCATGTAGTCGGCGCGCATGCCGGTGGAACTGACGGTCCAGCTGGCCCCGCCATCTTCCGTGCGCCAAACGCCGCCGCAGGAGACGCCGACCAGCACATGGTCGCTGTTGCGCGGGTCGACGCAAATGCTGTGAATGCCGGGCACGTCATAGCCGCCGCCGAACCATTCGGCGCGCTGCGGCACGTCCCACAGGGAACGCACCAGTTCCCACGAGGCGCCACGGTCGCTGGAGCGGAACAGGCCGCCCGGCAGGGTACCGGCCCACAGCACCCCGGGCTGATCGGCCCCGCCCGCTTCGAGCGACCAGATCAGTTTGTTTTTCCACTCGATTTTGTCCGTGCTGTCGTCCGGCTTCGCCGGATAGGCGGGCGCGGCGATTTCGGTCCAGACCTCGCTGCCGGCATCCTTGCGGTGCAGCTTGACGCCGAAGTGGCCCAGGTTGAGCGCCGCGTACAGCGCGCCGTCGCGCGCATCGGCCAAGGTGATCGAGACTGGCTCGCCAAGAAAGTGGCTGGGACCGATTTCCCATCCCGCGCCCCCGCGCTGCAACTCGAACAGGCCCTTGCGGGTGGAAAGATAGGCACGCGCATGCATGTTCAGCCTCCGGAAAGTGCTTGCAGGATGTAGACGGTACTGTCGGGTGTGAGCGGGTCGTCGAGCCGGATGCGCTCGTCGCTGCGGCGGCCATCGATGAACACGACGACGTTTTCGCGCAGATGGCCTTGATCGTCGAGAACGTAGCCACGCAGCAAAGGATTGGCCGCGAAGGCCGTGTCGAGCCCGCCGCGCAGGGTGGCCGCAGTGGTGTCGACCTGCGGCACATCGGTGAAGCGGGCAAGCTGCTGGGTGAAAATGAGACGCGCCATGGCATCCAATCACAGGGGTGACGACGATGGGGAATCAAAGCCGCTTAATTTTATCGCGGATCGGCGCACCTGTCGCGTGTGGGCCTAGAATGGAAGCGAGTCAACTTTCTGGAGCCGGGCATGCCGATCAAACCTCAAGAACTTGCCGCGCTGATGCTGGAAGTCGAGCACGAAGACCCCATCGATTTCGCCGACCTGCCCTTCGGCGAGGCCGAACTGCGCGAGCTGGTGGCGGCACACCTGTGCGAGATGGCTGCGGCGATGGAGAACTTCAGCTCCGAAGACCGGCTGATGACCCTGCTGGCGGTGTCGGCCAAGCTGGTGCTGGAAAACCTGGTGCTGCACCTGCAATTGCTGCGCCAGCATGGCTTGCCGGTGAGCGACAGTGTCGAGGAATTGCTGAGCCGGCTGCGCAAGCCGGACGGGTCTTGATCGGGCGTCGTTTGAGCTCAGCATTGACGAGGTAAGGTACGCGCATATCCGCCGATACCGTCGCCCCCGCGCAGGCGGGGGTCCAAGTTCGCTCCTTAGCCCACGACTGAGCGTAGGAACTGGGCCCGTGCCTGCGCGGAGGCGACGGCTGCTGATTCGGCCCATGCGGCCGATGTTAAAATCGGCTGGTTCCCCTTAGAAAGTCCGTATGCGTCCGATCGAAGCCCTTCTGTTTGTCTCCGCCGCGCTGTCGGGCGCCACTGCGCTGGCAGCCAACAAACCGAAACCCGACTTTGTGGCCGATCCGGCGGTCCAGAGGGCCGCCACGGCCTATGCGGCACAGGCCGTGGCGACGGCGCGCGACCAGTTCGGCATCAAGCTCGATGGCACCGATGCCAGCATGGTGCAGCTCGAAGCCGTGCTGGCGCGCGCGCACACCTCATACGCGGCCAAATCGCCACGTCCATCGGACGAACAGGTGATGGCGGTGGCGCGGATGTACGGCAGTTACCTGGGCGAAGTGTACCGTCTTAAACATGGCGGCGCGTGGGGCATGGCTCCGCTGGACGGACAGACCTTGCCGGGGATGCGAACCACGGCGGGGACCAACTTCTGGCCATGGACACAAGCGTCGCAGCGCATCAGCAAGGGCGCCGGCAATAACGTTGCCGACTATTACAAGGTACTGCTGACCAAATGAGCGGCGTCCACCCTACCCCATCAATGCAACTGCTGTTCCCCTGCGACCCGTTCAACAAGCGCGTTGCCGACGAAGCGTATGGAGAGGAATTCGACGCCGCATGCGCGGCTGGTTTCGCGTGCTCGCTTTTCTCCTTCGAAGACTTCGAAGCGGGGCAATTCAAGGCACAGCCGGCCCTCTCGGCCGGAGTCCACGTGCTGTACCGTGGCTGGATGCTGACGCCGGATGACTACGCGAGGCTGCACCGCGCCATTGCGGAGCATGGCTGCGCGATGGCAACCAGTCCGGCCCAGTACCGCCATTGTCATTACCTTCCCGAATGGTACGCACTGTGCGAAGAATTTACGCCGGAAACGGTGATCGTCGCGCGCGATGCGGACTTTGCCGCTGCGGTGGATGGCAGGAACTGGCCCGCCTATTTCGTCAAGGACTACGTCAAATCGCTGACCACCCAGCGCGGCTCGGTTGCGGCAACACCGCAGGAAATTCGGGAGGTGGTCGCCTTGATCGAAAAATACCGGGGTGCAGTTGAAGGCGGCGTTTGCATCCGCAAATTTGAGCAGCTGCAAGCCGACAGCGAGGAGCGCTATTTCGTGCTGCATGGCCAGGCGCATGGCCGCGATGGCAGCGCACCCGACCTCGTGCACGAACTCGCCCGACGCATTGACAGCTTGTTTTTCTCGGTCGATGTCGTCGTATCAAGCCAGGGAGAACTTCGCCTCGTCGAGCTGGGCGACGGCCAGGTATCGGACCGCAAACAATGGCCGGCCGATCGTTTCATGGCGATGCTGGCCACCACGCCCGCCTGAGCCGGCGCCGCCGTTAAAGGCGCGCTTCGGTGCCGGTGACGGGCGCGGTGCGGTACAGCTTGAGGAACTTGAACATCTTCGGCCATTCCTCGCGCGCACGAAAGACAATCGCCACTTCGCGGTTGTCGAGCGCGGACTCGGTCAGCACGACGTGATCTTCCACCTGCTTCGCATCCTCGACGTAAAAAAACCGCTCGGAGCGTGTCCCCCTGTGTCGTCGCGAGGAGGGCGTCGTTAGTGCTGCGGGCCGTCGTGCGCGTTAGATTCCAAGCGACTCATCATTAACACATTGCCAAGCGAGTCGAGGATCATCCCCTCACGTTTCGCAACGTCTTGTGCCCGCCTGTCGTCAATGACAATGAGTATGGACAGCCCTTGGTTAGATGATGATGCGCGGATGTCCAGCAGTTTCTTCGCGGTCGAGCTAACTGTGTTGGGATGCGGGCTGATGGCAACGACTCCTTGACCATCTAGATCGAAGTCGAGCTTGTAGCGCGCTCCAGAAACGCCGCTAAATTCACCGCCGGGCTTCAGCATGGCGAATGGCTTCCACGCGCGCAGGCAAAGTTCTACCTCATCGAGAAGGAGCGACATATCTGTAGCAGCTCCTTCAAGTCCGCGCTCCCAGTTGGTTAAAGCCATTAACGTGCTTAAGTAGCGCGCGAAGCCATTAGGCGCGTCCTCAAGCTTGGACCAGATTTCAAGCTCGCCCATGCTATTCAGGGCAACTCCCTCTGGCTCGGCAATGGCTCTGATGGGCTTAAGATTTCGCTGGTCGTTGAGTCGGATTCCGCGCCCGCGAAGATGAAGCAAAACCCCTCCATCGTCAAAAAAACGTAACTGTTGGCCTGCACGCTCAACGTAAATCGGGAAAGGCTCGCCGTCAGCGAACACAAAAGGGGTTGTGATTGCAGCAACGCAGCCGTCATCGGTGAGTGGATGACATGTGAATCCAATTGTTTCGGAAAGGCTTGAGCAGATCATCGCTAACTCTTAAGTGCAAAATGTTCAGGGTGGCACGGAGGCGGGCGGAACGTGATATTCGTGCGCTTACAGAAAAACGCCAAGACTTCATCGTACCCCCAATCCATCCAAGACGCATCACCTGCTTCTCTTCGGCTCCCGATATGCTCGTGCGGATGAGAATGAAGATGTTTCATTGAGTCCGCAGATTGGCGAATGTGTAGTTGATATCGGAAATTTGCAAGCTAGTTGTCGCCTAAACGCGGTTTCTATGCTGCTTTTTTGAGTTCTGGATTTTTCTCCTTTTTGGTGACGGTCTCCGTGACACTTTTTTCCGGATTGAGGTGCACGGTCGTGACTGGCGCCCAGCTTCGCGTGTCGCCACTCCAGCGCTCCGGGCGCTCGGCCTTGGCCGCCTCATAGACCTCCGTACGTTTGCGCAGCAGCTCGCCATCCAGGCCCGCGTGCCGCTGTGCCGGCGTGACGAACTGGATGGCACTGTGACGGTGCTCCTCGTTGTACCAACGCACGAACGTGCCGACCCACTGCCGCGCGGCCATGAGGCTTTCAAATGAGCGCTGCGGGTAGGCTGGGCGGTACTTGAGCGTTTTGAAGAGGCTTTCGCTGAAGGGGTTGTCATTGCTACACGCGGGCCGACTGAACGATGGGACGACGCCGAGCTTTTGCAGCGTTGCAAGCATGGTGGCACCCTTCATCGGACTGCCGTTGTCAGAGTGCAGCACCACCTGTTTTGGCGCGATATTTTCACGCAAACAAATATCGCGCATCACCTCGCTGGCTAGCTCGCTGCTTTCCGATTCGTAGACCTGCCAGCCGACGATCTTGCGGCTGTAGATATCCATGAAGAGGTAGAGATAGAAATAGATGCCCATGACCGTCGTCGGCAGATAGGTGATGTCCCAGCTAAACAGCTGGCCCGGTGCTGTTGCCACCAGCGCACGGGGCTTGTGGCGGGGTTTTGCCGGCTTCTCGGCCCCACGGTGCTTGAGCTGGTTTGCCGCGTTCAGCAAGCGATAGAACGTCGACTCCGAGGCGACGTACTCGCCCCGGTCGACCAGTTGTGGCACGATCTGGCTTGGTGGGAGGTGGCCGAATTCGGGTGAGTTGGCGATCTCCAGTACGCGCTTGCGTTCCAGATCGCTCAGGCGGTTCTTGGGTGTCTGCACCCGTGCCGGCCGTCGATCACAAGCCCCCTCAGCTTTGTCGTTCTGCCAGCGCTGCAAGGTCCGCTCGCTCAGCGTAATCACCTCGCAGGCCCGCCACTGGCGCGCGCCGGAACCGACCGCCTCGGCCACCAAATCCATCACCTGGTCGCGCTGCGGGAGGTCGGTCATCATTCCTCGTCCTCCCACAGCGCGCGGAACTTTTTTTGCAGGATCAGCAACGCGGCCGCCTCCGCCAACGCGCCATTTTTGCGCACAATCTCGCGCTCGAGCTTTGCAACCTTGTCCTTCAAAGTGCGCATTTCGCGCACGCCCGTTGCGGGCTCTTTTACCTCTCCGCAGAAGGCCGCCTCCCAGCTGGTCAGATGATGGGGGAATATGCCGTGCTCGCGGCACCACGCCTGCAAAGCCTCGTCGGACAAGCCATGGGTGGCCCGCAATGCGGCAAACTGCTCCGCGGCAGTCCAGTCCTGAGGGCGCTTCTCGCGCGCCGTCGGCGCGTCCTTAATGGTCACAACTTTATTCTTCATCCAATATTTTAACGTGTGGTGATTCACATTCAGGTCTTCGGCGACCGACTTGACCGACCGGTGGCCTCGTGAATACACTTTGACCAGGGCTTGTTCGATAAATGCTTCGGGATATTTTGATGACATTGGTGCCTCTATATATTGAAAATTAGAGGCGATAACTAGTTCCGTCGCTGGCCGTGGGCCAAGCATCGGAGTCCGTCCTGCTCGAACAAGAAATCGAAAACCTGACGTCTTGAGGGAACGGGTTCCGCTGCGCTTCACCCGTAACACCCGTCCCCCGCTCCCGGAAACGATGTTAGAAATAAGGCACAAGAACGAACCCTAAACCCCACCACAACGATCAAGATCAGGACATAATTTGTTCAAAAACACACCCGACAAGTAGTCTGACACAGGGGGATATACGGGATCATTTCCCCATATCTGCCGGCGAAACACCGTGAAGCGATACTCGATTTTCTTCGTCTTGTGCGTTCTTGTGTAGAGCAGTTCGACAATCAGCATGGCGCTCGAGCCATCTTCCTTCATTACGCCTGCTGTTGATACGACAGTTGTCGGCTGCAAATTCCATGGCATCCAGTCGGAACACTCATCGCAAAAAAGAGATGCTGCGAAAAGAGACTGGGCCTCCTCTGGCGAGACTAAACGCATTTCGTTTCCTCAATTTTGTGGTGCAACAATACGCGGGGTGGAGCCCTGCGTGCGTTGTTCCCTGGGCGTGCCAGTGCGCCATATTTGGATGTGTCCGGTGCGACACGCTGTCCGTTGCGCTGCTCCTTGATTGCCCACAGCCGCTTGCCATCATGGCCCAGCGCACCCAGAACATTGACACGTTGCCGGTGCACACCGGCCTCGGCACAACGGCTGTGACCGATTGGCGCCCATCCATATTGAAGCGGCGGATTCGGACTGAATCCCGACTCGTCGAAATACAGCAAATCGCATTGACCCGCCTGCAGCGTCGTGCGCTCCTCAGCGCTAAGCTTCCATCGCAGCCTCATATCTGTCTCCATCCTGATCGTTACCGATCAGGATTTGACAAGAAAAATCTGGTGATTACTTAGGACACGAAGCGCGACAGCAAGCGAATATACGCGCTCTGGTAGCCGTTCGAGTTTTCGGTCACCGACCACGAGTTCAAGGGCCAGGAATCGTTGAAATCGAGATAGGACTTCTGCGGCGGCTGTCCGAACGGCGGCGCGGGAACCGCCGTACCGCAGCCCGGATGCAGGCCGGGGCAACCGTTTTCCCAGTTGTAGCCTGGATTCGGGCCACCCACCAGAAAACCCGGCGGCGGCCCGAACGTCGAGTCCTTGACGCTATCCCATTTGGCGGAACCATGCGCGAACCAGGTGTGATAAAACTGGTCGACCGAATTGGCGGCGCCAAGCGTGCCCATGTTCGACAGATAGACCTTGCCGAGCGGATTGACCCCGTGCAGGTAGTGAAGATAGTGCGCCGCAGCGTTCATATTGGCCGCGGCCGGGCGCGTCCCCAGAGCGCCATGGGCCAGCGCGGCGAACATATTGCCTTCGTGCGACTTGATGGCGTTGCTGCCCCAGGTGTACACCTGCAGATGAGCCAGGTAAGGGTCGGTCTTGCCGCTCATCGCGGTCCAGTGATCGGTGCCCTCCATGCCGGCGACGAAAGCGCTGCGGATGGCGGCCGCCGTGGCCGGCGTTGCCGTCGGCAGACTGGCGTAATGCAGCAGCGCTTGCTGGAGTGCGCCTTCGAAGGGCGAGGCATAGTTGTACCAGACAAACAGATGCGCGTTCAGGTACTGGGCGTTGACAAAGGTGTTGTAGACGGCTTTGCCGGTCAGTTGATAAAGATACGCAGCGGCGGCCAGCTTGTGGCCAAGGCGCCCGTAATCGTCGGTTTCTTGCTGGCCGGCGCCCAAGCCCTGGGAGTTGTAGGCGGCGTCATTATTCTTGAACAAGACGTTGGGATTGGCGACGGCCCAATTCCACGCGCGCTCGGCCCGCGTCTTGAGCCCGGCCGCGTAACTGGTCAGGCCGGCGCGCGCGCCGAACACCGTCGCGCCCAGCGCAAAGGCGCCGGCCGCAGCCAGGGTAGCCGAGGTATTGGGCGGCCCGTACAAGGTCGGGCCGGTGGCCGCCGAGGGCGGGCTGGCGTGGGCCAGGCCGGCGATCGACAGCATCGCGCCGCTCGCTTCCTGCATCTTGATCAGCCAATCCATGCCCCACTTGATTTCGTCGAGCAGGTCGGGGTGCTGGTTCCCCGATTCGGGAATGTTGTAATCCTTGCCCCAGATGCCGGGATTGTCGGCAAATGCATGCAGCAGGTCGATCAGGTAGCCCGCGTGCCAGCGCGTGTACTTGTTGTAGTCGCCGGCGTCGTACCAGCCGCCCGAGACATCGCGCTCGGTCGAGGCGTCGCCAGGAGAGCTGAACAGGCGCGCATGCTTGTCCTACAAGGGTCCCAGATGCGAGGCGGCATCGGCCCAGCCGGCGCCGGCCAGCGCAGCGGTCTTGGCGATGCCGGCGCGCTGGTAATAGAAGTAGCGCACCGCGGCGCGCAGCACCGGTTTGTAGACGTCGGCAGCGATCCTGAAGGCCGGCGACGTCACCTTGCCCTGGGCGTCGCGGATAAAGTACTGGCCGGGAGCGGTCACACTGCTGAAATCGACGTGCCAGGCCTGATCCCCCGACGTGGCATCGGTCGCGCCATCATGCCAGGCGACCGGTGCGCCACTGAAAACCACCACATTGGTCACGGCGTTGACCACCTCGTACACCGTGCCGGGGGTAAAACGGTCGGCCGCGTCGAACCCGGCCTGCGGATTGCGCACCACGGCGATCTTGTCGCGCGCCGGCAGGTAGCCGAACTGGTCCACGACAATGGCCGGTCCCAGCTTCATGGTCGACGCCGCCTGGGACTTCGACAGTGCCCTTGACCCGGCCTGCGCCCCGGACCCTGCCGGTGGCGGTGGCGGCGCTGCCGCGGGGGACGCTGGCGCGGAAGTCGGCGGGGAGCCGCCGCACCCGATCAGGCCCATGGGGATCAGGGCGCCAGTCGCCCGCAGGAATGTGCGTCGTTTGTTTGTCGTATCACCGGTGTTCATCGTGTCTCCTTATTGGTTTTCCTGGGACTGCGGCTGCGCGCGGTCCTGGCATACGGATGAATAAGCTCGGCAGACGGACTGGCGAATGCGCACGGCATTCGCCAGACCGCCTCACGTCAGGTGTGGTCGTTCGCGCCCCTGCCCAAGGCGTGCAATTTTTGTATTTATGAAAATATTTTGGCTGGCGTTACTGGCGCCGTCAATACGGATCGGGATTGTTGCCGAAGTTTAGCTGGCAACACTAAACACCCTGCCAGCCGGCTTGGGGCCGGCATGGGGGGGTCAATGGGTGGCCGCCGCGTCGGCCAGGGAAGGACGCCGGCGCTGTCCGCCCCAAGCGCCGGCGACGCGGCCGCCAGGCGTGATCAGCGCGCCACGCGGCAGTACTGGCAGGCGCCGGCCACGGCGGGCGCCGTCAGCGCCCTGCAGCGTGCTGCCGTTGCCGCGCTGCTGCTTACTGCGTGATGTGCATGTCGAAACGCGCGCCGTTCGAAAACACGCAGGTGCCGGAACCCATTTCGGCGCGGGTCATCACGTATTCGCAGCGCGTATAACCGCCGCGGTTACCGGAGGCGTTGGCCACGCCTTTGGTCGAGCCCGGATCGCGTGTCGCTTCGCCGGAGAATGCTTCGCCGCCGACGGCAAACGAGAATTCGCCATGCCCGCGTTCCGGATTGCTGATGGTGCCGGAAATGCGGCCCAGGCGCGATGCCTCGTCGTTGGCCGGGTACAGGCGCGCCGTGTACACCGGGCGGATGGCCGGCACCGGCACGATGGCGACACCGCCGCCATTGTTATTGTAGTTGCCGTTTCCGCGAGGTGGATATTGATCGATCGGAACGACATAGCAAGCCGACAGCATGGTCGATACCGCTACCAACGCCAAAATTTTTTTTGCCTTGATCATGTTACCAATCTCCTGAGTAAAAACGCATCGCGAAGCCCGTCATCTGCAGCGTCATCCAGTCTGGCTGACGCACTGCAAGTTCGGCTGATTCGCAGTATAGGTACTCAGGTTGCGCAAAAGTAAACCCTACCAGTGGTAGCGAAAATTGATACTGTCCGTGCACAAACATGACACCGCCACCCGCTTGAGCTTGCCCGTCAATGCCAGGGATGCATGACGACCTTGATGCAGTGGTCCTCCTTGTGCTTGAACTCCCGTATGGAGGTCATGTTCAAGTTCTCGGCAGCGCACTTTGCGCACGCTCAAACTAAAGGCCAGAAAGGCGCTGGCCCACCTAAAAAAATCGTCAGGGCAAAAACGCAACAGTTACCAATAATACTTTTTTTGGCCCGTGGCACCTCATTACAATAGCGATTCAGGCCCGTCTTATGCGGCCTTTTCCGGAACGTGGCGCGACCCTGATCGCGTCCAGCGGACGCACCCTCGCGCGCCGCTCCCGCGAAACGTCACCCCTGTCATGGACAGATAAAAATAACAACACAAATTTCTTTTAAAGTTAATCAAGTTGTAACGAACTTTGCTATTTCGCAAGGAAAGAGTGTATATTCCTAATGGTATGCTTCCGATCATTATTTACTGGTCGGCGGCCTATGCCGCGTGCAATCTTTGCCGGGCCCCGATGCGGCACGCAAGGTCAAGCGACAGCAGGGAAAAACGGCGTGGCCGGCGCGCGGCCGTTCTTTTCAAACTGGAAATTTTGCCGGTGTAATTCAGTTGCTATAATAACAAATACGTTATAAACAGGGAATCCAGATGGAAGCAGCAGCAAAAGTAGTGGCCGTCGTTGGCCTGGGTTATGTCGGCCTGCCACTGGCCGTCGAATTCGGCAAGAAACGCACGACGATCGGTTTCGACCTGTCGACCAGCAAGATCGATAGCTATCGGCGTTTCATCGACCCTACGGGCGAACTGAGCAGTGACCAGTTGCGCGCCGCGCAGCACCTGACCGTCAGCGCCGACCCTGCCGCCATCGCCGGCGCCGATTACATCGTGGTGGCCGTGCCGACCCCGGTCGATATCGCCCACAATCCCGATTTCACGCCGCTGGCCGGGGCCAGCAAGACCGTCGGCCTGCATATGAAAAAGGGGGCGATCGTCATTTTCGAGTCCACCGTGTACCCGGGCGCGACCGAGGAAGTCTGCATCCCCATCCTGGAACAGCATTCGGGCCTGAAGTGGATGGAAGACTTCCATGTCGGCTTTTCGCCGGAGCGCATCAACCCGGGCGACAAGGAACATACCCTGACCACCATCCTCAAGGTGGTGTCGGGCGACGACGAAGCCACCCTCGACGAAGTGGCCAAGCTGTACGAATCGATCATCACGGCCGGCGTGTACCGGGCCGCGTCGGTCAAGGTGGCGGAAGCGGCGAAGGTCATCGAGAATACCCAGCGCGACTTGAATATCGCGCTGATGAACGAACTTGCCATCATTTTCGATAAAATCGGCATCGATACCCTGGAAGTGCTGAAGGCGGCCGGAACCAAGTGGAACTTCCTGCCGTTCCGCCCGGGCCTGGTGGGCGGGCATTGCATCGGCGTCGATCCGTATTACCTGACGCACAAGGCCGAAATGATCGGCTACCACCCGCAGGTGATCCTGGCGGGGCGCCGCATCAACGATGGCATGGCCAAGTTCGTGGCCGAAAAAACCGTCAAGTCGATGATCGCGGCCGGTTTCAATGTCAAGGGCGCGAAAGTCAATGTGATCGGCCTGACGTTCAAGGAAAACTGCCCGGATCTGCGCAATTCCAAGGTGGCCGATATCATCACCGAACTGCAAACCTACGGCGTGCAGGTGCATGTGCACGATCCGGTGGCCGATGCCGCCGAAGCCATGCACGAGTACGGCGTGGAACTGGAAAGCTGGGAACGCCTGCCGCAGGCCGACGCCATCATCGCGGCGGTCTCGCACAAGGAGTTGCTGGCGCGTCCGCTGTCCGACTTCCAGGCCAAGCTGAACAAGGGTGCCTGTTTCATGGATGTCAAATCGCTGTTCGACCAGGACGCCTTGCGCGCCGCCGGGTTTTCGGTCTGGCGCCTGTAGCGCGCTTGGGGAGCGCCCGGTGGCGCTTCCTTGTATGCAGTATGAATAAAAATTGGAGTCTGCCGTGGGTAAATTTATCGAGGTTCAACAGCACTTGCGCGCGCACCGCAGCCACTGGCTGGTGACGGGCGCGGCCGGTTTCATCGGGTCGAACCTGGTCGAAGCGCTGCTGCGGCTGGGCCAGAAGGTCACCGGCCTCGACAATTTCGCCACGGGCCACCAGCACAACCTGGACCAGGTGCGCGAGCTGGTCGGCAGTGCCGCCTGGGCCAATTTCACCTTCATCCGCGGCGACATCCGGGTGCCCGACGATTGCGCCAGGGCCGTGGCCGGCGCCGACTATGTGCTGCACGAAGCGGCGCTCGGCTCGGTGTCGCGCTCGATGGAAGACCCGATCACCACCAACGATACCAACGTCACGGGCTTTCTGAACATGCTGGTGGCCGCGCGCGACGCCAAGGTCAAACGCTTCGTGTACGCCGCCTCCAGCTCCACCTACGGCGACCATCCGGCCCTGCCCAAGGTCGAGGACGAGATCGGCAACCCGCTGTCGCCCTACGCCATCACCAAGTATGTCAATGAACTGTATGCCGAAGTGTTCGGGCGCTGCTACGGGACCCAGACCATCGGCCTGCGCTACTTCAATGTGTTCGGCCCGCGCCAGGACCCGGACGGCGCCTACGCCGCCGTGATCCCGCAATGGATCGCCGCGCTGATCAAGAACAAGCCGCTGTTCATCAATGGCGACGGCGAAACCAGCCGCGACTTCTGCTATATCGACAACGTGGTGCAGGCCAATCTGCTGGCCGCCCTGGCCGACGACCCGGAAGCGAACAACCAGGTCTACAACGTCGCGCTCAACGAGCGCACCAGCCTGAACCAGCTGCATGCGATGATGTGCGAATTGCTGGCAGAACAGTTTCCGCACGTGCGAGAACATCAGCCGCAGTACGCGCCCTTCCGCGCCGGCGATGTGCGTCACTCGCAGGCCGATATTTCCAAAGCGATCAAGTTACTCGGTTTTGCCCCCACCCACCGGATCGGCGAGGGCATGCAGCAAGCCATGGCATGGTACATCCGGAATTTGACTTATAACAACTAAAAGCGCTGCGGCCGGGCGCCATCTGGGTCCGCCACGCAGCGCCACTTTTCCTGTCCAGGGGTGGAAAAATGCTTCGGATTTCTAATCACTATGTCTCACGAGTTGTGTTCGTGCTGCTGTTTGTCGAGGTGCTGATCCTGATCGGTTCGGCGTACGCGGGCGCGGCGCTGCGCGTCTACGAAGACGGCAAGACCTCGCTGCCGCCGCACCTGGACAATTTCCTGATCTCGGCGATCGCCTACGCCATCGCCATCGTGTTCAGCATGAGCGCGCTCGGCATGTACCAGCTCAACCTGACCGAAGGCTTGCGCAATCCCTTCTTCCAGAAGTTGCTGCCGTCCTTCGCGATGGGCTTTTGCATCCTGACACTGCTGTTCTACGTGGCGCCCAACCTGTATTTCGGGCGCGGCATCATGCTGCTGGTGTTCATGATCGGGGCCGGCGGCATCTTTGTGGCGCGCACGATTTTCCTCAAGACCTCCGAAGCGCGCAAGTTCGAGTCGCGCATCCTGTTCGTCGGCGGCGGCGCCCTGGCCAACGAATGCCGCGAACTGGCCAACCGCGACCAGGTATATCACCGCTACGAAATCGCCGGCTTCATCGCCATGCCGTCCGAGGAATCGCGGGTGCCGGCCTCGGCCCTGCTGGAAGTGCACGGCGACGAGTCCTTGCTGACCCTGGCGCGCCGGCATGACGTCGAAGAAATCGTGGTGTCGGTGGAAAACCGCCGCGGGGGCGCCTTTCCGATCAAGGAACTGCTCGAGTGCAAACTGTACGGCGTGAAAGTGATCGATGCCGCCACCTTCTTCGAGCGCGAAACGAGCCAGATCCGGGTCGACTCGCTGCAACCGAGCTGGCTGGTATTCGGCGGCGGTTTCGACCAGAGCTTCATCCGCATTTTCGTCAAGCGCACCTTCGACCTGGCGGTCAGCGCCACCTTGCTGGTGGTGTCGCTGCCGGTGATGTTCCTGACCGCGCTGGCGATTTACATCGAAGACCGCGCGCCGATTTTTTACCAGCAGGAACGGGTCGGCACGAATGGCGAAACCTTCAAGGTGCTCAAGTTCCGCAGCATGTACAACGATGCCGAAAAGGGCGGCAAGCCGCAGTGGGCCGCCCAGAACGATCCGCGGGTCACCCGCGTGGGTAACTTCATCCGCAAATGCCGCATCGACGAGTTGCCGCAGATCCTCAACGTGTTCAAGGGCGAGATGAGCTTCGTCGGCCCGCGCCCCGAGCGGCCCTACTTCGTCGAGCAGTTGACCGAGCAGGTTCCCTACTACAACGTGCGCCACAGCATCAAGCCCGGCATCACCGGCTGGGCCCAGGTGCGCTACGGTTATGGCGCGTCAGTCGATGACGCGGTGCAAAAGCTCCAGTATGATCTGTATTACGTGAAAAACAACAGTCTGTTCCTCGACCTGCTGATCCTGATCGACACCCTCAAGGTCGTCATGGGCAGTCACGGGCGTTGACTGCGGCCTGCACCTTGCGGCGGGCGGCTGCGCCGGCCTCGCCCGGCAATTCGATCCACACCGGAAAGACGACGGGACCGGAATGCTGACCAACATCGCGACCTTTAGCTATTCCATTGCCGCGCTGGCGTTTGCGATGCTCGCTGCCGTGCTGGGCACGCGCTGGCGCGGCCGCCAGCATGCATCGGTGCTGACCAGCGCCTGCGCCCTGACAGTGCTGTGGAGCGGCATCCTGGCAGCCCAGGCCTGGGGTACCCTGCCCCAGAACTGGGCCGGCGAACTGCTGGAAGTGGCGCGCAACGGCGCCTGGACCGTGGTGCTGCTGTCCTTGCTGGGCCACTTCGAGGGCACCAGCTGGCGCCAGCTGCGCAGCACCCCGGCCCTGCCCGCGGTCGCGGCGCTGTACCTGCTGGTGCTGGCCGACAAGGTCTTGTCCGAATTCTTCCCGGCCGTACTGGGCCAGCAAAGCGGCATCCTTGGCGTGATGGCGCGCATCGGCATGGCCGTGCTCGGCATGCTGCTGGTCGAACAGTTGTACCGCAACAAGCCGGTGCAGGAACGCTGGGCCATCAAGTTCGTCTGCCTCGGCATCGGCGGCATCTTCGTCTACGATTTCTATCTGTACAGTAACGCCCTGCTGATGCGCCAGGTCAATCCCGAGATCTGGTCCGCGCGCGGCGTGGTCAATGCCCTGACCGCGCCCCTGATCGCGGTATCGGTGGCGCGCAGCGCTTCGTGGTCGACCCATATCGCCGTATCGCGCCGCCTGCTGTTCCATTCGGCCGCCCTGTTCGGCTCGGCCGCCTACCTGCTGGCCATGGGCGCGGCCGGGTATTATTTGCGCTACTTTGGCGGCCAGTGGGGCTCGCTGATGCAGATGGCTTTCCTGTTCGGCGCGCTCGTGCTGCTGGCCGGCATTTTGTTCTCGGGCACCTTCCGCTCCTGGCTGAAAGTGTTCATCAGCAAGCATTTCTATAGCTATAACTACGACTACCGCGAAGAATGGCTGCGCTTTACCCGCACCCTGTCCGAAGCCGGTCCCAACCTGGGCGAACGCACCCTGCAAGCGGTGGGCGAGCTGGTGGAAAGCTCGGGCGGCATGCTGTGGATCCGGCGCGAAGCGGGCCAGTGCGAACCGGTGGCGAGCTGGCATTTGCCCGATAGCGCGCCGTCCGAGCCGGACGACTCGGCCTTCTGCCGCTTCCTGGAATCGCGCCAGTGGGTGGTCGACCTGCAGGAGTTCTCCAAGGACCCCGACAAGTACGAAGGCCTGGTGCTGCCCGAGTGGTTGAGTAAATTTCCGCGCGGACGGCTGGTGGTACCGCTGATGCTGCAAGGCCGCCTGTTCGGCTTCATGCTGCTGTTGCAGCCGCGCAGCGCGATCACCCTGAACTGGGAAGTGATCGACCTGCTCAAGATTGCCGGCAGCCAGGCCGCCAGCTACCTGGCCCAGCACGAAGCGGCCAGCGCCCTGATGCTGGCGCGCCAGTTCGAATCCTTCAACCGCATGTCGACCTTCGTGGTGCACGACCTGAAGAACCTGGTGTCGCAGCTGGGCTTGCTGATCCCGAATGCCGAAAAGCACAAGGATAATCCCGAGTTCCAGCGCGACATGCTCGAAACCGTGACCCTGTCGGTGCAAAAGATGCGCCTGATGCTGCAAAAGCTCAGCCGCAGCGCGTCGCAGGAGCGCCCGGCTCCGCTATCGATCGAAAAACTGCTGGTCCAGGCGGTGGCCAACAAGGCTGCCTTCGAGCCGCGCCCCCTGCTCACGGTCAGCGAAGCGCGCCTGCGCGTGGTAGCCGACTGGGAACGGCTGGAACGGGTGGTGGGCCACCTGATCCAGAACGCGATCGAAGCCACACCCAAGGAAGGCCAGGTGGCCATCACGCTCAGCCGCGCGGATGATTCGGTTATCATCGAGATCCGCGACAGCGGCGAAGGCATGAGCGAGGAATTCATCCGCGAGCGCCTGTACAAACCGTTCGAATCGACCAAATCGGCCGGCATGGGCATTGGCGCCTTCGAGAGCCGCGAATATATCCACGAACTCGGCGGCAGCCTGGCGGTGAGCAGCACGCCGCCGCGCGGCACCACGTTCAGAATCACCCTGCCCCTGTGCCAGCAGGATATCCAAACTGTCGACAGAGCCGCGTGACGGCCAGAGGATCGCTGTGACCCAAAACAAAATGAAGATGCTGATCATCGAAGACGACCCCGGCCTGCAAAAGCAGCTGCGCTGGTGCTTCGATGCCTACGAGGTGGTGGTGGCGGGCGACCGCGACGCCGCGCTGGCCCAGGTGCGCCGCCACGAGCCGGCGGTGGTGACCATGGACCTGGGCTTGCCGCCCGATCCGGACGGTGCCACCGAAGGCCTGGCCACCCTGCGCCAGATCCTGGCGCTGGCGCCCGACACCAAGGTCATCGTCCTGACCGGGAACCAGAACCATGCGCATGCGGTCGAAGCGATCGGCTTGGGCGCCTACGACTTCCACCAGAAGCCGTTCGATCCCGAAATGCTGGGACTGGTGGTGCAGCGCGCCTTCTATCTGCACGCGCTGCAGCAGGAAAATCGCCGCATGCGCCAGTCACAGGTCGATTCGCCGCTGAGCGGCGTGATCAGCCGCGACGCCGGCATGCAGCGCGTGTGCCGCAATATCGAAAAAGTGGCGCCGACCTCGGCGTCGGTGATGGTGCTGGGCGAAAGCGGCACCGGCAAGGAAGTGCTGGCGCGCGCGCTGCACCAGTTGAGTCCGCGCGCCAACCAGCGCTTCATGGCGATCAACTGCGCGGCGATTCCCGAGAACCTGTTAGAGAGCGAGCTGTTCGGCTACGAAAAAGGCGCGTTCACCGGTGCGGTCAAGCAGACCAAGGGCAAGGTCGAACTGGCGCACGGCGGCACCTTCTTTCTCGACGAGGTGGGCGACTTGCCGATGTCGCTGCAAGCCAAATTGCTGCGCTTCTTGCAGGAGCGCGTGATCGAGCGCGTGGGCGGGCATGAGGAAATCGCGGTCGACGTGCGCATCGTGTGCGCGACCCACCAGAACCTGAAAGCCTTGTCGGCCAGCGGGCGTTTCCGCGAGGATTTGTATTACCGCCTGTCGGAAATCGTGGTCACCATTCCGCCGCTGCGCGACCGGATCGGCGACGCGGCCTTGCTGGCCCACCATTTCAAGAACAAGTTCTGCGCCCAGGAATCGCGGCCGACCTTGCATTTCAGCCAGGAAGCCATCGGCGTGATCGAAAGCTACCCGTGGCCGGGCAATGTGCGCGAGATGGAAAACTGCATCAAGCGCGCGATCATCATGGCCGACGGGCCGCAGATCACGGCCGAGGATCTGGGATTGTCGGCCTCGGCGGAACCCGAGCAGCCGATCAACCTGCGCCAGGTGCGCGACGAGGCCGAGTATGCGGCCATCGTCAAGGCGCTGGCGCGGGTCGACGGGAATATCGTGCGCGCGGCGGAGTTGCTGGGGATCAGCCGCCCGACCTTGTACGACCTGATGGGCCGGCATGCGATCAAGTCGGCGGCGGCGAGCGCCTAGTTGCTCTGGCGTTCAGGCGGGCAGGCTTTAGGCGCGTCGGCAAGCTTCGCATTGTCGCGCCGCCTCGACAATCCCGTTGCGCCGCGGACCATGCAGTATCCAGCCATCACCAAGGCGACGTAGCCGAAGGGGTCGCGCACGTCCATGGCCAGCAAGATAGCGCCGGCGAGCAGAATGATCGTTCCCGAGACGATATCGAAAACGGGATGCTCGCTAAGCATGCCGAGCATGTCGGACACGAGTCTTGCCGCCAGCAAGCAGAAAAATACCGTTGAAAATGTCATATCTGAATGCTTTAAAAGGACGTGAGCAGCGCAACGGGATTGCGCTGACACCGACGACTATCCTACCCGTACCGCCGGCTTTTTTTCATCCGCCTTCGACGTAAAATCCGGCCCCGCGAAGGTCCACGGAATCACCCATCCGGCGCACGCCAGCAGCACTTGGGTGATATCGCCAAACCGCCCCGGCAATGCTTGCTGCTCCCATTCGAGCCAGAACACCGCTGCCGCAATGCCCACCGTGCCGATCACCACCACCGGCTGGCGGTGCCCGATCGGGGTAAGCAAGCGCGCAAAACAGGCAATCGCGAAAAACGGCCAGAAAATCTCCAGGATATTCTGCAAGCCCGACAGCGAACGCATTTGCCCCACCAGCGGAATCCAGTTAAAGCCATAGCGCATGCCGTCCGTTCCCGGCGCCAGCTCGCTGATGACGAAACCGGCGCCGATCAGCACCATGCCGATCCACGCCGCCTGGCGCAGCCGGCTGGCGGCGAGCAAGAACATCCACGCGGCAAACGCCCCGGCGACCGCTTCGAGCGACAGCTGGCGCCCGTCGACGATGATCTTGAGCACCAGCACGCAGGCAACCAGCGAACCGAACAGCAGCAAGGCCGGCTTGTCGTCGCGCGTGACGGTACGCGCCAGCAGACCCAGGCCGGCCAGGTAGCAGGCGTAGGTCAGCATCTGCGCCATGTCCATCACCTGCGGCTGTTGCAGCGAGCGGTACAGCAGCGCCAGCCCGTGGCGCAGCTGCTCCATGTCGAAGGTCGGCACCAGCGGACTGGTTTGCGACAAGGCCCACAGCGCCAGCGCCGCCAGCCCCAGGTTGGGCAGGGTGCCGCTGCGCAGCCAATGCGCGCGCAGGGCCACCAGGCGCGGCCCGGCCAGGGTGTGGCCATGCAGCAGTGACGCGAGCATGCCGCCCGCCACGCTGCCGGCAATGTTCAAGACCAGGTCGATGCGCGAGGCGTCCCGGCTGGGCAGGAATTGCTGGATCGATTCCATTGACAGGCTCAGCGCGCCACCGGCCACGGCCGCCGTCACCAGCGCCACGCCGAAACGCGTGCTGCGCATCAGCCAGGCCACCATGAACAGGCCGAATGGCATATAGGCCAGCACGTTCTGGACCAGGTCGGCCTTTTCCACGCGCAGGTGGCCACCAAACAAAAAGCCGAACAGGGGTGCGCCCGGCGCGCTCCATCCGGTAAACGGATACAGGCTGCCGTAGACGATCAGGACGACAAACACCAGGACCAGGCGGCGCATCGGGTGCGCCTCAGTCCTGGCCGCGGCGCTGGCGCCCGGGCAGCGGGCGCGTCATTGCGCGGGCTCCTCCCACTTGCCGGCCTCGACCAGCTTGTTCTTGAGCCCCGGCAAAGGAAAGCCCAGTTCATACGCCTTTTTGGCGTACAGCCTGGCCTTGTCGTACTCTTTTTTCCTGAGATAGGCGAGCCCGGTGTTGTAATTGATGGTCGGGTCTTCGGGCTGCAATTCGACCGCGCTGGTGAACATGGTGACGGCTTCGTTGGTCTTGCCGAGCGCCAGCAGATAATTGCCATAGGTGGCGCGCACGGCGGCGTCATCGGGCGCGAAGCGGATCGCGCGGTTGAAATAGCATTCCACCGGCCACTTGGTTGCGGGCACTTTCACTTGCTTGTCGCGCAGGCTGACCATGGCCAGGGTGGCCAGGGCGCGCACATGGTTGGGAATGGCGCGCAGGGTGTAGTCGATGTCGCCGCCGAGATAGCTGGTATTGCCCTTGATGCCGGCCTCGACCTCGGGCGTGAAGTGGGCGCCCTCGACGATCTCCAGGTTGACCTGGCCGCGCTTGCGGTAGTCGAGCGGGCCGTAGTGATTCTTCAGTTCGCCGCAATAATTGAGCGCCTGGGCGCTGGTCGAGGTCAGCAGCACGGTGCCGGCCAACAGGTAAGGCAAGAGTTTCATCGATATCCTTTATCTGGCATGAATGCGGCCGCGCGCGCTTACCACGAGCGCAGCCAGTCGCCGGTCCAGTTCACCACCTGGTCTTTCCATATTCGGCGCGAAAACGTGTGGTCGGCCTCGGGCAAGGTTTGGCGCGATACCTGCGGCGCGGCCAGCAAGGCTTGCCACTTGTCCGAGCCGGCGGCGGTGTCGAGAAATTCCTGCGCGGTCAGGTCGGCGCCGCTGATGATCAATAGTACCTTGCCGCGAAAGCGCGCCAGGGCGGCCTGCATGCGGTCGGGCAGCGCTACCGGCGCGGCAGCGGCGGCGCCGGCAGCGCCACCCTTGCCCTTGCCGAACGCGGCGCCCGCGATGCGCAGGAACGAGCCGGCCGCGGCGGCCACATTGAATTGGCCGCGCAGGATCTTTTTCCACAGTTCCGGGTCAAACAATCGGGCGCGGTAATAGTGCTTGATGGTGGCCTTGGCATGCCCACCGCTGGTGCGCACCCACGGGTTGAGCAGCACCAGCCCGGTCACGCGCGGATCGCCGGCGGCGTAGAACATCGCGGCCGAGGCGCCGTCGCACAAGCCCCAGATGACCACTTCTTCAACACCGGGCAGGGCTTTGAGCAGGTTGTCGACGGCGGCGCGCAGGTCGTCGCCGACCACTTCGAAATCACGCATGGCGCCGTGGCTGTCGCCCATGCCGCGATAGTCGAAGCGCAAGGAAGCGATGCCCTGCGCCGCCAGCCCGCGCGCGAGCGTGGTGAACTGGCGGTGGCTGCCGACCCGGTACTGCGGGCCGCCGACCACGATCAGCACGGCGCGCCTGGCCGGCTGCGCGGGCACGCTGACGATGCCGAACAGCGCATCGCCCCCGCAGTCGAAGCGGAGCACGTCTTCACGATAGTCCATGCGGCGCTCCTTGAAACAGGGCCGAGGTGGCCGCCAGCAGTTCGGGCGACTCAGCGATTTCCTGGGTCGACCAGAACGGCGTGCAGCTCACTTGCTGCAAGTGCAGGTCCACGCCGGCCGCGCGCCAGGCCTCGGCCAGGCGCAGCACGGCGGGTGTGAGCGGGCGCTCGGCCGCGGCCGAGGTTTCCATCCAGTGCACCGGGCAGGTCAATGGCGCGAGCCTGGCCGCGTCCTTGCTGTCGATGGCGACAGCAAGGGCCGGAGCGATGTCGTAGCCTGCCACTTCGAGCATCTCGCCGCCAAGCAAGGTGGCGCGCAAGGCGGCCGTGCCCGTGCTTTTATCGGATTTTTTGGTGTCGCCGCCTTCGGCCAGCATGGCGTTGGCGGTCAGCAGGCGCAGGAACTGGGTCAGGAAAGTGGCGCCGTTTTGCACCGGTTGCCACAGCACCAGTTGCGCCAGCGGGTGGCGCGCATGTTGGGCATTGTCATGGGCATAGTCCAGCGCCAGCAAGGCGCCCAGGCGCAGGCCCCACAGGCTCAGCGGCGCGGACAGGCGGGCCGAGAGCCAGGCGCAACCGGCGGCCAGGTCGTCTTTCCAGATGTCCCAGCGGGCTTCGGCAAATTCGCCGCTGCTGTCGCCGCAACCGTACAGGTCGAGCTGGAGCACGCCGTAGCCCTGCGCCGCCAGCGCGCGCGCTTGCAGGGCAGCCATGCGGCGCGCCTTGTTCATTTCGTCGCCGAAAGGATGCACGTACAGGACGGCGCCGTGGCAGTGCGGCCCGGCGGGCGGGTGGAACAGGCAGAAACGTTGTCCCAAGTCCGTCTGGAGAAAGAAGGGCTCGGCGCCGGGCGGCTTGGGATGCGCGGTCATCAGGCCAGTTTTTGCTTCACGAATGCGTTCAGGCTGCCCAGGGTTTCAAAGGTGCTGGCGCTGATTTCATCGTCGTCGATGGTGATGCCGAAATGTTCTTCCAGCGCTGCCATCAGGTTCACCACCGCCATCGAGTCGAGCTCCGGGATGCTGCCCAGCAGGGCCGATTGTTCGTTCAGGTCCTTGCCGGCATCGCCCAGGCTGAGCACGTCGGTGAGGATGGTTTTGATGTCTTCGAGATACATGGAAATCCTAGATAAATGAATGCTGGATCGTCGTCCCCGCCAATGGCGGAAGCAACGGGAGAGATCGCGACATGGTACACGGCGGATGGACGATCAGTCCAGACCGCCATCCACCTGCGCCCCCTCAGACAGTGTCGCCATTGCGACGCAAATTTTGCATCATGCGCAGCATGAAACGGAACTGGCTGCGGTCCCACGGCGTGAACCGGGGCAGCTGGAACAGGTCGCCCCCGGGCCGCGCCGCGCCCCACGAAGTCGACACCGCCGCCTCGAAGCCCAGCTCCTTGACGATGGCCACATGCTCGGCCAGGTAATCCTGCCCCGGCTTGCCGTTCGGATAGGCGAACAGCCGCACCGGTGCGCCGATGATCGCTTCCAGCGCGGCCTTGCCATCGGCAATTTCCTGGCGCGCCCCGGCCGCATCCATGCGCGCCACGATCGGATGGTTCACCGTATGCGCGCCGATCTCCATGCCGGCCCGGTGCATCATGCGTACCTGTTCGGACGTCATCATCAGGTCGTCGGGCAGCGCCACCGGCACCAGCGCGCACAGCGCCGCCACCTTGAGCAGGCGTTCGTCGAGCGGCAGGTACTTGAGCGCGCCCAGCAGGGTCGAAATTGCCGCCTGCCGCCTGGCCACCGTATCGAGCACGAACTCGCCCTGCCCGGCCGGGCGCAGGTCGATCCGCTCCGGCGCCCGGCGGATCAGCTCGATCACCGTGTCGTTCCACATGCGCCCGCCGTCCAGGAAGCCGCTGGCGATGAAAAACGTGGCGTGCACCCCATGCCGCTGCAGGATCGGCAAGGCGATCTGGGCGTTGTCGGCATAGCCGTCGTCGAAAGTGATGCAAGCCGCACGCGGCGGCAGCTTGCCCGCCTTCAATCCGCGCACGCCATCGGCCAGCGAGATGAGATTGAAGCACTGCTTCAGCTGGGTCAGCTGCGCATCGAAGCGGCGCGCGTCGACCTCGTCCGGAAAAATCGTATCCTGCTGCGCCAGCACCCGGTGAAAGATCAGGATCGACAGCCGCTGGCGCGCGCTGCCCAGGAAGCCCAGATGGCGCATGGCGTGGCTGGCCATGCCGGCCCAGGCCGGGCCGGCGGGGCCGGAATCGAAGCGGTCGGTGCGCTGTAGCGGCATGGCATGCTCTTTCATGGTGAATAGGGTCATGACGCGGCCGGCCGCGCGGCCTGGGCCTGGGCTTCGGCATCGATGCGGGCCGCGCGGGCCGCATCGCGCACGGCCGCCCTGGCCGCGGCCGCCTCGGCTTCCAGCACTTTCTCGACGATATAACCGGTGCTCACGATTGCCGCCATCAGGTAATACGGCACGTCGTAATACAGCAGGCTGAGGAAGGCGCCGCCCACGCCGAAGCCGATCAGGCTCACCTGGATCATGCGGGCAAGGTCCCCGGCCCATTTCAGGTCCTCCCGTTTCGCCGTCACGCGCACGATCCAGGCCGCCTTGCGCCAGGTGAGGAAAGCCAGCAACAGATAAATGCCGAGCCCGACAAAGCCATGTTCGCCCAGCGCCTGGAAATAGATGCTGTGGGCGGCGTGCACGTCGTCCGGCACCGGCGCGTACAGCTCGAAGGCGGTGCGGTTGTAGATTTCAAAGCCGCCGCCGAGCGGGCGGTCCAGCGCCATGTGGTAAGCCATGTACCAGGCATTGATGCGGCCCATGGCCGAGCTGTCTTGCTTGTAGGTATTGATGGTCTCCATGCGCGACGACCATTTATCGGGCATGAAGGTGATCGCAATCGGCACGATCAGCAACATCAGGCCGCCCAGCAGCACCTTCTTGGGGCTTTTCAGCCACAGGAAGAACAGCATCGCCCCGATGCCCACCAGCGCCCCGCGCGAATACGAGCCGAGCGCGGCGAATGCGCACAGCAGGATCGACGCGGCCATGCCCCAGCGCACCCACTTGTTTTGGGCCTGCATGTACAGGAAAGCCATCACGGGAATGATGGTGATGAAGGCCAGCGCGACTTCGTTATTGCCTTCGATATAGCTGCCCTGAGGCCCCCACACGATGCTGCCGCCGCCCGTGGCCACGGTGAAGATGCCGCCCTTGACCCCGTAATAGCCGAGCGAACCGACCAAGGTCCAGATCAGCAGGGTGACCTGCTCCTTGGTCTTGATGAGCATGATGGTGGCAAAGGTCATCAGCATGATCTTCGAGACGCGGTTGAGCATCACCACCGATTCGTTCGGCCACATCGAAAAGATGGTGGTCAGCCCCATCCAGCCGCTGAAGGCCATGAGCGTGATCACGATCGGGGTCATGGGCAGCTTCTTGGGGTCCTTGGTGACCAAGAGGCCAATCAGGGTGACGCCGGCGATGATCGCGGCGAACGGGAAGGAGTAGGCGAAACCCCAGCTGAGCCTGTGCGGATTCATCACGCTGATCCACACCCACATCAGCACGCCGATATACGGGCGCTTCAGGATGAAGGGCAGCGAGCCGAATACAGCCAGCGTAATGACGAGGTCTCTCATGGACGATCTGGTGACGTAGTAGGCTAAGCGGCCTCAAGGGATTCGCTTAATAATATGTAATTGATATTGTTAGTGTTCAAGTGGTAAGATTGTACTTGAACTTCCTCCAAATATCGCTTGCAGAGAAAAATTGTTCTCCGCACAATTTGGCTAGCGTCAGTACTTGGCGCAAGTCGCCCCCTTTTTGTCCCGATCAGCAACGTTTTGGCTTCCAGCCGTACGCAAGGTTTCAATGAGTGACTTGATCCACGACTTCATCTTCCGCTCTGCCGGCCGCACCCCACAAGCGGAGGCGCTCGTTTATGGCAGCCGCCGTCTGGATTACGCAACACTTGCGACTACCGTGCGGCAAGTCTCGACAAGCGTGCTCGGACTGGGCCTGGGCCGTGGCCAGCGGCTCGCGGTGTATCTTGAAAAAAACATCGAGAACGTGGCCGCCATGTTCGGCGCGGCGGCGGCCGGAGGCGTGTTCGTTCCCGTCAATCCCCTGCTCAAGCCCGAACAGGTCGCCTACATCCTGGCCGACTGCAATGTGCGCATCCTGGTCACCTCGGCCGACCGCCTGAAATTGCTGGCGGCCGCCCTGGGCGCCTGCCCGGACCTGCACACCGTCATCGTGACCGGCAATGTCGACAATGCGCCCGCGCTGGAGGGGATCACCGTGCTGGCCTGGGATACTGCCCTGGCCGCCGCCCTGCCCGCCACCCCGGCGCGCAATATCGATACCGACATGGCCGCCATCCTGTACACCTCGGGCAGCACCGGCAAACCCAAAGGCGTGGTGCTCTCGCACCGCAACATGGTGGCCGGCGCCAACAGCGTGGCCAGCTACCTGGAAAACACCCCGGCCGACCGCATCCTGGCCGTGCTGCCGCTCAGCTTCGACTATGGCCTGAGCCAGCTGACCACGGCGTTTTCGGTCGGCGCCACGGCGGTGCTGATCAACCACCTGCTGGCGCGCGATATTTTGAAGGCCGTGGAAGCGGAACGCATCACCGGCCTGGCCGCGGTGCCGCCGCTGTGGATCCAGATCGCGCCCCTGCCCTGGCCGGCCGACTGCACCCTGCGCTACCTCACCAATTCCGGCGGCGCCATGCAGCGCCCCACCTTGGACGCGCTGCGCCGCGCGCTGCCGAACGCGCAACCGTTCCTGATGTACGGCCTGACCGAAGCGTTCCGCTCGACCTACCTGCCGCCGTCCGAACTGGAACGCCGCCCCGATTCGATGGGCAAGGCGATCCCGAATGCCGAGGTAATGGTGCTGCGCGCCGACGGCAGCGAATGCGATCCCGGCGAAGCCGGTGAACTGGTGCACCGCGGCGCGCTCGTCTCGCTGGGCTACTGGAACGACCGCGCCAAGACCGCCGAGCGCTTCAAGCCGGTGCAGTCAATCCACCACGGCCTGCCCCTGACCGAAATGGCGGTATGGTCGGGCGACACGGTGCGCAAGGATGAAGAAGGTTTCTTGTACTTCATCAGCCGCAACGATGAAATGATCAAGACTTCCGGCTACCGGGTCAGCCCCTCCGAAGTCGAGGAAGTGATCTACGCGCGCGAGGGCGTGGCCGAAGCGGCCGCCATCGGCCTGGCCCACCCCACCCTGGGCCAGGCCATCGTCGTCGTCGCCCACCCCAAGGAAGGCAGCGCCTTGAGCGCCGAAGCCCTGCTGTCGGCCTGCAAGCCGCACCTGCCGGCCTACATGCTGCCGGCGCGCGTGATCATCTCGCCCGAGAGCCTGCCGCGCAACCCGAACGGCAAGATCGACCGCAAACTGTTGAGCGTACAAATGGAACAGCTGTTTATGGAAACCGCACAATGAGCGCCCCCCGTCCGCAACACGCGCCGCTGGCGCAATTCGAGGTCGAGGGCGATTGCCTGCAGATCGGCGGCATGCCGCTCACCCGCCTGGCCGAACGGGTCGGACGCACGCCCTTTTACGCCTACGACCGCGCCAAGCTGACCGAGCGGGTCGAACTGCTGCGCCGCCACCTGCCGCCGGAAATCCATCTGCACTACGCCATGAAGGCCAATCCGATGCCGGCCGTGGTCCAGCACATGGCCACCCTGGTCGACGGCATCGACATCGCTTCCGGCGGCGAGCAGCGGGTGGCGCTCGACACGCCGATGGCGCCGCACCTGGTCAGCTTCGCCGGTCCGGGAAAAAGCGACACGGACCTGAGCTGCGCGATCGCCGCCGGCGTGGTGCTGAACATGGAGTCGGAAGCGGAGATGGAACGCATCGCCGTCATCGGCCGGCGCCTGGCGCTCAAGCCGCGCGTGGCGGTGCGCGTCAATCCCGACTTCGAACTCAAATCGTCCGGAATGAAAATGGGCGGCGGACCGAAACAATTCGGCGTCGACGCCGAGAGGGTGCCCGCCATGCTGGAGCGCATCCGCGAACTGGAACTCGACTTCCAGGGCTTCCACATCTACAGCGGCTCGCAAAACCTGAAAGCGGCATCGATCCAGGACGCGCACGAAAAAACCTTCGCGCTGGCGATCCGCCTGGCCGCGCACTGGCCCGGTCCCCTGCGCACGCTCAATATCGGCGGCGGCTTCGGCATTCCCTACTTCCCCGGCGAAGAACGGCTCGACCTGGCCGCCGTGGGCGAAAACCTCAAGCGCATCCTGCCCGACGTGCGGCGCGACTTGCCCGACACCGAGATCGTGATCGAACTGGGACGCTACCTGGTGGCCGAAGCGGGCATTTACGTCAGCCGCGTGATCGAGCGCAAGGAATCGCGCGGGCAGGTCTACCTGGTCACCGACGGCGGCCTGCACCACCATCTGGCGGCGTCCGGCAATTTCGGCCAGGTGATCCGCAAGAACTACCCGGTCGCCATCGGCAACCGCATGAACGCCGAGGAGCGCGAAACCGTGTCCGTGGTCGGCCCGCTATGTACCCCGCTCGACCTGCTGGCCGACCAGATGTCGCTCGCCAAAGCCGACGTGGGCGACCTGGTGGTCGTGTTCCAATCCGGCGCCTACGGCCTGTCCGCCAGCCCGGTCGCCTTCCTCAGCCATCCCGTGGCGCTGGAAGTGCTGGTCTGATGCCATAATCCGCAACAACGAATAAAAACCCAACGCAAGCGCGAGGAGTGCAATGACTGAATTTCCCGGGAAGCCGCAGTGAGCGGGCTATGTGGATGGATCGGCCACGGCGCCAGTGCCGCTGACAACCAGGTCCTGATCGAGGCCATGGCGGTCCCGCTGGCCGCCTTCGACAAGACCGATATCAGCACCCTGCAAGGTTCGCGCAGCGCGGTCGCGGTAGCCGCGCGCGCCGCCAGCAGCCATGCATGGCAGGGCGACGGCCTGGTGGTGGCCGTGTGGGGCGAACCGGAACTCGACGACGGCGTCGATGCCCAGGGCCAGCAAGATGGCCTCGCCGAGCGCGTGGCCCGCCTGTGGCGGCGCGACCCCGATGCCGTCTGCATCAAGTTGAGCGGCGCCTTTGCGCTCGCCATTCTCGACAACGCCAATGGCGACGCCTTGCTGGCGATCGACCGCATGGGCACCCACCAGCTGAGCTACCAGACGGTGGGCGAGGCGCTGGTGTTCGCCACCTCGTCGGACGCGCTGATCCGCCATCCGCTCACACCCGGAGCCATCGATCCGCAAGGCTTGTACAACTACGTCTACTTCCACATGGTCCCGGCGCCGGGCACCGTGTACCGCGGCCAGCAACGCCTGCTGCCGGGCGAGTGCCTGCGCTTCAAGCAGGGCAGGATCGACAAGCGCGCCTACTGGCGCATGGTGTTCGACGAACAGCCGCAGCACGCGTTCGAGGATCTCAAGCAGCAGTTCCGCGACCTGCTGCGCAGCAGCGTGGTTGACGCCGCCGGCAAGCAGCCGTACGGCGCCTTCCTCAGCGGCGGCACCGACAGCTCCACCATCGCCGGCATCATGCGCGAAATAAGCGACCAGCCGGTCAACACCTATTCGATCGGCTTCGAGGCCGAAGGCTACGATGAAATGTCGTACGCCCGCCTGGCGTCGAAACACTTCGGCACCAGCCACCACGAGTACTACGTCACGCCGGACGACGTGGTGGCCGCCATTCCGCGCATCGGCGCGGTGTTCGACCAACCCTTCGGCAACGCCTCGGCGGTACCGGCGTTCTACTGCGCGCGCCTGGCCCGCGCCGACGGCGTCACCCGCATGCTGGGCGGCGACGGCGGCGACGAACTTTTCGGCGGCAACGAGCGCTACTCCAAGCAGCACGTGTTCGCCCTGTACGACAAGGTGCCCGGCCTGTTGCGCAAGGCGTTGCTGGAACCGGCCGTCTTCAATTTCCCGGCCGGCGAGCGCCTCAAGCTGATTCGCAAGGCGCGCAGCTACATCGAGCAAGCCTCGCTGCCGATGCCGGCGCGCCTGGAAACGTACAACCTGCTGGGCCGCTTCGGCCCGTCCCAAGTGTTCACCGGCGCATTCCTGGCCAGTGCCGACGTGGGCGCGCCCTTGGCCAGCCTGTCGCACACCTACGCCCAGAACGATGCATCGAGCCTGATCAACCGCATGCTGGCGCTCGACCTGAAAGTCACCCTGGCCGACAACGACCTGCCGAAAGTGATCAAGGCGTGCGAGCTGGCGGCGATGGAAGCGGCCTTCCCTTTCCTGTCCGACCGGATGGTCGCGTTCTCGGCGCGCCTGACGGCCAAACAGAAACTCAATGGCACCCAGCTGCGCTACTTCTTCAAGGAAGCGCTGCGCGGCTTCCTGCCCGACGAAATCATCACCAAGCAAAAGCACGGTTTCGGCCTGCCGTTCGGCGTGTGGCTGCAAAAGCACAAGCCGCTGCAGCAGCTCGCGCTCGACAGCCTCTCCGACCTCAAACAACGCCAGATCGTGCGTCCGGAATTCATCGACGCGCTGGTCGGCCAGCACTTGAACGAGCATGCCGGCTACCACGGCACCATGGTGTGGGTCCTGATGATGATGGAGCAGTGGTTCAAGCAGCGCTCCGCACCGCAAAGCTGAAACCGATGCCCGAATACCAGCGTTTCGACGCCCATGCATGTGAATTCCCCCGTCCGCGCGCGCCCCTGTTCCCCAGCCTGCGCTGGGCCGACCTGGGTTTCGGCGGGAGCGGCACGGTCGCTCCGGCCCTGATCGACGGCACCGCCGTGCGCCACTTCGCGCGCGGCCGCTATGCCATGCACGCGGCCTACCAGGCGGCCGGCATCGGCCCCGGCACGGCGCTCCTGGCACCGTCCTACCATTGCCGCACCATGATCGATCCGGCGCTGGCGCTGGGCGGCACGGTGCTGTTCTATGAAGTCGACAGCGACCTGACGCCGCGCGTGGACAGCATCCGCGCCCTGCTGGCGCCGCGCGACCATGGCATCAAGGCGCTGGTGCTGCCTCACTACTTCGGCTTCGAGCAGCCGCCCGCGCTGTTGGCGGCCGTGATGGCCGTGTGCCGCCACCACGGCCTGATGTTCATCGAAGACTGCTCGCACGCCTGGCAGGTTGCCGCGAAACGCGCCCAGGGCGCGCAGGCGAATGCCGACCACGTGCTGATGGCCAGCCCGTACAAATTTTTCGGCTGCGAGGACGGCGGCGTGTTGTGGGCCAACCCGGCCCTGTTTCCGATCACGCCGCCGGCCCGCCCCGGCCTGCTGCGGGAAGCGAAGGCCTTCGCGTCGGCGTGGTCGCGCAACCGCGCCGCGCGCGTCGACGCCACCGAGGCGGTGCCGCGCGAGCCGGCCTTGCGCGGCCAGGACATCACCGAGCGCCACGACCAGCCGTCGCCCCTGTACGACCGGGCCATGGAAAACAAGAACAGCCTGGCCCTGTCGCGCTGGGTCATGCGGCGCACCTTGCTCGCGCCCCTGGTCGAACGGCGCCGCCAGCATTACCGCCAGTGGCTCGAAGCTGTGGCCGGCGCGCACGGCGGCCAAGCCCTCATGCACGAGCTGCCGGACGACTGCGCGCCGTACATGTTCCCGATCACGATCGCCGAACCGGACCCGGTGTTCTACCAGTTGAAGCAGGCTGGCATGCCGATCTTCCGCTGGGACGACATGGCGGTGTCAAGCTGCACGGTGGCGCGCAACTATCGCCTGCACCTGCTGCACCTGCCCTGCCACCAAGGCTTGAGCACGCAGCAGATGGCGTGGATGACGGCGCTGGTGGCGAAAGCGCTGGCATGAACGGCTGGACCAGCGTGCCGCTGCAGCGCTCCCTGGGCGCGCACGGCGCGGCCTGGGACCAGCTGAACCGGCGCCTGTTCGGCGACCATCCGCTGCTCACCACCGTTTTCATCGATGGCCTGCTGCGGCACTTCGGCGACGGCGGCGAGCACCTGTGCGTGTACCGGCGCGACGGCGCGATCGAGGCCATGTGCCTGCTCAAACGGCGCAATGCGCTGGTGTGGGCCAGCTTCCTGCCGGCGCAGGCCCAGATCGCCCCCACCCTGGTGGACGATAACTCGCTGCTGCCCTCCCTGCTCGCCAGCCTGCCCGGCATGGCGATCCAGCTCGACCTGCTGTGCAACGACCCGGCCGTGGGCTCCGTGCTGGCGGGCGCCACGCCGCACCGCCATTTGCTCAATCAGGCGCTGACGATGAAAATCGACCTGGCCGGCAGCTTCGCCGGCTACTGGTCGTCGCGTTCCAAGCAACTGCAAAGCAATATCAAAAAGCGCGACAAGCGCCTGCTCGACGACGGCATCGAGCAGCGCCGCGTGCATATCGGCGCGGCCGGCGAGATCGTCGCGGCGGTCGACCGCTACGCCGCGCTGGAAGGCGCCGGCTGGAAGGGCCGCAACGGCACCGCGGTCGGTTCCACGCCGGCCCAGCACCAGTTCTACCGCGACCTGATGCAGCGTTGCGCCAGCGACGGCCAGGCGTTTGTGTCCGAGCTGTGGTTCGGCGACACCCTGGCCGCCTCGCGCCTGATCCTGCGCCGCAGCGGCATGTACGTGATCCTCAAGACCAGTTACGACGAGCGCTTCGCCGACTACGCGCCGGGGCGCCTGCTGCTGCGCGACGTGATCGAACAGGCATTCGCGGCCGGTGCGGGCGGCGCCATCGAGTTCTATACCGACGCCGACCAGAACCAGCTCGAATGGGCCACCGCCCAGCGCTGGATCCAGCACCGCACCCTGTACCGCTGGAACGTGGCCGAAGCGCTGGCGGTGTCGCTGCGCGCCTGGCGCAGCAATCCGCAAGTGCCCGAAGGCCTGGCGGTGGAGGTGTTCGACCATCCCGATGCCCTTCCGGCCGACGTCCAGACCTTCATGACCAAGGCCGAAAAGCACAACGTGGCCGGCGGCCTGGCGTGGTACCGCAACCTGGCCGGGACGGTATACCCGGACAATCCCGGCCTGCGCTTCTATGTGCTGCGCCACGGCCAGCAACTGATGGCGGTGCTGCCGCTGCGCGCCGAAAAAGCCGGCGCTGCCTGGCAACTGACTTCGCTGTCGAATTTTTATACGAGCCTGTACGAGCCGGTGCTCGAACCGGGCCTGAAATCGCGCGAGATGGTGGCGCTGCTGTCTGCCATCCAGACCGATTTTCCCGGGCTGGCCTCGCTGACCCTGGCGCCGATGGACCCGGCCTCGCATTCCTACCAGACCTTGCTGGGGGCGATGCGGATGAAGGGCTGGATCGCGTTCGAGTATTTCACCTTCGGGAACTGGTACCAGCCGGTGAACTTCGACTGGGCCAGCTACCTGGCGGCGCGCAGCGGAACGCTGCAAAACACCCTGCGCCGGATGCGCAAGAAGTTCGCCAGCGACGGCGGCACCCTGGAGATCGTCACCAGCATCAAGGAACTGCCGGTGGCGATTGCCGCCTACGAGAAGGTGTACGCGGCCAGCTGGAAAAAGCCCGAACCCTTCCCCGCGTTCACGCCAGGACTGATGCAGGCCTACGCGGCCAAGGGCTTCCTGCGTCTGGGTCTGGCATGGCTCGATGGCGAGCCGGTGGCCGCGCAATTGTGGATCGTCTCGCACGGACGCGCCGAAATCTACAAGCTGGCCTACGACGAGCGCTTCAAGGGCTATTCGCCGGGGACCCTGATCACGGCCATGCTGATGGAGCACGCGATCGACAAGGACAAGGTGACCGAAATCGATTACCTGATCGGCGACGACGCCTACAAAAAGACCTGGATGAGCCACCGGCGCGAGCGCTGGGGCCTGGTGGCGTACAACCCCAAAGCGCTGCGCGGACTCACCGGGCTGGCGCGCGAAGCGGCCGGCCGCGCCGCACGGGGCGTGGCCGACCGCCTGATCTGACAGCCTTTATGCCGAAGTACGGATGAAGAAAATATTCGACTTCCCGTCCGGCATCAGCATGAAACCGCGCAGCGCCGGCACGTAGCGGAAGCGGTTGTGCACCCCGGCGCCCGTGGTCGCGGGCGGCATGGTGGTGCCGGCCAGCTCGAACATGCTCATATCCCAGGTATTGCCCCCATTCGGCTTGATCACGTAAATGCGCCCCGCACCCGCGCCCTGCCCGCAGTAGAACAGGAAGCGGTCGTTGGCCGGATCGTAGTCCATGCCGGCGTAGGTTGGCTTGTCGGCCTTGAAGCTATCGAGCGCCGCGCTCGGATTGAAGGTCACCGAGATCTGGGCCGAGCCGTCCACCGGCACGCGCGAAGCGAACACGCCGAGCGCCCCGTAGCCCATGCCGTCCGCCCAGTTCAGCGAAAACAGCTGGTTGCGCAGGGAATCGTGCGCGATCGGCCAGCGGATGGTGTCGCCGGTACGCTGCGTGATCGGCTGGCTCCAGGTGCGGGTGGCCGCCGAAAAGCGCGCCAGGCCCGTGGTCCAGGTGTCGCCCGTGGCGCGGATCGATACCGCGCCCAGGTGACCGGCCGGGGCGTCGGCCCAGGTGCCGGCCGGGTCCCAGGTATTGGTCGCCAGGTCGAAGCCGTCGACATTGTTGAAGAAGTGCGCATTGCCGTAGGCGCCGCGCACGCCGAACAGCATCAGCCGGTTGAGCTGAGGTACGTAATGCATGGTGCTGTACAGGTGGCGCGAAGTCGGCAGGCCGTCGGCGTAGTAGGCCACGTCGATGGCGGTGGCGGACGTTTGCCCGTGGCGCAGCTGCCAGCTTGGCGCATTGTCGGTCAGGCGCAGCGACACCACGCGGTTGTCCGCCGAATCGAGGTGGCCGCCGGCGGCGGCGATCAGGATTTCGTTGGTGCGTTCATTGAAAGCGATGCCGCTATACGCATACACCGCCGCCCCGCCCGCGCCGGCGGTGCCGGCAATATCGATCCATTCGCCCAGCGCCTTGCCGCCGAACCAGGCCGGATCGCCTTGCTGCGGCGTGGTCGGCACCGGCAGCGGCTGGACCGGCACGTACAGCGCCGGCTTGACGCCCCACACCGGCTTGACGTCGAAAGCGGCGCGCAGGGTGCCCCAGTTGGTGGCGCGCGTCATGCGCTCGTAGGCTTCGCGCGCACCCGGCACGCCGTGGCGCACCGCGTAGGCGATGGCCGGCACCAGGTTGCCCCACAGGGCACGCTCGCCCGGCATGTATTCGCCGGCCAGCACGCCTTCCGTCTTGCCCATCCAGACCGGAGGGGTTGCGTAAGTGGCGGCGTACACCTCGGCCTCGGAGCTGTACCAGGGACCGGCGCCGGTATCGTAATCGGGCTTGGCGGCAGGCGAGATGACCATCGTGTAGGGCACCGCGTTGACGTACCAGAAGCCATCCTTGGTGCCGAGCCGGCCGATGACGCTGCGCGCCTTCCAGGCAAAGAAGGCGCCCAGCTTGGTGCTGGCGGCGGCCGAAATGGGCAAGCCCAGCGAGACCGAATAGCCGAAGGCCGCGGTGACGAAGTCCTGCTGCCATGGCGAGGCCACGCGGATGGTGCCGTCGTAGCCTTCGCCCGGCTTGATCCAGCCGAACGGGTTGTTCGACTGGGCCACGTAGCGCCCGTGGAAGTGCTCGATATTGGCTTCGACCGAGGCGATGAATTCGGCGCGCAGGGCGCTGTCGTCGTCGGGCGTGACGCACAGCGCCTGCACGCGCGCGCGCCAGTCCCACGCGCAGCTGCGGGTCTGCCAGGCGGCGACGGCGGTCTGCACCAGGCCCTTGCTGCCGGTGCGCAGCGCGGCGTTGTCGCCATTGCCAAGGTAGTTGGCGGTGGCGGCGAACTGCACCTGCTCCATGAAGTAGAAACGGCCCGTGGCCAGGTAGGCCGCAAAGCCGACCGAGGGGCTGTGCGCCACATCCCAGGTGGGCGGATTGCCGCCCGTGGCCACCGGCGTGTACTGGCCGTTGGTGGAGCCGCCAGTATCCTTGAAGCCATGGCCACTGCGGATATTCAGGGTCGGGTAGCTGGAAAAACGCAGTGGGCGGTTGGTGCTCTCGTCGCGGTAGTGCAGGCCATAGCGTCCGGCCGAAAAGCCGTTGCGCACCACGCCGGCGTAGGCGGCCGGCGCGTCGGCCACGAGGAACAGCACGTCGTGCTGCGGCAAGAGGCCAATCGGGTCCTGATAGCCGGACGACGCCATGCTGTCGCCATCGTAGGTGAAATTGCCCGCCTGGAGCGGCGTGTAGCTCGCTACCAGGGCCTTGACGGCGCTTGACTCGGCGCTCAGGCGCGCCTGGTACGAGGGCACCAGTTCGGTCGCCTGCAGGTAGGCCGCATCCTGGCGCGGCACCACGCCGGGATCGGGGCCGTTCCAGTACGACAGGGCGCTACCGCTGATCAGCGGGGTACGCTGGTGGTGTTTCAGGTCGATGGCGGCCGACATGCGCGCGCTGCCATTGAGCGAGAATGTATAAGTGGCGGCCTTGTTCGATGGCGCGGCCACGCGCAGGTAACCGTTCTCGATCCACGGCAGCACTTCGAGCGCGCCGCCGGCCCACATGCGCACTTCCAGCCAGGCCACCAGGTGCGGGTCGCTGCCGACCGGCTTGCGGTAGATCCAGGACGACATCAGCGGACCGCTGACCCAGACCTTGAACGGACTGTCCCAGTCGGCGCCCTGCCAGGTGGCGGTGCCGAACGCGCCGCAGCCCACTTCGGCGACGGCGCCGCTGGTGCGCAGGCGCGCCGTGTCGATCGGGGCGTCGCCCTTGCTGGAGGCGACCACGCCGAGGTTGATCGTGGCGCCGGCCGCCGTGGGCAGGCTGGCCTGGCCCGACAGCAGCGCGAACTTGACCGAACCGTCAGGCCACAGGTTCTTGACGTTGATCTGCAAGGCGCCCTTGTCGGAGCCGATCGAGCGGCTCGCCGGCAAGTCGCCGCGGCGGAAGGCAAAGCCCAGGCAAAACGGCACCGACGTCTGGCCGGTGGTGCTGATGACGGTGAAGCGGGCGTTGGCGATGGGGGTGCCCGGTTCCGGCGTGGCCGGCGTGCCCGGATCGAACGGGCCGGACGACGGCGTTTGCACGCCGGTCGCGGCGGTCGAGGTGGGCGCGGCGGCGGCCCCATTGCCGCCGCTACCGCCGCCGCCGCAAGCGCTGAGCGCACCGGAAGCGACGAGCATCGTTGAGCGTCGGAGGAAAATACGGCGTTGCAAATCGGTCATAATGGTTTCTTCGTAATAACAATGAAAAAATAGCTATTAACGCGGCGTCGCTCGTTTTAAACAACCCCAATAGCGCGGCGATGATATCGTTTATTGCGTCATGGAAACGACATTCTACCTGCATATTTGTTGAACGCGAAATGACCGTTCACAAACAAAACGCCGAATTTCAATATTAATTTTAGTGGGATGATTGAATGGCAATAGGGATTTTATTGCCAAATTGGAATAGTGATGGAACTCTGCTCAATATTGCCTTCAGATTAATTCGATAGACGTTGCGACATTATCCGGCGGGCTGGATGGCATATTAACAGGCGCTGTCGGTATTTATATAATTTTAATATTTACCCATTGCGGGCCGGTGTCCAGCGGGCGTTCAGGAAGCGCCGCGCCGGTCCTTCGACCAGGTAATAGGAAGCGATGCCGAGCGCCGCCGCGCCCGCCAGCGCGAGGGGCAGCGGCAGCGCCTTTTTCAGGCAAGCCGCATAAAACGGCTGCTGCCACAGGTACAGCGAAAACGACCACAAGCCCAGCTGGCGCAGGGGTCGCAGGGCAAACAGCGCCTGCAACGGCGCGGCGGCGCGCGGCAGCAGGTTGACCGCCAGCGCGAACGCCGCCACCCCGGCCACCTGGGCGATGGCGGGCGGCACCGACCACCAGTGCAGGCATACGCCGCCGGCAATGAGCACGGGCACCACCACGCTATTCGTGCGCGGCACGCCGCGCCGGTGGAACATCACGCAAAAGAATGCCGACAGCACAATCCCATAGGCCGCCGTTTCGGTATGCAGCATGTGCGCATACAGTTCCGGTCCGGCCGGATAAACCCGCTGATACCAGATAATCATCGCCGCGCAAGCCGCCGCCAAGGTCGGCAGAATCACCAGCGGGGTGCGGCGCCAGGCGCGTACCGCGATCGCCACCAGGGATAGCGCGATATAACTGTGTTCCTCCACCGACAAGGACCAGATATGGCCGAATTGGACCGCGCCGCTTAATACGTAATTATTAAAGAAAAACAACGGTGCTAATATCTCTGACAAGAAAATCGGCAAGCCGAGCAGCAGCCAGGCGAGCGCGGTGAGCGTAATGAAGACCAAGTGGGCGGGAATAATGCGCGAGATGCGGCGCCGGTAAAAGTGGCCGATTGCCACCTTATCGATAAACAACAGGCGCGCCATCAGCATTCCGGACAGCACGAAAAACAGGCTCACACCGACCCGCCCCAGGTTAATTCCCGGCAGCGGCAGGAAGTGCCCGACCAGCAGCAGGCCGATGGCCATGCCGCGCCAGCCGTCCAGCGCGGGGACGTAGCCCGCGGGAGTGGCTGGTCCGCTCATGTGGCGGCCTGCGCGCGGCGCGCCTGCACGATGGACAGGAATTCGCGGTACAAGGGATGGCGCATGGCCCACAGCAGCAGCGGCCAGGCCACGCAGGTGGCGCCCGCGCAGGTGAAGAAGGCCGCGTGACCGAGCGCCTGGCCGGCGGGACGCAGCCAGGCGGTCAGCGCCAGCGCTGGCGCGAGACTGAGGGCGGCCAGCGCCAGGTTCATGCCCACATTGCGCAGCAGCGCGCCGAAGTCGGTCGGCAGGCAGCGCTGCTTGAACGCATACCAGTACGGCACGCTGACCAGGGCCATGACCATGAAGCCGATCGCGAAATACTGCAGGTTGCGGTAGTAGAAAACCACCAGGCACAAGGCGATCGCCTTGACCGGCTGGATCACCAGTTCGGCCGTGGCCACCAGTTTCGAGTGGCCGGCCGCCAGCAGCACGGTCGGCGTCAGGTTGATCATGGCGCTGGCGGCACCGGCCAGGCAGAAAAACGGCACCAGCGGCGCCGACTGGTCCCACTGCGGCCCGAACATCAAGCGCAGCACTTCGAGCGGGAACAGCGCCGCGAAGCCGTAAAAGGTCCAGGCGATGGCGGTTACGCTGGTGACGCTGGCGACGTACTTTTCTTCGAGCGCGTCGCCGCTGCGCACCGCTTTCGAGAACGCCGGATACGCCACGTTGCGCACCGCGCCCATGAAGTCGCGGTGGAACAGATTCATCAAGCCCTGCGCGCGGCTGGCAATGGCGACGGCCGACAGGCCCATGATCTTGCCGACCGCCAGATCGTTGATGTCCATCGTGATCGACGTGATCACGTTGGCGACCGTCAGCGGCCCGCCGAACTTCATGATCTCGCGCCACTTGCTCAGTGCGGGACGCAGCAGGCGCGCGGCCGCTCCCACATGCCAGATGCCGGCCGCGATGATCGCGTTGTTCAATACCGCGCCGCAGGCCAGCGCATACGCGCCCGCGCCCTGCCACGCCATCAGCAGGGTGCCGATGGTCGAGAGCACGGCGGCCGACAGGTTAATCCGCATCACCGCCTTGAAATTGAGTTCGCGGCGCAGGAGCGCCAGGCACACTGAATTAAACGGCAGGATCAGGAAGTTGAGCGCGACGATGCGGGCAACGGTGGTCAGGCTCTCTTCATGATAGAAGGCGCCGATCAGCGGCGCGCCCAGTTGAATGAGCAGGAACAGGCTGGAGCCGAGGATCAGGGCCATGCCCCAGGCGCTGGCGATGTATTCGCCGGTCAGGTCCTTTTTCTGGATCAGAAAATTGACCAGGCCGAAGTCGCGGATCACCTGGGTGACGCTGATAATCGCCAGCGCCACCGAAAACAGGCCGACCTGCTTGGGCGTGAGCAGGCGCGCCAGCAGCACAAAGGAGACCAGGTTCAGGGCGATGCCGAGATAACTCTCCATGAACGAAAACGCCATCGCGCGGCGCACGGTACTCATGCGGCGCTCTGCGGCTGCCGCACGATGCTGTCCAGGGCCAGCGCCAGCTTGCCGGTCAGGTTCGCGCGTGTGTACATCGCCAGTTCGCTGGGAATGCGCGGCGAGAAAATCGCACCCGGACCGCTCTCGCACAGGCTGGCCAGGATGTCGGCCAGCCCCGCCACGTCGCCCGGATCGGCACGGCGCGCGCCGCCGACCTGGGTGAGCGTCTTGGCCACTTCGCTGACCGGCTGCGCCGACGCCAGGATCGGCCGCCCGCTGCCCAGGTATTCGAACAGTTTGCCGGGCATGCTGGCGTGCTCGTAGACGCCTTTCGACACCGGCAGGTACAGGACGCTGGCGCCGGTCATGAGCGCGGTCGCTTCGGCATGCTGCACGCGCCCGCGTTCCTCGACGATGTCATCGATGCCGTACTCGCGCGCGGGACCCGGCGCGTAGCCGGCCGTCACGATGTTCAGGCGTGCCAGGTTTGGTGCGCCCCGCTCCTTGAGCAGCCTTAGCGCCGCGTACAGGTCGTCCGGGCCGTAACCGGGCCGCCACACCCCGGTGTAGACGATGCGCACCTGGTCGCCCTTTGGCGCCGGCGCGGCGGCCGGGAAGTCGTCTTCATCGAAGCCGTTGGTGATAAAGAAGCGGTTCTTCGGCAGCAGCTCCTGCGGCAAGAGGCCGAGGAACGATTCGGTGGTGGCGATCACGCCGGAGGCCGCGCGCAGCACGCGCCGCTCCAGGCCGGGGTTGAGGCGGCGCTGCAGCCAGGTGGTCTTGTCCCACTCTACCTCGGCCGGCTTCCACAAGTCGCGGTAATCGACCACGAAGGGCACGCCGGTGCGCCGGCTGATTTTTTCGGCGACCAGGAAAGAAGACCACGGCCAGCCGGTGGCGTAGATTGTGTCGAAGGGTTGCGCCGCGTGCAGGCGCACGGCATGCTCGACCGCCATGGGAATCCAGCTGGCGCATTCGTCCGGCACGTTCCAGAAACGGCGCACGCGCCATTCGATGGCGCCGGCCAGTCGTTGCGGGTCGATCACGCCGGCGAATTTTGCCGCGATCCTGGGCGCCATGTGGCGGGTCCACAAGGGCGCGCGCTCGATGTGGGTGCCGGGGCGCACTTCGTCCAGCAGCGAGGCATCGCAATCGGTGGGATCGGGACTGTCGACCGTCAGCACGGTCGGCGTCCAGCCATGGTCCGGCAAGTGATTGACGAACTCCAGGCTGCGGCGCGTCCCCGAATTGAAAATCGGTGGATACAAATAGGCGATGACCAGCACTCTCTTCATCGTTGGGCCACTTTGCGATACACGGCCAGATGGCTGGCGAAACTCTCCGACCAGGCGAACTTGCGCACCCATTCGGCCGCAGCGGCGACCATGGGCGCGCGCTGCTCGCCCAGGCTGCCGGCACGCTCCAGGGCTGAAACCCAGGCGTCAAGATCGTGCGGCGGCACCACCATCGCCAGCGGGCCAATCAGCTCTTTCAAGCTACCGAGTGCGCTGAAGATGACCGGCACGCCGGCCGCCTGCGCTTCCAGCGCGGGAAAGCCGAAGCCTTCGTACAAGGTCGGATACAGCACCGCCTGGGCACCGCGGTAGAGCGCGCGCAGTTCGGCGTCGGACAAGAATTCGGCGAACAGCACGCGGCCCTGCAGATGCGGCGGCAGTTCGGCCACGGCGCTGCGGCGGGCGGCGGCGCCAAAACCGCAGATGACCAGTTTCAGGTCTTTCTGGCGGCTGGCGGCGATTACTTCCATCGCCCACTCGGGGCGCTTGCGCTTCATCGGACCGCCCAGGTAGACGGCGTAAGGCGTGCTGCCGATCTGGCGCGCCAGTTCCGGATGCATCGCGCTTTGCTCGTTAGTGAAATAGGCTTCGTCGATCCCGTGCGGGATCACCGTCAGCTTCGGTTCCAGCCACGGCCAGCGCGCCAGGATGTCGGTGCGCGAGCATTCGCTGATGGTGATCACGTGCGCGCATTTTTTCAGCGCCGCCGGAATGGTGTGGTCCCAATACAGGCGCGCACCCAGCGTGTCGGGACGCTCTTCCCAGGCCAAGGTATCGTGCAAGGTCACCACCGTGGGTTTCGGCTGCCACAGCGACAGGGCGCCTTCGGTCGCGTGCAGCAGGTCGATGTCGAGTTTGCGCAGGCGCAGCGGCAGGCCGACCTGCTCCCACGCGCGAAAGCGGTCGCCGCGAAAGGTGAACACGTCGGTTTCCAGGTTGGCGCCGGGTGGCGTGACCATGCCGTGGCGGTCGTCGTCGCCGAACAGGCGCCAGTGCATCTCGGGATGGTTCTTCGAGTGGCTCAGCAGCTCGTACACATACTTGCCCATGCCGCGAATGTGTTCGGTATTGATGCAGCGCGCTACCAGTCCAATATTGAGACTCATGTTTTTTCCTTTGATGGCGAGAGCGCCTTGAGGCCCGTCTTGACCAGCACTTTCCACGCCGGGACGTGGGTGGGGTCGGTGCGGAGCGCGGTCCAGCCGGCGCGCCGCGCCTGGCCGAGGTTGCGCGCTTGCAGGTGGGCGCCGGCGAAGTCGCTCCAGCTCTTGGCCAGCATGCGCCGCACTGCGGCCGCGTCGCCCGTGCGTCCGTCCGGCGAGGCCAGGCCCCAACGGCCCAGCGCCTGGCCGATCACGCGCGCGCGGTAGTTTTCGGCTGGCGTGGCCTTGGTGATGCTGGCCGGGTGGATGCGGTACAGCGCGTAGGGCCGCGCCACGCGGTGGATCGGCGTCACGCGCGAGGCGCGCAGCCACAGGTCGTAATCTTCGCCGAGACGCAGGCTGGTATCGAAGCCGTTCAGTTCCGCCAGCAAGGTGCGCCGCATCAGCACCGTCGAGGTCCACACCACGCAGTCGAGCAGCAACTGCGGATAGATCCAGCCGGTCGCGCCGGCCCAGCGCACGCCATCCATCGCTTCGTCCCGCAGGCGCGCCAGGTAGTCGGGCGGCGGCTGCGGCACGTCGCTCGGCCACACCTTCCATGCGGTGTAGCTCATGCGGCAATCGGGCAGCGCCGCCATTTGCGCCAGCTGGGCCGCCAGCTTACCGGGCAGCCAGATATCGTCGGCGTCGATAAAGGCGATCCACTCGCCGCGCGCGGCGGCGATGCCGGTATTGCGCGCGGCCGCCACGCCGGCATTGGCCTGCTCGATGATGCGCACCGCTGGAAAACCGGTACGCACCAGCGCTACCGAGTCGTCGCGCGAGCCGTCGTCGACCACGATGATTTCCATCGTCACATCCGTTTGCGCCAGCACCGACGCGATGGTCGCGCCGATGTAGCGCTGCGCGTTGTAGCAGGGGATGACGACCGACACCAGCGGCGTGGATGCGGGCGCCATGCTATGCCCCCGCGATCGCGTTAAAAATGCGCAGCTGGCCGGCAGTGGTGCTGTCCCAGCTGAATTGCTCGGCGTAGCGGCGCGTGTCGTCGTGCATGGGATAGTCGGCGCGCAGGGCCTGCACGGCGTCGGCTACGCCCTGGCGGCTGCGTTCGCGCATCAGCACACCGGCGGCCGGCGCGGCCACCACTTCCGGCGTGCCCCACACGCGGCTGGCCACCACGGGGGTGCCGCAGGCCATCGATTCGAGCAGCACGTTGGCCCAGCCTTCGCGGCTCGACGCCAGCACCAGCGCGTCGGCCGCGCCGTAGTAGCGCGGCAGCTCGGGCTGCGGCACGGCGCCCAGGAAGCGCACGCGCTGCTCGACCTTCAGTTCGCGCGCCAGCGCTTGCAGGCGTGGCAGAAGGGCGCCGCTGCCGGCGATGAGCAGGGTCACGCCGGGTAGCAGCGGCAGCGCGCCGATGGCCAGGTCGTGGCCCTTCAACTCAACCAGGTGGCCGACCGACAGCAAGGTGAAACCATCGAGTCCGATCTCGCGGCGCAAAGCGGCGCGGTCGCCCTGCCGGAAGCGCTGCAGGTCCACCCCGTTACGCAGCGGCGTGATGGTGGCCGGGTTCGCGCCCAGCTGCACCAGCTCCGTCTTGAGCGCATCGCACACGGTGATGACGGCGGCGGCGTTAGCGGCGGCCCATTGGATCATCTTGCGCGGCTTGGCGAAATTCGGAATCAGGCTAATGTCGGAGCCGCGCGCGGTAATCACCACCGGCTTGTTGAAATGCTTGCCCAGCTTGACCGCCGCCACGCCATCGGGATAAAAATAGTGGGCGTCGATCAGGTCGAAGTCGTAGCCTTCATCGAGCATGCGCCCCACCGTGGCCCTGGCCGCGTTGGCCAGCAGCGCCGGCCCGAAGTTCATGCCGACCTTTGGGATAACCGGATAGCGCGGGTGCAGCACCGGCAGGCCGAAGCGCTCTTCACTAGCGGGCACGCGCGCAAAGTCGCCGTACTGGCCGAAACGCTTGCCCGTGAACGGAAACCATGGCACCGGCGCCACCACGCGCGCCTCCACCTGGCCGCTGGCGACCAGGTGGCGCAGGCGCGTTTCGACAAAAATGGCGTGGTTCGGCTTGACCTGGTTCGGGAACAGGGTCGTAAAGGTCAGGATCTTCATTCGTCGCCAGCGCGCTTGAGCGAGCCATACACCGCCTTGTAGCGCGCCACGCTGGCGGTCCAGGTGCGTTCGCGCTCGACAAACGCGCGTCCGTTGGCGCGCAGCGCGGCCCAGCGCTCCGGCGCGCCCAGCAGGGCCAGCACCTTGTGCGCCAGCGCGGCCGGGTCGCCGGCGGCGAACAGGATGCCGGTGCGGCCATCGTCGATCAGTTCGCGGTGGCCGCCCACGTCGGAGGCGGCCAGCAAGCGGCCCTGGGCCATCGCTTCAAGCGGCTTTAATGGCGTGACCAGATCGGTCAGGCGCATTTTCAGGCGTGGATACACCAGCACGTCGACCAAGTTGTAATAGCGCTGCACCTGGTCGTGCGGCACGCGGCCGGTGAACACCACCTGATCGGCCACGCCCAGTTGCCTGGCCAGCGCCTTGAGCGCGGCGTCCTGCGGGCCGCCGCCAACGAGCAGCACGCGAATGTCGGGCTTCGCCGCCAGCATGGCCGGCAGCGCGCGCAACAGCACGTCCAGCCCTTCGTAGGCGTAGAACGAGCCGATGAAGCCGAGCACCGACTTGCCGTCGAGGTGCAGGCGCATGGCCAGCGCCTCGTCGCGCGCGCCATCGACACTGAAGTCGGCCACGTCGACCGCGTTCGGGATCACGGTGATTTTACCGGCCGGGATGCCGCGCCCGACGATCTCGGCGCGCAAGCCTTCGCAGATGGTGGTGGCGGCGTCGACCCTTTTGAGCGCATACGTTTCCAGTGCGCGCGTCATGCGGTAGCGCAGGCCCCATTCGCGGCTGGTGCCGTGATCGACGGCGGCGTCTTCCCAGAAGGCGCGGATCTCATACACGACCGGGATGCCGAGGCGGCGTCCCACGCGCAGGGCCGCCACGGCGTTCAAGGCCGGCGAATGCGCGTGCAGCACGTCCGGCTTGACCTCGCGCGCGACGTTGAGCAGGCGGTCTTCCAGCACGTCGATGACGGCGATCTGGTTGAACACCGGCAGGCGCGATAGCGGGCCGCCGGCCGCCGCGGTGCGGAAAAAATCGAGGCCGTCGACGTGTTCGAAGGCGGCCTGGGTCATGCCCTGCTTGGGACTGGTGACGTGAAAGGTATCCCAGCCCAGCGCGCGCTGCTCGTTCAGGATCGCGCGCGTGCGGAAGGTGTAGCCGCTGTGGAGCGGAATGGAATGGTCCAGCACATGGAGGATGCGCAGTGGCGCGACGGGCGGTGTCGCCCCTGCCACCGTCATGCTCCCGCTCCCAGCAGCTCTTTGCGCAGGAAAGCTTCGAACATCAGCAGGGTCCAGATCGGGGCGCTGTAATCGCGCCGGCCCGACTCATGCTGCTCGACCATCTCGGTCAGGTAATCGATGTTGAAGATGCCGGTATCCTTGAGCGTTTCGCCGAGCAGCGAGTCGCGCACGCGCTGGCGCAGCGGGCCGCGGAACCAGCCCGCCAGCGGCACCGCGAAGCCCATCTTCTTGCGGTACAAGATATCTTCGGGCAGGTACTGTTCCAGGCTCTTCTTGAAAATGTACTTGCCCTCGCCGCCGTGCAGCTTCATGTCGGACGGCAGGCCCGAAATCCACTCCACCAGCTTGTGGTCCAGCAGCGGCACGCGCACTTCCAGCGCATGGGCCATGCTGGCGCGGTCGACCTTGGTAAGGATGTCGCCCGGCAGGTAGGTTTTCATGTCGAGGTACTGGATCATCGACAGTGGATCGTCGGTCGGCGACTTGGCGGCGTGGCCCTGCATCACGTCGATCGCGCGGTAGCCCTGCAACTGCTTGTGGAAGCTCGGGGTGAACAACTGCGCGCGCATCGCGTCGGACATGATCGACACGCCGTGGAAATAACCCTCGACCAGGTCGCGCGCGAGTGCTTCAAACGTGGTCTTGGCGCGGAACATGCGCGGCGCCCAGTCGGCCTTGGGATAGTATTTTCCGAGCGGGCCGAAAACCAGCTTGCGCAGGCCGGTCGGCAGGCGCGAACGCACGCTGTCTTCGGCCATGGCGTAGCGGTAGCGGCGGTAGCCGGCCAGGTTCTCGTCGCCGCCGTCGCCCGACAGCGCCACGGTCACGCGTTTGCGCGCCAGCTGGCACACGCGGTACGTCGGGATGGCGGAACTGTCGGCATACGGCTCGTCATACAGGTCGGCCAGGGTATCGAGCAGCGCGTAGTCGTCGGTGTCGACGGTTTCGGTGTGGTGGTGCGTCTTGTACTGGCGCGCCACCTGCTCGGCGTATTCCGACTCGTCGAAGGCCTTATCGTTGAAGGCAATCGAGCAGGTGTTGACCGGGTCCTTCATCAGCCCGGCCATCATGGCCACGATGGCGCTCGAATCGACACCGCCCGACAAAAAGGCGCCCAGCGGCACTTCGGCCTTGAGGCGGATCTTGACCGCTTCGCGCAGGCGCACCACCAGTTCGCCTTCCGCGTCGCGCTGGGTCATGGCGCCGTGCAGTTTGAACGGCACGTCCCAGAACTGGCGCGGCTGCGGGATAGGCTGGCCGATGTTCACGGTCAGGCAAAAGCCGGGCGAGAGCTTGAAGGCGCTGCTGTAGATGGTTTTCGGTTCCGGCACGTAGCCGTAGGCGAAATAGTCTTCCACGGCGCGCGGATCGATCGCGCGCGGCAGGTCCGGATGGGCGCGCAGCGATTTGAGTTCCGAGCCGAAGATGAACATCCCGTCCGGCAGCACGGCGTAGTAAAACGGCTTGACGCCAAGGCGGTCGCGCGCCATGAACATGGTCTGCTTGACCCTGTCCCAGACGGCGATGGCGAACATGCCGCGAAAGTGCTGCACGCACTCCTCGCCCCAGGCCGACCAGGCGTGCACGATGGTTTCGGTGTCGCTCTTGGTGCGGAACACGTAGCCGAGTTTTTGCAGTTCCTCGGTCAGCTCCGGGTAGTTGTAGATTTCGCCGTTGAAAACCACGCCGACATTGCCTTCGGCATTGAACATCGGCTGCTGGCCGCTCAGGATGTCGATCACCGACAGGCGCCGGTGGCCGAAGCCGACGCCGGGCTCGGTGTACACGTCGCCTTCGTCCGGACCGCGATGGTGCTGGGTTTCGTTCATGCGCTTGACCAGCGCCGGGTCAATCTCGCGCGCGCCGCGCGTATCAAAAATGCCGACTATTCCACACATGATTTCGCACTCTTCCTGAATTGTTTTTTATGTTCGCACAAGGCGTCGTACAAAGATTCGTAGCCGGCCACCATGGCCGCCATGTTGTAGTGGCGCTCGACCCGCGCGCGGCCGGCCGTGCCGTGCTCCAGCCGCAGTGCGGCGTCCATCACGTAGCGCTCGAGCGCATCGGCCATCGCGGCCGCATCGGACGGCGGTACCAGCGCGCCCGTCACGCCATCGGCGACCACTTCCGGCACCCCGCCGACACGGGTGCCGACCACCGGCAAGCCGCTCGCCATCGCCTCCAGCGCGGAACCGGGCGTGCCTTCGGCAATCGAGGACAGCGCAAAGATGTCGAAGCCGCGCAAAATGTCGGCGACATCGGTGCGCGCGCCGGGCAGCCAGACCGCGTGCGCCACGCCAGCCTGTTCGGCCTGGGCCTGCAAGGCCGCCAGCAGCGGGCCGCCGCCGACTATCGCCAGGCGCACCTGCGGCAGGCGCGCGTGCAGCAGCACGAAGGCGCGCAGGAGCGTGGCATGGTCCTTCACATCCTGGATGCGGCCGACGCTGCCGATGACGATGGTCTCCGGTCCGAACTGGCGTACCGCGCCGCCTTGCGGATTGAATTTGTCGGCGTCGATGCCGTTGGCCAGCAGGCGGCTTTTGTTCTCGGCCACGCCGATCACCGTGCGATTCCAGGCCAGCATGTCGGCCGAATTGGCATAGCAGCAGTCGTAGAACGGCAGCATCAGGCGGCGCAGCAGGTTGTGCTTGCGGTTGCGCCCTTGCGGGTCGCCCGCGTCGCGTCCGTGCAGGCCGTTGATGCGCACCGGGACCCCGGCCAGCATGGCAGCCGGCGCATATTCGAGCGCCGACAGGTTGTAGGTGTGCAGGATGGTCGGGCGCAGGCGGCGCAGCAGCTTCCACAGCGCGCCGTGGGTGCCGAGCGACAAACCGGGCTGCTTGTGCAGCGCGAACAGTTCCACGCCGGGCTTGGTGATCTTGTCGGCGAAGGCGGTGTAATCGGTCAGGCATACCACCGCGTGGCGGTAGTGCGCGGCCGGCATGCGGTTGATGCGCTCGACGAGCAGAGTCTCCAGGCCACCGAAATCGAGCCGGTAGGTCAGGTGGACGACCAGGGGAATGTCGCTCATCGATGCCTCGTGTTGGCCGCCAGCGCGGCCTCGATGGCGGCCAGGTCGCCTTTCAGGAAGGCGCGCATCGCCACCCGCGCCGGTTCCGGATTTTCATCGTAGGGCGCGAAAATCATCACGGCGGCGCCGTCGTCGCTGGCATGGACCAGCTTCTGGCGGATCTGCAGCAGCTTGCCGACGTAGTCGTTGCTGGTGGTGCTGCCGTCGATCCAGTACCAGTGCCACACCAGCATCTTGCCGCTCGGGCCGGACATGCTGCTCTCGCGCAGGCGCAGGCCGCGCGCGCCGATCGCTTCGTCGCGCACGACGGTGGTGATGGTGCGCCAGACAGGATCCTTGACCGGCGACAGGCGGTTGGTGGTGGTAATGAGCTTGGTGCCTTCGGGCGGCTTGCGGTAGTACAGCAGCTTGAAGCCGACCGGCTGGCCATCGGGTGCGTGGAACTGCTGCAGTTCGGCGCTCGCGGTCGGGAAGGCCGGGGTCCAGTCGACAAAGGCCGGACCGCGCGGGGCACGCGTAGCCACCTCGGTCAGGACCACGGGCGCCGGCGCCGCTTCGGTCTTTTCGAGGTAGTAGTCATAGGCGGGCCAGATGCCGACGCAGGCGATGATCGCCAGCGCGGCCGGCAGCAGCCGGGCCATTGATGCCGGCGGCGCGTCCGGCAAGGCGGGGGCCGCAGGCGCATCGGCGGCAGGCGCAATATCTTCGCGCCAGATGGCGCCGATCCAGAACAGCAGGAACATCACGAAGCCGAAGAACACCCAGCCGTAAATCAGGTGGTCGAAGCCGACCGCCAGGGTCATGCCGCTCAAATGGCCGATCATCACGATCAGGTAAGCGCGCGCGCCGTTGGCGAAGATTGGCACGATGATCGAGGCGACGATAAACAGCGCGCGCCGCCACGTGGTGCGGTAGGTGAGATAGGCGTACAGGCAGCCGAGCGTCACCGACGAAATCAGGTAGCGCACGCCGCTGCAGGCTTCCACCACCGACCAGTTGCCGGTCGGGATACTGAAGCTGTTCCCTTCGCGGAAAACCGGAATGCCGGTGGCGACCAGCGCGTCGACCGTGAAATTGGCGGTGCTATTAATGAGCGGCTCGATGAAGACGTCGCCGAAAGGCACCGCGAACAGGATGAACGCCAGCGGAAAAGCCAGGCTGCGCGCGATCGGCAAACCGAGAATCGCCAGCGCCGACAAAGGCAGCATGGCGACGAAAGCATAGTGGCGCACGATCTGGACCTCGCCCATTTCGCCCAGCAGCCAGGCGGCGCCGCAGGCGGCCAGCAGGGCCAGCGCGGGCCACCACGGCTGCACCGGCATGGCGCGCAGCGCGTCGCGCCGGCCCCAGATCAGCCAGAGGCTGATCGGCAGGATCACATAGCCATGCGCGAAGGTGCCGGAACTGTCCCAGATGGCGACGATCGACGCCGCCGTCTTGAAGTAGGCGAGGAAGGGAAACAGCAGCACGGCGCCGATCAGGAGCATCTGCGGAAGATAAGACTGGGCCGGGCGCGCCGGGTTGAGGGTCATGCCTTGTTCCACTATGCGCTTTCGACGGACATCTGTTCTAACAGGGAGACAACCGGCGCCAGGTTGCTCGACCAGCCATACTGGGTTTCGACGGCATGGCGCGCGGCGCGGCCCATGTCGGGACGCGGCGCGTCCAGGGCCTGGCCGATGGCGGCGCCGAACTGCGGTGCATCCGCGGCGAGCAGCAGGTCGCGCCCCGGCTCGGCGGCGATGCCTTCGAGCGCCTGCGGCGACACCACCACCGTTTTGGCCATCGACATGGCTTCGAGCACCTTGTTCTGGATGCCGCGCGCGATCCGCAGCGGCGCCACGCACAGGGCCGCATGCGCGACGTACGGACGCACATCGGGCACGGTGCCGGTGACGGACACGCCGGGCAGCGCGGCCAGTTGCAGCACTTCCGGGGCGGGACGGGCGCCGACGACAACGAATTGCGCCGCCGGATGGCGCGCCAGCACGGCCGGGAAGATCTCGCGCGCGAACCAGGTCACCGCGTCCACGTTCGGCCAGTAATCCATGGCGCCGCAAAACACCAGCGCCTGCTGGCCGGCGATGAACGGGTTTGGATAGTCGGCGTGCGGCGTGAAGTAGTCGGTGTCGACGCCGTTATTGAAAAAACCGGTGCGCTCGGCGCTTTCGGGGGCGAGCTGGCGAAACAGCGCCGCTTCCGGCGCCGAAACGAACAACGAGGCGGCGCTGTCAAGCGCCACCTTGCGCTCGTAGCGCAGCAGCTGGCGCGCTTCGTGCGCGTACAGCATGCTCATGGGCCAGGATTTCTGCGCGGCGTACTGGCGCCATTTGTCGGAATCGACATCGCAAAAATCGACCACGCGGCGCGCTTGGCGGTACGCTTCGGCATACTGCGCCATGGGCGAGGAAAACACCAGGATGCGTTCGATCTTGTTGGCCGCCATGGTGGCGCCTACCCACTCGCGCAAGCCCTTGTCGCGGTAGTAGTCGAGCGAGAGCGAGCGGTTGGCCAGCAGCGCACCCAGGCTGCGCACGCGAGCCCTGGTTGGGTCCAGGCGCGCGAAGTGGCTCGATGCGCACAGGGCTTGCACGCGCGGCAGGTGCTGCCAGTCGTCGGGGTCGTCGACGAAGGTGCCCAGGTGCACCCGGTAGTAGCGCGCCAGGTGCTTGAGCAGATGATACGAACGGATCTTGTCGCCCTTGTTGGGCGGGTAGGGAATCCGGTGGATCAGCAGCAGCAGGTCGTCCACGCTCAGCCCAGGCTCTTGACGATGTGCGGGCCGAGGACATTGGCCAGCGCCAGCGGCATCTTTTTCCACAGCTTGATGAACAGCTGGTACTTGGGATTGAGCGGGTTGTTGTCGGGCAGTTCGGTCGACTCGTACAGGCGGTATTCGTAAGCCAGCGGGGTGGGCGAAAAGCCCCAGTTCTTCTTGAAGTCGAACGCGCCGGTACCGAGTTTGCTGCGGCCGAAGTCGAAGATGCGGGCGCCGCGCGCGCTAGCGGCCTGCATCAGGTTCCAGTACATGAAGTCATTGCCGGCGAATTCGCGCGCGGCCGGCATTCCGCCGCCGTAGTAAGGCAGCACTTCGTCGCGGAAGTAAAAGCTCAGCACCCCGGCCACGATCGCGCCATCCTTGACGATGATGCGGATTTCGCATTCCTCGCCAAAGACTTCCTTGATCACCGCGAAGTACTTTTTCGGGAACACCGGCGTGCCGAGGCGGTGCACGCTGGTGGCGTAGGCGATGAAGAAGCGGTCGACGCCCTGGTCGATTTCGGCGCTCAAGCCGCACTTGATCCCCTTGCGCACCATGGCGCGCTGCTTGCGCGGGATGGCGTTCATGTTTTCGTCGTCGTCGGCGCTGATCGCCTTGCGGAAGGTGACGTACAGCTCCTTCTGGTGCCAGGCCGGGTCGCCCGCGTGCGCCGGCAGCAGGTTGCGGTATTCGAGGTGGCCGACCTTGAGCTGCGCTGCCAGCTTGTCGGCGGCGGCGTCGAGCAGCGGACGGGCAACGTCGGAAGTGGCGGCGACGCCACCGAGCACGCAGAACGGCAGCGAGCCGAGCGAATGGCCGAACAGGCGGCTCTTGATCTCTGCCAGCGGCAGCACGCCGATGATCTGGCCTTCCTGCTCCACATAGTAGAACCAGGTCTTGTGGCCGTACACGCGGTCGATGATGGTTTGCCAGCCGGCGCGGTGGAAGAAGGTCGCTTCCGGACAGGCGGCCACGAAAGCGTCCCAGCGTGCCATGTCGCGCGCGTCGCCGGCGCGCAGCAGGTGCACGGTGGCGGCGGTGCTGGCGGTGGACGGGCGGTCCTGCACGACGTCGGTGTTTGAACTCATTTAGTCCCTAAGAAAATACGGTCCATGCGGTCCCAGGCAAAATCGCGCGTGAGCAGCTTGATGCGCCCTTCCATGCGTTGCAGGTTGACGTAATGGCGGAAACGGGTTTTCAGGCTGGCGCCTTCGGGGCGCGGCTGGCCGGGATCGAGCTCCCACGGGTGGAAGTAGAAGATCGCCGGCTGCCCATCGTCGCTGTTCACGCGCCGCATCATCCAGCGCGACAGGCTGTAAGGCAGCAGGCGGAAGTAGCCGCCGCCGCCGGCCGGCAGCTTGCGCTGGCCCAGCATGGCGGTGGTGATCGGCACTTCCAGCAGGCCATCGGGCCCGTTCGGATAAAAGGCGAAACGCGGCGCGTCCGGCATGCCGTAGTGGTCGTGGGCGATCGGGTAGATGCTGGAGCTGTAGCGGTAGCCGGCGTCGTGCAGCACGTCGAGCGCCCACAGGTTGGCAGTGCCGATCGAAAAACTCGGGGCACGGTAGCCCAGCACGGCCTGGCCGCCGATGTCTTCCAACAGGGCCTTGCTGCGCCCGACGTCGTCGGCGAATTCGGCGCGGGTCTGGTCGGAGGCGCGCAGGTGGCCGTAACCGTGGCTGGCCAGCTCGTGGCCGCCAGCGACGATGCGGCGCACCATGTCCGGATAGCGCTCGGCGATCCAGCCCAGTGTGAAAAAGGTGGCGTGCACGCCGCCGTCGGCCAGGATCGCCAGGATGCGTTCGATGTTCGCTTCGACCCGGCATTCGCGCCCGGACCAGGACTCGCGCGCGATGATGGGCGCGAACGCCGACACCTGGAAGTAATCCTCGACGTCGATCGTCATCGCGTTGCGGATCGGCTGGCCGAGCGCGCGCGGCATGGCCGCGGGATGCAGGCGGTCGTTCATTCGTGATGGTCCGTGGGGTGGTGGGACAGCGCCGGCAATGTGCTGACGACTTTTTTGAGGATCGCCAGCACCGAGGCCATCGACTTTTCCATCTTGAGAATGCGCTCGTCGAGGTAGCCCGGGTTGTCCAGGGTGCCGATCGAGGCCACGCCGCGCAGGGCGGCGGCAGCCTGCTCGCGCACCACCTCTGGCGGCAGTTCGTATTCCTGGCGGATGTCGCGCACCACTTCATTCACATCGGCTTCGGTGAAGGAGTGCATCTCTTCCAGGTAGCCCATCAGCAGCAGGCGGTCGCACAGGGCGTTGGTCTTCCTCGGGATGCCGCCGCTGTAGTCGTAGATGGCGGCGTGCGCGCCGGCGGAAAACGAGGGATCGTCCTTCCAGCCCACCGTGTGCAGGCGGTGCTCGACGTAGGCCTGGGTTTCCGGGCCATCCATGGGCCCCAGGTGGTAGCTGGCCGTGATGCGCTGGCGCAGCTGCTGCATGCCGGCGCTGTGCAGGATGGTGCGGAACTCCGGCTGGCCCAGCAAAAAGGTCTGCAGCAAGGACTTGTCGTCGGTCTGGAAGTTCGACAGCATGCGCAGTTCCTCGACCGCGCGCGATGTCAGGTTTTGCGCTTCGTCGACCACCAGCAAGGCGCGCTTGCCATCCTGGTCGCAGGCGCGCAGGAATTGTTCGAGACGTTCGAGCAGCGCGGTCTTGCTGGCGTTTTCATATGGCAGGCCAAACGCGGCAACCACGGTGCGCAGGGTGTCGTCCGCATCGAGATGGGTGTTGACGATGTGGGCGGCCACGATCTGCTCGGACGGCATTTGCTTGAACAGGTTGCGCACCAGGGTGGTCTTGCCGGCGCCGACTTCCCCGGTGATGACGATGAAGCCCTCGCCATGCGACAGGCCGTACTCGAGGTAGGCCATGGCACGCTTGTGGCCTTTGCTGGCAAAGAAAAAATGGGGGTCCGGCCGCAGCCGGAAGGGCTTGTCGCTCAGCCCATAATAAGTTTCATACATCGCTGACTCGATTCCGCTAGAACTGTAAGGACAGAGAGGCCGACAAGGCGTTCTCGCGGTACGACGCGACCTGGTCGGTCGTGGTACCGGATACGCGGCGCGCCTCGAAGGCGCCCCGCACTTTGGGCGAAAACTGGCGTGTCACGGCCAGCCGCAAGGCTGCGTTTTTACTCGACAAACCGGTGGCATGCGATTGCGTGCGCGAGGTCGTCCACGAGGCGTTGATCCCGCTGCGCGACGTCAAGCGCATGTTCCACAGCGCGCTGCCGCCGCGCTGGGTGGTGTCGTCGTTGATGCGGGCGCTGGCAGGACCGGTGAGCAGGCTGTCGGTCTGGATCAGCGACAGGCCCTGGCGCCGGCTGTCGAACGCGTTCAGGATCAGGGTGGTGCGCGCGGTATTCATCGCGACCGAAGCCTGGAACTGCTTCTGCAGGATGTAGCGGTTGCTGAAGTAGTTGATGCTGTCGGCCAGGGCGGACGGCAGGCCGGTGGCGCGGATGTAGGCGTCAACCGCCTGCGCGCGCGCCGCCGGGTCGGGAATCTGCGCGGTGAACAGGCGGTCCAGCATCGAGGCCGTGTCGATGGTGGCCGGCAGCAGCAGCTGCGAACGGGTGGTGGTCACCGAATCGCTGTAGTTGATGCTCCACACCGTGCGCCGGCTGCGGTGCAGCGCCTGCAGGTTGTAGGTATTGCCGTAGTAACGCTTGCCGGCGCCGGCCACCAGGCTGGTACGCGAGCTCGGGGTCCATTCGATGCCGCCTTGCCAGAAGCGGCCCTTTGTCGGTTCGCCATCGGACTGGTAATCGTATTCGTCGTAGCCGGCGCTGGCGGTCAGGTTGAAGTCCTCGCCGAGGCGGTAGCGCGCATTCGCGCTCGCCATCTTGACGTTCGACTTGGGCGCGATGCTGTCGTCCACGCGCTGCTGGCTGTATTGCAAGCCCCAGCCTACCCGGCGGAAGGTGCGTCCGCTGTTCAGGTTCATCATCAACACGTCGCTGGTGCTGTCGCCAAAGCCGATACGCCCGGCGTCGACCGAATCGTGGGTGTAGCGCACGGCCGCCGTGGCGCTGGCGCCGAAGCGGTGCAGCATGTAGGGGCTGATGCGCCAGGTCTTGACGTTGGAGCGGTTGGCGCTGGCGTAGCCGTTGCTGTTGACCTGCGGGCCGAAGGCCGACACGGCTTGCTGGCCGACGGCGCCGTCGGCGTCGAGAAACAGCAGCTCGTCGATGACGGTGGCCTTGGCCGCCGCGCGCAATTGCGACTGGGCGTGGCGCACCCCTTCCACGTCGTTGTCGTCGAACGCGTAGTAATGCAGCTGGTAGTTGGCCGACAGGTTCAGGCGCGGGCCTTTGTCCTGCAGGGTGAAGCCTGGCGTCAGCTCGGTCACGAAGCGGCTTTTGGCTTGGTCGGCGCGGGTGAGCGCGACGTTGTCGGTGACCGTTTCGCGCAGGTCGACCGTGGGCGTGAACTTCCACTCGGCGCGGGCCGCCGGCGCGGCCAGCAGGGCCGCCAGCGCCGCGCGAACGACGGCGGCGCGGCGGCGTCCGGCCGCACGCTTAGCCATAGTGGTAGTCATACGTTTCGGTGCCGGGGAATTCGCGCGTCTTGTTGTAGATCAGGTTCACATTGCTGCAGCCCTCCAGCTGGCGCAGCGATTCCTTGACCGCGTGCTGGGTCGTGCCCTCGGCTTCGACCACCAGGGCGATCTGGCCCATGTGGCTGGCCAGGACGTGCGCTTCGCTGGTAAGCAGCAGCGGCGGCGAATCGAAAATGACGATGCGGTCGGGATAGCGGTTGGCGATTTCGTTCACGAACGTGCTCATGGCCTGGCTGGCCAGCAGTTCGGTGGCGCGCGGGTTGTTGCTGCCCGCCGGCAGGATGCTCAGGGTGTTCACGTTGGTGCGCAGCATGACGTCGGCCAGGTCGAGCTTATCGTCGAGCAGGAGGTCCATCAGGCCGCGGTGGGCCGGCAGGCCGAGCGTGCGCAGCACCGAGGGGCGGGCCACGTCGGCGTCGATCAGCAGCACCGTGTGGTCCAGTTCCATGGCGATGCTCATGGCCAGGTTGATCGAGCAAAAGGTCTTGCCTTCGCCCGGCAGGGAGCTGGTGACCATGATCAGGTTGCCCGGTTTGTCGCCGGGCCCGCGCGCCGCGAAAGCGCGCTTGAGCAAGGGCCGCTTGATGATGCGGAAGTCCTCGACCAGGGTGGTGCGCCCGCCGGCGGCCGTCACCAGGCCGATGCCGTGCATGCGTTCGAGATCGAGTTCGACGTGGTTGCTGGTGCGGCGCGGCACCGCGGTAGGCACGGCGGTAGGCACGGCGGTAGGCACGGCGGCGGGCGCCTCGGCGACGGCGACCGGCGCGGACGCGGACGGCGCACCCTGCGGCTCGCCCTTCTTGTGTTCGATGCGGCTGGCCGCTTTTTCGATAATGCTCACGCTGTTCTCTCCAGTGAAGGCCGCATCAGAGCAGCGGTCGTACAAATAGGGCCGCCATCACGCCGCCATAGGCGCCGAACAGGACGATCACCGCCGCGCCGAAGGCGTACAGGCGCTTGGTGCGCATGACCTTTTGTTCGTTGGTCCAGTTCATGCTGATGCTGCCCAGGATGGGAATGCCGGTGACATCGCGCAGGGTGCCCTGGCTCATGAAGGTCGGTCGCAGTTGGCTCATCAGGAAAGCCACGCCAAGGCCGGCCAGCAGCGCGGCGGCGAACACGAACGAAAACAGGCGGTGACGGTTCGGGCCCGACGGCGTCGACGGCACGGTCGGCGGGTCGATCACGCGGAAGGTCAGCATGTCGGTGGCCGAACTGAGGTCGCCCGACAGCTTGGCCGCTTCGCGCCGTCCGACCAGCTTTTCGTAGTTTTCCTTGTTGATCACGTAGTCGCGGTTGAGCTGGGCCAGCTGGGCCTCGACTTCGGGCGCGTTGCTGCTCTGCGAGCGCAGGCGCGCCGCGCGCGATCCGTATTCGGCCACGCGCGCCTTGAGCGAAGCCACCCGCGCTTCTTCCACCGACAGGGCCACGTTCATTTGCTGCAGCATCGGGCTGTAGTTGGCGCCGGGATCGTTGTTGCGCTTGTTGCGCTTGGCTTCTTCGAGCTTGCGCGCTTCCAGCTGGGCGATCAGGCGGCGCGCCGACACGATGTCCGGATGGGCGTCGGTGTACTGCATGCGCAGGCTGTCCAGATTCTTGTTGAGCGCGGCGATGCGGGAATCGAGTTCGGGGTTGGCCACGCCTGAGGCTTCAGGGGCGGTCAGCGGAGCCGGTTCCTCGCCGGCGATCTGGCGCTTGATGGCATTGCGCGCCTGCTCGGCTTCGGTCAGTTCCAGGCGTGCCTGGTTGAGCAAGTCTTCGATCTGGGTCATATTGGTGGTGAAGTCGCTGCCGCCGCCGCGCGGCAGCATGCCCAGGTGCTTGATCTTGAATTCCTTGAGCGCGTTTTCGGCCTGGACCAGCTTTTCTTCGTAATTCTTGATCTGGTCGTCGATGAATTGCACGGCTTTTTCGGAATCCTGCTTCTTGCCGCCGAAACTGCCTTCGACGAAAATGGTCAGCAGCGACTGCACGATATCCTTGCCCAGCTTGGGATTGGAATTCTTGTACGAGATCGTGTAAATGTCGTCGCGCTCGGTGCCGCCGATGCTGATCTGCGCCATCAGGTCGTCCACCAGTTTTTCGTTTTCCTTGGGGGTGGACGCCTTGATGTCGAGGTCGACCATGCGCATGACCCTCTCGACGTTGGGACGGCTGATCAGGGTGCGGCGCATGAAGGCGACTTGCTGGTCGACGTTGGGCACGGTGGTCATGCCCGCCAGCAGCGGCTGCAGAATGCTCTGGGTATCGACGTACACGCGCGCCGACGCTTGGTATTCGTTGGGGAGACGGTACACCACCGCCCAGCCGACCAGGGCCACGATCCAGGAAATGACGACCGCATACCAGCGGTATTTCCAGATCGCTTTCAGGAAGTTCGTCAGTAGGGCCTGCAGTTCTGCCATCGCGTCAATCTCGCCATAAAGGGCGTCCCGCAAGGGTGGCCCAGGCCGGCGGCTCCGCACACGGACGCGGGGCGCCCGGTGCCGCGAAGCGCCGGCCAAAGTGTTGTCGGATGCACAAAAAGCAACTCATTGAGGCAGCTCAGCAAGCTTGCCGATGAATTGCTTCAGGGCATTGATTAATAATCATATGATACAGGAATCTGTTGCTTGCTGATAGTAAATTCGCTAACAGAAGTATGCGTTCAACAATTGTTTACGGCATTATTCGTGTATTCCATGACAAGTCGACTAATCCTGTTGCCCTTAGCAAAGAGTTTCGCACATCGATCCGCAAAAAACTAAAAAATCCGTGGTCGCGAAGCCGAAATTACAACAGTGGCGAAGCGGCCATCCTTGACGGCTTTGCGTGAATGAAACTAGTTGTTGCCGGGACCTCAATCGGGTACTGTCGGCGCATGCCTACTTTCCTCCTTTTGCGCGGCTCCAGGGCCATGGCGGCAGTGACCGTGCTTGCCCTGCTGGCCAGCGCGCCGGCCCGCTGCGCCAGCTTCGGCCAGGTGATCGCCGCGGTCAAGCCTTCCGTGGTCGGGGTCGGCACTTACCAGCCCAGCCGCAGTCCGGCGATCGTGTTCGTGGCCACCGGTTTCGTCACCGGCGACGGCCTGAGCGTGATCACCAATGCGCACGCCATGCCCGACACGCTCGACAGCGAGCACAATGAAGCGCTCGGCATCGTCATCGCGCGCGGCGACAAGCTCGATTTCCGGCCGGCCAGGCTGGCCGCGCTCGACCGCCTGCACGACCTGGCCCACTTGCGCCTGGCGGGAGCGCCCATGCCGGCCCTGCGCCTGGGCGACGGCGGCAATGTCGAGGAAGGCCAGGCGCTGGCGTTCACCGGCTTTCCGCTCGGGATGGTGCTCGGCTTGCATCCGGTTACCCACCGCGCCATGCTGTCGGCCATCACCCCGCTGGTGATGCCCTCGCTCAGCTCGCGCAAGCTCGATGCGCGGGCGATCGCGCAACTGGCGCGCGCGCCCTCCCCCATCTACCAGCTCGACGGCACGGCCTACCCCGGCAATAGCGGTAGCCCGGTCTACGACCCCGACAGCGGCGACGTGCTGGCGGTATTGAACATGGTGTTCGTCAAGGGCTTGAAGGAAAACGCGATCAGCAACCCGAGCGGGATCAGCTATGCAATCCCGGTCAGCCATGTGCGCGCCCTGTTACAACAAACAACACCGTAAGGACAAAAATCGCGGCTGACCTTTCGCTTAAAAAACTTCATGCTAAAATAGAAACTGTTGTAATTAAAATTGCATTACAGTACTTCAATATCGGCGCCGTCCGCATAAAGGAAAATCAGGTGAACACCTTCAAATCGCATACGATGAAATGGCTGGGCGCCAGCGCACTGGCGCTGTCCGCCCTGTTGCTGGGCGGCTGCGCTTCCCCGGTCTCGACCGTGGTAGCCGATCCCCTGCCTGCCAGCAACCAGGATTACCTGATCGGCCCTGGTGACAGCGTCAACATCGTGGTGTGGCGCAATCCGGAAGTATCGACCTCGGTCCCGGTGCGTCCGGACGGCAAGATCACCACCCCCTTGGTGGAAGACTTGCAGGCCAGCGGCAAAACCTCGACCACCCTGGCGCGCGATATCGAAAAAGCGCTCGAAAAATACATCCAGCAACCGGTGGTGACGGTGATCGTGACCAGTTTCGTCGGCAATTACAGCGATCAGATCCGCGTGATCGGCCAAGCCGCCCGTCCGCAAGCGCTGGCTTACCGGCGCGACATGTCCTTGATGGATGTGCTGATCGCGGTCGGCGGGGTCACGGAGTTTGCGTCGGGCAATAAAGCCATCGTGATCCGCAAGGTCGACGGCAAGTCGCAAAAGCTGGGCGTGCGCTTGAACGACCTGATCAAGGAGGGCGATATTTCGGCGAATATTTATATGCGTCCCGGCGACGTGCTGGTGATTCCGGAAAGCTTCTTCTAAAGGTCGACAAGGGCGCCAAGTCGTGGAATACTTGCGCAAAAGACAGGATGTCGGTTTTTTTTACAGGCCAGGCCGCGAGGTGCTTGGGCCGCTAACACACCCAGTCCCCAAGCCTTTGATCTACATCATATTTCCCTAGCGCCGCCTGGCGGTGGTATGGAAATTGCATGGTTTGCCCTGTATCGTGCACGCCTGACTGGGCATCGCCTGACGATGCCACCCATTTCGAGGAAACTGACGTGACTATCAATCAGCAACAGGACCGCGCCAGCGGCGAACCAGCCCAGCCGCAAGCGAGCTTGTCGGCAACGGGCAGCGCGCGGCGCCGCTTCACGCGCACCGGCCTGGGCGTGTCCGGGGTCTTGATGACCCTGGCGAGCCAGCCCGGCATGGCCGCCAACACCTGCGCCTCGCCGTCCGGCTCCTTGTCGAACGGCCTGCAATCGAGCCACAAGCCCGACAATCCCGTGACCTGCGGCGGCAATTCGCCGGGCTTTTACAAGAACAACCCATCCGGCTGGCCGGCCAGCCCGGCGGCGACGTCGAGCCGTACCTTCAAGGATATCTTCCCGGTCAACGCCAACCAGACCGCGCTGGGCAACCTGACCCTGATGGAAGTGTTCAACACCAACGGCGGTGGTAAACACGCGATTGGCGGCAAGGGCCCGTTCAAGAGCGAGGACATCGATCCGCACAATGTGGCCAGCCATGTACTCGCCGCCTACCTGAACATCCTGACCGGACGCTCGACCGTGCTGACCGAAGCGCAACTGCGCAATATCTGGCGCGAATACCAGACCACCGGCGGTGGCAAGCTGGGCTATTACGCGCCGACGGCCGGCGTCAAATGGTATGGCGACGATATCGTCGCTTACCTGACAACCACCTTCCATCAGTAGCCTGCACGGCGCCGGCGCCGCGCGCGCCCGCCTTTCCGACCTCATGCCGCCCGCTTCTACCTGGCACGTCCTTCCCGGCCAATCCCTGCGCCACCACAGCTGGGACCAGGAAGCGGTCCTGTTTAACGACCTCAGCGGCGACACCCACCTGCTCGATGCCGACGCGCTGGCGCTGCTGCTGGCCGTGCAGGGCGGCGCGTCCGACCTGGCCGCCCTGCGCCAGGCGCTCGACGCCGGAGACGACGCCGAACCCGCGCTGCAAGTCTTGCTCGAGCAACTGGCCAGCATTTCCCTGATCGCCGCGCATCCATGACGACCCTGAGCGCGCTCAGCCGCGCCGAACTGGGCCGCCGCCTGCGCGAGGCCAGCATCGACCTGCAGACCGGCCCCTTCGTGACCCGCGTGCACAGCCCGTTCGCCGGGGTGGCCGATGGCTTGCACTTGTTGTACGGCGACTATCCCCTGCTGGAAAACAATGACTTTGCCGACTTCCACGTCGACGTCGCGCCGCCGCCCTCCTTGCGGCGCTGGTACAAGCCGCTGGCGCGCTTCGTCTACGATGGCATGGTGCCCTTCCTGCCGCTGCCGGCCGCGCAAGCGTTTCCCATGTTCGAGTGGGGCATGAACTGGTGCGTGTCGAGCCGCGCCCACGGCTACCTGATCCTGCACGCGGCCGTGGTCGAAAAACACGGGCGCGCCGCCATCCTGCCGGCCCCGCCCGGCTCCGGCAAGAGCACCTTGTGCGCGGCCCTGGTCAGCCGCGGCTGGCGCCTGCTGTCGGATGAACTGGCGCTGGTGCGCCCCGAGGATGGCTTGCTGGCGCCGCTGCCGCGCCCGATCAGCCTGAAAAACGGTTCGATCGAGGTGATGCGGCGCTACCAGCCGGACGCCGTCATCAGCCACCCCGTGCAGGGCACCACCAAGGGCACGGTGGCGCACCTGAAGGCGCCGGCCGCCAGCATCGCCCGCGCCGCCGAAGCGGCGCGTCCGGGCTGGATCGTGTTTCCAAAGTATGCAGCGGATTCGCCCACGACCCTGCTGGAAGTGCCGCGCGCGCGCGCCTTCATGCGCGTGGCCGAAAACGGCTTCAACTACAGCGTGCTGGGCGCGCGCGGCTTCAGTGCCCTGGGCGAACTGGTGGCGCAGTCGCGCTGCCTTGATTTCACCTACAGCGCGCTGGACGAGGCCATCGCCGTGTTCGAGCAACTGGCGGGCACCTCGTGAGCGCCGCGCGCGCGCTTGCCCGCGGTGCCGCACCGCTGTTGCTGCAGCTGTTGCGCGACCCCGCGCGTGGCGCGGCCCTGAGCCTGGCCGAGTGGGATTTGCTGCTGCGCCAGGCCGCCAGCGCGCGCCTGGAAGCCAGCCTGCACGGCTTGCTCGACGAACACGGCGTGGCCGGTACGATTCCCGCCCAGGTCAGGCGCCAGCTCGACTGGGCCGGGGTGCATGCCGAACGCCACGCCAGGGCGGTGCGCTTCGAAGTGGCGCAGATCGGCGCGGCGCTGGCCGCCAGCGGGGTGCCGCTCATCCTGCTCAAGGGTGGCGCCTACGCCATGGCGGGGCTGGCAGCGGCGCGCGGACGGCTGTTTTCCGACATCGACATCCTGGTGCCCAAGGACAGCCTGGCCCAGGTGGAAGCGGCGCTGATGCTGCACGGCTGGTCGACAGTGGCGCAGGACACCTACGACCAGCGCTATTACCGCACCTGGATGCACGAATTGCCGCCGATGAAGCATGCACGCCGCGCCAGCGTGATCGATGTGCACCATGCGATCCTGCCGGAAACGGCGCGCCTGCGGCCCGACCCGGCCAGGCTGCGCGCGTGCGCCGTCACCTTGCCGGCGCCAGCCGCGCCCGGGCAAGCCCCGGTACAGGTGCTGGCCCCGGCCGACATGGTGCTGCACAGCGCCGTGCACCTGTTCTACGACGGCGAATTCGACCACGGCCTGCGCGACCTGCTCGACCTGCACCGCCTGCTCGCCAGCCTGGGCGCCACACCCGGTTTCTGGGAAGCGCTGCCGCTGCGCGCGGCCGAACTGGAACTGGGCCGTCCCCTGTTCTATGCCCTGCGCTACTGCGCCCGCCTGCTGCACACCCCGGTGCCGGAAGCGGTGCTGGCCGCCGCGCGCCCGGCCGGACCCAGGGCGCCGCTGCTGGCCCTGATGGACAGCCTGTTCCTGCGCGCCCTGCTGCCGAACCACCGCAGCTGCGCCGACTGCGGGAGCGCCGCCGCGCGCTTTTTGCTGTATATCCGCGGAAACTGGCTGCGCATGCCGCCACTCTTATTAACAAGACATCTGTTTCACAAGGCTTTTATTTCTCCTCGTAAAGATTAATCCAAATGCGCGATGTCGGTTTTCCTTACACCCCCTCATGCGTCAGCCATAAAATCCTCGTTAAGTCTTTGATTTAAAACAAATGTCATATTCTGGCACGAGTCCTGCTTACATCAAGGCACGTAGGATCAACAAACATAATCCGGGAGAACCAATATGAAACTGACAAAATACCTCGCTGCCGCCGCCGTTTCGGCAGCGTTCGTCGCCGCCCCAGCTTCGGCAGCGACCATGGGTATGGCCGATCTCGCCATCACCGGCCTGATCATCCTGAACGCGAACAATGCGCCAGTGACCAACGGCATCGTGATCCAGAACGAAAACCGTACCGGCACCGCCAATTCGAACTTCAACAATGCGCAAGGCACCGGCGCCGGCCTGGGCAACATCTTCAGCACCACCATCGGTGGTACGGTCGATGTCAAGAACCGTTGCGCGGGTCCATCGTGCGGCGCGGGCATGCCAGTCGGCAATTATCCAGGCGGCGTGGAAAACAACTTCACGGCGCACATTCCTGCACCGAGCGGTAACTACGCCCTGGGCGATATGTACATCGCCGGCACCGCGCTGGGTGTGACGGGCGCCAACGGCCTGACCCGTGCCGATTCGTCGGTGATGTCGCCAGGTAACGCCGGCAGCGCGAACGCCACCATCGCCAACTCGGCGACGGCAGTGACCACCTTCAGCGTCGGCACGACCTTGCAAGCGAAGTTCGCGCTCGGCTACAAAGCCTATGTGGCCGCCTTCGTCAATGCGATGGCTGGCGTGAACGGTTCCTCGCTGGGCACCATCAGCTGGGCACTGTCGCTGCAGGAAGTGATCGGCAATGTCTCGACCACGATCATGAACTGGAGCCCGTCCGAGATCAACAACGGCGTGACCTCGAGCGATCCGTCGCAAAATTCGATCCAGGAAACCTCGGGCACCGTCCTGTCGAACCTGGTGACCCTGACCGGCGGCCGGATCTACAAGCTGACCATCAACCAGGCCTCGAACTCGATCGCCTCGGAAGTGCGTGCCGTGCCTGAACCAGGCAGCATGGTCTTGATCGGCCTCGGCCTGCTGGCCCTGGGCGCCGCTTCGCGCCGCAAGGCTGCCAAGTAAGACCGCTGCGCGCGCCGGGCTGGCCAGGCCGGTGCGCGCAGTGTGTCGAGAACGACCCGATCGCGTCAAGCGCTCGGGTCGTTTGCTTTTGCACGCCCGCTTTTAAGCGATAATAGAATCATGGCCTACACCCAGAGCGACCACCCGAGCAATAACATCACCGGCCGCGCGACCGATGTGCGCGGCCAGGTGCGGCCGCAAAGCGTACGCGCCGTGATCAAGCTGGTGCGCGCGGCGCGCCACAACGGCACGCCCCTGTATCCGTTCTCGACGGGCCTCAATTTCGGCTACGGCGGCAAGTCGCCCACCATGGCCGGCAGCCTGCTGGTCGACCTCGGCGCGCTGAACGCGATCCGCATGACGGTCGACAAGCGCAACGGCCGGGTGCTGCCGGTGGCCGTGATCGGTCCCGGCGTGACCCAGGGCGCGCTGTACGACTTCCTGGAAGAGCATCATCCCAACCTCACCTTCAACGTCACCGGCTCGGCGCGCGCCACCAGCATCATCGGCAATGCGCTCGACCGCGGGGTCGGCTATTTCGGGCCGCGCAAGGAAGACTTGTTCGGGCTGGCCGTGGTGTGCGGCAACGGCAAGCTGCTGCGCACGGGCTTCCGGCGCCTCAAGCGCTCGCCGCTGGGCACCAGCAATCCTTACGGGCTGGGGCCGATCCTCGACGGGCTTTTTTTCCAGAGTAACTTCGGCATCGTCGTCAGCGCCTGCTTCCGCCTCGTGCCCAAGCGGCCCAAGCAGGTGGCGCTGTCGCTATCCTTGCGGCGCGAGGAAGATTTGCCGGCTTTTATCGACGAGCTGGCCAATTGCAAGCGCGAAGGCTTGATCGAATCGGTCACCCACATTGCCAACCGCGCGCGCACCCACGCCACCCTGGCCTACGGGGTGACGCGCTACCTGGAACAGGAATGCGGATACACGCCCGAGCGCGCCTTCGGGGAAGCGGAAAGCGTGATGGACTTGATCGCGCCGGGCGAATGGGCCAGCCTGGGGGCGATTACCGGCACCAAAGCCCAGGTCAAGGCCAACCTGGCCGAGATCCGCAAACGCATGAAGGGCCTGGCGCGGGTGCGCCCGATCACCCACCAGTTGCTCGACACCGCCTATGCGGTGGCGCACCGGCTGCGCTTCATCCCGGCCGCGCGCGCCAATGCGGCCGCGATCTCGGCCATCCGCCCGCTGCACACCCTGGCGCTGGGGGTGCCGACCGATGCGGCGATCGATAATTTACTGTGGAAATTCGGACGCGCCGACCTCAGCGCGGCCCAGCTCGACCAGTCGAACTGCGGTTTGCTGTTCATCAACCCGGCGCTGCCCTTGGACGGCGAGTTCGTGGCCAGGTTCATCGATGAAATGAAAAAGACGGCGGCGCGCCATTATCACGACACCCTGTACATCACCATCAATATCGAAACCCCGACTTCGCTGGTGGCGGTGATCAACCTGCTGTTCGACCGCAGCAACCTGGAAGGGGTCAAGCGCGCCCATTTCTGCGCCGACCGCATGCTCGACAAGATCCACGCGATGGGGCTGGAAGTGTACCGCGCGCGCGCCGACATGATGGCGGCTATCGTGCGGCGCGATCCGCATTACTGGGCCACCATCCACGCGCTCAAGACCCGGCTCGATCCGGACGGCATCATCGCGCCGGGGCGCTACGACGCCCAGCCGGCCACGCCCAAACCCGGGCGCGCGCCCTAGCCGATCTTGATCAGGCGGTTGGCGATGCCCTCTTCCTCGCGCGAGGAGAAAAAATACGGATACAGCGAACGTTCGGTGCCCGCATGGCTGCTGGTGCCGCCCAGGCGCGCGATCTCGTGCGCCATGTGCTCGACACTGAGCCACATCAGGTAGGCGGGCGCGTCGACCCGGGTATTGTGGCGCAGCTCGGCCTGGTCCACGAAACCGAGCATGGTCTGGTAAAAGCGCCGGTGGCGCGGATTGACTTCGATCAGCACGTCGGTGCGGCCGTGAATGTAGCGCGCGTAAATGAACAGGGTGTGGAACAGGGCCGCCAGCGCCGCCTTGGATTTGACCTGGGGGTCGAACGCCAGCTTGGTGATTTCGCACAGGCGCGCCCCGCGCGCGCGGAAAGCGTCGACATGGTCGTGGAAAATCTCGTCGGCCAGGATGCCGCGCTCGGAATCGAGCCCCAGGGTCACGGTGCCGATCAGGCTCCCCTTGTCGGAGGCCGACAGGGTGATGCGGTTGGGGTCGCGCTCCATGCGGGCCACGTTGTAGCCGCGCGTGGCGTACATTTTACTGATCAACAGGCTGGCCGAATTGCGCCCCTGGTCGGTATCGGCCAGGCGGATCCCGAAGGTGCGGTCATTGTCGGTGAAACTGCCGATCAGGCGGCCGTGATCGTCCTCCTCGGCCCCTACCACATAAGACGACTCAAGATGGGCCTGCTCATTACCCATCGCTTCCACTGCATCGTGCCCTGCATTCATGTGAAAACTCCCTGTGGCGCGGCGCCAGCCCGGCACATGGTGCCGCCGAGTAAGACGCCCGGTGGGCTGCGACTCGGCGTCGGGCCCGCTTTATAGTTGTTTCAGCAAGCCCCGCGCCTCCTCTCCTTGCGGAAATTGCTTGTGCTTGTCCAGCAACACTTCTAGTTCCTTGCGCGCCGCTTCCTTGTCCTTGGCCTGGATCAGCGCCTTGGCCAGGTGGAAACGGATCTCTGGCACGCCAGGCAACCTGGCACTGGCGTCGCGCAGCAGCGGCAAGCCGCGCGCCAGGTCGCCCTTTTGCACCAGCAGCCAACCGAGGGTATCCATCACCGCCGCGCTGCCGGGCAGCGCCTTGAAAGCCAGTTCGGCGGTCGGCAGGGCGCGCGCATCGCCCGCCAGTTCGTAGGCCACCGCCAGATTGTTCAGGGCGCTCGGATAGGCAGGCACCTTCTTCAGTATGGCTTCAAATTCCGTTATTGCTAATTGATATTTTTTATTGGCAATATACTGCTCTCCAAGGTAACCCGGCACCTTGACATCGTCCGGGTGGGCGGCACGCCATTGTTGCACTCGTGCATCGGCTTCCTTGGCCTTGCCGACTATGCGCAAGGCTTCATACAGCTTGATGAGCAGCTCGGCATTGTTGCCCAGCGAAAACGCTTTATCGTACAAGGGGATGGCGGCGGCGATTTTGTTTTGCACCAAGAGCACGTCGGCCTCGGCGACATAGCCGACCGCCAGGGCCGGATGCTGCTTTTGCATGGCGCGCGCCACGCCGAGCGCATCGTTGAACTGTTGCTGGCGCAGGTGGACCGTGGCCAGCGCCAGCTGGGCGTCGAGGTAATCGGGCTGGAGCGCCACGGCGCGCTTGAGCGCGGCGCTGGCCGAGGGCAGGTTGTTCATGGCCGCGTGGGCCGCGCCGAGGCGGAAATGCGCTTCGGCCGACTGCGGCGCGGCCACGGTCAGCTTGGTGAAGGTTTCCATGGCGCTGCCATTGTCGCCGGTGGCGACCTGCAGCTGGCCGAGCTGGTCGAGCACGGCCGGGTTGCCGGGATTGGCCACCAGCAGCTTGCGCATCAGGGTCAGGGCCTTGTCGGCGGCGCCCATGTGCACGTGGTGCTCGGCCAGCACGATGGCCGGACCGACCGCGGCCGGGTCGACCGCGTTGGCGCGTTCCAGCAAGGTACCGGCTTCGGCCAGGCGGCGCTGGGCCACGGCCATGGCGCCGAGCGCGGTGAGCGCTTCGACATTGTTGGGATACTTGGCCAAAAAGTCTTGGTAGCGCTGGCGCGTGGCATCGAGGTTGCCGGCCTGCATGTCCAGGCGCGCCAGATTGTCGACCGCCGGAAAGAAATCCGGATGCAGGCCGAGCGCTTTTTCGAAGGTGGCGCGGGCCCCGGCCTGCTCCTTCTTGCCCAGCAGCGCCAAGCCCTTGAGGTTCTGGATCATCGGGTCGCCCGGCGCGCGCGCTTCGAGCGGCGCCAGCGCGGCCAGGGCCTTGTCGAACTGGTTCAGGCGTAGCGCCGTCATGGCCAGGGTGATGCCGGCGTTGCTGGTGGTCTGGTCGAGGGTGCTGGCCAGTTCCAGTTCGGCCAGGGCGCGCGCTTGCTCGCCCTGTTCCAGCTTGCTCAAGCCGAGCGCGGTGCGCAGCTGCGCCTTTTTCGGGTCGAGCGCGCTGGCCCGCTCCAGCAGCTCGGTGGCCTTGCCGAACTCGCGGTTATCGGTGTAGGCCTTGCCGGCAATGGCCAGCAGCTGGGGATCCTGGGAAGCGCCCACGACCGGCGCCAGCACCGCGATGGCGCCCTTGGCGTCGCCGGCCGCGATGCGGGTCGAGGCCAGCAGCTTGCGCGCATAATCGCTCTCGGGATGGGCTTCGTGGTATTTTTTCAGGTGCTGCTCGGCCTGCGGCAAGGATTTGAGGGTGAACTGCACCGCGCCGGCCAGCAGCACCGAGGGCATGTGGTCGGGCGCCACGCGCAGCACTTGCTGCAAGGATTCGAGCGCGGCCGCGTGCTTGCCCTGGGTGAAGTCGAGCATGGCGCTGGCGTAGCTGATCATCAAGTTCTTGGGCGCGTTTTTCCTGGCGGCGGCCAGGGACACGGCCGCTTCCTCGTAGCGCCGTTCGGCGATGAACAGATAGGCTTTCTGCAGGTGGCCGGAGGCGCTGTTGGGGTCGAGCGCCAGCACCTGGTCGTAGGCGGCCAGGGCGGCGGCCGGGTTGCCCTCGGCGCGTTCGAAGTCGCCCTTGAACAGCCAGCTCTGCACATCCTTGGGATTGTTCGTCACGGTCGCCTCGACATAGCGCGCCGCGCCCGCCTTGTCGCCGTTGGCCAAGGCGACATTGGCCAGGCCCATCAGCGCGACCGGGTAGCCGGGATCGAGCTTGAGGGCGCGCTCGAATGCTTCGGCCGCCTCGGCGCGCTTGCCGAGCTGGTAAAAGGCGGCGCCGCGCTGGCTGACTACCTTGACGTTGGCCGTGTAGGCGCTGTCGGCGGTGGCGTCGATGACTTTCTGGAATTGCTCCTGGAACAGTTGCGCCATCAACAGCTCGGGCAGGGTGCGCTCGGGCGCCATGCCCAGCTCCATGGCCTTGCGCACTTCCTTTTCGGCCGAGACGGGGTCGCCCAGCTTGTTATAGGTTTCGCCCAGCGCCAGGCGGGCCTCGGGATCGGCGGGATTCCTGGCGACCGCGTTTTTGAGCTGGATCAGGGCCGACACATGGTCGCCCTTCTGCTGGAACTGCTTGGCCTCGGCCAGCAGGGCCGCCGGCGTCTCGGTTTTGCCGCACCCGCCCAATGCACCGAGCATAAGGGCGGTGGTGAGGGCGGCGGCGGCCAGGGATTGGGCTTGGGTTGACATGACGATCCTGTTGTTACAGGCGGCAAGCGTGGTCACGCTTGCCGCCAATTGCGTGAATGAAGCGCCGCGGGCAGGCCGCTGCGGCCTGGCGCTGGCAAGCGCCGTCTAGCCGATCGACAGCAGACGGTCGGCGATGCCGGCTTCCTCGCGCTTCGAGAAAAAATAGGGGTAGAGCGAGCGTTCGGTACCCGCGTCGTCGTGCACGCCGCCCAGGCGCTCGATCTCGGCGCCCATGAAATCGAGGCTGAGCCAGAGCAAATGGGCCGGTGCGTCGACGCGTGGATTGATCCTCACCCCGCTCTGGGTGCGAAAACCGAGCATGTGTTCATAATAGCGCCGGTGACGCGGATTGATCTCGATAAATGCATCCGTGCACTGGTAAATATGGTGTGCGTAGATGTACAGGATATGAAACAGGGAACCCAGGGCGAACTTGGAGCGCACCGTGGGGTCGAACGCCAGTTTGCTGATCTCGCATACCTTGGCGCCGCGCGCGCGGAAGACGTCGATATGGTCCTTGAAGACTTCGTCGGCCAGGATGCCGACCGGGGAATCGACCCCCAGGGTGACGGTGCCGATGACTTCGCCCCCGTCGAAGGCCGACAGGGTGATCTGGTTCGGATTGTCTTCAAGGCGATGGGTACCGGCATAGCCGCGCCAGGCATACATCTTGTTGATGAGCATACTGGCGCGGTTACGCCCTTCCTCGGTGTCGGCAACGCGAATCCCGAAACTTCGTGTGTTGATCGTCATCTCGGAGATGTTATCAGAATAATCTTCCACAAAAACACAGTGACTGCCCAGGTCGCCAACATCCGGCGCGGGAAAATTGAAACGAGTTGTTTCAACGATATTAAGAACCTGATCCATCGACTATGATCCCGAAGATATTGTCCAAGCTGCCAATTCAGTAACATATTGCTAACTGAGCTATCCTAACATTGTCGGCAACATGCAGGGAGACAATTAAAATTTTTGTTCGCAAATATGCAACAGCGCCAAGATGGCCGCGGGCATGCGCGGCCGTGCTGCTGACTTAACACGTTGCGCGACCATTCCCTTTCCCAAAAAAGCAAAACCGCCATCCCTGCCCATGGCAGCAATGACGGTTTGTCGTGTTCGGCGCGCGCCTTGCGCAACGCGCCCCGCCCAAGCGGCGCCGCTCGCCTTAGAGCGTCTTTGCCAGCGCTTTTGCCTCTTCCATCTGCGCGAAGTTCTTGCTGGCCAGTACCCGCTCAAGTTCGCGTTTGGCACCAGCCTTGTCGCCCGTTTTCGCCAGTCCCGCCGCCAGGTGGAAGCGGATGTCGGCCGCTTCCGGCGCCAGCGCGACCGCTTTTTGCAGCAAGGTGAGGCCGCGCTTGGTGTCGCCCTGCTCGACCAGCATCCAGCCGAGGGTATCGGTGACGGCCGCGCTGTTGCCGCCCAGTTCGAAGGCCTTTTCGGCGGTTTTCAGGGCGCGCGGGTCTTTTTCCTGCTGGTAGGCCCAAGCCAGGTTGTTCAGCGCCGCCACATGCGCCGGCGCGTCCTTGAGCACCGCTTCCAGTCCGGCGATGGCTGCCTTGTAACGCTTGCCGGCCAGGTCGTTCTCGGCCACGTACAGGACCAGGGTCGGATCGTTCGGGTGCTCGGCCAGCGCCTTGGCCAGGCGCGCATCGGCTTCCCTGGCCTTGCCGGATGCGCGCATGGCCGCGTGCAGCTTGATCAGGTTGGCGCTCGACGGCGCCAGCGCGAAGGCTTTCTCGAACGATGCCAGCGCTTGCGCGGGCTTGCCCTGCGCCATCGTCAGATTGCCTTCCAGCTGGTAGCCGAGCGCTTCCTTCGGACGCTGTTTCTGGATCTGGCGCGCGATGCCCAGCGCGTCGTCGAGCTTGCCGGCGCGCGCGGCCAGTTCGGCCTGGGCCACCTGGGCATCGACCAGGTCCGGCTGCAGGGCCAGCGCCTTTTTGAGGTCGTCCGCGGCGGCGCTCAGATTCTTCATCTGCGCGTGCACGGTCGCCAGGCGGAAATGCGCCATCGCCGATTTCGGCGCCGCGCCGGCCAGCTTGCCGTAGGTATCGAGCGCGCCCGCCAGGTCGTCATTGGCGATCTGGGCCTGGCCCAGCAAGTCGAGCAAGTCGAGGTTTTTCGGATTGGCCACCTGGAACTTGCGCGCCAGGGTCAGCGCCTTTTGCTTCTGGCCGATCGCCAGGTAGTGCGCGCCCAGGGTGCGGGCCGGGCCGATCGCTTCGGGATTCTCGCTGCTGGCCTTTTCCAGCCACTGGTTCGCTTCCTCGTTGTGGCCTTGCGCCAGGGCCAGCTTGGTCAGGGCGTAATAGGCTTCGACATTCTTCTTGTCCTTTTCCAAGAAACCGACCAGCTGCTGTTTCGCCAGCTCGGGCTTTTTCTCGCGCAGGGCCAGTTGCGCCAGATTGGCGGCGGCCGGGAAATAGTCGGCCTTGAGCGCCAGCGCCTTGTCGAAGCTGGCGCGGGCGTTGGCCAGGTCATTCATGCCCAGGTACACGCCGCCCTTGAGGTTCTGCACCATCGGGTCGGCCGGCTGGGCCGTTTCCAGCGCCTTGGCCGCGGCCAAGGCCTTGTCGTAGCGCTTCATGCGCAGTTCGGTCATCACCAGCAGGACCGCCGCCTTGGGCGACTTGGCATCGAGCTTGGTCGACTGTTCGAGTTCGCTGACCGCGCGCGCATCGTCGCCGGTGGCCAGCTTGCCCAGCGCCAGCGACGTGCGCAGCCCGGCCGCGTTCGGCGCCAGGGTGCTGGCCTGCTCGAAGTAGGCGGTGGCCTTGCCGTAGTCGTGCGCCTGCATGTAAGCCTCGCCGGCCAGCGCCAGCAATTGCACGTCATCCTTGCCGGACTCGAGCATCGGCGTGAGCTGGGTCAGCGCTTCCGTGGTCTGGCCCATTTTCAGCAGGGTGCTCACCATCAGCTTGCGCGCGTAACGGTGCTCGGGCATGGCGGCCAGGTATTTGCGCAGGTGCTGTTCGGCTTGCGGCATCGAGCCGAGCGCATGCTCGACCGCGCCGGCCATCAGCACGCTCGGCATGTGGTCGGGCGCCACGCGCAGGATTTTTTGCAGCGCATCCTTGGCGGCCGCGTGCTTGCCCTGGGTGAAGTCGAGCAGGGCCTGGGCGTAAGCCACCATCAGCGCGTTGGGGGTGAGCTTGCGGGCCGCTTCGAGGTCGGCTTTGGCGGCATCGAACTTGCCTTCCGCGATCTCGACGAAGGCGCGCTCGACGTGGGCCGAGCGGTGGTTCGGCTTGAGCTTCAAGACCTGGTCATAGGCGGCCAGGGCCGGCCCGGCCTTGGCCTGGGCGCGCAGCATGTCGCCCTTGAACATCCAGGCGCTGGCATCGGCCGGGTTGCTGGCGACGACCTGTTCGGCCAGGCGGTTGGCTTGCTCCAGGTCCTTGCGCGCCAGGGCTTGGCGGGCCGAGCCGATCAGCGCGGCCACATGGCCAGGCTTTAAGGCCAGGGCCTGGGCGTACAAGTCGCTGGCCTGGTCGGCGCGGCCGAGGCCGGCGTTGGCGTCGGCGCGCAGGGCCAGCATGTCGGCGTCGCTGCCAGTATCGGCGCTCAGGTCGAGCACTTTCTGGTATTGCTGCTGCTGCATCAGGGCACTCGCCAGCGCGGGGACGACCTTGTCCTTGGGCACACCCAGCTCCAGGGCCTTGCGCAATTCCTTGTCGGCCGAGACGGCGTCGCCCGTGTCGAGATACAACAGGCCCAGGGTCAGGCGGGCGTCCGTGTCCGATGGATTTTTCACGAGCGCATTTTTCAGCTGGATCACGGCCGCCTTGCTGTCACCTTTCTGAATGAACTGCTTGGCATCGGCCACCAGCGACGCCGACGTTTCAGTCTTGCCGCAAGCGCCGACGGCGCCCAGCAGTAATAGTGCGGACACCACGGCGGCGCCGGCGTGCGTCTTGGTTCTGGTAACTGACATGACTTCCCTATCGTGTGCGACGTGAAATGATTGGCTAAATGACCGTGCGCCGGCCTGGCTGGCCGGTCTGGGACGTCTAATATTCTATATCGATTTCTCGGGAGAACGAGAAGAATAGCGCCCCGGCAGGCAGCCGCCCGCGGACGCGGACGGGGCCAGCTAGGCGTCGTCGCCGGGAGGGAGGGTGTAGGGCACCAGGACCGTGTCGCCTGGCACGAAATCGCGGGTGTCGCGCGTGATCAGCACGCGCCCGGAGAGGTTGGCGGTGGCCTGGATCACCGCGTCCGGCAGGCGCATGGCGTGCGTCTCGCGCACGCGCGACGCTTCCAGCGCCACCTTGTGGTCGATCGGCACCAGCTCGAACTGGGCCAGGAAGGCTTCGACCAGCAGCCGTTCGTCCTCGTCCTCGGACACGCCTTCCATGATTTCCATCCACGTCACCACGCTGATGGCCTTGTCGACATAGTGATCACAGGCCAGTTCCGCTTCCGCGATGCCATTCAGATAGTCGATCAGGATATTGGTATCGAACAGCGCCTTTACCATTCGTCGCGCAACCTGTGCTGGTAACTGACGCCATCTTCGGGAATACGCTTTTTCCAGATGCCGAAAGCGCTCGGCTGCGGCGCCTGGGGCCGTTCCGGAACCGCGCTGGCCGCGCGCGCGCCCCTGCCCGTTTCATCGGCAATGACGCCTGGAACATGGGTTACCGCGACGTCGTTCGGATTGCGGCCCATGGTGCGCCTCGAAAGTTGTTCAATGTTAAGTAGTGTATATCATCGTTTGCCAGTCGTCAGCAGGCAGCCTGGCAAACGGGACTACCCGTTTCGCATGGAAACAGACGGAAATACAGCCCCTCCGCCGAATAAGTGTGGAAGTAAAAGGCTCTTTGTGCCGGAATAGGCGGAAATTTCAGTATTTACATCAAGAAGATTTGGCCGCGAAGAGTGAAAGGCCGCCCGTCCGGCCCCGAAGAAAATGTGCCGATTGGACACATACAGAATCTTGTTCATATGGTAACGTTCTGTCGTCGGAATTGATAACTCGCCGACAACTTCACCGCCAGCCTGGGCGGGAAGTAAAGATCGATAAAAAACGATGAATCCGGAGACTGAATGAAATCCAAGCATACCCTGTTCCTGCTCATGGCCGCGGCCTACGCTGCCGGCGCCACCGCCCAAACCGACATCGCCAGCGCGCAAGCGGTTCGTCCCGCCCCCGGCATCGAGATCGGCAGCGTCGATTCGGTGCTGAGCGGCTTTGCTGCGCAACACGCCAACGGCCGCACCATGCAAGTGCAATCGGTCGGCGCCAACACCGTGGCCGCCCACATCCGCGACTACGCCAACAAAAATGGCGTGGTATCCATCACGGGTACCGCGGTCGACACACCCGATTCGGTGTTCGTGCTCAAAGGGAACAAGAAGGCCGTGTACGGCTACCTGCTCAAGTACGACACGCGCAAGGCTTACGAATACACCACCGACAGCGCCGGCAAGGTCTGGCTGACGGAAGTGCCGATCACCAAGATCGTGCCCGACTTCGATCCCGAATTCCGTGACAAGCGCAGCACCGCGATGATGGCGCTGGCGGCGGCGCATCCGGTGTACAGCCCGATGGCGCTGCGCCAGGCGCCCCATATCGGCCCGTACCAGAATCAGGACGTGACCCAGTTGCAGAGCAAACCGGGCAGCCCGTACGTGTTTTACCTCAACACCACGGCCGTGATGAGCGGCAGCACCCCGCTCAACGGCGTGACCAAGGAAAACATGTACCGCGCCTGGCAATCGATCGCCGACCAGTATTCGATGCTCAACCTGAACGTGACCACCAACCGCGCGGTGTACGACGCCGCGCGCACGGCCAACGTGCTGCGCACCGGCATCATCAACTTCGTCAACCAGGACGGCCGCTCGTTCGCCCCGCTGCGCGCCTTCGGCACCACCGCCGCCGGCACCCTGTACCGCAATCCAGCCTCCGGGTTCGACTACGGCTACGGCATCGGCATGACCGGCGCCCACGAAGTCGGGCACCAGATGGGCATGAGCCACGACGGCGGCGGCAGCGGCGGCGAGTATTTCGAGGGCATCGCGGCTTACCAGTGGGGGCCGATCATGGGCAACTACTGGATGGGCGGCGGCTGGGCCAACCAGCTGTTCACGTGGAGCCGCGGCGAGTACAACACGGCCAACAATGGCGAGGATGACCTGCGCATCATGAACGTGAACGAGGCGGTGCCGTACATGGCCGACGATATCCCGGACACGCGCGCGCTGGCCTTCGGCACGGGAGGCGCCATCGACCCGACCCGCAACTTCGGCCAGATCGAGCGCAATACCGATACCGATACGTTTACGTTCACGACGACCGGCATCAGCACCCTGAACCTGCGCGTCGACCCGCTCGAATACCTGCGCATGCTCGATGTGGACGCCACCATCTACAACGCGGCCGGCGCGGTGGTTGCGCACAGCAACCTGGCGGTCAACCGCTCGGCCGAGTTCGTCAATCTGTCGCTGCCGGCCGGCAGCTACCGCCTGGTGGTGCGCGGCGGCGCCGAGGGCACGCCGGCCAACGGCTTCTCGAACTATTCCTCGCTGGGCTGGTACGCGATGAAGGGGACCCTGAGCGGCGCGGGCGGTGGCTATCCTGTGCTGAGCAACGGCGTGGCCCTGACCGGCCAGGGCGCGGCCACGGGCAGCTGGAAGTACTTCACGATTGACGTTCCGGCGGGTAAAACCCAGGTCGCGTTCGCTCTCAACGGCGGCAACGGCGACGCCGACATGTTCGTCAAACTGGGCGGTACCCCGACCACGGCGAGCTACAACTGCAAGTCGGACGGACCGAGCAGCGTGGAAAACTGTTCGATCAATGCCCCGGCGGCGGGCCGCTACTACGTGGGCGTGTATGCCTACGCGACTTACAACACCCTGAGCGTCAAGGCGACTTACGCGCCGTAATCATGGGAAGGGCGGCAGCGGTCATGTTAACGACGTCCGTTGCCGCCATCGGCCTTTGCACGCCGGGCAAGATCAGACCGGATTACGAAGTGAATTGAGCCAAATCAAGGCTCCGCTTGGACCGGGAATTGGATCGATACGGGGGAACGTGGTAAATTATGTCAACTGGTAAGTGCAAAAAAATCATGCCTGAACTGAAAAAAAAACCCGCTCCGGTTGTTGGCACTGGACGACCCAGACCATCCAAGGCAAACGCGCCACCGGCGGTTGTTGAAGAGCTGACTGTGGAGCAGACGACGCTTTATGGCGCCTTGACATCCACGAACGGTTTTTCCGTCGCTGATGCTCGCCGCCAGTTTCTCGGAGAACCGTCTGCGCCGAAGTCCAAACGTACCCGCAGCTGACACCGTCCATTGTGGCTAAGCCGACGCAAGCGTCCAGCTTCATCCACACCCAATTCGCAGCAAATAATTTGAATGTAGCCCAGTTGATCGCCGATTTCGATCAGTGGAAAGCCATGCCGGGCATCGATCCGGAGACTGCTGTATTCGGGCGCAACGGCTTGAATGAAGGTTCCGCAATCCTTAGCCATGTGCACATGGTTCCGCTGGGGACCGCCGAAGCGGCTCGCTGGAAGGAAAATTTTCGCAAAAAGCGTGGCAACAAGAGCGATCGTTACCTTTTCTACGTCGACGGTGGCCCAGCTTACGGTTTTCTTCTTCTCGCCATCATCGACGATCCCGGCGGGCATGCAATTTGGCACAAGTCGAATGCGGATCTACGCAAGAAATGGGATGAGATGGCCGAGCAATTCCACGCTCAGGGAATTGTCCCGTAGTTCCGTTTTGCAGCTTAGCCGTCCTTGAACAGCGCCGACACCGGGCAGTCGAACAGGCTGGCCAATCCCTCGAGCAAATCGATGTTCAGGGACTTGGTGCTGTTGTTGACCACGCGCGTGAGCTGGGAGTGCGAAATCTCCACGCCCATGGCCGTCAGGCGTTTCCACAGTTCGGTGACGAAACGGATGTCGTGTTCAGCCATCAAGACCTGGACCCGCAGGACGGCTTTGCGCTGTGGCCCCTGGAGGGGCGTGGATGTTGGGGATGGTTTTGGTGTGTGCATGGGTTCGCCGTACCTCACTACGACAGCCGCCATCATACCCTTTTGCCGCTGACCCCGTTTTCATCTGTTGCAAAAAAACCCAAACAGCGCCATTTATTTGCACCATATGCAAATTATTTTCGATATTTGCTTGCTTTCCGATTTTGTGCATGTCAGAATGCATTCACTGGCTCAACAAGAGCATCAACCGCAGCACCGACCACAGGGATTGACCGTGAAAACAACGACGCAACAACAGATGACGACGCAGCGCCCAGCGCGCGGCCTGTCGCTGCTTGCCAGCCGTCTGTTGGGGGCGCTGCAAGTTGCTGTCCTGGCCGCCCTGCAAGGCGCCGGCACCGCCGGTCTCAAGGGTTACCGTACCCTCGCCGCCGCGCTTGATGCACTTGATGCGCAGCCAGCACCGTCTTACCACCAGCATCGCCAGTGGCCCGCATTCTGTGGCGCGCATTGGGAACAGACAAACAACATCCGAGGGGGCAACCCCTAGTCGCGGAGGCTTACCCCTCCCCGGCTGACCGCCAGGTCAAGCTCAAGGGCTCGGATGTTCCGCAAGGACTCCGGGCCCTTTTTGTTTTGGCCGCAGGTTTTACCGCAGTACCGCAAACGCAGCAAACGCAGTCAAGCCCTTTCAGTTTGAGGCCGTCCCCGGACAACCCGGACCAGACGCAGTTCTTTCACAATTCGGACAGGTAGTAAACGGTTCCGCCTGTATCGGTATCGCACCCTCACGTGCGATACCAGTGCGGGTGGAACGGTGCGGGAATAGCTCAATCGGAGAGCGCAACCTTGACGGGTTGAGGCCGGAAGTTCGACTCTTCCATCCCGCGCCATTCCACAAAGCGCTTTCAGACAGCGCATGGCGCAGCCAGGGGCAAGTCACGCCCGAAACGCTTTGTGGAATGGCTTTTCAAGCAGGGGTGACGAGCAGCATTGGCGACTGCAGTGGACTGTAAATCCGCCGTCTATGACATACGGGGTTCGATTCCCTGGTCACCCACCATCTTTTCAATTGTGGATTAGCTCAGCTGGTAGAGCACTTGACTTTGACTCAAGTTGTCGCAGGTTCGACTCCTGCATCCACTGCCAGTTTATCGCGCATGACCGCGCGTTTTTTCAATGGTGACGTTAGCTCAGTTGGCAGAGCTTTGGATTGTGATTCCAAGGGCCGCCGGTTCGAATCCGGTACGTCACCCCATTATTCTCACCTTAGCTCAGATGGAAGAGCGCGACCTTACGAACGTCGAGGTCGCAGGTTCGATCCCTGCAGGTGGGTCCATTCAAGGCACGTGTCGCCCGCATGCGCCATTCCCATAGTTCCCGGATAGGGTTCGTGGCGAATGCCGCATACGGGTTCCGGATATCAGCCCGGCACGCGCAAGCCGTGGTGCGCTCCGAAAGTTTGACGCGCACTACCCCGGCAGGCAACCGGGACCCGCACCGCGCTCGTGGTGGAAATGGCAGACACACCAGACTTAGGATCTGGCGCCGCAAGGCATTGGGGGTTCGACGCCCTCCGAGCGCACCACTTAACCGTGTTCGCCACGGCATTGAGCGGGCCTATACTGGGCCGCGTTCAATCGACCGGATCGGCACACATGAAAAAGACCGTTGTAAAACAAGCCTCCCTGAAAAGCCTGGCCAGCACCGCGCTGCAGGATTGGGAAAGCGAGATGAGCTGGGAAGCCATCCGCGCCCTGCACATGCTGGGCTCGCCCGAGACATTGGCGATGGCGCAGCGCTTCGCGAAGAGCAAAAACCGGCATAAACGCGCGCTGGCGATGTATATCGCCTCGCAACTGCGGCGCGCGCGCTTTCCGGCGCGCTGGAATTCAGACAGCGACGAATACGCCATCGAAGAGACCCAGGCCTTGTTAATGGAGGGCTTGAACGACCCCGTCGAAAATGTGATGGCGGCAGCGATTTCCGGTTTCGGGCACCGCCCGCATCCATCGGCACTACCATCGCTGCTCGCTTTGGCTACGCACACTGATGCCGGCATACGCTTTCAGGTGGCATTCGCCCTGGCGCATTATCACGAGGATGCCTCGGTCGAGGCGCTGCTGGTGCTGGCGACCGACTCCGACGACGACACGCGCGACTGGGCCACCTTTGCGCTCGGCACCATGCATGAAGCAGACACAGCAGAAATTCGTGAGCGCCTGTGGCAAAACCTAGGCGACAGCAACGAGAGCGTCAGCGGCGAAGCCCTGGCCGGGCTGGCGAAGCGCAAGGATGAACGCGTGATCGCGGTTTTGCTCGAACGCCTTGATGAAGATTGCATGGTGTTTGAACTGGACGCGGCCGAAATGATGGCAAGCGCGCTGCTGCTGGCGCCGCTAAACGCGATCAGGGATGCGGTCAGCCGCGGCGAAGGCAGCGATTCGTACTGGCACATGCGCCTCGACGACGCCATCGCGGCCTGCGGCGGCAGCGAAAAATAATAGTTTTTATAAGGTTTCAATGGTGACGTTAGCTCAGTTGGCAGAGCATTGGATTGTGAGTCCAGGGGCCACCGGTTCAAATCCGGTACGTCACCCCATTTCTTCGATTGCGCGCTGTCGGCCGCAATCATCGACGCTCTATCTCAGTGGCGCAATTGGCAGCGCAGCGGTCTCCAAAACCGAAGGCTGAAGGTTCGACTCCTTCCTGGGATGCCATCTTTACGTGGGGTTGCCCGAGCGGTCAAAGGGCCCGGTGCCCAAGGGCACGCTGCAAAACCGTTGTTCGCCGGTTCGAATCCGGCACCCCACTCCAATGCAGCGCAAGCGATATCGCCCGGGCGTCCCTCACGGCCCCGGGAATACGCGATGCGCTGCGCCTTTTTTTCGTGCTTGCCGCTTTAGCTGCAAGGCGTATTATCACGTTCATACCTGTCCGGATTTTCATTCCCCGGCCAGCGCCAAAGCGCCGGCCTTTTCTACTATTCCATTCAAACAGGCATCAGTAAAAGTGAAAATATGACTCCGCAAATCTTAGCACTCGACATCGCAGGAAATCCATTCGGATGGATCTCCGCCCAGGAAGCGATCCACTACTACGCCGTCGGCAAGGTAGCGTGGGAACTGGGCGACCGTGAATTTCTGTTTCGCGGCGGCGTGTCGAATGCGGGCGTGCTGTCGACGATGACGGTCAAGCCGATCATTTCCATTTCGGGCAGCGAGCGCATGACCAAAAAGCTGCGCGCGGCGCTGCCGCTGGGCGACGATAACCACCTGCTGTTCGCGCGCGACCGCCATACCTGCGCCTACTGTGGCGACGTTTTCCCGCGCCAGCATCTGTCGCGCGACCACGTGCTGGCGCGCACCCACGGCGGCAAGGACAGCTGGACAAACTGCGTCACCGCGTGCAAACACTGCAATCAAGCCAAGGGGGCCTCCATGGTGCACGACTTCCGGCCGCTGCTGTACGTGCCGTATGTGCCATGCCGTTTCGAACACTTCATCTTGAGCGGCAGGAACGTACTGGCGGACCAGCATGACTATCTGTCGGCCAAACTGCCGAAACACTCGCGCATGCTGGCGTGAAAACAGCATGGCGGCGCGCACGCCGGCAGGCGCTTTTCGCTTGAGCCTGACGTAAGGTGAGGCTTTAGGATGCGGGCATGACTATCGATCAGAAAGGATCGCCCATGCGCGCGTTGTCATTGTTTCATCCTTCCACACAATATCCACGCGGTGCCACCGCATGAGCTGGCTCGACAAGCTGCTGCCGCCACGCATCCGGCGCGACGGCGGCGCGCTGCGCCAGTCGATTCCGTCCGGATTGTGGATTCAATGTCCATCTTGCAAGGCGCCCCTGTACCGGGCGGCGCTGGAAGCGAGTCTGCATGTATGCCCCAAGTGCGACCATCATCTGCGCATCCGTGCGCGCGCCCGGCTCGACGCCCTGCTGGACACTGGCGGGCGCTACGAGATCGGGCAGGAAGTGCTGCCGGTCGACAGCCTGAAATTCAAGGAAAACAAGCGCTACACCGACCGCCTGCTCACCGCCACCGAGGCGAGCGGGGAAACCGACGCCATGGTGGTCATGGGCGGCGCCATCCTGTCGGTGCCGGTGGTGGCGGCCTGCTTCGAATTCGCCTTCATGGGCGGCTCGATGGGGTCGGTGGTGGGCGAGCGCTTCGTGCGCGGGGCGCAGGCGGCCATCGACCAGCAGGTGCCGTTTATCTGCTTTACCGCCAGCGGCGGGGCGCGCATGCAGGAAGGATTGATGTCCCTGCTGCAAATGGCCAAGACCACAGCCATGCTGACCCGGCTGGCGGAAAAGAAGCTGCCCTTCATTTCGGTGCTGACCGATCCGACCTCGGGCGGCGTGTCGGCCTCGTTCTGCTTCCTGGGCGACGTGGTGATCGCCGAACCGAAGGCGCTGATTGCCTTCACCGGCGCCAGGGTCATCAAAAGTACCCTGGGCGTGACCTTGCCCGATGGCTATCAGCGTCCCGAATTCCTGCTCGAACGCGGCGCGATCGACATGATTGTCGACCGCAGGCAAATGCGGACCGAACTGGCCTCGCTGCTGGCGCTGCTGCTGAAGCTGCCCAAGGATGCCATGGCGTGAGCGGCGCGCTCAGTCGCGTACAATTTCCATTGCACAAGGATGCTGATTGCCTGAGTGCCTCAGTGAAAATGGAGTATTGATCATGCGATGCTGGACTTTACTTGTGGCCGCGCTATTGCCGTGGCCCGGAACGAAAAATTGCAGCCGGAACTATTGAAGGTCGGCGAGCTCGCCAGCCGGGCTGGCGTGACGGTGCGCGCGCTGCATCATTACGACCGCATCGGCCTGCTCAAGCCGTCGGCGCGCGCCGCCTCCGGCTACCGCCTGTACGACCGGGCCGATGTGGCGCGCCTGCACCAGGTCCAGGCGCTGCGCCGCTTCGGCCTGCCGCTGGCCGAGATCGGCGTCGTACTGGATCAGCCGGACACGCGGTTTGCCGGCATCGTGGCCGAACAGATTACCGCGCTGCGACGCCAGATCGCGCAGGCGAGCGCGCTGCGCGGACAGCTTGTGCAACTGCAGCGCCAGCTGCAGCTGGGCGCCGAACCGGATCTGGCGAACTGGCTGTCCACCCTCGAACTGATGGGCGCGTACGACAGCTACTTCACCAAGGAAGAATTGCAACGCCTGCCCTTTTTTCAATTCGATTCGCAACGCGACGGCATCTGGGGCCGCCTGGTGGCGCGCATCGCCGCCCTGATGGCCGGCGGTGTGCCGGCCGCGAGCAGGCAAGCGCGGCACCTGGCGCTGCACTGGATGCGTCGGCTCGAACGCGACACGGCGGCCAATCCCGACTTTGCCATACGCATGGGCGCGCTGATGGAAGGTGAGCCGTCGGCGCGGCAACGCATTGGCATTACCCCCGAACTGAAGCAATACGTGATCGATGCGCTGGCGGAAAACAGGCTGCGGATCTACGCCAACTACCTTGACGCAGACGAGCTGCGCCGGATGCGCGAGCACGGCGGCAAGCACGGCAAGCAGTGGATGACCCTGATCGCCGCGGTGCACCAGCAGATGCACGCCGGCGCCGCACCGGGCGACCCAGCGGTGCAGGCGCTGACGCGCGAATGGTTCGCCTTGTTCAGGCAGGGCGCGGGCGACAATCCGGCAACCTTGGCCAAAATGCGCCTGGCAATCGACAGCGAGCCGGCGCTGCTGGCCGGCAGCTGGATCAATGCGGAGATGCTCGCCTTTATCAGGCAGTCCGCCGCCACCTTGCAAGCGCCACGGTAACGGTATCGCCCCTCAAGCGCGGGGCGGTATTTTTTTCTGGTTAATATACGCAACAACTTTTTTGGGGCCATGACCATGCATGCTTTCTCCCGCGTATCTGGAATGATCCTGGTATGCCTGGCAACGACGGCCTCGGCGCAAGCGCAGGTACAGCGGCGCGAGTCGCTTTGTTCGAAAGAAGAAAAAGTGGCGTTTTCCTGCCAGGTGGGTAATAAGATCGCGTCGCTGTGCGCTTCCGCCGACTTATCCGACACCAGCGGTGGCGAAGCTCTACAGCGTTTCTCGCGCTACTGTGCTGACCATTGTGAAGCCGAGTCAGGAGTCGCAGGTTGATGCAACCTCGTGTCAATAGGTGCGGCATGGAGTACGATGCTTAGCGTGCCGGCTGCGTCTTGACAAACTTACGCCGACGTTATAATAACGCCACCTCTAGCAGGCGTTATTTATCACACTAGAAAAACGACGTAGGCATTTTTTTCAATAAAATCAATTACTTACAATCACATGAGTAAACACTGGGTCACGCAGGCACTTTCCTCGCTGAAGGCAAGCCTTGAGCCGGTACCTCATGAAGTCAACGAGCTGGACTGGAAGGTCAACTTATCCGACAACAAGGACCGACTTACCGAACACCTCATTGCCTTCGCCAACCATCCAAACGGCGGCTACCTAGTCTATGGGATTGCCGATGCTGCCGCCAATCTGGTAGGCGTTGACCAAACTCAAGTAGAAGGAATCATCACACGACTCACAAGTTTAGGCCGCGATGCAATCGACCCGCCTCTTGTCCTGGATCATGCTGTTGTCGAACATGATGACGTTTCCCTGCTGCTTGTCCATATCCGCGAGCAGGCGAACAAACCAGTGCATCGTCGTGGCAAAGGCATAGAAGAAGCATGGATACGTTCCGGCGGAACGACCCGTAAAGCTTCCCGCGCCGATGTCGGCTCGCTGATGCTCCATAGCCATGCCCCACGTTGGGAAGAACTGCGCACAACTACGCTCTTGCCGGCTAACGATGTCATTGCTCGGCTAGACCTTGCCACCATCAGCAAGCTTCTACAACGCCCATTGCCCGACGAAAATCACGAGCTAATGCGGTGGCTTGCGGACGAGAACATGGTCGTGCTCGATGGTAGTGGCTACTACATCACAAACCTAGGCGGAATCGCCGCCGCACGCGAACTGAACCTGTTCGACTCCCTAAGCCGAAAGAGTATCCGCGTAATTCGTTACCGTGGAACCAATAAGGTTGATACTACGGATGAGCTGGTCGGGAATAAGGGCTACGCTGTGGGCTTTGAAGGGCTGATCGGCTACCTCAAGCGCCCCCTGTGTCAGACTACTTGTCGGGTGTGTTTTTGAACAAATTATGTCCTGATCTTGATCGTTGTGGTGGGGTTTAGGGTTCGTTCTTGTGCCTTATTTCTAACATCGTTTCCGGGAGCGGGGGACGGGTGTTACGGGTGAAGCGCAGCGGAACCCGTTCCCTCAAGACGTCAGGTTTTCGATTTCTTGTTCGAGCAGGACGGACTCCGATGCTTGGCCCACGGCCAGCGACGGAACTAGTTATCGCCTCTAATTTTCAATATATAGAGGCACCAATGTCATCAAAATATCCCGAAGCATTTATCGAACAAGCCCTGGTCAAAGTGTATTCACGAGGCCACCGGTCGGTCAAGTCGGTCGCCGAAGACCTGAATGTGAATCACCACACGTTAAAATATTGGATGAAGAATAAAGTTGTGACCATTAAGGACGCGCCGACGGCGCGCGAGAAGCGCCCTCAGGACTGGACTGCCGCGGAGCAGTTTGCCGCATTGCGGGCCACCCATGGCTTGTCCGACGAGGCTTTGCAGGCGTGGTGCCGCGAGCACGGCATATTCCCCCATCATCTGACCAGCTGGGAGGCGGCCTTCTGCGGAGAGGTAAAAGAGCCCGCAACGGGCGTGCGCGAAATGCGCACTTTGAAGGACAAGGTTGCAAAGCTCGAGCGCGAGATTGTGCGCAAAAATGGCGCGTTGGCGGAGGCGGCCGCGTTGCTGATCCTGCAAAAAAAGTTCCGCGCGCTGTGGGAGGACGAGGAATGATGACCGACCTCCCGCAGCGCGACCAGGTGATGGATTTGGTGGCCGAGGCGGTCGGTTCCGGCGCGCGCCAGTGGCGGGCCTGCGAGGTGATTACGCTGAGCGAGCGGACCTTGCAGCGCTGGCAGAACGACAAAGCTGAGGGGGCTTGTGATCGACGGCCGGCACGGGTGCAGACACCCAAGAACCGCCTGAGCGATCTGGAACGCAAGCGCGTACTGGAGATCGCCAACTCACCCGAATTCGGCCACCTCCCACCAAGCCAGATCGTGCCACAACTGGTCGACCGGGGCGAGTACGTCGCCTCGGAGTCGACGTTCTATCGCTTGCTGAACGCGGCAAACCAGCTCAAGCACCGTGGGGCCGAGAAGCCGGCAAAACCCCGCCACAAGCCCCGTGCGCTGGTGGCAACAGCACCGGGCCAGCTGTTTAGCTGGGACATCACCTATCTGCCGACGACGGTCATGGGCATCTATTTCTATCTCTACCTCTTCATGGATATCTACAGCCGCAAGATCGTCGGCTGGCAGGTCTACGAATCGGAAAGCAGCGAGCTAGCCAGCGAGGTGATGCGCGATATTTGTTTGCGTGAAAATATCGCGCCAAAACAGGTGGTGCTGCACTCTGACAACGGCAGTCCGATGAAGGGTGCCACCATGCTTGCAACGCTGCAAAAGCTCGGCGTCGTCCCATCGTTCAGTCGGCCCGCGTGTAGCAATGACAACCCCTTCAGCGAAAGCCTCTTCAAAACGCTCAAGTACCGCCCAGCCTACCCGCAGCGCTCATTTGAAAGCCTCATGGCCGCGCGGCAGTGGGTCGGCACGTTCGTGCGTTGGTACAACGAGGAGCACCGTCACAGTGCCATCCAGTTCGTCACGCCGGCACAGCGGCACGCGGGCCTGGATGGCGAGCTGCTGCGCAAACGTACGGAGGTCTATGAGGCGGCCAAGGCCGAGCGCCCGGAGCGCTGGAGTGGCGACACGCGAAGCTGGGCGCCAGTCACGACCGTGCACCTCAATCCGGAAAAAAGTGTCACGGAGACCGTCACCAAAAAGGAGAAAAATCCAGAACTCAAAAAAGCAGCATAGAAACCGCGTTTAGGCGACAACTAGCTTGCAAATTTCCGAGCGCGTGCTTCCCCACTCAGAGGTAATCCAGCAGTCCCTGCGAGAGCAGGTAAGCCTCTACCCGGAAATTGCTCTCCGAGAATTGATCGCCAACGCCTTGATTCACCAGGACTTTAGTGTCACCGGCGCAGGCCCAACCATCGAAATCTACGACGACCGAATTACTTTTACGAACCCAGGATCACTACTGCCAAGCAAGCGACTCGATCGTTTGATCGGAACTACCCCAGAGTCGCGCAACGAACTTCTAGCATCGAAATTCCGCTTGTATCGCATCTGTGAGGAGCGAGGCACTGGGTTCCAAAAGGTGGTGTCGGCAGTCGAACTTTTTGGCATGCCACCGGTTCTGTTCACCCCATTGGAAAATGCGTTTCAGGTAACCTTGTACGCCCCACGGCAATTCTCCGACATGGCGCAAGCTGAGCGCATTGAAGCCTGCTATCAGCACGCTGTCTTACAATATTTTTCAAGTCAGACGCTCACCAATACCACACTGCGAAGGCGGTTCAAAGTAAGCGAGCGACAACGAAATCAAATTACCAACTTGATCGCAGATGCTGTGGAGGCTGGCCGTATCCGACGCAAGGACACCACCAGCGGCAACAAATTCGCTGAGTACATTCCCTACTGGGCGTGACAGTACCGAATACCCCGGCAACGAATGTGCTTACACAAATATCGGAAGTCCCAATGTGCAGCCAACGCGAATGCTTACCCCTGCCCCAGGGGGAGGGCAAAGTGATCTCCTCCCATTCTGTGCACACGATCGACGATCCCTTCAAAAAAATTTCGCCCAGGTCATGCAAGAACTCATCGCGATGGCCAAGAAATTCAAGGTGGAGGCCGAGCGCGGGCCCCCTATGCCAATATGACATGAGACACCTACCCCAGTCTAATTAGAGTACAACGGTAGGGATGGATCATGAAAAATCAATCAAGGGATCATATGAGCGAGCATGCGGCTTTTGCGATGGACGACGCCTTGTTGGAGGGTGCCCACAGGGCGCCCGGAAACGAGGCATTGAAGAAGATCGCACATGAACTAGCTGAGAGTTTGCGCAAGAACGTAAGCGCCGACTGGGCAGTGCGGGATAGCGTTCGGGCCAAACTGCGCCTGCTGGTAAAGAGAATTCTACGTAAGTACAAATATCCCCCGCTGAAGGAGGATGCGGCGGTTGCGTTGGTAATGCAACAAGCTGAGGCATTGCGCGCCGCCTGGGCATAAAAGTTGCCCGAACACTCTAAATATTGATTTATATTGCTTCCAAAACCCTACACTAGTCCTAAACGACCGCAGTTCGCCGTCGACAATGTGCACAGGCAGGCCAACAAAATAATGGTAAGTAGTTGAATTTATTACGAAAAACTGGTGCGGCTGGCGGGGATCGAACCCACGACCCTTGGCTTCGGAGGCCAATACTCTATCCACTGAGCTACAGCCGCGCTGAGGAATGTCGAACGTAAGGCGAAGGATACCGTTTTTTCTGTACCCGCGTCCATGGAAAGTGTCGTGTTACAGGGAATTTGCGTTCCATAAGAGGTGCTTTGAGTCTATAATCGCGGGTTTGGCGAGTATTTGCAAGTTCATCCATGCGAACACGACCGGCCGGCAGCTTTTTGAAAATTGTACTAAGGACATCATGAGCGACGCACACAACGAACACGAATCCGCGATCCGGACACCCAAGCAGCTCGTCGCTGCGGTTGCCGGCTTCTTCCTGGTCACTGTCATCGGCATCATTCTGCTGGTGACCTTCGTGACGACGAAGAAAACCACTGGTGCCGGCACCGACAGCCAGAAGGCCGAAGCGGTCGCGGCGCGTCTGCGTCCGGTGGCCGATGACGGGTTCACCCTCAAGGATGCCAACGCACCGAAGGTCTACCTCGCTGGCGACGCCGTCTACACGGCCAACTGCGCGGCCTGCCACGCCACTGGCGCCGCCGGCGCACCGAAGTTCGGCGATGCCGGTGCCTGGGGTCCCCGTATTGCTCAAGGCTACGATACCTTGGTCAAGCACGCGATCGACGGTATCCGTGCGATGCCTGCCCGCGGTGGCAATCCTGATCTGGACGATGTCGAAGTAGCGCGCGCGGTCGTGCACATGGCTAACCAGGGCGGCGCCAAGTTCAAGGAGCCAGCGGCTCCAGCGGCAGCCGCCGCTCCGGCCGCGTCGGCTGAAGCAGCAGCGCCAGCGGAAACGGCAGCCCCGGCACCAGCTCCCGCAGCAGCGCCAGCGGCAGCAGCAGCCCCGGCCGAAGCACCGAAGCTGGCCGCCGATGCAGGCAAGACCACCTACAACGCCGCATGCGTTGTTTGCCACGGTGCAGGTATTGCCGGTGCGCCGAAGTTCGGCGACAAGGGCGCATGGGCCGCACGCATTGCACAAGGCGCGCCAGTGTTGTACGAGCACGCACTCAAGGGCTTTACCGGCAAGGCCGGCATGATGCCTCCAAAAGGCGGTTCGACGGCGTCCGATGAGGAAGTCAAGGCAGCAGTCGATTTCATGGTTGCCGCAGCCAAGTAAGCGTTCACCGCGCCGGATAAACCGCTCTTTTCAGGGCGGTTTTTTTTCGTCCGCAGATCAGCAAGGACCCGGGGCTGGTCCGAACCTGGATTCCCGCCCGCGCGGAAAATCATCTCCGGCAGTGCCAGCAACGACGAGCCCCCGCCTTCGCTCCCACCCCGCCCCCGCCTTCGCCCCCGCGAAGGCGGGGGCCCAAGTCGGCTCCGCAGCCAGCGACTTCCCAACAGACCCCGGCCCGCTACGATGATAGCAAGCGCCCACATCATCCCGTGCCCTGCACAACGCACGTTGCAAACAGAAAGGGCCACTCGCGTGGCCCTTGTCATCTCAATTACCCGATTACCAGATCGTGACGCGCTCTTTCGGCGGCAGGTACATCTTGTCGCCTTCCTTCACGCCGAACGCTTCATAGAATGCCGGCTGGTTCATCATCGTGCCGTTCGCGCGGAACTGGCCCGGCGAGTGCGGATCGGTCTTGACCTGCACGATCTGCTGCGCTTCACGCATCTTCATGCGCCATACCTGCCCGAAGCCCATGAAGAAGCGCTGGTCGCCCGTCAGGCCGTCGATCACCGGCGCCGGCTTGCCACCCAGCGACAGCTTGTAGGCCTTGTACGCGATCGCCACGCCCGAGTTGTCGCCGATGTTCTCGCCCAGGGTCAGCTCGCCATTGACGTTGTAACCCTTCAGCGGGCTGTAGCCGCTGTACTGCTTGACCAGCATGTCGGCCTTGGCCTGGAACTTGGCGCGGTCTTCCTTGGTCCACCATTCGCGCAGGTTGCCGTCGCCGTCGGACTGGCTGCCCTTGTCGTCGAAGCCATGGCTGATCTCGTGCCCGATCACCGCGCCAATGGCACCGTAATTCACCGCATCGTCGGCGCGCATGTCGAAGAACGGCGGCTGCAGGATCGAGGCCGGGAACACGATTTCGTTCATCGTCGAGCTGTAGTAAGCGTTCACTGTCTGCGGCGTCATGCCCCACTCTTCGCGGTCGATCGGCTTGCCCAGCTTGTTGACGTTGCGGTTGTAGGCAAAGGTGCGCGCACGCATCATGTTGCCGACCAGGTCGTCCTGCTTGACCGTCAGCGCCGAGTAATCGCGCCATTTGCTCGGGTAGCCGATCTTCGGGCGGAACTTGGCCAGCTTGGCCTGGGCTTCCTTCCTGGTCTCCGGCCCCATCCAGTCGAGCGTGTCGATGCTCTGCTTGTAAGCGACCAACAGGTTTTGCACCAGCTCTTCCATGCGCGCCTTGCGCTCGGCCGGGAAATATTTGCCGACATATTCCTTGCCGACCGCTTCGCCCAGCGCGCCATTCACGGTCGCGACGCCGTTCTTCCAGCGCGGTTCCTGTTCCGGTACGCCCTTGAGCACGGTTTCAAAGAAGGCAAAGTCGGCGTCGACGAACTCTTTCGACAGGTATTCCGCATAGCTGGTCAGCAAATGCCATTCGAAATACGATTTCCAGGTTGCCAGGTCGGTCTTTTCCAGCACCTGGTTAAAGCCGGCCAGGTAGCTCGGCTGGCCGACGACCACGTAGTCGACCTTGCCGGCCACGTTGGCGGCGCCCAGCGCACTCTTCCAGTCGTAGCCCGGGGTCAGCTCGCCCAGCTTGGCGATCTCGACCTTGTTGTAGCGCTTGACCGGATCGCGCAAGTCGACCTTGCTCCACTGAACTTCCGCCAGCGCGGTTTCCAGCGCCAGGATGGCCTTGGCTGCGCCGGCCGCATCCTTGTGGCCGGCCATGCCCAGGGTTTTCTCGATGTGGCGCTCGTACTTGGCGCGCACGTCGGCCAGCTTGGCGTCGTCTTTTTTCAGGTAGTAGTCGCGGTCGGGCAAGCCCAGGCCGCTCTGGCTGATGTAAGTGGCGTAACGCGTCGATTCGCGGCTGTCCTGGCCCACGTAGATGCCGTACGGCGCGCTCACGCCGATTTGCGTCAGGTGCGCGATCAGGGCCGGGATGGCTTTCTTGTCACGCAGCGCGCGGATGCGCTGCAATTCGCCGGCCAGCGGCTTGTAGCCGAGCTTTTCCAGCTTGGCTTGGTTCATGTAGCTGGTGTACAGGTCGCCGATTTTCTGCGCCTCGCTGCCGGCTTTCTTGTTTTTTTCGTTCTGGGCCGTTTCGATCAGGGTGCGCAGCTGCGGCAAGGTGTCGTCGCGCAGCTTGGCGAAGGTGCCCCAGCTCGACTTGTCGGAGGGGATATCGGTGTTTTTCAGCCACACACCATTCAGGTAGCTGAAAAAATCGTCCTGCGGACGCACGCTGCTGTCGATGTACTGCATGTCGATGCCGGAAACCGGCGCGCCGGGTTGGACCGGATCGGCGGCGTTGGCGAAAGCGGCCGCCAGGCTCAGGGTCAGGGTACTCAGAAGAAATCGTTTCACAGGGGTGTCCTTATGGGGCGGGGGAAAAAATGGCTTGTGGCCACAGTATCGAGCACTATAACTTCATTTCCAGACGAATTGTCCATGTCGTGTAGGTGCGGCTGGCCATGTCCGACAGCTGGGCGATGCCATTCCGGGTCACGGTGCGGCCGGCCAGGTAGTCGTTATTGAGCAGGTTGTTGGCCGACAGGCGCAGCTGGGTGGCGGCGCTGATCTTCCACAGGCCGTACGCGTCGAACTGGCGCTTCACACCAGTGGTGGCGACTTCGTCCGCGCTGGTGCGCACCAGGATCGCCGGGGTCCAGTTGTAGCTGCCGCCCAGGGTCAGCGGCACATTCTTCAGCCGCCAGTCGAGGCCGACGTTGGCGGTCTGTTTGGCTTGCTGGTCGAGCCGGTTGTCGGGGCCGGGAATGCCCTCCACCGTCGACCAGAAATGGCTGTAGTTCGAGCGCAAATCGATATTCGGGGCGTTGGCCACCAGCTCGGCCAGCTGGAATTTGGCTTCCAGCTCGATGCCGCTGGTGCGCGCGCTGCCGATGTTCGACGGGCTCGACAGCCAGCGCGGGCCGTCCGGGGTGTCGCGCAGGGTCAGTTCGCGCCGCATCAGGTTATCGATCTTGCGCACGAAGCCGCTGGCGCTGAGGATGCCGCTCTTGCCGAGGTAGTGCTCGTACGCCAGGTCGAGCCCTTGCGCCAGCTCGGGTTTGAGGTTGGGGTTGCCGGTGCGGTCGGGGCGGGTTGCGCTGTTGAGCTGGGAATAGGTCGGCACGGCGATCAGGTCGTTCAGCTGGGGCGCGCGGTAGCTGCGCGTCAGGCTGGCGCGAACCTGGTCCTTGTCAAAACCGGGAATGCGCCACACGGTGTGCAGCACCGGGCTCCACACCTTGCTGTTGTTGCGCACGTCGCGCCCCTGGTTGGTGGCGCTGGTGCGGATGCCTTCCCAGCGCAAGCCCAGGTAGGACGACCATTGGGGCGTGATATCCCACTCGTCCTGCACATAGCCGGCCACGCGGCGCGTGTCGGCCGTCATGCTGGAACCCGATTCGGCGAACTGGGCGCGGCCGTTGACCAGCGCCACCGTGCTCAGTGCGCGGTGCCCGCCTTCCAGGTCCCAGCCGGCAGCCAGCAGGTGGCCCTTGGCCAGCGGCGTGCTGTACTTGCCGCCGCTGTTGAGGCTATGGCTGCGCGAGGTGTCGACGTCGTTGAAGACATCCTTGAGCACGCCATTGTCGCCGTACTGCTTGCGCAGCGACGTGCTTTCGCTGCGTCCGCCGCCGAAGCCGAACTTGACGTCGAGCTTGGCGCCGGCGTCCATCCGGTGCAGCCAGTTGCCGAAGCCGCGCAGCATGGTCATCGACGAGGTCGAGTCGGCCAGCGCCACTGCGTATTCGCGCTGCGGCGGGCCGATCCGCTGGGTCAGCCGGCTGTCGCTGTCGCCTTCGCTGCGGTTGTACATCAGGAAAGGCTGGAAATTGAGGGTGTCGCCATTGTCGAATTTATACGACAGGCGCGGCGTCAGGTGCACCGAGCGCGAACTGCGGTTGCTATGGGCATCGACCTGCTGGTCTTTCAGCAACAGGCCGGCAAGATTGGTGTCCTGATAGGTCGTGACGCTCTCGTCGTGCTGGCGGTTGCTGCCCACCGAGCCGCTCATCAGCCAGGTCAGCGCGCCCACCTTGCCGGGCATGGTGAGCGAGACGTTCGGTCCGTGGCGGCCATCTTCGATGCTGTCGGACAGCTTGAGCTGCACATCCTTTTGCTGGTAACCCTCGCGCAGCACCACGTTGATGGTGCCGGCGATGGCCTGGGTGCTGTGCTCGGCCACGGGGCCGCGCATGACTTCGATGCGTTCGACCTGGTCGGGCGAGAGCGATTCGAGCGAAAACCCGGCCGGCGGGCGCTCGCCGTTGACCAGCATCTGGGTGTAGCCATTGCCCAGGCCGCGCATGCGCGCCCCGCCGCCGCCCCGTCCCGGCGGCCCGCCCATGGTCACGCCGGGCAGGCGCTTGAGGATTTCGCCGACGCTGCTGTCGCCGTTGCGGTCCAGTTCCTCGCGCCCGAACACCATCTTGGCGGCGGTCGACAGGCGGCGCGATTCGGTATCGCCCACCCGGCTGCCGTTGATGGTGACCGCGGCCACGCCCGCCGCCGCCTTGGGCTCGTCCCTGGACTTGAACCTGGGCTTGGACGCGGGCACGGCGGTAGGCACGGCGGTAGGCACGGCGGTAGGCACGGCAGTAGGCTCCTGCACCGGCACGGGTGTCACCGGTCCGGCGCTCGTCTCCTGGGCATGGCTGGACGGGGCGATACTGGCGATCAGGGCGGCGCAGGCGAAGCGAATCAGTTTGCTCATCGGGAATGTAGTGGTGGATCAGGCTGGCTGGACGGCAAATGTGTGGCGCGTCATGGGACGCGCGATGCTGGCATTCTAGCCGCTGCCTTCCTGGCGCAACCGCCGGGCCCGTTTTTTTTACTTTTCGATACACAGACCAGGCATGCACAATTTCGATGCGGGCCGCGAAATCGGGTTTATACTGGATTCGCGCCAGCTCATCAGCTGGACTGGCGCATTTTTCCTGGCATCGTAGGTGACTTCATGGGCTCTACCCTCAAAAATTCCGGGCTGGTCGGCCTTGGCGCTCTCGTCGGCGTGGCCTTTTCCATGCAGTTCTCGGCGCTGGCGCAAAAGCCGGTCGAGCAAGGCATGCCGCTCGAAGAACTGCGCCAGCTGTCCGACGCCTACGATCTGATCAAAACCGATTATGTCGAACCGGTGGCCGACAAGAAACTGCTGACCGACGCCATCACCGGCATGGTCGCCTCGCTCGATCCCCATTCGGCTTATCTCGACAAGAAAGCCTACCGCGACCTGCGCGAAGGCACCCAGGGCAAGTTCGTCGGCCTGGGCATCGAAATTGCCCAGAGCGAAGAAGGCTACATCAAGATCGTCGCCCCGATCGAGGATTCGCCGGCCTGGCGCGCCGGCATCAAGGCGGGCGACCTGATCACGCGCATCAACAACGAGGCCATCCAGAACCTGGGCATCGACGAAGCCGTCAAGAAGATGCGCGGCGAGCCGCTCACCAAGGTCACCCTGACCCTGCTGCGCAAGGACGTGGCGCTGCCGCTGGTGATGACGATCGTACGCCAGGAAATCATCCAGAAAAGCGTCAAGGGCAAGATTGTCGAGCCGGGCTACGCCTGGCTGCGCATTGCGCAATTCCAGGAACCGACCGTGGACGACATGGCGGCCCGCCTGGCGGCGCTGTACCAGCAGGATCCGTCCCTCAAGGGCCTGGTGCTGGACTTGCGCAACGACCCGGGCGGCTTGCTGCAGGGCGCCATCGGCGTGTCGGCCGCGTTTTTGCCGCGCGGCGCCGAGATCGTCTCGACCAACGGCCAGCTGGCCAATTCGCGCCAGAGCTACCTGGGCAAACCCGAGTTCTACACCCTGCAGGGCGACGGCGACGTGCTGGCCCGCCTGCCGGCGGCGCTCAAGACGGTGCCGATGGTGGTGCTGGTCAACACCGGCTCGGCCTCGGCCTCCGAAATCGTGGCCGGCGCGCTCCAGGATTACAAACGCGCCGTGATCCTCGGCAGCCAGACCTTCGGCAAGGGATCGGTGCAGACCATCAAGCCGCTCGGCGGCGACACCGCGGTCAAGCTGACCACGGCACGCTACTACACCCCGAAGGGGCGCTCGATCCAGGCGCGCGGCATCATTCCCGATTTTTTGGTCGATGAAAATGCCGACGGCGATGGCTTGAACAGCTTGCGCATGCGCGAGGCCGACCTGGAAAAGCACCTGTCCAACGACCGCGACAAGGAAAGCGCGGCCAGCACGCGCGAGCAGCTCGAGGCCCAGCGCCGCCTGCTGGCGGTCGAGCGCAAGCGCAAGCCGCTCGAATACGGCAGCGCCGACGACTTCCAGCTGGCCCAGGCCCTCAATCACCTGAAAGGCTTGCCGGTGCAACTGGCCAAGCCGGCCAAGGAGCCGGCCGCGGAAGCCGTACCGGCGCCCGCGAAAAAGCGGAAATAGGCGCTCTCCGGCGGGGCGGCCCCGCGCTTTTCTCGCCACCGTGAAGCCCATTGTGTAGAATCAGCGGCACGTGCCGGGTTATGCCCGGCTTACCCTATTTGAAAGCTTTACCATGAAACAAGTCGTCATCAGCGGCACGGGCCTGTTCACGCCGCCCAATTCGATCTCCAACGAAGAGCTGGTCGTCGCCTTCAACGCCTACGCCGAACTGTACAACGCCGAGCACGCTGATGCGATCGCGGCGGGGGAGCTGACGGCAATCGAAGGTTCGAGCGCCGCCTTTATCGAAAAAGCGTCCGGCATCAAGTCGCGCTACGTGATGGAAAAATCCGGCATTCTGGACCCGGCGCGCATGACGGCGCGCATTCCCGAGCGTGCCGACGAAGACATCTCGCTGCAGGCTGAAATCTGCGTGGCCGCGGCGCGCCAGGCGCTGGACCGGGCCGGACGCACGGCGGCCGACATCGACATGGCGCTGGTCGCCTGCAGCAACATGCAGCGCGCCTATCCGGCCATGGCGGTGGAAGTACAGGAAGCGCTGGGCATCGACGGCTTCGGCTTCGACATGAACGTGGCCTGTTCCTCGGCCACGTTCGGCATCCAGACGGCGATGGCGGCGGTGCAGAGCGGGCAGGCGCGCGCGGTACTGGTGCTCAATCCCGAAATCACCAGCGGCCATTTGAACTTCCGCGACCGCGACAGCCACTTCATTTTCGGCGACGCCTGCACGGCGATCGTGATCGAAGCGGCGGAGACGGCGACCAGCCACCACCAGTTCGAGATTCTCGAATCGAAGCTCAAGACCAAATTCTCGAACAACATCCGCAACAACTTCGGCTTCATGAACCGCTTCGACGAATCGGGCATCGGCAAGCCGGACAAGCTGTTCCGCCAGCAGGGCCGCAAGGTGTTCAAGGAAGTGTGTCCGATGGCGGCCGAGATGATCCGCGAGACGATCACCAATGCGGGGCTGGAAGTGGCGCAGGTGTCGCGCTACTGGCTGCACCAGGCCAACCTGAACATGAATTTGCTGATCACGCGCATGCTGCTCGGGCGCGATGCGGAGCCGCAGGAAGCGCCGGTCATTCTGGACACGTATGCGAATACCTCGTCGGCGGGGTCGATCATCGCGTTTCACAAGTACCAGGACGACATGCCGAGCGGCTCGCACGGCGTGATTTGCTCGTTTGGCGCGGGGTATTCGATTGGGTGCGTGGTGGTACGGAAGAAGTAGTAGCCGTGACCCGCTAACCTTATCTCCGTCGTCTCTGGCATTGCCAGAACCGACTTCCCGCGCAGCGCCCAGTTTCAAGGAAACTCCTCAAATCTCTTGGAACGGTGCAAAGTCAGAGGCCGCTTCCAAATGACGCTAGCTTAAGCTCCGTCGTTCCCGCGCAGGCGGGAATCCATAGCACAGTTGGATATCGAAGGTGCTATGGGCTCCCGCCTGCGCGGGAGTGACGGTTTCGAGGTTTGTGGTCGCAAAGCTGCTTAACGTAGCGGCAAAATGCAAGTTCCTGGAGAGGCGGGAATCCAAGTTCGTCGAGCCGCCTGTGACAGCGCTACGGAATTGGATTCCCGCCTGCGCGGGAACGACGGTCTTGAAGTTTGTGGTCAGAAAAACGCTTAACCTAACACCATCGAATCCATAAGCCAGTTCCTGGAGAGGTGGGAACGACGGAGGGTCGCGTTCTTTTACAAGCGCGCGGCCAGTTCGGCGCCTTCCCTGATGGCCCGCTTGGCATCCAATTCGGCCGCCAGCGCCGCACCGCCGATCTTGTGGAACACCGGCCCGCCACTGGCCGCACCCTCTTCCGGCATCAACTCCGTCAAGCTATCCTGCCCCGCGCAGATAATCACGTTGTCGACCGCGATCAAGCGCTCCTCCCCGCCGACCGTGATATGCAGCCCGTGATCATCGATCTTGTTGTACGTGACCCCGGCCAGCATCACCACCCCATTGCGGCTCAAGGTCGCGCGGTGCACCCAGCCGGACGTCTTGCCCAGCCCCGCACCGAGCTTGGACGCCTTGCGCTGCATCAGGAACAGCTGGCGCACCGGCTCGGCCGCGTGCGGCGCCACCAGTCCGCCACTCGTGGTCGCTTCCAGGTCCACGCCCCATTCGCCGGCCCACTCGGCTACCGGCAGCGGCAGCGGGTGCGCCGGGTTATGCAGCAGGTACTCGCCCACGTCGAAACCAATCCCGCCCGCGCCGATGATGGCCACGCGCTTGCCCACCGGCGCCTTGTTCTGCAACACGTCGATGTACGACAGCACCTTGGGATGCCGGATGCCCTCGATCGGCGGCATGCGCACCTTGATGCCGGTGGCGACGATCACGTCGTCAAAACCGCCCGCCAGCAGCGCCGCGCGCGTGACCCGCTCGCCAAGCCGCACGGTGACGCCGGTCAGCTCCAGCTTGCGCGAAAAATAGCGGATGGTTTCGGCGAATTCTTCCTTGCCCGGGATTTGCATGGCGATCTTGAACTGCCCGCCCACCGTGTCGCTCGAATCGAACAAGGTCACCGCGTGCCCGCATTCGGCCGCCACGGTCGCTGCCGACAGCCCGGCCGGACCGGCGCCCACCACCGCCACCTTGCGCGCCTTGGCCTTTTTGGCGTACACCAGTTCCGTTTCATGACAGGCGCGCGGGTTGACCAGGCAGCTGGCGCGCTTGTTGGCGAAGGTGTGATCGAGGCAGGCCTGGTTGCAGCCGATGCAGGTGTTGATTTCGTCCGCGCGCCCGCTGGCTGCCTTGGCCACGAACTCGGCGTCGGCCAGGAAGGGGCGCGCCATCGATACCATGTCGGCGTCGCCGCGGGCGATGATGTCGTCCGCTTCGAACGGCATGTTGATGCGGTTCGATGCCACCACGGGAATCTTCACTTCGCGCCGCAGGCGGCCGGCCACGCTGGCGAACGCCGCGCGCGGCACCGAGGTGACGATGGTCGGCACGCGCGCCTCGTGCCAGCCGTAGCCAGTGTTGAGGATGGTGACCCCGGCGTGTTCGAGCGCATGCGCGACCTTGACCACGTCGTCCCAGGTGTTGCCGCCTTCGACCAGGTCGAGCAGCGAGTGGCGGTACATGATGATGAAATCCTCGCCCACGCTCTGGCGGATGCGCTTGATGATTTCAACGGGCAGGCGCATGCGGTTCTCGATGCTGCCGCCCCAGCGGTCCTGGCGCAGGTTGGTGCGCGCGCACAGGAACTGGTTGAGCAGGTAGCCTTCGCTGCCCATCACTTCAATACCGTCGTAGCCGGCGCGTTTGGCCAGCCTGGCGCAGCGCGCGTAGTCGCGGATGGTCGCTTCGATTCCGCTTTCGGTCAGCGCGCGCGGCTTGAACGGCGAGATCGGCGACTTCACGCCGGACGCCGACACCACCAGCGGCTGATAACCATAGCGTCCCGAGTGCAGGATCTGCATCAGGATCTTGCCGCCCTCCTCGTGCACCGCGTTTGTCACGCGCCGGTGGTTAACCACGTCGCCGGCGAAATTGAGGGTGCCGCCGAACGGCAGCAGCCAGCCCTGGCGGTTGGGCGAAATGCCGCCGGTGACGATCAGCCCCACCCCACCCTTCGCGCGTTCGCGGTAAAACGCGGCCAGCTTGCCGTAGTTGTAGAAGCGGTCTTCGAGCCCGGTGTGCATCGAACCCATGATGACGCGGTTGCGCAAGGTGGTGAAGCCCAGGTCCAGGGGCGCGAGCAGGTGGGGATAGGCTTGAGTTGTCATGGTCGGGATGGATAGGGGCGTGAGGAACGTCGGGACGGCACGTCAAGACAGGATGTCGGCACTGCATGTCAGGACGATATTACAACCTACTTCTGTAGATGCCGGGTTCTAATCTTCGGCCCGCCGCCGCGCCGCTATCTCGCGCACGCTTGAGTGCGCCTCCTTGTCAGGGCCGCCGCTTTCCCGTAGGCTGGGTCCATGTTTCCGCGAATCCTATTTTGTTGCTTCCTTGCCTACTCCGCGCCCGTCCTGGCCCAATCCAGGCTGGAGGTGACGGTCAGGCGCGTCGATCTGGCGGACCAGCACATGTTCGAGGTCGGATCCAGCGGCGAGGTGCGCGCCGCGCCGGCGGCCGTGTGGAAGGTACTGACCAATTACGACCGCATGGCCGACTTCGTGCCCGACCTGAAAACGTCCAAGGTCCTCTCGCGCACCGGCAACAAGGCGATCATCGAGCAGTTCGGGGTGGCCAGCTTTCTGTTCATCCGGCGCGACATCCACCTGATCGTGCAGGCGACCGAGGAAGCGATGACGTCGATCGACATCGGCCTCATTACCGGCGACATGCGCGTCTACCAGTGCCGCTGGGAGCTGATCCCGGTGCCCGAGACGGGCGGCACGCGCATCGTCTACAGCGGCAAGCTGGTACCGAAGTTCTACGTGCCCGGCATGCTGGGGGCGAACATCATCCGCTCCGACATCGAGCACATGATGAAGGCCGTACTGGCGCGCCTGGAGCGCGGCGACACGCCTGCCAACTAAACCTGGCGCTCAGGCCTGATAGCTTTGCGGCTCGCGCAGTTCGGCGAAGGTTTCGATGCTGCCGATCTTGACCGTCACGGGATTGAGACTCATTTGCGGCGCCATGGCGCGCCAGGCGAACTGCCATTCGCGTTCTTCGGCTTCGGCGCTGCTCTTGGTGAAGGCCGCGCCCAGGGCTGCGCGCGCGCCGTATTCGACGGCGCCGTCGATCCCGGCCCAACTTGGCAGGGTGCGCTGCACGGCGCGGTGCAGGCGTTCGCCGAATTCCTCGGTATTGTGGATCACCAGGCAGCAGTCGGCCGGCGAGAAAACGTCGAACAGGGCGGTGTCCCAGGCTTGCGAAAACGACAGGGTCAGGCAATTGTTGGCCGGGACCAGGCGGAACTGCCCCAGGGTCAGCGCGGCTTCCAGTTCGGCGCGCGGCGCGTAGCGGAACAGGGTGGGAGGACGTTGGTAATCGTGCATAAGAAAATTCAATCTGTTAGTTGGCGGCCGGCGGCGAACCGCGCGGACGCACGTGACGGCGCGAACGCAAGGTCTTGGAGGCGACAAAAATTTCGCGCAGCAGGTACACAAAACTGCCGATCAGGCACAGCATCGCGATCACGAACAGGCCGGCGATGTACTGGTCCAGCGAGACATTGGTGGTATCGCCCAGGAACAGCAGCGCAATGATCAGGCAAATCAGCAGGCCGCAGGCGGTGCTGAGCGCGATGGCGTAGTTAATCAGGTGCCAGCGCGGGTACAGGACGTCGAGTTCGTCCATGTAGGCATCGTTCCAGCCGATGTCGAGCCGGTCTTCAAGTACGCGCGAGCGGTCGATGATGCGCGCCAGGCGGTTGGTCAGCACCATCAGGTTGGTGCACACGCCGGTGAGCAGGAACACCGGCGCAATGGCCAACTGGATGACGTGGCCCATATCGGTGAGCTGGAGATTCATAGGGCGCCGTAATTTGATAATGCATGCACAGCCGCTAGTGTAGCAGGGCCACCCGCGCCGTCCTAATCGAAGCGTCCGCTGCGCTTGAACTGCTCGGTTGCGCCCACCAGCGCCTTGGCGATGCCCGCTTCCAGCGCGCCATGGCCGGCGTCGGCCACCATGCGCAGGCGCGCCCCGGGCCAGGCCTGGTGCAGGCGGTAGGCCGACAGCGGCGGGCAAATGACGTCGTAGCGGCCCTGCACGATCACGCACGGCAGGTGCGCGATGCAGCCCACGTCCTGCACCAGCTGGTCTTCGCGCAGGAAGCCCTGGTTGGCCATGTAGTGCGATTCGAGCCGGCCCACGCCCAGGTCAAGCGTGTCGGAGGCGGTGTCTTCGGGCTGCGGCAGCAGGAACACGCGGCGCCCCTCGAAGCGGCTCCACGCGCGCGCCGCCGGCCAGTACACGGCCGGATCGTCGCACAGCATGCGCGTGGTGTAGGCGGTGAGCAGGTCGGCCCGCTCGGCCTCGGGAATCGGGGCCACGAATTCCTCGTACAGCTCGGGGTAGAACCAGCGCACGCCGTGCAGGAACCAGTCCACTTCGGCGGCGGTGCACAGGAAAATCCCGCGCAGGATGAAGCCCAGGCAGCGTTCGGGATGGGCCTGGCCGTAAGCCAGCGCCAGGGTCGAGCCCCATGAGCCGCCGAACACCAGCCACTTGTCCACGCCGAACTGTTCGCGCAAGGTTTCGATATCCCCGATCAGCAATTGGGTGGTGTTCTGGTGCCACTCGCCCAGCGGGGTCGATTTGCCGGCGCCGCGCTGGTCGAACAGGATGATTCGGTAGTGCTGCGGATCGAAAAAGCGCCGGTGCTGCGGCGACAGGCCGGCGCCCGGCCCGCCGTGCAGGAACAGCACGGGTATGCCTTTCGGATTGCCCACTTCCTCCCAGTAGATGGTGTGCAGCGCATCGACTTGCAGCATGCCGTGCCGGGTCGGCTGGATCGGCGGGAACAGGCAGGTCGGAATGGCGGGCATGGGAGTCCTCTTGTAGTTGACATCCGATTGTAGCGCACTGGCGCGCCGCCGCCGACGGGCTTGACCCGGCCGCTGCGGCGAGCGCGCCTATCGTGTTTTCCCGGCCAGCGACTGCACCGCCGCCAGCGCGGTTTTCAGCTCGCCGCCCACGTGCTGTTTCCACAGGACGGCGGCGGCGGAGAATTTGCGCTCGCCGGTCAGCGCCGTGATCTGGCGCCGGATGTCGGCATCGAGCATGCCGAACTGACGCAGTACGGGAGAGCGTGGCTCGCCGGATCGTCCCGCAGGGTCGCGCTCCATCAGGCTCGCATGCAGCTCGGGCAGCGGCGACGGCACGCCCCCGCCGTGCGTCATGGCCGCCAATAGCCGGACATCGAGCGTCTCGCCCAATTCCAGCCCCTCGTCGGGCCAGTCGATCAGTTGCGCCACGTTGTAGATGGTGTCGACCTGGGCTTCGCGCACGACATCGACCAGATCGTGCAGGTCGACGCCGGCCGCCAGCAGCCTGGCGACGGCGCCGCCATGGCGATGCAGCGCCTCCGGTGCGGCTTCGTCGATGACAGTGCTCCACAGGCCGCGCAGCAGCAATTCGTGCAGCAGCGAGCGGGCGTCGCCCCGCGCCACGTCGGCGGCGATGGTAGCCGCCATGGCGGGAGCGAGGCCGATGTCCGCGAGCAGAGTCGTTGGTTCAGGCGTTGGTGTAGACATGGAAGCCGTCGAAATCGGCCTTGCCGATGGCGAGCCCGCCCTGGCGCAGGATGGCGTAGGCGGTGGTCAGGTGGAAAAAGAAGTTCGGCAGCGCGTACTGCAGCAGGAAGGCCTGGCCCGGCAGGGTGACCAGAGCTTCGCCGGCGCGGTCGCTGACGACGCGGCTGGCGGCGCCGTCGAACTGCGCTGGTGTGAGCGCGTTCAGGAAGCCGAGCACGAAGTCTATGCGCTGGCGCAGGCCGTCGTAGGTCGGCGCGAACTGGCCGCTGTCGCGCAGCGCGCTGGCGGGAAAGGCGCCGCTCTGCGACAGGGCGCTGCCGGCCAGCGGGGCGCAGGCGCGCACGGCGAAGTTGGCCGCCACCTCGGCCTGCACGGCCAGGGTCAGCATGCCTGGCGCCAGGCGCGCGTCCAGCAGTGCATGGCCGTCCGGATGCGCTTCGGCCAGCGCCAGCATGGCGCGCAGATGGCGCAGGTAGCGCAGGAACACGGGCACGCTGGCTTCGTACAGGTTGTCGTTCGCCGGCGCCGCGTCGCGTACGCGCTGCAGCGAATACTGCACTTCGATATCGTCTTTCATCTTGCCGCGCTCCCAGCCCTGCGATTCGTAAAAGATGTCGGCGCGCGTGTCGGCGCTGGTGGAGAGCACGATCTGCGCGTGCCCGTGTTCGAACAGATCGTCCACCGCCAGCGCCAGCAGGCGCTTGCCGATGCCCTGCCCTTCGCGCGCGGGGTCGATGAACAGCGCCCAGATCGATCCTTCCTCGCGGTTGGCGCTGGCAAAGCCGGTGATGACGCCATCGTCCTCGCACACCCAGGTGCGGCCCAGACGCCCCAGGTAATCGCGGTACATGGCGGTGGTGATGCGGCCGGGGTCGCGCAGGCGGTTTTCGGTAACGGCCAGGCGGATGGCGGACATGGCGCCGATGTCGGCTTCGGTCGCTACCCTGAAAGTGAGCGTGGAGATGGTATTCAAGTCGGTGGTGTTCCTGTGGTCAGTCATCGGCGAGCAGTTGCTGGAGGCGCCGTGGATAGTGGTTGAGAAAGTCGCGCGTGACGGCGAAATGTTCGGTGTCTTCATACGCGACTTCGGTGATGCCGCTGCCGTCGAACTGCAGGATTTTGGCGTTCGGATAGGACAGCAAAATAGGCGAATGGGTGGCGATGATGAACTGGCAGTCCTGCTTGACCAGCTGGTCGATGGCCGACAGGGCGGCCAGCTGGCGGTTGGGCGAGAGCGCCGCCTCGGGCTCGTCGAGCAGGTACAGGCCGCCGGCCGAAAACTCCAGCATCACCTCCATGAAGGCTTCGCCGTGCGAGCGCAGATGCTTCGATGGCCGTCTCCCGGGAGGAGGAAGCTCGTCGAGATAGGTAAAGACATTGAACAGGCTTTCGGCGCGCAGGAAGTAGGACCAGGCCGGCTTGCGGAAGCCTTTCACCAGCTTCAGGCGATCGTGCAGGGGCGACACCTTCTGCTGTCCGCGCGAAACGCTGCGGCTGCCGCCTTCGCCAGACAGACCCATCGCCACGGCGATCGCTTCGAGAAGCGTCGACTTGCCGGCGCCGTTTTCACCGACGAAAAAGGTGACGTCGGCATGCGGCTCGATCACGCCCATCTCGCGCACGGCGGGAATATTGAAGGGATAACTGTCGAAATCGATCCCGGCATCGTCGGCGATCGAGATTTCGCGTAAATAGGGTTTGGCGCTGATCGCCATGGTGATCCTTGGTGAAAAAAAGCACTACCCGCAGGCAGTGCTTTTCGGTTCCTGCGACTGCGTACCGCGATCAGGACATATGCTGGCCACCGTTAATGGCAATATTGGCGCCCGTGACAAAAGCGGCTTCATCCGACGACAGGTAAGCGACCAGGCCGGCGACTTCTTCCGGCTTGCCCAGGCGCGCCATCGGAATTTGCGGAATGATCTTGGTGTCGAGCACTTCTTTCGGGATTTCCATGACCATCTTGGTGCCGATGTAGCCCGGCGAAATGGTGTTGACGGTCACGCCCTTGCGCGCCACTTCCAGCGCCAGCGCCTTGGTGAAGCCGTGCATGCCGGCCTTGGCGGCCGAATAGTTGGTCTGGCCGAAGGCGCCCTTCTGCCCGTTCACCGACGAAATATTGATGATGCGGCCCCAGCCGCGCTCGACCATGCCATCGCACACCGGCTTGGTCATGTTGAAGACGGAATCGAGGTTGGTGGCCATGACGGCGTCCCAGTTCGGCTTGTCCATTTTCTTGAACGTCATGTCGCGCGTGATGCCGGCGTTGTTGACCAGCACGTCGATCAGGCCGACTTCATCCTCGATCTTGGCCACGCAAGCCTGGGCCGAATCGTAGTCGGCCACGTCGCACTCGTACGCCTTGAAGTCGTAACCCATGTCCTTGGTGGTCGCCAGCCATTGCGTGACCTTCTTGTTACCAGGGGAATACGTGGTGACAACCCGATACCCGAGAGCGGCCAGCTTGAAACACACCGCTTCGCCCAAACCGCCCATACCGCCGGTCACTAATGCAACTCTAGCCATTTTGTCTTCTCCTGTTTTTGTACACCAACTCCAACCAAATCGCGGGGGCGGATCGGACCCCGCCGTGCCCCGCTTGAGTAATGCTCAGTGTCGCCCGCTTTGACCCGGCTGCGCTTGCGCGCAACGGTACTTAGTCGCGCTCTACCGCCAAAGCAACGCCCATGCCGCCGCCGATGCACAGGCTGGCCAGCCCGCGCTTGGCGTCGCGCCGGACCATTTCGTGCAGCAGGGTCACCAGCACGCGGCAACCCGATGCACCAATCGGGTGCCCCAGTGCGATCGCGCCGCCGTTGACGTTGATCTTGCTGGTATCCCAGCCCATTTCCTTGTTGACGGCGATCGCTTGCGCGGCGAAGGCTTCGTTAATTTCCATCAGGTCCACGTCTTCGTGGGTCCAGCCGGCTTTTTGCAGGCACAGCTTGGTCGCCGAGACCGGGCCCATGCCCATGATGCTCGGGTCCAGCCCGGCCGAGGAATAGGCCTTGATGCGCGCCAACGGTTTCAGGCCCAGTTCCTTGGCCTTGGAAGCGGACATCATGATCACGGCGGCGGCGCCATCGTTCAAGCCCGAGGCGTTGCCTGCGGTTACGGTACCAGCTTTATCGAAAGCGGGGCGCAGGCTGGCCAGGGATTCGAGCGTGGTGCCATGCTTCGGATACTCGTCGGTGTCGAACACGACGGTGCCCTTCTTGGAGACGATTTCGAAAGGAATGATTTCATCCTTGAACTTGCCGGCCTTTTGCGCGGCCTCGGCCTTGAGCTGGGATTGCAGCGCGAACTCATCCTGCTCGGCGCGCGAGACTTCGTATTTCTTGGCGACGTTTTCGGCGGTGACGCCCATGTGGTACTGGTTGAACGCATCCCACAGGCCGTCGACGATCATGGTGTCGACCAGCTTGGTGTCGCCCATGCGGAAACCGTCGCGCGAACCGGGCAGCACGTGCGGCGAGGCGCTCATGTTTTCCTGGCCGCCGGCGATGATGATGTCGGCATCGCCGCACTTGATGGCCTGGGCCGCCAGGTGGGTGGCCTTCAGGCCGCTGCCGCAGACCTTGCCGACGGTGAACGCCGGCACCATGTCCGGCAAGCCGGCCTTGAGCGCGGCCTGGCGGGCCGGACCCTGGCCGACGCCGGCGGTCAGCACCTGGCCGAGGATGACCTCGTTGACTTTGGCCGGATCGAGGTCGATCTGGGCCAGCAGATGCTTGATGACGTGGGCGCCCAGTTCGGCGGCGGGGATTTTCGCGAGCGCGCCGCCAAATTTACCGACTGCGGTACGGCCAGCGGCCACGATTACGACGTCTTCCATGTGAATCTCCGATGTGCTGTGTTCTGGCGCGGTGGCCAATAGGTTTCAAGTGAGCGGCCTGACACTAGGTGCCGGTCGCCGTTCCCGGCTGGGCTGCGGCCGGCGGCGCGGCCATTGGGGGCCGACCGAAAATTGCAAACTGCCATGCATCGCGCGGAACCGGGGTCAGCCAGTTGCTGGCGCCTCCCGCACATTGCCACTGCCGGGTTGCGACGGTGGCCGTGGCGAGCAGGGTTCTTATCGAATCGACATTGACTTCCGCCGCGGACACGCCGGCGTCCATGGCTGCGTGGACGCTGCGCTGATACATGCCCGCTTGGGTGTCGAACAGTTCCCGCATGGAGCGGAAAAATGGGTCGGAACTTGAAAACATGGTTTCCCTTCTCGGATGGACAGGCTTTGGCAGCGTAGAGCGTGACAAAGTCTTCCATCTTAGTTTCCCGATTCCGTTCGAGTTTGAGCAAAATCAATCTTATCAGCTTATTCACCGAAAACAATCGGGGATTACCCCGCAGGCGCAAATTACCCCGACTACATATCAGCTAAGCAAGGTAATACCGTCGAGGGTGCGCGCGCACTGCTCGCGGATCACGCCCACGAAGTCGCTCACGTAAGCCTTGGCGGCCAGGGCCGGCGGCACCGAAACGAACAGGTCGCTCCACAGGCCGAACTCGCCCACCGGGCGCGACAGCACGTAATCGTAGTCGACGTAATTCTTGATGGCCCAGTTGGGCAGCGCGGCCAGCCCGCGCCGGCTGGCGACGAGCTGGAGGATGGCCACGGTCAGCTCGGCCGTGCGGCGCTCGAAGTGCACATCGGCCGGCCGCAAGACTTCGCGGATCAGGTCGATGCGCTCTTCCGGCACCGGGTAGGTGATCAGGGTTTCGCCTTCAAAATCAGCCGCTTCCAGGCGGCGCTGGGCGGCCAGGCGGTGCTTCTGGGCCAGCACCACCAGGATTTCGAAGCGGAACAGGGGCAACACGGTGTACTCGGGGCCGCCGGCCGAGCCGATCACCAGGTCGGCCAGGCCGCTGCGCAGCAGGTCGACCGGTTCGCTGTGAAAGCCCGACACCAGGTCGATCTCCACCTCCGGCCAGCGCTGGCGGAACGCGTCCATGACCGGCATCAGCCAGTCGAAACAGGTGTGGCATTCGAGCGCTACGCGCAACTGGCCCTTGTCGCCCTGCGACAGGCGCGCCACGTCGCGTTCGGCCTGTTCGACCTCGGGCAGCACCCGGTCGGCCAGGTCGAGCAAGCGCATGCCGGTGGCGGTAAACGCGATCGGCAGCGACTTGCGCTCGAACAGGGGCGCGCCGTAGCGCTCCTCCATCAGTTTGACCTGATGCGACAGGGCCGACTGGGTCAGGTTCAGCAATTGGGCGGCACGCACCAGGCTGCCGGAAGAGCGCAAGGCGGTCAGGGTGCGCAGGTGTCGGAGTTCTAGCATGGTCTCGTTCTATGAAAATTTTTCATGCGGAACTGCAAAAGGTTTCGTTTTGATTATATGACAGTTTGCCGCAAACTTTACACACGAACAATGAAATCTCGATGACATCATGAAAACCCTACACACGCATATACTTGGATTCCCCCGCATCGGCGCGCGCCGCGAGCTGAAAACCGCCCTCGAAGCCTTTTGGCGCGGCGCCACCAGCGAGGCCGAGCTGGAAGCGGCCGGTACGGCCCTGCGCGCGCGCCACTGGGCGATGCAGGCCGGCGCCGGGCTGGAGCTGGTGACGGTGGGCGACTTCGCCTTTTACGACCAGGTGGCCAGCCACATCCAGCTGTTCGGCTGCGAACCGGCGCGCTTCGGTTTCGACAGCGCTAGCTCGCCCCTGACCCGCTATTTCGCCATGGCGCGCGGCGAGCGCAGCGACTGTTGCGCCAAGGATTACGCTGCGCCGCACGGCAGCCACGCGCTCGACATGACCAAATGGTTCGACACGAATTACCATTACCTGGTGCCGGAATTCGGCGCCGATACCGCCTTTACCCTGGCTGGCGAGCGCCTGCTGGCGGAAGTGGCCGAAGCCCAGGCGCTCGGACACCGGGTCAAGGCGACCCTGATCGGTCCGCTCACCTTCCTGTGGCTGGGCAGCGCGCGAGAGAGCGGCTTCGACCGTTTGAGCCTGCTCGAAAAGCTGCTCCCGGTCTACACCGCCTTGTTGATGCGCCTCAAGGCCCAGGGTGTGGAATGGGTGCAGGTGGACGAACCCATCCTCGGCCTGGACTTGCCGCAGGAATGGCGCAACGCCTTCGAGATCGCCTACTGGCTGCTGGCGCAATCGGGCGCGCGCATCATGCTGGCGACCTATTTTTCGCCGCTGGAAGAAAACCTGGGCCTGGCCTGCCGCCTGCCGGTGGCCGGCCTGCATGTGGACGGGGTGCGCGCCGCCCACGAGCTGACCAGCGTGTGCGACTGGCTGGCCTTGCCCAAGGTGCTGTCGGTCGGCATCGTCGACGGGCGCAATATCTGGCGCACCGACCTCGACACCGCCATCGGCCTGCTGGCGCCGCTGCTGGACAAGCGCGGCGAACTCTGGCTGGCGCCCTCGTGCTCCCTGCTGCACGTGCCGCTGAGCCTGGCCGACGAAAGCGCGCTCGACCCCGAGGTACGCTCGTGGATGGCGTTCGCCACCGAAAAGCTCGATGAACTGGCGACCCTCAAAGCCGCGCTGGGCGGCGCCATCGTCCCGCAACTGGCCGAGGCGCGCGCGGCGATTGCCAGCCGCGCCCGCAGCACCCGCGTACACAGCGATGCCGTGGCGGCCCGGGTGCAAGCCTTGCCAGCGGGCGCCGACCGGCGCGGCGCCCCGTTTGCGACGCGTCAGGCGGTGCAGCGCGCGCGCTTCCAGCTGCCGCCTTATCCGACCACGACCATCGGCTCGTTCCCGCAGACGGCGGCGATTCGCGCCGCCCGCGCCGCCTTCCGCCGCGGCGCCCTGCCCCTGGCCCAATACCAGAGCGCGATGCGCGCCGAAATCGCGCACGCGGTGGCGCGCCAGGAAGCGCTCGGGCTCGACGTCCTGGTGCATGGCGAAGCCGAGCGCAACGACATGGTCGAGTATTTCGGCGAGCAGCTCGACGGCTTTGTCTTCACGCAGCATGGCTGGGTGCAATCGTACGGCTCGCGCTGCGTCAAGCCGCCGGTGCTGTATGGCGACGTGGCGCGGGCGCGCCCGATGACGGTCGACTGGACCGTGCATGCGCAGGGCTTGTCGGCGCGGCCGGTCAAGGGCATGCTGACCGGGCCGGTCACGATCCTGCAATGGTCCTTCGTGCGCGACGACCAGCCGCGCGCCTTGACCGCCCTGCAGATCGCGTTGGCCATGCGCGACGAGGTGGCCGACTTGCAGGCGGCCGGCATCGGCATCATCCAGATCGACGAGCCGGCCCTGCGCGAAGGCTTGCCGCTGCGGCGCGCGCGCTGGGACGATTACCTGGCCTGGGCCACGCGCGCGTTTCGCATCACGGCCGGCGCGGCGCAGGATGCGACCCAGATCCACACGCATATGTGCTACGCCGAGTTCAACGACATATTGCCGCAGATCGCCGCGCTCGACGCCGACGTCATCACCATCGAAACGAGCCGCTCGGACATGGCGCTGCTCGACGGCTTCGGCCAGTATCGCTATCCGAACGCGATCGGGCCCGGCGTGTACGACATCCATTCGCCCGCGGTGCCTGGCACGGATGCGATCGAGCGCCTGCTCAGGAAAGCGGCCCAGGTGATCCCGGCGGCCAATTTGTGGGTCAATCCCGATTGCGGCCTGAAAACGCGCGGCTGGGCCGAGACCGAGGCGGCGCTGGCGAACATGGTGGCGGCGGCCAGGCGCATGCGCGCGCACGACGGCGCCCCTGGCGCGTCCTGATGCCGGGACAGGCAGCGCACCGGAAAACAAGCGCGGCACGCCGCGCTGTGCATACATCCGCGCACCCACGCCGTATCGCATCGACAGTGAGCGCCTGGCGGGCGGAGCGGCCGGCACACCTGAAATACAGCGCGCTTACCATCAGTCACCGGCACGGCGCGCGGGCCGAAAACCCTGGTTAAGTTGCCTCGCGGAACATACGGCACAAGCCTCCCCTAAGCGCAATTTTCACAGTAGAATGCACGAGCCTGCGCCACTTTGGGCGATGATCCGCCCATCCCTCACGACTCGTCTATGCTCAAAAGCCCGTCCCAACTGCCTATTGAAATCAAGATTTCCACCGTGGTGGCGATCTCCACGATTCTGTATTCGGCCGACCCGCTGGCGATCGACGCGGCACTCAAGCAGATGACGGGCGGCTCGGCCGATTTCTTCGAAGACGAATTCGCCGTGATCGATATCAGCGCCCTGGCCGAGAACGCGCCGCGCATCGATTGGGACAAGATGGTGGGCTTGCTCAAGAAGTATCACCTGAACGCGGTGGCCGTGCGCGGCGCCCCGGCGGCCATGCACGATGCGATCCGCGCGCGCGGCCTCTCGCTCGACGACGGCGCCAGCGGCGACAAGGAGCGCGCCGAAGCGGCCGCGCCCGCCGCGACCCCGGCGCCGCCGGCCCCGGCCAGCGCCATCGTCACACCCGGCACCATGATCATCGACACCCCGGTGCGGGCCGGCCAGCGCGTGTACGCGCGCGGCTGCGACCTGATCGTCACGGCGGTGGTCAACAACGGCGCCGAAATCATCGCCGACGGCAGCATCCATATTTACGCCTCGCTGTTCGGGCGCGCGCTGGCCGGTGCCTCGGGCAATGCGGATGCGCGCATCTTCGCCATGGCGATGCAGCCCGAACTGGTCTCCATCGCCGGCGTCTACCGCACCTTCGAAGAAGGCTTTGCGCCCCAGCTGGCGCGCCAGCCGACCCAAATCCGCTTGATCGGCGACCGAATCGATATACTGTCGATCAGCCCGGCCTCCCGCGTTTAAATACCAGATACGAAAAAAGGACCCCCTGTGGCACGAATTATTGTTGTGACTTCCGGCAAGGGTGGCGTCGGCAAGACGACCTCCAGCGCCAGCTTTTCCACCGGCCTGGCCACGCGTGGCCACAAAACCGCCGTGCTCGACTTCGACGTGGGCTTGCGCAATCTCGACCTGATCATGGGTTGCGAACGGCGCGTCGTGTACGACCTGATCAACGTCATCAATGGCGAAGCTTCGCTCAACCAGGCGCTGATCAAGGACAAGCATTGCGACAACCTGTTCATCCTGCCGGCCTCGCAGACGCGCGACAAGGACGCCTTGTCGGAAGAAGGCGTCGAACGGGTGCTGCACGACCTGATCAACATGGGCTTCGAATACATCGTCTGCGACTCGCCCGCCGGCATCGAGCATGGGGCCCTGATGGCGCTCACCTTCGCCGACGAAGCGATCATCGTGACCAATCCGGAAGTGTCGTCGGTGCGCGATTCGGACCGCATCCTCGGCATCATCCAGGCCAAGTCGCGGCGCGCCCAGACCGGTGCCGAGCCGGTCAAGGAACACCTGCTCATCACGCGCTACTCGCCCAAGCGGGTCGAGAACGACGAGATGCTGTCCTACCAGGACGTGCAGGAAATCCTGCGCATTCCGCTGATCGGCATCATTCCCGAGTCCGAATCAGTGCTGCACGCATCGAACCAGGGCAATCCGGCGATTCATTTCAAGGGCACCGACGTGGCCGAGGCGTACGAGGACGTGGTGTCGCGCTTCCTCGGCGACGATTTGCCGCTGCGCTTTACCACCTATGAAAAACCGGGCATATTCCAGCGCATCTTCGGAGTGAAGTGACATGGCCCTGCTTTCATTCCTGTTCCCCTCCAAGCCGAAGAGCGCCACGGCGGCCAAGGAGCGCCTGCAGATCATCATCGCGCGCGAACGCGGCCACCGCAGCGGCCCGGACTTCCTGCCGGCGCTGCACCGCGAACTGCTTGAAGTGATCTCGAAGTACACCCGCGTCAACCCGGACGACATCAAGTTGTCGCTGGACCGCCAGGGCAACCTGGAAGTGCTCGAAGTGAACGTGGTGCTGCCGGATAATTAAGGCAGCCGCTCCCGCCGGGGCGGGAGCGGGCGGCGCCGCACCTCAGGCGCTGCGCGCCGCCAGCAATTGTTGCGCCACCGTGGTGCAGGCTTCCACGTGATCGTAGCCGAGCTTGCGGAACACGGTAAACCCGATCGCCGCCGATGCGACCTGTCCGGCCAGCGGCACGAAGCGCGCGGCCGACTTGGCAAACACCTTCAGCCCCGTGCGCTTGAGCAATTGCGCCGCCACCTGGCGCGTGATCAATTTACCCACCATCATCCCGCCCACCCCGGCCGCCGCCCCATAGACGATGCGCTTGTAGGCCGGCTGCAAGTGCTCGACCTGCTCGGCGGAAAGGCCGAAGGCCGCGTTGACGTCGTTGACCAGGCCGCTCAGCATGGACAGGTCGGACATCACGTCAAGCCCGGGAACCGGCAGCGCCGCCACCCCGGCCGAGACGGCGGCGCGGTTGCGCACCATGCGGCGGCAGTCTTCGCGGACTTGCAAAATCGCTTCCGAATTGCCTGGAATCAGTGTCGAGTCGACGTTCATGGTTCTCCTTTCGATATGTAAATTTCTTCCAAGACTCAAAATGTCGATTGAAATCGGCGTTTTTCCAGTGTACCGTGTTATCAGATGGGGGCAGGGCACGGCAGTCCAGCTTGTTGCCACGCGTAAATTAATGTGTTTCAATTTAGTGTTGCTTTGTAAAAGTCTGTTATATTCAGAGTAACTATTCATTAGCAATAGTAGGACTCCACCGACAACACGTTTTTACGTACGACACATGCCACCATGAGAATTGCCGTCCTAGACAATGACCGCAGCCAGGCGGACCTGATATGCCAGGTCCTGACCTCCGCTGGACACGTCTGTCAGTCGTTTGACAGTGGCAAGGATTTGCTGGGACAGCTACGCAAGGACAGCGTCGACATGCTCGTTCTCGACTGGCAGGTGGCCGACATGAGCGGCACCGAGGTGCTGCGCCGGGCCAAGGAAAAGCTGGCGGGAACCACGCCGATGATGTTCCTCACCAGCAGCTCGGCCGAGGACGATATCGTGGCCGGCATCACCGCCGGGGCCGACGATTACATGGTCAAGCCGCTGCGCCGCGGGGAACTGGTGGCGCGCGTGCAGGCGCTGCTGCGGCGCGCCTACCCGGCCCAGAACGGGGCGGAACAATTGCAGTTCGGACCCTACATTTTCGAAACCCGGCCCGGGCGCCTGCTCATGGACGGCAACGTGATCGAGGTCACGCACAAGGAATTCTACCTGGCACTGTTGTTTTTTCGGAATATCGGCCGGCCGCTGTCGCGCGCGTATATTCATGAAGCGGTGTGGATCCGGGAAACGGCCGTACCTTCGCGCACCATGGATACCCATGTGTCGCGCGTAAGAAACAAATTGCAGTTGCGGCCGGAGAATGGCTTCCGGCTGGTGCCGGTGTACAGCTATGGATATCGGCTGGAAAAACTGGGGGCGTGACGCGCTGCGCAGCTTCGGCGCCGACGGCCGGGTCCGGGTGGCGCTAACGCGGCCGGCAGGTGGCCCAGGTGGCAGGCAAAGGATCGAAACCCGCCAGCCATAGCACCAGTTGAGGATCGATCCAGCCGATCACTTGCGTCCCATTGGCGTGCAGGTCGGGCAGGTCGGGGTGCAACCAGATCAGTTGTTCGTGGTGGAATATGCGATTGCGCAAATCGCGCATCTGATTCAGCGCTGACGAGATGGCCTGCCGCTTGCGCTGCGCTCTCGGGCAGCGGGGAAAAAACCAGGCGCAGATCTTTCCAAAGAACAGCTGTAAACGCGCCATTGAACAGCGAACTCCAAAAACCGAAGGCCAACTCCGCGACAATCTTGTCGGGCGTAGCGATTTCGGCCCGCCGTTGCAGCCTGCCCTTCGCGACCATGACCTCGTCGATCTGGCGCGCAAAGACAGGAGCGCCAGACCATGCCTCCCACCAGTCGGGCCGTTCATACAGCGCCGACATGCGGCGGTGAATACCGTTTCTGAGCGCAATTTCCAAAACACTCAACATGGGTGTCATCGCTCCCGCCAGCAGCATATTGTTCACATAGGCTGACACGGCCTTGCGCTCATCGCCCGCGCACGAGGACCGGTAACGGCCCAGCCGGGCAGTGGAACAGTGTCGCTCAAGGTCGTTCCAGTTCATGTTGACACCTGCTTGATTTTTGGGCACGTGGTGCTATAATTTGGTCGCAGCCCTAGGAATGTCCTCTCCCAGCCACCCTTACTGGTGATGACACTAGGTCAGACTTTGGCCCCGGTTCTCCGGGGCCATCCACATTCCAGACAAACCCGCCTTCCGGCGGGTTTGTCACTTTCAGACCGCGATGGTCGGGAATGGTTCAGTTAGCGCTCCATGAACGCCTTTGTCATGCCCCGCCAGCGTTGCCCTCCCGCACCAAAAAACCCTCCTTTCGGTAGGCCATTGACACATCACGGTATAATGGCGGTACAAACCGTACACTGTAAAGCCATGCAACTGCTCGCCGTCGGCCTCAACCACACCACCGCACCGGTCTCGCTTCGCGAGCAGCTGGCGCTTGCGCCTGACCAGCTCGGCCAGGCGGTGCAGGCGGCGCGCGGCTGGTTTGCCCGCATCGATGCCCGTGGCGGCGACGAAGCGGCGATCCTCTCGACCTGCAACCGCACCGAGATGTACGCCGCCAGCGACATCGCCAATCCGCTCGACGCCAGCGCCCACTTCCTGGCCGATTACCACAAGCTCAACTTCGCCGAACTGCGCCCGCACCTGTACATGCTGCCGCACGATGCCGCCGTGCGGCATGCATTCCGGGTCGCCTCCGGGCTCGATTCGATGGTGCTGGGCGAGCCGCAGATCCTCGGCCAGATGAAAGACGCGATGCGCCTGGCCGACGAAGCCGGGGGTCTGGGCACCTATCTGCACCAGCTGTTCCAGCGCAGCTTTTCGGTGGCCAAGGAAGTGCGCAGCACCACCGAAATCGGCGCCCACAGCGTCTCGATGGCGGCGGCCGCGGTGCGCCTGTCGCAGCGCATCTTCGACAAGATCTCCGACCAGAACGTGCTGTTCATCGGCGCCGGCGAAATGATCGAGTTGTGCGCCACCCACTTCGCGGCCCAGAACCCGAAAAACATCACCATCGCCAACCGCACCATGGAGCGCGGCGAAACCCTGGCGCACCGCTTCAACGGCAAGGCGATCCGCCTGGCCGCGCTGCCCGAGCAGCTGGCGCAGTTCGACATCGTCATCTCGTGCACCGCCTCCTCCTTGCCGCTGATCGGCCTGGGCCTGGTCGAGCGCGCGATCAAGGCGCGCCGCCACAAGCCGATGTTCATGGTCGACCTGGCCGTACCGCGCGATATCGAACCCGAAGTCGGCCGCCTCGACGACGTGTTCCTGTACACCGTCGACGACCTTGGCCAGGTGGTCCAGACCGGGTTGGAGAGCCGCCAGGCCGCCGTGGCCCAGGCCGAGGCCATCATCGAAACGCGGGTGCAATCGTTCATGCACTGGATCGACGACCGCGCCATGGTGCCGGTCATCCAGGACCTGCAGGAAAACAGCGAAGCGATGCGCCTGTTCGAACTCGAACGCGCCAAGAAAATGCTGGCGCGCGGCGACGATGTCGACGCCGTGCTCGACGCCCTGTCCAGGGGCCTGACCGCCAAGTTCCTGCACGGCCCGCAGCAGGCGCTGCATCGCGCCCAGGGCGACGAGCGCGCCCGCCTCGCCACCCTGCTGCCGCAATTGTTCCGCGGCCGCCGTTAGCGCCCCGGCTTGCCGTCCTGGCGCGCCGCAGTCCTGCGCCCGCCGCTCCCGTTCTTCCCCGCCGTTCCTTACCATTTACCGAGCACCCTATGAAACCATCGATGCTGGCCAAGCTGGATCAACTGGCCAACCGTCTTGTCGAACTTGACGAATTGCTCATGAGCGAAGGCGCGACCTCGAACATGGACGCCTACCGCAAGATGACGCGCGAGCACGCCGAAATCGGGCCGCTGGTGGCGCTGTTCAAGGAGTACCAGAGCGCCCAGAACGATATCGCCGAAGCGCAGGAAATGCTCTCGGACCCGGACATGAAGGACTTCGCGCAGGAAGAAATCGAAGCCGGCAAGGCGCGCGTGGCGCAGCTCGAAATGGATCTGCAAAAGATGCTGCTGCCGAAGGACGTCAACGACGAGCGCAACATCTTCCTCGAAATCCGCGCCGGCACCGGCGGCGACGAATCGGCCCTGTTCGCGGGCGACCTGCTGCGCATGTATGTCCGCTTCGCCGAGCGCAATCGCTGGCAGGTCGAAACGGTGTCGGAATCGGTGTCGGACCTGGGCGGCTACCGCGAAGTGATCGTGCGCCTGATCGGCAACGGCGCCTACTCCAAGCTCAAGTTCGAGTCGGGCGGCCACCGCGTGCAGCGCGTGCCGGCCACCGAAACCCAGGGCCGCATCCACACCTCGGCCTGCACCGTGGCGGTAATGCCGGAAGCGGACGAAGTCGAAGACGTCAACATCAACCCGGCCGACCTGCGCATCGATACCTACCGCGCCTCGGGCGCCGGCGGACAGCACATCAACAAGACCGATTCGGCGGTGCGCATCACCCACCTGCCGACCGGGATCGTGGTCGAATGCCAGGACGACCGCAGCCAGCACAAGAACAAGGCCTCGGCGCTCAAGGTGCTGGCCGCGCGCATCAAGGACGCGCAGCTGCGCGAGCAGCAGTCGAAGGAAGCGGCCACCCGCAAAAGCCTGATCGGCTCGGGCGACCGCAGCGAGCGGATTCGCACGTATAACTTCCCGCAAGGCCGCATGACCGACCACCGCATCAACCTGACCTTGTATAAACTCGACTTCATCATGGATGGAGAACTGACCGAACTGACCAACGCGCTGGCCGCCGAACACCAGGCCGAATTGCTGGCGGCCCTGGGCGACTAAGCTGTTGGTAATTAAGCACTTGGTAAGCTGTCCGTTGTAAACTGCGCATGCGGCGTACCCACGCCGCATGTCAAGAGACGCCAATAAAAACACTTCTAGGACTTATCCGATGCCAAATAACCGCACGATCCTGATGTCACTCTCCGCCATCTGCTTCGCCCTGCTTGGCGCGGCGCTGTACCTTCAGCACTACAAGAACATGCTGCCATGCCCGCTGTGCGTGATCCAGCGCTACGCCTACTTTTTCTGTGGGCTGATCTGCCTGGCGGCGGCGTCGGCCAAGCAGTTCAAGCTGTGGAGCTTCTTCGGGCTGGCCGGTTCGCTGACCGGCCTGTTCTACGCCGGCAAGCAGCTGTGGGTGCTGGCCCATCCGGGCACCTCGTGCGGCATCGATCCGATGCAGACCATGCTCAATAAAGTCCCGACCGCGATTTACCTGCCATGGATGTTCGAAGCCGACGGCTTGTGCGAAGATGCGGTCGAGACCCTGTTCGGCCTGACCATCCCGCAATGGTCGGCCCTGTCGCTGGCCATCATCAGCGCCTCGCTGCTGTTCGTGCTGGCGCGCCGCAGCGCCCGCTGATGGCGGTGACGATCGGCGCCGGCGCCCGGGTCGGCGCGCTGCAGGCGTTGCTGCCGCTCGACCCGCTGGAAAACCGCATCCTGGCCTGCCATGCGCTGGGCATCACGCGCATCGGCCTGATCACCCAGTCCGAACGCCTGCTGAGCGCGCCGGAAGCGGCCGCGCTGGCGGACCTGGTCGAACGGCGCATGCGAGGCGAACCGATTGCCTACATCGTCGGCCGGCGCGAATTCTACGGCCTCGATTTCGCCGTCAGCGAGGCGGTGCTGATTCCCCGTCCCGACACTGAACTGCTGGTCGACCTGGCGCTCGAACGCCTGCCCGTGCAGGGCCGCATGCTCGACATGGGTACCGGCAGCGGCGCCATCGCGGTGGCCGTGGCCCATACCCGGCCCGACGCCGGAATCACCGCCCTCGACGTCAGCGCCGCCGCCCTCGAGGTGGCGCGCGCCAACGCTTGTGCCCACCGCGCCGCCGTGCGCTTCGTGCACAGCGACTGGTTCGCTGGCGTGGAGGGCGAATCGTTCGACCTGATCGTCTCCAATCCCCCCTACATCGCCGACGGCGACGTCCACCTGGCCCAGGGCGATCTGCGCTTCGAGCCGGTGGGCGCGCTGACCGACCATGCCGACGGCCTGTCGGCCCTGCGCACCATCGTGGCCGGCGCGCCGCGCCATTTGCCGCCGCGGGGCTGGCTGCTGATGGAGCACGGCTACGACCAGGCGGACCAGGTGCGCGCCCTGCTGGCCGGCGCCGGCTATACCGAAGTCGAGAGCTGGCGCGACCTGGCCGGCATCGAACGAGTCAGCGGTGGCCGGCGCGCCGCGTAAGTTCTGCCGTGCCGCGTGCGCAACAGCGCCTTTGCTAAAATGACCAGATGCGCAAACTGACCGCCATCTGTGTCCTCATGCTTGCCCCGCTGGTCGCCGGCGCGGCACCCGCCGCCGCGCCCGAGCGCGCCACACCGGACCAGCAGGCGCGCGCCCTGTTCGACAGCGACTGGCAGTGGCGCCTGCAAAACCAGCCAGAATACGCCACCGCTCTGGGCGACTACCGCTACGACACAAGCCTGAGCGACACCACCCTGGCCGCCAGCCGGGCCGCCAATGCGCACCAGCGCCAGATGCTCGACCAGGCCAGGCAGATCGAACGCGACAAGCTCACCGGCCAGCAGCAGCTGTCCTACGACCTGTTCGTGTGGGAGAAGGAGCAGGCGGTCAAGGCGGCCGCGCTGTACCCGTTCCAGGCGCAGCCGATCAGTTCCTCGGCCGGCATCCACCTCACGCTCGCGCAGCTGGCCGCGCAGATGCCGTTTGCCACCGAGACCGACTACCGCAACTACCTGGCGCGCCTGGACGCGGTACCGGCCCACGTGGCGGGCCTGATCGAACAGCTGCGCGAAGGGATGCGCACCGGCTGGGTCGCGCCGAAGGTGGCCGTGCGCGGTGTGCCGGTCATCCTCAGGCAACTGCGCGAGAACGCGGTCGACGGCGCGCTAGGCCAGCCGTTCCGCCAGATCCCGGCCAGCATCGACAAGCCGGTGCGCGACGCCCTCGCCTTGGCCGGTCCCGCCGCGCTGCGCAACCGGGTGGCGCCGGCGCTGCAGGAGCTGGAAGAATTCATCCGCGCCGAGTACCTGCCGGCGGCGCGCGAGTCCATCGCGGCCAGCGCGCTGCCGGCCGGCCCCGATTACTACCTGCTGGCGGTGATGCGCCAGACCACCATCGACATGGCCCCGGCCGAGATCCACGCGCTCGGCCTGAAGGAAGTGGCGCGCCTGCGCGCCGACATGACGGCGGCGATCGCGCGCACCGGTTTTGCCGGCAGCTTCGCCCAGTTCATCGTGTTCGCCAAAACCGACCCGCGCCTGTTCTACACCAGCGCCGAGCCGCTGCTGGCGCGCTACCGGCGCATCATCGCGCGCGCCGGCGCGGCCATGCCCAGGCTGTTCGCGGCCGTGCCGGCGCAGGAAGTGCTGGTCAAGGCGGCTTCCGGCCCCGGCACCGAGAAACAGGGCGCGGCCTGGTACGAGGCCGGCAACGCCGAGCGCCCGGCGGCCTTCGTGGTCAACACCTCGCTGCTGGAAACGCGCCCCATGTGGGAGATGGAAACCTTGGCCCTGCACGAAGCGCTGCCGGGCCACCACCTGCAGGTGGCGCGCGCCGCCGACATGGCCGACCTGCCGGCCTTTCGCCGCCATGGCTGGCACGCCGCCTACGGCGAAGGCTGGGCCCTGTACGCCGAGACGCTCGGGCCGGAACTGGGCTTTTTCAAGGATGCGTTTTCGGCCTTCGGTCACCTCAACGCCGACCTGTTCCGCGCGGTGCGGCTGGTGGTCGATACCGGCATCCACACCCAGGGCTGGACGCGCCAGCAGGCGATCGACTACATGAACGCCAACACCGCCAACGCGCCTTCCGACAACGAGCTGGAAGTGGACCGCTACATTGCCTGGCCCGGACAGGCGCTCGGCTACAAGGTCGGACAGCTGAAAATCCGCGCCCTGCGCGAGAAGGCACAGGCGGCGCTGGGCGACAAATTCGACATCCGGCGCTTTCACAGCGTGGTGCTCGATAACGGACCGCTGACCCTGGCCCTGCTCGAACAGCAGGTCGACCTGTGGATCGCGGCGGCCAAAAAACCGGCGTCGTGAGCGGCCCAGGCATTGCATATAAATCAAGCCTTGCAATAAAAACCACGCCCCATTCCAGCAGGAAGTCAGTGCCTCAGGCGCGCGCGCCGGATTTCGGTTAATCTCGCAGCACTTACCTCTTTGGCAGTACAAGAAAGGATTCACCGTGTCGAACCAACTGACCCGCCGCCTGGCCCTGCTCGACGATGATGAACACCGCCCCCTGCTGGGCCAGGGCCTGCGCGGCATCGAGCGCGAAACCCTGCGCGTGGACCGCGCCGGACGTCTGGCGCGCACCCCGCACCCGCCAGCGCTGGGCGCCGCACTGACCCACCCGCAGATCACCACCGACTACGCCGAAGCCCTGCTCGAATTCATCACGCCGGCGGAAAACGACATCGGCACCACCCTGCACAAGCTCGACACAATCCACCGCTACGCCTACACCAAGCTGGGTGACGAAATGCTGTGGAGCGAATCGATGCCGTGCGAGCTGCCCGACGAAGCCGACATCGACATCGCCTGGTACGGCACCTCGAACATCGGCATGCTGAAACACGTGTACCGGCGCGGCCTGGCGCTGCGCTACGGGAAAGCGATGCAGTGCATCGCCGGCATCCACTACAACTACTCGCTGCCGGAGCAGATGTTCCAGCTGTTTTCGAACAACGAAGGCGTTTCCGAAGAACGGCGCTGCGCCCTGCGCGACTTCCAGTCCGAAAGCTACATCGCCCTGATCCGCAACTTCCGCCGCTATAGCTGGCTGCTGATGTACCTGTTCGGGGCCTCGCCGGCGCTGTCCACGGGCTTCCTGCGCGGACGCGAACACCAGCTCGAAACACTCTCAAGCGACACCCTCTACCTGCCGTATGCGACCAGCCTGCGCATGAGCGACCTCGGTTACCAGAACGATGCGCAATCGGGCCTGACGCCGCACGAGAACTCGCTGGAAAGCTATGTATCGACCCTGATGGACGCGGTGAACCGTCCGTACAAGCCGTACGAGGCGCTCGGCACCAAGCGCGATGGCGAGTGGATCCAGCTGTCGACCAACGTGCTGCAGATCGAGAACGAATACTATTCGACGATCCGGCCGAAACGCGTGATCCGCACCGGCGAGCGTCCGGTACAGGCGCTGTGCAAGCGCGGGGTGCAGTACGTCGAAGTGCGCTGCCTCGATGTCGATCCGTTCGAGGCGATCGGCATCAGTGTCGAAACGGGGCGCTTCATGGATGCCTTCCTGCTGTTCTGCGCGCTCGACGAGAGCGCGCTGATCAACCAGATGGAAAGCCAGGTCCACGCCCGCAATTTCGCGCGCACCGTCAAGGAGGGGCGCCGCCCCGGCCTGACCCTGACCCGCCACGGCGAAGAGATCGCGCTGGCCGACTGGGCCAATGAACTGATCGGGCGCATCGCCCCGGTCGCGGCGCTGCTCGACAGCCAGCATAACGAAGACGGCGTGCATGCGGCCTCCCTGGCCGCGCAGCTGGCCAAAATCGCCAATCCGGCGCTCACGCCGTCGGCGCGGGTGCTGGAAGAAGTGCGCGCGCTCGGCTCCTCGGCCGCTTTCGGCTTGCGCCAGAGCGAGCTGCATGCGGCCTCGTTCCGCGACAGCCCCCTGATGCCGGCGGAAGCGGCGCTGTTCGACGAGATGGCGGCCGCCTCGCTGGCCGAACAGCGTGTCATCGAGCAGACCCAGACCGGCAGCTTCGACGACTTTGTCGCCGCCTACAACAGCAGCACATTGTGCGGCGACTCGGACTGACCCAAGCGTGCTGACCTTCTATAACGAGCACCACGCCCAGCACCGCGGGCGCCACGAGATGTTCCGTGGCGCCCTGGTGCCGTGCTTCGAAAAGCCGGAGCGGGTCGACATGGTGCTGGCCGAATTCGAACGGCGCGGGCTGGGCAAGGTGGTCACGCCGCACGGCGTGTCGCTGGTCTCGCTCGAACGCATCCACACGCCGCGCTACCTGCATTTCCTGCGCAATGCCTGGAGCGAGTGGGTCGCGCTCGACGAAGCGAACGCCGACAAGGATGCGTTTCCCTCGGTGTGGCCGATCCGCGGCATGCGCACCGATATCGAGCCCGATAACTTCGCCGCGCGCATGGGCCTGTATTCGATGGACAGCGGCACCCCGCTCACCGCCGGCACCTGGATCGCCGCCAAGACCGGGGCCGACTGCGCGGTCAACGCCGCCCACGCGCTGCGCCTGGGCGAACGCGGCACCTTCGCGCTGACCCGCCCTCCCGGACACCACGCGGGCGCCGATTTTTTCGGCGGCTACTGCTTCCTGAACAATGCCGCGCTGGCGGCCCAGCACCTGCTCGACGACGGCGCCAGGAAAGTCGCGATCCTCGATATCGACTACCACCACGGCAACGGCACCCAGAGCATTTTTTATGGCCGCAACGATGTGCTGTTCATCTCGATCCATGCCGATCCGCGCACCGAGTATCCGTTCTACCTGGGGCATGCCAGCGAAACGGGCGACGGCGACGGCAAGGGCTACAACATGAACCTGCCGCTGGCGGCCGGATCGACCCCGGCCCAGTGGTTCCTGGCGCTGGAATCGGCCTGCGTCAAGCTGGCCAGCTTCGCGCCGGATGCGCTGGTGGTGTCGCTCGGCGTCGATACGTTCGCGGGCGACCCGCTGTCGTCGTTCGCGCTGCACAGCGGCGATTTTTTGCGCATCGGCGAACGCATCGCGCACACCGGCCTGCCGACCGCCTTCGTGTTCGAGGGCGGGTATGCGGTGAACGAGATCGGCATCAACGTCGTCAATGTGCTCGAAGGTTTTGAAACCGCTAACTAGAACCATGAAAGGATCTCCATGAGCCGTGACCCGCAAGCCGCACCGGATGGCGCCACGATGAAGGCGCCCATCGTGTGGGAATGGCGCCACTTCGACCAACTCTCCGGCGCCGATCTGTACGCGGTGATGGCCAGCCGCCAGGATGTGTTCATCCTGGAGCAGACTTGCCTGTATCCGGACCTCGATGGCTACGACCAGGGCGCGCACCACCTGCTCGGCTGGCACACGGTCGACGGCAAGCGCGTGCTGGCGGCGTATTTGCGCTGCCTCGCCCCCGGCGTGAAGTACGATGAAATGTCGCTCGGGCGCGTGCTCACCACCAAGGGCGCGCGCGGCGGCGGCAGCGGCCGCGCACTGCTGGCCGAGGGCATCGCCTGCGCCGAACGCCAGCATCCGGGCCAGCGCATCCGCATCGGCGCCCAGCAGCACCTCGAACCGTTCTACGCCAGCTTCGGCTTCGCGACGGTGAGCGCGCCCTACGACGAAGACGGCATCATGCACATCGACATGCTGCGCTAAAGGCGCGCGCGCCAGGTCAGGCCCTCGGCGGGCGCGCGCGGCGCCAGTTGCAGCAGCAAGCCGCCGCAGCCTCCGCTGTCGTTGCAGCCATAGGCGGCGATCTGGCCGCTGTCGTTGATGCCGGTGGCGGCGCTGTAGCTGCCGCCCAGGGTGCCGAGGTCGCTCATCTTGCCGTTCGCGTACAGAAACGCGTGCGCGAGGAATGGCGTGCTCTCGTCCAGCGCCGACACGCCCACCACCTGGCCGCCATTGTTGATGGCGGCCGCGTAGGCGAAGTCCCCGCCCAGGGTGCCCAGGTCGGTGCTGGCGCCGCCGCTGTACAGGAAAGCCCGGTAAGCGGGTGTGGTGGTGCGGTACTGCCCGGCCACTTGCCCGGCATCGTTGATGGCGGTCCCCAGGCTTTCGCTGCTGCCGGGAATGGTCAGTTGGACCAGCTTGCCGCCGGCGTAGCGAAAGGCGCGCGCCTCCCCGCTCGGCAGGCTGGCGTGGCCGGTGGCCTCGGCGTGCTGGTTGATGGCCGCGGCCGAGCTGTCGGGGCCGCCGAAGGTGCCGATCTCGGCGAGGCTACCGCCCGACCAGAGGAAGCCATGCTGGCCGCCGTCGCCGGGGCGGTCGCCGACGATCTGGCCGGCATTGTTGATGCCGAGGGGATTGGTATTGGGAGGCAGCGGCGTGAGCGCGTAACGCGACGCCGCAATGCCGGCAAGCGGCGCCAGCGCGAGGGCAAACAGACAGGTGCGTGCAAACATGGCTTGATCCTTTCGAGGTGTGAAAGGATCAAGGATCGGCCGACTTTGCGCGCTTTATTTGAGGCGCATCAGTCGCGCGCCGCTGCGCTCAGCACCGGCGCAACGCGCGTCAGACTTACTTGACGCCGACCAGTTCGATGTCGAACACCAGGCCGGCATTGGCTGGAATGACGCCCTTGCCGTTCGCGCCGTACGCCAGGGACGACGGGATCGACAGGGTGCGCTTGCCGCCCACTTTCATGCCCGGGATGCCCTGGACCCAGCCTTCGATCAAGCTGCCCGACGCCAGCGGAAACTCGACCGGCTCCTTGGAGGTTTCGAAGTTCGCGCCCTTGTTGTCGGGCTTGCTCGAATCGTAGAGATAGCCGGCGTAGTTCACGCTGATTTTTTTGCCGACCGCCGCTTCGGCGCCGGTGCCGACCACCGTATCTTTGGAGACCAGGGTGGCCGGGTTGGTGACGACCGTGATCGGCGGCACCTGGACCGGACTGTCATCGGAACTGCCGCAGGCGGCCAGGGCAAGGGTGGCAACGAAGGCGGCGGTGAGGGTAAGCTTGAGTTTCATGGAATCCTTGTAGCGGTGACGGAAAAAGCTGCCAAAGTTTAGCAGCAGTTGCCGGTCACCGCAGCATTCGTCTCGCATCAAAAGTGTGGCGCATATGTATCGTTTTGTATCGGATACAGGGAGTTCAGATTTCGACCTGGGTTCCCAGTTCGATCACCCGGTTGGGAGGAATCTGATAGTAGTCGGCGGCGCCGCGGGCATTGCGCGACATGGTCACGAACAAGTGCTCGCGCCATGGCGCCATGCCGCCGCCCGGCGCCGAAATGACGGTCTGGCGTGCGATGAAGAAGGAGGTTTCCATCATCTCGAACGGCAAACCCTGTTCCGCGCACTGGAGCAGCACCTTGGGAATATCCGGTTCATCCTTGAAGCCGTAGTACACATTGATCTGGAAGCAATCGTGCCCCAGCGCGGTGACCTTGGCCTGCTCGGCCGCCGGCACCCACGGTTCTTCCAGCATGTGCACGGTGAGGAAGACCACGCGTTCGTGCAGCACCTTGTTGTGCGACAGGTTGTGCAGCAGCGCGTGCGGCACGCCGTCGCTTTCGCCGCGCAGGAAAATCGCGGTGCCGTACACGCGGGTGGGCGGCGCCACGAACAGCGACTGCAGGAAGTCGTCGAGCGGAATGGCGTGCGACTGCAGGTTCTCGAACACCAGCTGGCGGCCGCGCTTCCAGGTCATCATGCCGGTAAACAGGATCGCGCCCAGCAGCAGCGGGAACCAGCCGCCGTGGAACAGTTTAAGCGTGCTCGACGAGAACAGCATGATGTCCATGACGATGAAAAAGCCGGTTGCGCCGAAGCACAGCACCAGCGGCAGGTGCCAGCGGTAGCGCGTGACGAAAAAGGTCAGCACGGTGGTGCACAGCATGGTGGCGGTGACCGCGATGCCATAGGCGCCGGCCATATTGTCGGAGGACTGGAAAATCAGCACGCCGATCAGTACCACCACCAGTTGCAGCCAGTTCACGGCCGGGATATAGATCTGGCCGATTTCGCTTTCCGAGGTGTGCAGCACGCGCATGCGCGGCATCAGGCCGAGCGCGATGGCTTGCTTGGTCATCGAGAAGGTGCCGGAAATGGTCGCTTGCGAGGCGATCACGGCGGCCATGGTCGAGAGCAGCAGCAGCGGGTACACGCTCCAGCTGCCGAGCTGGTTATAGAAGGGATTGCTGATGTGCTCAGGGTGCACGATCAGCAGCGCGCCCTGCCCCATGTAGTTCAGCGCCAGCGCCGGAAAGGCGATCAGGAACCAGGCCGCGCGGATCGGCTTCTTGCCGAAGTGGCCCATGTCGGCATACAGCGCCTCGGCGCCGGTCAGCGCCAGCACCACCGCGCCGAGCGCGATGAAGGCCGTGTAGCGGTTTTCCAGCATGAAGCCCAGCGCGCGCAGGGGATTGAGGGCGGCCAGGATCTGGGGCGCCTCGATGATGTTCACCACGCCCATGGCGGCCAGGGCGGCGAACCAGATCACCATGATCGGCCCGAACCAGCGCCCGATGCCGGCCGTGCCGCGCCGCTGCACCGAATACAGGCACACCAGCACAATGGCGGTAATGAGCAGCACCACCCAGGTGGGGATGCCGGGGATGGCGACCTCGAGACCTTCGATCGCGCCGAGCACCGAAATGGCGGGGGTGATCACGCTGTCGCCGTAAAACATGGTGGCGCCGAAGACGCCCATCACCATCAGCGGCAAATACCATTTGGACGCCTTGGTGACCGAATTGAGCGCCAGCGCCATGAGCGCCATGATGCCGCCCTCGCCGCGGTTGTCGGCACGCAGGACCAGGGTGACGTACTTGAGCGAGACGATCAGGGTCAGTCCCCAGAAAATCAGGGAAATGATGCCGATCAGGTTGGGAGTGGTCAGGGCCAGGCCATGCTCTTTGTCGAACACGGCTTTCAGGGTGTAGAGGGGACTGGTACCGATATCGCCGTAGACGATACCGACGGCGGCCAGGGTCAGGGCCGCCAGGCTGCTCTTCTTGTGTTGCGCTGTCAAGATTGCACCGTATTCTTGTTTTGGTGCATTGCACAATAGAAGATGATCAGGCAAAAAGCAAGGACAATTCGTTGCATCATTCATACCCCCGGTGACAGCAAGAATTTCTCTTGCTTTTGGAGACGATATGATAAACGAGCCCGGCGCAGGTGCGCGTTCGCGATGTAAAAATGGCATCGGCGGCGAATTGGCGCTGGCCGGCAAGCTTCCCCTAACTGCGAGATAATGTTGATCCAATGAATCTCTGATTGTCACTCATGCGTACCGGCATCCTGTCCGCCGCCCTGGCCTTCCTGTGCTGGGGCCTGTTTCCCCTGTATTTCCATGCCCTCAAAGAAGTGCCGCCGGCCCAGATCATGGGCCACCGCGTACTCTGGTCGCTGCTGTTCCTGGTGATCGTATTGACCTTCCGCCAGCAGTGGAAATGGCTGGGGGCGCTCAGGCAGCAGCCGCGCGTGGTGGCCAGCTTCGCCGTGAGCGCGCTGCTGCTCAGTTTTAACTGGCTGCTGTACATCTGGGCCGTCAACAGCGGCCATGTGATCGAAGCGAGCCTGGGTTACTTCATCAATCCCCTGTTCAATGTGATGCTGGGCTACCTGGTGCTCAAGGAAAGACTGCGCATCGGCCAGTGGGCCGCCATCGCGCTGGCCACCTGCGGCGTGCTGTGGCTGACCTGGCAGGCCGGGCGCATGCCCTGGATCGCGCTGCTGCTGGCGGCCTCCTTCGGCGGCTATGGCTTGCTGCGCAAGACCGCCTCCCTGGGCGCGCTGGAAGGCTTGTCGTTCGAAACCATGCTGCTGTTCCCGTTCGCGCTGGGTTTCGTGATCTGGCTGACCATGACGGGCGACAATGCCTTTTTGAACAGTCCGTCGAACAGCACGCGCTGGCTGCTGATCGCCTCCGGGCCGATCACCGCCATTCCCCTGCTGCTGTTTGCCAGCGGCGCGCGCAAGATTCCCCTGTCGGTGCTGGGATTGCTGCAATATATCGGACCGACCATCCAGCTCAGCCTGGGCATCTACCTGTTCCACGAGGCCTTCACCCAGGCGCGCATGATCGGCTTTGCGATCATCTGGAGCGCGCTGGCCCTGTATGCGGCCGAGGGCCTGTTCAAGCGCAAATAAGCGCGCGGCGGGCGGGCCCGCGGCGCAGGTGCCGCCGGCTATGTTGCAAGGGTAAATCATTCCGGCACCGGGAAGGCCGCAGGCCTGCATCGCGCAGCAATTGCACGGCGATCCGGCGCATGTCTGCGGCACGGGCGCAGGAAAGGACCAATCCGGGGGCGACTTATTGTATCCTGTTGACCTTCCGTCCCCATTTCAAGAAACTCAATGGCCAATTACGTCTATACCATGAATCGCGTGGGCAAAATCGTCCCGCCCAAACGCCAGATCCTCAAGGATATTTCCCTGTCGTTCTTCCCCGGCGCCAAGATCGGCGTGCTGGGCCTGAACGGCTCCGGCAAGTCGACCTTGCTGAAGATCATGGCGGGCATCGATACCGACATCCAGGGCGAAGCCGTGCCGATGCCGGGCCTGAACATCGGCTACCTGCCGCAGGAACCGGTGCTCGATCCCGAGCAGACGGTGCGCCAGGTGGTCGAATCGGGCCTGGGCGAAGTGTTCGAGGCCCAAGGCAAGCTGGAAGCGGTGTACGCGGCGTATGCCGACGAAGACGCCGACTTCGACGCACTGGCGACCGAACAGGCGCGCCTGGAAGCAATCATCTCGACCTCCGACGGCGGCAACCTGAACCTGCAGCTGGAAATGGCCGCCGATGCGCTGCGCCTGCCGCCGTGGGACGCCAAGATCGGCATCCTGTCCGGCGGCGAAAAGCGCCGCGTGGCGCTGTGCCGCCTGCTGCTGTCGAAACCCGACATGCTGCTGCTCGACGAACCGACCAATCACCTCGATGCCGAATCGGTCGACTGGCTCGAACAATTCCTGCTGCGCTTCCCGGGCACCGTGGTCGGCATCACCCACGATCGCTACTTCCTCGACAACGCCGCCGAATGGATTCTGGAACTCGACCGCGGCCACGGCATTCCGTGGAAAGGCAACTACAGCTCGTGGCTGGAGCAAAAGAGCAACCGCCTCAAGCAGGAGGAAGCGACCGAATCCTCGCGCCAGAAAACCATCGCCAAGGAACTCGAATGGGTGCGCCAGAATCCGAAAGGCCGCCAGGCCAAGAGCAAGGCCCGCCTGGCGCGCTTTAACGAGCTGTCCGAGCACGAATACCAGAAGCGCAACGAAACGTCCGAGATCTTCATCCCCGTGGCCGAGCGCCTGGGCAATGACGTGATCGAATTCAAGAACGTGTCGAAATCCTTCGGCGACCGCATGCTGATCGAGAACCTGTCGTTCATCGTGCCGCCGGGCGCCATCGTCGGCATCATCGGCCCGAACGGCGCCGGCAAGTCGACCCTGTTCAAGATGATCACCGGCAAAGAGCAGCCGGACAGCGGCGAAGTGGCCATCGGCCAGACCGCGCGCGTCTCCATCGTCGACCAGAACCGCGACGACCTGGCCAATACCAAGACCGTGTTCGACGACGTGGCCGGCGGCGCCGACACGCTCACCGTGGGCCGTTTCGACATGCCGTCGCGCGCCTACCTGGGCCGCTTCAACTTCAAGGGTTCGGACCAGCAAAAGATCGTCGGCAACCTGTCGGGCGGAGAACGCGGACGTCTGCACCTGGCCAAGACCTTGCTGCAAGGCGGCAATGTGCTGCTGCTCGATGAACCGTCCAACGATCTGGACGTGGAAACCCTGCGCGCGCTGGAAGATGCCTTGCTCGAATTTGCCGGCAGCGTCATGGTCATTTCCCACGATCGCTGGTTCCTGGACCGCATCGCGACCCACATCCTGGCGTTCGAAGGCAATTCGCAAGTCACTTTCTTCGACGGTAACTACCAGGAATACGAAGCCGACAAGAAGAAACGCCTGGGCGAAGAAGGCGCCAAGCCGAAGCGGATCCGCTACAAGCCGCTGACGGTGTAAGACCCATCCCATCGCGCGCCAGGCAGCACGGCGCGCGATGGCGCTATGCCTTTTTTTGCAGCACAGAGCGTTTCAGAAGTCCCTCACTTTTGCGCTAATCGACCACCAGGCATGCCGTGCCCTGCACACTGGACAGATGAATGACTATCGCGCCAACCGGGTCGCCGGGCACAGCTACTTCTTCACGGTCCGCTTGTCCGAGCGCGGCAGCACCTTACTGACCGACCATATCGCCGCCTTCGGCGAGGCGATTCGCCAGGCGCGCGGGCGCAAACCGTTTCATGTCGATGCCTGGGTGGCCCTGCCCGACCATGCCCACGCCATCTGGACCTTGCCGCCGGGCGACGACGATTGCGCCGCGCGCTGGCGCGCCGTGAAAATTGCGTTTTCCAAATCCCTGAGCAAATCGCGCGCGACGCGCGGCACCGAGATCATCTGGGAACCGCACTACCAGCAGCATCCGGTCGTCGGCGACGACTATGTCCGCCTGGTCGACTACATCCACCACAATCCCCTGCGCCATGGCCTGTGCGGCAGGCCGCAAGAGTGGCAATGGTCGTCGGTGCACCGCTTCATCGCGGCGGGCATGGTGACGTACTGAGGGGTGGGAATCGGGCCCGTAAACAGACAAAGCGCCAACCGGTGGATACAGCAAGCGGAGGGGGCGCTTGCTGCACACACTGGAAGGCGCCGTGCCTGTTCCGGTCTGCCCTTCTGTCAGGAGCGGCCCGGGCTGCGCGTCAGACGCACAGCCCAGGCGCTGGATCAGAAGTTGTAACGAGCGCCAACGGTGATGGCGTCTGCCTTGGCACCGAAGTCCTTGCTCTTGCCGTAGCGCTCGTATTCCAGGGTCAGGGCGACCTGCTTGCTCAGGTTGTACTGGGCGCCAACACCCGCATACACGCCTGTCTCGCTTTCCTTGTAGCGCAGGTCGGGCGAACTGCCGTCGACCTTGCTGTAACCAACACCCAGCTTGCCGTAGACCGAAAACATCTCGTTGACAGGCATGGTGGCCTTGCCGGCGACGTAAGCGCGCTTGCCGTCGGCGCTGCCGTTGCGGGTTTCATTGCCGATCTTGTAGTTGAAATCAGCCTTGCGCAGGTCGGTGTAACCGGCTTCCACGCCCCACATCGGGGTGATATCGAGGCCGCCGAAGACTTTCAGCGAAGGCTTGTAACCGTCGCCATCGAAGTCGCTACCGCTGATTTTGAAATTGTGATCGGACGATGCGACACCCAGACCGATGTAAGGAGCCGGGCTTTGGGCCTGGGCAGCGGTCATCGCGGTGACGCCAGCGATCAATGCAAAAATGAGCTTTTTCATGCGGAATCCTTTGTTTAAAACAGTCTGTTCCGCAATTCCCAATGAATTGCGAGGTAATCAAGATAGCATTACCGAATCGACGCATGAAGTGGCATTCCGTAAGACTTGTAAGAAGATGTAACGCGGGAAAACGGATGGAATCGAAATAACTGACTATGCGTTCAGCTATATGCATTTCTCGCTTATGCGCATTTAGGCATAAATTAGAAGATAAAGCGGAAAGTTAGATTCACTCGCGGGCCGATGGCGCGGGTCGACTTGTTAATTCCGTGCAGCCAGTGCGTTTGTGTATTGCCTGACATCACTAGTAAAGTACCGTCTTTTAAGACTAGCTTAAGTGTCTGTTTTGTCTGTTTGTGACGCAGGATAAAGGTTCTTTCGGCCCCGAAACTAAGCGATGCGATGACCGGTTGCGGGCCGAGCTCGGCTTCGTCATCGCTGTGCATGCCCATGCTGTCGCGTTCAGTGCGATAGAAATTGAGCAGCACGCTGTTGAAGCGCTGGCCGCAGGCGGCCTCGACCGCATCCTTCAGTGCCAGCTGCAGCGGCGTGAACGGCAACGGTTCGAGGCGCAGGCCGGAGTAGGTGTAGGCCGCCTCGCCATGCCAGGCGGTCAGGCGCGGCTGCGGATGCTGTTTGCCCCACAGGGTGATCGATTCGGCGCGCCAGGCAGTCTCGTCGATGAGGCGGGCGAGCACGTCGGCGTTACTCAAGTGAAAAGGTAGCTGCGGCAGCACCGCGACCGTGCCATCGTCGAGGGGAAAGGGGATTAACTCAGATTGCTGAAACAGGTCCATGAGGGGCGATATGGCGATATGATGGCAGGATGACACGATAGACGAGGTATTTTCGCATGAAAAAACGCCATTTCCTGGGCGCTGCCGTGAGCGCGGCCGCCCTGCCCGGCCTCGCTTGCGCGGCACCTGCCCGGGCGGCGCAGGGACCGGCGCTGCTGACCCTCACCGGCGCGCTGGCGCGCAGCAACCGCGGTCCCTTCGACCCGGTGCTCGACCAGATGATGCACAAGCAAAAGATCAGCTTCGACAAGGCCTTCAGCCTGGACTTCAACGCGCTGCTGGCCCTGCCCGCGGTCGCCATCCGCCCCACCCTGGAATACGACGGCAAGGCGCATGCGCTGCGCGGCCCGCTGCTGCTGGACGTGGTGGCGGCCAGCGGCACCCGCCTGCGCGACGATGGCAAGCTGCTGCTGCGCGCGGTCGACGGCTATGCGGTCGCGCTGCCGGTGGCGCAGGCGCGCGCGCAGCGCTTCATCGTCGCCACCCATCTCGACGGCAAGCCGATGGCGCTGGGCGGACTGGGGCCCTTGTGGGCCGTCTACGATGCGGACCGGTTCCCGGACATGGCCGCCAGGCCGGTGGCCGAACGCTTCGGCGCCTGCCCGTGGGCCCTGTATCACATCGAGGTCCCGACGTGAGGCGGCAAGCGGCGGCGATGGCTCAGGAATAGGCTTCGGCCAGGGACATCACGCGCGGCGTGACGCTGATGCCGACGTTGCCGAACAGGGTATCGATGGCTTTCAGATTGGCCTCGCACTCTTCGGTTTTCCAGCCCTTGAAGATGTCGGTGCCGTCTTTTTGGAAGTGCAGGTCGAGCACCTTGCCGCGATCCTTGTGGGTGTAGGCTTCGCTATGGGTGTTCTGGAAGCCCAGCTCCGCGAGGCCGGCGAGGATCGAATTCGGGGGATTATCGGGGTCGGTGGCGAGAAAGACGCCGAAGGTCTTGCCGGGGGGCTTGGCGGCGATATCGACTTCATAAATGCCGGGCGCCTTTGTCACAGACGTACTTTTCAAAAATAGCATGCTGGTCTCCCTCGTCGACGTGAGCAGCGGCACGGGATCGCTGCCGTTTTGGCAAGTCTCCCGCAAGATCACCGTAACGGTCTAGCTTATTGCGATTTTTTGCGTTTGTCGATGCATGGTTGCATCTTTTCGCATTAATGCATCAGCCGCGTTGCATACGCGGCAGCCGCCGGGTTTCCCCACGGGGTCAGACCCCGGTTTTTCAGTTAGGGGGTCTGACCCCGGTGTTACCGCCGGTTGCGAAACTTCAGGATCGTCCCCCCTCACCGGCGCGTTTTACGCCGCGCCAGGTCCTGGGTCGGCGCCACCAGCGCCCCGTACAAGGCCCCGGTCGGCCCGTCCCAGACATCCAGCGCCGCCTGCTGGCGCGCCACCGTATCCATGTCGCCGCGTGCAATCGGCCCGCTCAGCGCCGCCGCCGCGCCCAGGCGAAACACATTGGCCATGCTCTCCGACGCCAACGGCTGCGCCATGGCGCGCGCCACCGGTTCGGGCACACCAGCCGCCTGGTAGGCGCGCAGGGCGGCGTCGAGCACCGTCACCAGATAATTCGATGCAAACACCGAGGCCGCGTGGTACACCGTCTTGGCCGCGGCGTCGATGGCCACCGGCTGCGCGCCGATCGCCGCCAGCGCCGGCGTGAGCACGGCCAGCGCGCCGGCGTCGCCCTCGATCCCGCAAAACGTGCCGTCGAAGTGCCGCGCCACCAGCGCCGGATCGGCGAAGCTGCGGATCGGATGCACGGATGCCGCCAGCGCCCCGGCGTCGGTGGCCGCCGCCAGCTGCGCCGACGATATGGCGCCGCTGCAATGAAACACGATGGCGCCGGCCAGCGGCTGCCCGGCGGCCAGTTGCGCGCACACGGCGCCGATCTGGTCGTCGCCGACGGCCAGCATCCACACATCGGCCGGCCGCATCGACCCCAGGCCGGCCAGCGCGCGCCCGGCGCCGATAAAACCGACGGCGTCAAGCGCACTGGCGTGCGAGCGTGTCAGCACGTCCTGCACGGCGAAGCTGCCGCTCGCGCCGAACAGGCGCCCCAGCACCCTGCCCACATGGCCGGCACCGATGATGTTGAGCGTGCGCGTCACCTAGAAACCCGACCCTGGCTGCTTGAGGAAGTCGATTTCCTCGGGTGTGGAGGCGCGCCCCAAAATCGCATTGCGGTGCGGGAAGCGGCCGAAACGCGCGATCACGCCGCGATGGCGGTGCGCGTAATCGAGCGCGCCCTCGAACTGATTGCCGTACTGCGCCAGGCCGGTGAACAGCGCGACCGCGCGCTCCTGCATGCGCGCATCTTCGGCGTGCTCGAACGGCATGTAGACGAACCAGCGCTGCAAGGGCGTGAGCGTTTGATCGGCGCCGCTGTCGACCAGGCGCATGGCCGCCGCCAGCGCCAGCGCGTCGCCCGAAAACGAGGCCGGCTGGCCGCGCCAGGCGTTGCGCGTGAGCTGGTCGAGCAGCACGATGCGCGCCAGCGCGCCCTGCGCTCCTTCATCGTCCCAATCGCGCAGGCCGCCGGCGACCGCGTGTTCGAGCAGGGAGCCGAAGCGCTCGGCCACCTCGGCATCAAAAGCGTCGCTCTTGCGGAACCAGACGTCGCGCGCCTTGGCGTGGTCCGGATGGTGCGCCGGGAGGAACCAGAAATCGAGTATGTCTTGTGCCGTCATGACCGCTCCTTAATTGCGGGCGTGGGAGATTTGAAAACTGTCGATGCCGTCGAACTGCGCCAGTTCGGCCGCCAGGTCGGACAGCGGCGCGCCGCTTTTCTTGGACAGCGCCAGCGCCACGAAGCGCCATTCCTGCATGCTCCCCTCGCTGCCGATGGTGAGCGAACCGCCGGCGATCGCATAGCCGCGCGCGAGCGCGATGCGGCGCAGCGCATCCTCGCGCGGCACGAAGTCGTGCTTGAAGCGGATCATCACCGCCACCGCGTGGCGCGAGGGCAGCCAGGCTTCGACCTTGGAGAGATAGATCATGATCATCGCCGAAAAGAAGGCCAGCCCCATCGCCGCCAGGTAAAACCCGACGCCGACCAGGATGCCGATGACCGACGAGGTCCAGATCGAGGCGGCGGTCGTCAGGCCGCTGATGTTGAAGCCTTCGCGCATGATCACGCCGGCGCCCAGGAAGCCGATGCCGGTGACGATGCCCTGGATCACGCGCGTGGGATCGACCGCGGCCAGCAGCGAGGAGCCATGGCCGCCGAACCAGAAGCCGGGATAGCCGCCGACGATGGTCAGCGCGGCCGAGGCCATGCACACCAGGCCATAGGTGCGCATGCCGGCGGCGCGCCCGTGGTAAGAGCGTTCGTAGCCGACCAGCAGCCCGAGTAGCAGGGCCCCCAGCAGATTGAGCAGAATCAGGCCGTTGGTGGCGATTTCGGGTTGCGACCAATAGGCCGAAAGCAGATCCTTGGTGGGCATGCGGTTTCCTTGGTCGGATCTAGGATGCTGGCTTTTTTTTCACCAGCTGTTTTTCAAAAGCGACATCGAGCTTGCTGACCCTCCGCGCCACTTGCGGTCCGAGCTTGTTGACGAAGGCGACGAAGTCGTCGAGTTCGAGCGGGGCGCACAGGGGCGGCTCGCCCGGCGCTTCCGACAGGAAGAACAGGCCGTCGCCGGTGCGGGCCATCGAATAGCCGGCATTCCCGCTGCGTACCTTGAGACGGTCGACGGCGGCGCTGGCCCGGGTTGAACGTGCGGTCGACATCAGATCTCCTGTGTGCGTTGGTCAAGCCAGGCGGCGGCCGCGCCGCCCACATGCGGCGCCAGGCGCGCGCGCACGGTGGCATGGTAGTCGTTGATCCAGGCGATTTCGTCGGCGCGCAGCAGCGGCAGGTGCAGGCAGCGCGTGTCGATCGGGCACAGGGTCAAGGTTTCGAAGCGCAGCCAGTCGCCGAATTCGGTGGCATCAAGCGCCACGTTCAGCACCAGGTTCTCGATCCGGATACCCCAGCGGCCGGGCCGGTAGATGCCCGGTTCGACCGACGTGATCATGCCCTCTTCCATGGCGGTGTGCGGCTCCGGCATGGCGCTTGCGGAAATCGACTGCGGTCCCTCGTGCACATTGAGGAAGAAGCCGACGCCGTGGCCGGTGCCGTGGCCGTAATCGATGCCGGCCGCCCAGATCGGGGCGCGCGCCAGCGCATCGAGCATCGGCGAGCGGGTGCCGCGCGGGAAGCGCGCCGACGACAGCGCGATCACGCCCTTGAGCACCAGGGTGAAGTCGCTGCGCTGCGCTTCGCTGGTAACGCCCACCGGCACCACGCGCGTGATGTCGGTGGTGCCGCCCAGGTACTGCCCGCCGGAGTCGATCAGCAGCAGACCGTCGCCTTCGATGACGGCGTGCGCCGCCTCGCTGGCGCGGTAGTGGATAACGGCGCCGTTGGCGTTAAAGCCGGCGATGGTGCCGAAACTGGGGCTGACAAAATCGGGCCGACGCGCGCGCGCCGCCGTGATCTGGCGGTCGATGGCCACTTCGGTAAGCGGGGCGCGCGCCGGGTTGGCCAGTTCGGCTTCCAGCCAGGCGAAAAATTCGCACAGGGCCGCGCCATCCTGCTCCATGGTGGCGCGCACGTGGGCGGCGTCGGCAGCGGTTTTTCTGGATTTGGCGAAGGTGGTCGGGTTGACCGCTTCGATCACCCTCACACGAGGCGCGATCGTGTCGCGCATGCCGGCGGTGACGCGGCGCGGGTCGATCAGCAGCGAGGTATCGGCAGGCAGCGCGGCCAGCGCGCCGGCGGCGTCTTCATAGGGAGCAAGGGTGACGCCGTCAAGCAGCAGGCGGGCGCGCAGTGCGGCATCGACCTTGGCTTCGGCCACGAACAGGGTCGCGCTGTCAGGTGTCACCAGCGCATGCGCCAGGAACACCGGGTTGTAGTTCACATCCGCGCCGCGCAGGTTGAACAGCCAAGCGATGTCGTCGAGGGTGGAGATGAAGTGGCGCTCGGCGCCCAGTGTTGCCATGGCGGCGCGGGTAGCGGCCAGCTTGCCGGCGCGGCTGGTCGACGCGTACGGCGCGGCGTGCTCGAACAGCGGCACCAAGGGCAGCGCCGGGCGCTCGCGCCACACCGAATCGAGCAGGTCGATGTCGGTGCGAAGAATGATGCCGCGCGCTTTCAAGGCGTCCGCCAGCAGGCGCGCCGTGGACAGGCCGAGCACGCGCGCGTCCACCGCCACCGTCTGGCCCAGGGCCAGGTTGGCGGCCAGCCAGTCGATGTGCAGCAGGCTGGCGCCGGACGGGATTTTCATCAGTTGCACACTGCTGCCGGCCAGTTCGGTCTCGGCCTGGGTCCAGTAGCGGGCGTCGGTCCAGCAGCCGGCAAAGTCGCCGGTGGCGATGAAGGTGCCGACCGAGCCGGTGAAACCGGTCAGCCATTCGCGGCCCTGCCAGCGGCCGGGCAGGTATTCGGACAGGTGCGGGTCGGACGACGGGATGATGCAGGCGTCGACGTGCGCGCTGCGCATGGCGGCGCGCAGCTGCGCGAGGCGCTCATCGCGCGCGGTGGTAGTGGGCATGGGCAGCGTTGAATCGGGTGATGTCATTGTGGCTTATGATACCTCTATCGCGCCCTGCCGTGGCGCCGGGCGTGTGCATGTGTGCGTCCGCGCTTCATGCCTGGAAGTGGCGCAGCCCTTCCAGGTCGAGCACCCGGATGCCGCCGTAATCGAGCCTTACCAGCCCTTCCTTCTCCAGCAGTTGCAAGGCCTGGTTGGCGCGCTGGCGCGAGGCGCCCGACAGGTAGCCGATTTCTTCCTGCGAAATCTGCACCAGCTTTTCCAGTCCCGGGTACAGGTGCGAATTGAACATGGCGGCCAGGCAGCGCGCCACGCGGGTATCGATATCGAGCATGCGGTCGTTTTCGACCTGGCCGATGAACTGGCCCAGGCGTTCGTTCAGCTGCATCAGCAGGAAGCGCGTGAACGGCAGGCTCACTTCCAGCAGCCACTCGAACGTTTCGCGCGGCATGCGCGCCACGCGCGTATCGCGCAGCGCCATCACATCGTATTTGCGGGTCTGGTCCTTGAGCAGCGAGCCTTCGCCGAACCAGCCGCCGGTGGGCACGCCGGCGAAGGTGACGTTTTTACCGGACGGCGAAAAATTGTTGATCTTGACCAGGCCCTCGATAATGCCGACCCAGTTGTCCAGCGCCTCACCCTTGCGGCATACGAAGCCGCCCTTGGGCACGAACTGCTCGAAGCAGTCGGCTTCGACCCGGATCATCTCGGCGCTGGTGAGGGTGCGGGCCCATATGGTCGAGCGCAGGTGATCTATTAATGTCTGTGTCTGGTTTGTCATTGTGCGCCGCAACATCGAAAATCGCGAATTAGGGCGGCAATTGTCATCCAAAAGACAACCTGCTCGCCCAACGCGAGCTAATATCATCACACAAAAAGCGCGCCACCCCCGCATTTGCACTCGCGGGAGGGGGCCGGACAAACAAAAGGGGACGCTGGTGACGATATCCGATGGCTCGCAATTGCAGACTTTCCCGCGGCGGCTGCTGGCGCACGCCCAGACTCGCCCGCAGCGCCCCGCCTTCCGCGAAAAGCACCTGGGCATCTGGCAGACCTGGAATTGGCTGGAGGTGAATGCCGAGGTGCGCGCCCTGGCCTGCGGCCTGGCCTCGCTCGGTTTCACGCGCGGGATGAACCTGGCCATCATCGGCGACAACCGCCCGCGCCTGTACTGGGCCATGCTCGCCGCGCAGTGCCTGGGCGGGGTGCCGGTACCGCTCTACCAGGACGCACCGGCGGCCGACATGGCCTACGTATTGAACGACGCCGGGATCGGCTTTGCCATCGTCGAAGACCAGGAGCAGGTCGACAAGCTGCTCGAACTGCAAGCACTGTGCCCGCAGGTGCGCCACATCGTCTTCGACGACGAACGCGGCATGCGCCACTATAAGCAGGCCGCCCTGACCTCGTTGACGGCCTTGCAGGCACTGGGCCGCGCATGGGACCAGGCGCACCCCGGAGCGTTCGAGGCGGCGGTTGCCGCCGGCAGCGGCAGCGATATTGCGATCATCCTGTACACCTCCGGCACCACCGGCAAACCGAAGGGCGTATGCCAGTCGCATGCCGCGCTGTTGGCGGCCGGCGTGGGCGGGGTTGGCTTCGACAAGCTGACCGACCGCGAAGACATCCTGTCCTACCTGCCCATGGCGTGGGTGGGCGACTGCCTGTTCTCGCTGGCGCAGGCGATGGTGGCCGGCTTCACGGTCAACTGCCCGGAGTCGGGCGACACGGTGCTGACCGATCTGCGCGAAATCGGCCCGACCTATTACTTTGCGCCGCCACGCGTGTTCGAGAACATGCTCACCACCGTGATGATCCGGATGGAAGACGCGGGCTCGATCAAGCGCAGGATGTTCCACCACTTCATGGACGTGGCCAAACGCTGCGGCGCCGATATCCTGGACGGCAAGCCGGTGCCGGCGTTCGACCGCGCGGCGTATGCGCTCGGCCACCTGCTGGTCTATGGCCCGCTGAAAAACGTGCTCGGACTGTCGCGCGTGCGCGTGGCCTACACCGCCGGCGCGGCGATCGGGCCGGACCTGTTCCGCTTCTACCGCTCGATCGGGGTCAATCTGAAGCAGCTGTACGGCTCCACCGAAACCTGCGCCTACGTGTGCCTGCAACCGGACGGGAACATCAAGTTCGACAGCGTCGGCCTGCCGGCGCCCGGCGTCGAGGTAAGGATTGCCGCCAGCGGCGAGGTGCTGGTCAAGTCGGCAGCGACCATGGCGGGCTACTTCAAGCGCGACGATGCGACCGCCGAGGTGATCGACGCCGACGGCTACTTCCACACGGGCGACGCCGGCATGTTCGATAGCGAAGGCCACCTGAAGATCATCGACCGCGCGGCCGATGTGGGCAAGATGACCTGCGGCGCGATCTTCGCGCCCAACTACATCGAGAACAAACTGAAGTTTTTCCCGTTTATCAAGGAAGCGGTCGCCTTTGGCGATACGCGCAGCCAGGTGTGCGCCTTCATCAATATCGACATGGAAGCGGTCGGCAACTGGGCCGAGCGGCGCAACATCGCCTACGCCGGCTACACCGACCTGGCCGCGCACTGCACCACCTACGACCTGATACGCGACTGCGTGGAAAAGGTCAATGCCGACCTGGCCGGCGAAGCGCTGATGGGCGCGACCCAGATCCACCGCTTCCTGATCCTGCACAAGGAGCTCGATCCGGACGACGATGAGTTGACGCGCACGCGCAAAGTGCGGCGCAAATTCATCGCCGACAAATACGCGGTGCTGATCGACGCGCTGTACACCGACAAAGCCAGTCAGTTCATCAGTACCCAGGTCAAGTTTGAAGATGGCCGGGTGGGATTGGTCAGCGCCGATTTGCGCATCTGCGGGGCTACCACCTATCCCGTCATGGAGAAGGCTGCGTGAGGAGCGCGTTGCGATGAACATGAATGAACTCAAGGAACCAACGGACAATGAACCAGGGACGAAGGGATCGACGCGCAAGATCGGGCCGGTGATCCTTGACCTGAACAACATCTCGCTGTCGTTCGGCGGGGTCAAGGCGCTGACCGATATCTCGTTCAACGTCAGGCAGCACGAAATCCGCGCGATCATCGGGCCCAATGGTGCCGGAAAAAGTTCGATGCTCAACGTGATCAACGGCGTGTACCGCCCGCAGCAGGGCGAGATCGTGCTGCGCGGGGAGCACCGCAAGAACATGGATTGCTACAGCGCGGCCAAGGCGGGCATTGCGCGCACCTTCCAGAACATCGCGCTGTTCAAGGGGATGACGGTACTGGACAACATCATGACGGGCCGGAACCTGAAGATGAAGTCGAATTTCCTGATGCAGGCCCTGTACTGGGGGCCGGCGCGGCGCGAGGAAATGGCGCACCGCGAAAAGGCGGAAGAGATCATCGATTTCCTGGAGATCCAGGCGATCCGCAAGACGCCGGTGGGGCGGCTGCCGTACGGGCTGCAAAAGCGGGTGGAGCTGGGCCGCGCGCTGGCGGCGGAACCCGATATTCTGCTGCTCGATGAACCGATGGCGGGGATGAACGTGGAGGAG